>NZ_JACJSF010000185.1 GCF_014698035.1 Desmonostoc muscorum FACHB-395
AAAGCCTTACGAACGCTCATTGATGCAGAAGAGATTGAACCAGGATGGAGTAATGACGATTTACCTGTGAGAATTTACAAACTTAAGCGCCAAAAAGAATCTGCTCCCTTTTGGAGAAATTAGCAATTTATTAACAGTACTTGAAGGATTTTAATTGAAAATATTGTGGTATCCTTCAGCCTTCATGAGTTTCTCTTGATGCCGCCCGGAATTAGAATAACTTCAGGGGGATGCGGGTGGCTCGTTACCAAACGAAAATGCTTTTTTGCTGTGCTTTAACTGTTTCCAGAGTGACTTAATCTGCTTGTAAGTGTAACGACCTGCAATACTAATCGCTCAAACCTGCAATCAAGGTATTTTCAAACCAGGATTAAGGTTCAAATGAAATTATAGTTGCAAATAATTCTGGCTGAAAACAACGATGATTGCAGGTTGGGTGATTTATAATTGCAGGTCGCTACAACTAGCTGGGCAGTTACTTCAAGAGAGCAGTTTTTTGAAGTAGAGTTGCAAGGACAAACATATTTTCTATTAGTGCCTTCTATCGTATCGACGACCTGCTCTGCGACCTGCTCTGCGACCTGCTCTGCGACCCTGGCTATATACAGGATTTTGCGCTACCAAATTCTTCTTGACATTTTGGCGGTTATTGGAAGTACCAACCTGTGTTATCAAATTGTCTTGTTGTTCAGCAGCTTGAGCTTGAGCTTCGCCAAAAAATGCTCCACCTATGGCAGCACTGAAAATTGCTGCCATAGCAGTAGACACTACACCTTTCATCCGAATTTCCTCTTTTCAAAAAATTATCTTAATTCTGAGTAATCTAAAAACTTTAGCTATCTTGCTGAAGGAATAACTATTTGTTGGTAATTTTTTTACGTTTGATAGATGATTAATTGAGTTTTACAAAATGGGGTTTTTTGCATTAACCCCCGAAAAGGGGGATTCTAGAATTTGTTGTTGAATGGTACTTCACTCTTTTGATTAGTACGCGAACGGTGAAAGCTAGTCAGGGTGAAGATTATCACTATTTCTTAGACGATCTAAGAATGGCATTTTGAGACATGTTTTGAGACATAATTCAGACTTGTCTCAAAAAGTACACTTTCTGAGACAGGGTTTAGCCAAGAATCTTATCTGGCAAGAGTTATAGGGTGATAGCGTTAAAACTCACTTTTCATAATCCCCCTTTTCGAGGGTTTATCCCAAAAACCCCATGTTCCTGACCTGTTTGTAGAGCCTCTCCCCAACTTTCTTCAACCGTGGTTCCCTGCCTCTGTTAGCTCCTAGCCGTTGCAGCCAATAAAAATTACTTATATTCTTACGACCGAATCAGGGTTACAGCCACGGTCACTGGTAAGCATGATTAAATACTCAGTGCATTGTCTACGCAAGATGGAGGTTTGGGGCGGTTAGGCGGTCTTCTTGACAGATCAGCGCTTACGTTCGTCCTTCGTCATTAGCAAGAGTTTCAGTTCTCTTTACGTTTTTTAACATAGTTTGGTTGATGACAACCGAGTTGCTTAATTCTTAAAAAGTTACGAAATTGGCTCCGACAAGCTCGTAGTCTTAGGAATGAAATGAATTTCAGGAGGACGCTAATGACAAACAGTAAAATCCGAAAGATTTTACAACATACTTACCAGCTTGGTACAGCGGTGAGTACACTATTCATCCTCACAACTTTTGTCAGCCCAGTGACTGCACAATCGCTCAGTCCAGATAAGCCAGCACCATTACATTCTGGAGTCAATTCCAGTGTAGCAGACAGTTTTGTTGGCCCCCATTTCTACTACTTTCTAGCCGGCCCAGGAAAAGTGGATGTTCACATCAAGTTCACATCTATGGGGTTGTTAGGTAACGCTAATACAGCCACAATTGGAATTGATTTATATGACGAAAGACAAACTTGGAAAATTCATAGGGATTTAACTTCAAAGGGTACAACTGCACAATTAACTTTCCCTGGTGATTTAAAGCAAAAAACTAAAGTGATTATGCGTATTCAGCCACCCCCTCAAGGTTTAGTTAGAACTGGAGGTAACTATGAAGTGCAACTTCTAGGCACTGTTCAATATGACAGCAATACAGCATCTGGGCAGCAAGACCAGATAGTGAAGACTTACCAAATTATGTCATGCATCCAAAACGTTTATGAGTGCGGTGTTGCAAAGTTCTATCCTGATGGAACTTTTAAAATTTCTGATGGTCACACGGGGACATGGAAGCTTTTTGACTCAGAAGCAAATATTTATGTTTTAAATATTAGTGGTCACAATTTGAGTGTGAAATTGATGCCAGGAAGAGGCTTGGTTGAGCCGAATGATGTGAATTCCATTCTTTTCCAAGAAGTTAGGTGATGTGGTTATAGAGGTTCAGTTAGGTCGAGGGGGAGTATTATCTCCCCCTCGACCTAACTGAACCCCAAAAAGTCCCAAGCGGTTGACGTAGAAACAGACCAATAGCTGTGAAACCATTTGCTCCCTTAATCCCATTACATTCAGAAATTCCTTCTTGCTTCTGTCCAGTCTTATACATGGGAAAGTAGCTTTTTCTGCTCATCGGAGTCTTTCCGACAATATCCGCTCAAATTACTAAATTTAGGGGTAAGGGTTGATATGTCTCCTCTGTAATTTTCACACATCCAATCCATAATGTTTTTATGCTTTTCGTCTTTAATCACTGCGTATAAACTATTACAGGTCGTTGCGGCCTCGATTCTTTTATTAATTTCTTCTTGCTCAAGTTCAAGCTTGTCTTTCAAGTTTGCTGCACAGAACAGCCAATTAAAGCAGTAAAGCGAGGGAAAATCATCAGTAGGATGCTTTTGTTTCCACAATGAAATTGCGCTATCTAATTTATTTTTTGCTTCTTTCCAATCAGGATTTTCTTTATCTTTCAGTGCATAGCCAAGCTGGGCGTAGAAGCGGTAGGTATCATTTTCGTATTCCGAGTCGATCAATGCCTGAAAAATTGGAATTGTTCTCTCGATGATTCCCTTTTGGTTAGAGCCATTGCGACGCGCATCTTTAGCCATTTTATAGATAGTTTCTGTTGCTGAAGACGATGCACTATGAATCTTTTCACGTAACTCACTTAGCGTTACCTTTTTATGACCAGTCTCACTCAGTTGAATATCAACCAAGCTTTTTGCTTCGGCATCTGCCTTATCTTGATCTACTTGTTTTTTAGCTTGAATATCAACTTTTTCAGAAAGTTTGTCGATTTTCTCTTGGAGAGTGAACTCAACAGAGGTGGGAGTCACTTTTGCGGATGAAATCCTTTCAACTATGTCTTTGAATTTGACCTCTGAATTCACGATTAAAACTATCATTAGAACTCCCATATCTACGGGGGTAAATCGTTTTCCTCCTAGCTTTCCGAACGGAATACAGACTAAATATAACAAGCTGAAAATTACAAGTATATGCTTTAATACAGCCGCTATACCCATATTATTTTCATTATCAGATGGAGATGAAATAGCCCTGTTACTTAATGGCATGAGAATGTTCCTGATAAATAATGTTGTTTTATTCGGTTTGAGTAAGCTGTTCACAAAATTAAATGCGCTTACCCTACGTTTTCTGGTCAGATACTACCTATAGCCTATAAGTAAGTATTAAGGACTCCTCAAAAACGATCTGTCCAACTGCTTCTTCTTTGCTTCAAACGAATGAGAGGTTTTTCCGGAAATGACCGATATTTCCCGAACCACAGGCAATCAATTTTTACCCCAAAACGAGCCAACCAAATTCAACAACAGCCAAAAGCTTTTGGCTGTTGTTGAATGCTAGGACGTGCAGACATCTTTTAACATTGCACCGATTTAAGTGCGAACGCACAGTAAAAAAATCCGTTGCATCGTTTGCCACTTGTTTCAAAACTTAACCGCTTTGGGGTAAACCCGTGGCGGTTGAGGCAGATATAGCGTCAGCTAACACAAAGTGCAAACTAAACTCTATTTGGCATTGCGCCAAGATGGACGTATTTAGCAATTGATAACAGTTCGCAATAACTCTTGAGTGGCGCGACTCTCAACGTCGGAATAGGGATCGTGGCGTAGTAGACTGTCCATAATAAAACGCCTAAACCGGACACTACCATCAAGAATAAATGAGGTTGCCACCCCCAACTCGTCTACCTAACAAGCATTATAGGTCTAGAGAATACCTTACACCAAGTGAAGTGCGATCTCTACTCGATGCTGCACTAGAACGCAAAGCTCGTTATGCTCACCGTGATTATACACTGATGTTGCTCATGTTTCGCCACGGCTTGCGGGTGGGGGAAGCTGTAGGGGCTAAGTGCGGTTTGCGCTGGGATGCCCTGATGTGGGCCGAACGTCAGATTTTCATCACCAGGGAAAAGGGCAGTGACTCAGGGGTGCATCCCTTGAGAGATGATGAACTGGAATTGCTCAAACAACTCAGAGAGATGTTGCCCGATAGCAAATATATTTTCGTTTCCGAGCGTGGTGAGGTGATGTCCACTGATGCGGTGCGAAAGCTGATTGGGCGACTAGCAGCGCAGGCGGGGCTTGATATCAAAGTTCACTGTCACATGATGCGCCATGCCTGCGGCTACTATCTGGTGAATCAGGGTTACAACACTAGGGAAATCCAAGACTTTTTGGGACACCGCGATATCAAACACACTGAAAAATATACCAAGCTAAATGCTCGACGCTTCCTGAATTTCGATTGGGATGATTTGTGAGATTTCAATATCTGCTTATTTTAATAATGTCGCTATTTGGCAATATTCAAAGGCAGGTTTTATCGTTGGCTGATCCAGTTCTGCTTTAAAGGCTTCTAGTTCAGTTGGGTCAAAGTTAGCAGTTGGGCGAAGGAAGAGGGTTTAGTGAACTTTACTTTTTCTTACATAGTTCTGTTTATTTCCGCCTTTCTACTTGTCTTGATTTGGATTGTTAATTCTTACACTGTTTTTCTCTTGATTATAAGATATTCATAAAAGTATTAATTGCTAGTTATAAAAAAGCGCCTCTTTTTAAGAAAAAGGTTTTAATTTTTTGTGCTTCGTAATATGCAAAAGTGGGCGTTTTGTATCATTTTTATAAACTTCAAGGGTACTAACTAGCAACTAATGTTAAAAAATACTTATCGAATCAAACACTTTGAGTATAACTACCCTAGAAATAATCAAAAGTCCGTTCTTTAAGGACTTTACACTGACTTGTTTTACAGTTCTATTTACTATATACGTAAAAGCTTTTTCACGCTCTACACAAGATTCAGACATATTGAAGAGAGAGGATTTCGCAATAGGTATTGAACTTTGCATAAATTCTTTGGTTATTTTTATTGCGAAACTGTCAGATTTAGTTCTATCAACTAAAATTATTACGCCAGATATCTCCGTAAAAATCTCTGCATCTCTTTTTTTAATTTTAGCAATAGTTTTTGTATGTATTATATTTCATACAGAGATTTGGAGGCGTTTTGGGTGGAAAAAAAATAATGCCCACCCTAGAATAATGGAACCTAAAATAATAGCAATTGTTATATCCGATTCTGTGGGTATACTTTTACTTGGCTTTGTAGTATTTTGGTATAATTTTTGAAATGTCAACAAGACTTCGTAATAACCCTACTGATGTTTTAAAATTTTTGTCTTTTGTCAAATCTTTAGTTATTTTCGTCATCCTCGTAACTCTTGTGATTGGCAGTAAGTATATTGGAGTAATCATGGCTGTAGAAGAAGATTCTTTATTAGGATCTTTTCTTAAAGAAGTTATAGCCTTTCCAATACCTTGGTTTGGAGGGATAGCTGGTTTTTTAATAGGAACAATTTTGATTTTTTTGAGAAAATTAATTTTGAACAATTAGTAATTAAACTTACCCTTGAACTACACCCATTTCCTTGACTACTGCACAGTGCGCTTATTTCTCCAAATTTTCTGTGCCTAGAGTTTACTGTAGGAAAATTCAAGCTTTTTTAGAGCATCTTGATATCAAACACACTGAAAAATACACCAAGCTGAATGCTCGACGCTACCTTAATTTTGATTGGGGTAAGTTGTAAAAAGTCGGGAATTGATAGTTTGACGACATCTCTTGAGAGGGGGCAGTGAACATCACCCATCATTTACCTCCAAAAGCCGCCTTAACTCCTGCTTTAAAACCTCCGGATCTGGCAAATAAAGTTGATATCTCGACACAAAAAGCTGATTAGAAATACCACCCGTCGCATACTCAACCAAAATCTCATCCTTATCTCGCGCCAACACAATCCC
>NZ_JACJSF010000186.1 GCF_014698035.1 Desmonostoc muscorum FACHB-395
TAGTTCAGCAACTAAAACGTCCGAATGTTCCCATGTTTATTGCCTAGTTGTTTGGCGCACGGCGCGGCTACACCGCGCCATTGCTTGTGACAGTTGCGTAAGTCCTGGTTAACTACGCGGCATAACAACCACCTTGTAGCGGATGGTTGAAAATTACTTGTGCTGAGTGCGATCGCTTGCTCTTGTAGGATGCGTTAGCGCTAGCGTAACGCATCCCCTATGTAATCAACGTGCTGAATTAAAGATTATCAGCTGGATTTGGGCAAACTAATCAACAAATCCGAATGGCATCATTCAATGACCAACTACCGCAGAAGAAGGATTGAGGGCGGCACTTACTTCTTTACCCAGGTAACACATGAAAGACAACCGTGGCTTTGTACGGATATTGCTCGTCCTTTGCTGCGCTCGGCATTTCTCAAGGTTCGTGAAAAATATCCGTTTGCGATCGATGCCATTGTGTTGTTACCTGACCACATCCACTGCATCTGGACTTTACCACCCAATGATAGTGATTATGCAACTCGTTGGCGATTGATTAAAAGCGATGTCACCAAGCAAGGAGCATCTGGCCTAAAGTTGGAGGCAAACCGGAGTGAGTCACGGCATAAACGCAGAGAAAGCAATCTTTGGCAGCGACGATTTTGGGAACATTGGATTCGAGATGATGCTGATTTTGCTCGGCATTGTGATTATATCCATTACAATCCAGTAAAACATGGGTTGTGTCAGCAAGTAATGGATTGGAAGTTTTCAAGTTTTCACCGATATGTAACACAGGGTATTTATCCGGTTGATTGGGGAATGAAGGAGGAATTGATGCCCTTATTAGAGGTTTGGGATCGGTGAGTTCAAGGTTTTGGGTAATGCGTTACGCTGGCGCTAACGCATCCTACAAGAGCAAGTGCGATCGCCCTGCTGAAAAATAATCCTAAAGATAGATGCAATATTACTTAATAAGCGATATCAACTCAGTACTACCAACCATAGGATTGAAAATTAGTATTTTTGTACATAAAATTAAAAATCTAAAATTAAAAATTTGGTAATACTGATGGTTAGGAGTGTTAAAGTTTCAGGAAATTCATCGGAACTTTTCAGCGGGTATTCATGCTGAAGAAACTACAGAAAAAGCAAATTTCCATAATTGCGGGTGCGGCACTGTTTGCCTTTTTAGCTGGGGCAATGGTATCAGCACCTGAGATTGGTAAAACCGTTGGGCAATGGCTCAAACTGGGTAAGAATCAGGCAGAGCAAACATCTGATGCGAGCATTGCCCAATCAGCCGTCTTGCCACTGATATCACAATCTCTGCCAGAACGGGCGGCAAAACTAGCAGAAATCGCAGGGCAGTCGCGATCGCCAGACCGAAATCGCGCTCGTTATCTTTTGGCGAGTGATTACATTGAAAGAACCCAAGCCCAAAAAGCCCTGGCTTTACTCCAAGGATTAGATAAAGACTATCCCATCCTCGCACCCTATATTTTGCTGAAACAGGCGCAGGCAGAGGATATGCTGGGCGAAGATGGTAAAGCTTCGGATCTCAGGCAAAGTGTGCTGAAACAGTATCCCAAAGAAGCGGCTTCAGTGAAAGCACTATATCTGATTGCCCAACCAAAGCAACAAGAAATAGCGATCGCTCAATTTCCTTCCAATCCTCTAACTTGGGAAATTATTCGTAAACGCTTGCAAGAAAACCCCAATCAGCCAAAATTACAATTGATTTTGGCTACTTATGCTTACGATCAACCAGGCATAGTAGGCGTTTTAGATCAGTTAGTCAAACAGACGACCCTCAAACCCGAAGATTGGGAACTCATTGGTACAAGCTATTGGGAAAATAGCCAATTCTTGAAAGCGGCGAATGCTTATGCCAAAGCACCCAAAACATCGCGCAACCTCTACCGGACTGCACGAGGGTTACAGATTGGAGGCAAAGACAAAGAAATAGCGATCGCCACTTATAAACAATTGGTACAGCAATTTCCCAATACCGAGGAAGCTGGGACTGCACTACTACGGTTAGCAGAAACAGCAAAAACAGGTAAAGACGGCTTACCCTATCTTGAACAGGTAATTAGTAAATTTCCTAAACAAGCTGGTACTGCACTAGTACAAAAAGCCAAAACTCTCGAAACCCTCAAGGATCAAAAGTCAGCTAGCGCGGCGTGGCAATTACTCATAGCCAAATATGGCAATTCTGATGAAGCCGCAGAGTATCGCTGGAAAATCGCCCAAGATAAAGCCAAAGCCAAAGATTACGTCGGTGCTTGGCAATGGGCAGAACCAATTGTTACTAACAATCCCAACAGTATTTTGGCTCCGAGAGCAGGCTTTTGGGTAGGTAAATGGGCAGCTTCGCTAGGAAAACAGCAGGAATCTCAAACTGCTTATGACTATGTAATTAGTCAGTTTCCCTACTCTTACTATGCTTGGCGAGCAGCGAATATGCGGGGGCTAAATGTCGGCAACTTCGACAATGTGCGCGTCATGAACCCCGAAGTAGTCGCACCCCAGCGTTCATTACCACCAGCTGGTTCTGAGACTTTCAAAGAATTGTATTTGCTGGGTCAAGACCGCGATGCCTGGTTGCAATGGGAAACGGAATTTCAGAATAAAATTCAGCCAACGGTAGCAGAGCAATTTACTGAAGGGTTGATGCGGCAGGCAAGGGGAGAAAATCTCATTGGAATTGACAAAATCTCTAAGTTGGAAGACCGGGAAACACCAGCAGAACTTGCCCAATATCAAACTCTGAGCAAACAGATCGCCTATTGGCAAGCGCGTTATCCATTTCCCTATCTCCGAGAAACTGAAAAATGGTCTATTGAGCGTAAACTCAATCCCCTGCTAGTAACTGCTTTGATGCGTCAAGAGTCAAGGTTTGAGCCAAAAATCAAATCCGTCGCTGATGCTACTGGCTTAATGCAGTTGTTGCCGAGTACAGCTAAATGGATCGCCCCACAAATCAAAGTGGATTTCAAAACAATAAACCTCGAAAATCCCAACGATAACATCATGCTGGGTACATGGTACTTGGATCATACCCATCAGCAATATAACAATAACTCGTTGTTAGCGATCGCCAGTTACAATGCCGGGCCTGGTAATGTCTCCAAATGGCTGCAAACTCTAACTACACAAGACCCAGATGAGTTTGTTGAACAAATTCCCTTTGATGAAACCAAAAATTATGTGCGTCAAGTATTTGGCAACTACTGGAATTATTTGAGACTTTACAATCCTGAGATTTCTGGAATTGTAGGAAAGTACTCAACTACACATCCAAAATTGCCAGCGCAGTGATTCATGCCCAATCCAATAAGTAACTAGGGATAGGTGAGTTTGATTTCACAAGAGGCAGGGCGCATTAAAAAGAGACAAGGGAGACAACAAAGAGAGGGCAGACAACGGAGAGAAAAGCTTGTTCAATAATTCCCCCTTGTCCCCCTGCTCCCAATACTGCTCGGTTAAGCATTTTTAAATTGGAATTGGATTTGGGGAAAAGGTTAAAGGGTAAAGGTTTTTTCTTTCCCTTTTCCCCTTCCCCTTTTCCCTTTAACCGACAAGTATTGCCCCTGCTCCCCTGCCCCCTGCTCATCTTTAGCTACCTATATCATTACCATTGATCATTGATGTCACCTGCGATTCGACCGCATTAACATAACCTCGATCGTTCAAAACTTGCGTTGGTAACTTATTAGCCTTGATAGCAGCTTGCACTATATCTTTTGCTGTCAGGTTTCCTATTTGGAATTCAGATAACAAAGTACCGGCACTGGGAATACCCTGTTCTCTGAAAGCACCTTGATAAGCTAGAAAAGCAATATTGAAAGGTTGAAGATACCTGATATTTTGCGAATCTGTGTTTATTTGCCTGCCACTATTATTAACTGTTTGAGCGTCAACGATTCCAGGTACAAAAGCAATACAGGCAACGACAAATGCAGAATTTATCAAATTTGTTAGTTTCATAATTCTTTCCTCAATTGAACTAGATTTATTAGTTTATTTAGTCACAAAATCCTATTTTTTAGTAATCTTAGGATCTTGACATTCAGTTCCTATCTTCCGAAATATTCTTTAATCAAAATTACTCAGTCCCATCATTTGATATGCAATAAAAGCAGTATCAAATGATTTGAGAGAATTTACATTCTTGGAAGAGGTAGATAAAACGTCAGAGTTTACGAACGTGTTCATTGATGCGCCAGATTTTTGATTATTGGCTGTATGAACACTAGTGATTTTAGGCATAGAATTAATCCAAGCAACAAGATGTGCAGAATTTATCAAGTTTGGAATTTTCATACAGTTATCCTTAATTAAACCGAAGTACACCAGTCAGTATTATTTAGTTGCAGAGTCTGCTTTTTTATAAATCTCAACATTTTTCACTCAGTTTATTTGATAGCTTGGTTTGTTAATTACACCAAATAGCCGAGTCAAATTAACCCCACTCTCAGGAGTTGAAAATTTGTAAAAGATTTAGTAAGTAAAAACTTAGAAAATGTAAAAGTGCGCCAAATCAAATATCTTGTTTGCTAGCCGTTCTCTAAGGTGCGATCGCTCATATATATGTAATAACGATTTTCCCTTCTAGAGATTTTTTACTTTTGGCTATAAACTGAAATCCAACCTTTTTTAGCTACTTAAGTTTCCATACCAATATGCTAAGAAATCTTTTCGATAGAAGCAAATACTTTTAATTTTTAATTTGATAAACAAAAGTGATGCTAATTAATACTCGCATTGCAAAATTTTCTATAAACCTTATTGATTATTGATTTGAGGTTGGATGGACTCTGGTGTAAGTTAGGCGTTCAGGAGGATAAAATAAGCCGATCGTGTCAAAATGTTAAGTGTATAGTTTATTTGCAAACTCACTTATGCCGAAAGCAATTTGGAATGGCGCAGTTTTAGCCGAAAGCGATCGCACCGTAGTTGTGGAAAACAACCATTATTTCCCTGCTGACACCATTAACAAGGAGTACTTCACAGACAGCAATACCCACACTAGTTGTCCTTGGAAAGGTGTCGCTAGCTACTACAGCATTGAAGTTGATGGACAAATCAACAAAGATGCTGCTTGGTACTATCCCAGCACCAAGGAGAAGGCTAAGAATATTGAGGGTTATGTAGCCTTCTGGAAGGGTGTAAAAGTAGAGGCTTAATAAAGGTTGCTGGGAGTATTTTAGTTTCAGAAATTGATTTAGTATTTACAGCAATCATCAAACAAAATTTTGTGGAGGTTGACACAAGTCAACCTCCACAGTCTTAAACTCGATCGGAGGCGGAGCGTCTCCGGCTACGCTCCTGAATTCTGTTAGCGATAGCGGAGCGTTTAGCCCGTTCTGAATTCTTCTTCAAGGGCTAATTTTTGTTGGTTTTAGCCATGCAAAAATCTGTGTAACTGTTAAATTAAGTTGCAAAAATTCAGGTACAGGCAATACTTCATCCCCAGTCATCTCTATAGGTTGCTGTCCTGGCAAAAATACCAATACTAAGCGTTCATCTGGATCGATCAACCACCCTAATCGAGTACCGTGTTTTAGACAGTGAAGAATATTTATAATTACCTTGGTTGTATTCTGTTCTGGTGAAAGAATTTCAATTGTCCAATCAGGATAAATTTCAAAGGTATTTTCAATTTCTCCATTTGCATCAAAAGGAATGCGTTCCCAAGCAAATACACTCACATCTGGTATAATCGAACGTCCGCCAAAAGTACAGCGTAATTCTGGAAAAGCCAAAGCAATTTCTTGTTCTTCAGCAACTTGGCTAATTGCGTTACAAAGTTTTAGTTGTAGCCGGGAATGTTTGCCTTGTGGCATTGGTTTCTGGTAAATACGACCGTCTATAAATTCACTAGCAGGCTTGGTTTCTGACAGTTTGAGGAACTCTGCTAAGGAGATTGATTTGTGCAGCGTACTTGTCATAGCTGTGCAAATGCCATATTTGATCGGAATCTTAGCATTTTCTGTCCTTGGATTTTAGGAAGCGAGTCTATTCTTCTTGATGTTGCTGCTTAAAGTCAGCTAATACTTGTAGAATTTCTTCTGCTGAGATGTCTTCTTGTTCAGATTTTGAGTATACAGCACTTTGCGCGACTAATTGGTACAGTAGCAACAGTGGGCAAAATAATTCCTTAATTGTCTACTAGAGCATAGCATTATACCAATGCTGAGGAGCTTTTCTAC
>NZ_JACJSF010000187.1 GCF_014698035.1 Desmonostoc muscorum FACHB-395
ACTTTTTTATACCCTATTTCAAGCTGAGGATTATGTTGTAAATGCCACAGTTGTTGTCGCAAGTGATCGCTGAAAATTCCTTGCTCTGTTGGTGCAAGTCTTAACAACTCTTCTAGGGTCACTTGCTGGGTTTTGAGATGCGTTATCGCTGATGGTACCAAGTAAGGATGCCCCCCTAGCAACTCCATCAACTGAGCCAAGTCTTGTTCTTTCAGTAATCCTAAATCTTGCTGTTTAGCGAGGTTTGTTACTTGTTGTAGATTAAATTCAGGTAAGTCAATCGCCAATCCCACATTAAACGGGGAATGATTACTGTCTAAGGAAGGGTAAGATTCAGTGGAATGAACTACAACTAACCGCAGTTTCTTCCAGATATTACCAATCTTGTCTCCTTGTTTCGCTGCCTCATACCACCCACGCAGTAACAAGCAGAATTGAGGGAAAATCTCTGGATATTCAAACAGTCGCTCAAAGTTATCTATAGCTAAAAGTAGGGGAGTATCAGTAAGTGATAATAAATATTTTTGAAAGTAACGGGTACAGTTTTTATTAAGTCCAAAAACCTCTTGCCAGTGTTTATCCAGATGGGGTTCTAGCTCTAGACTGTCAGCAACATCAACACACAACCATTGTAGAAACGTTTTTAAGTTAGCCAGAATATCGATATCAGCCAGTTGTAAATCTAATTTCGCGGTTTGATAACCCTGGTGTCTTGCATAGTCTAGGGTTTTCTCCAGCAGTAATATTTTACCCATTCTCTGCGGGGCTTTGAGACGAATCAATGCCCCTGGTTGCACAATTGCTTTATAGCATTTATCTTCAATTGGTGGTCGTTCAATATATATAGTTGTGTCTGCCCCTACCCCAGAATTATCAGCCGCTTGCAATTGTTGTTCGATTGCATCCAACTTGTCACCAAGCTCATTCAGTGTGCGTTCCTCTGCCTGAAGCTGTTGTTCGTATTGAAACTTGCGGGATACATCGGTTTCAAGAACCAACGCTGTTCGTAGATTTGCAACTTTCTGGCTTTGGAGGGTGTAAGCTTTTTCAAGTGAGTCTTTTTCTTGTTGTGATCGCTGGTGTTGATTCTGCGATTGGACTGAATTACCTGATGCCGCAGTCTGCTGCCCAAAGTGAGTGTTGTAGATGTCGCCACCAATTTGCCCAGCATTCACTGTGCCAGCGTTGATTAACCCGCCACCAAACTGGGTACTGCGTAAGTCGTTGTTATTGACTTGTTTGGGGTTTTGTGAGTCGGGCATGGGGCGGTTTGGACAGGTTTAAGTGTCATTGTTGTGAATATTACCACCTATTTGTTCGGAGTTAACAGTGTTGACGTTGACTATGCTACCTGTTTATGACTTGCGATCACTTCCTTTACTTCTATCTGATACTCAATTGTACAGACCAACAATTACCTTGAATTGTGCCTAAACTGCATGTGGGCGGAGTGATCTTGTAGCAGTTTTTGGATGAAGCGGTAGCGTCCCCCGACACGCTGAGAGATACAATCAACTACACCGCAACCATTCTAGAATTTCATCAACTGACTGGTTGGGTGTAAAGACTTGAAGGGTGTTGCAGTTTGGTATGGGGTCGCTAATAAAACAAATTTTTCCCTCAAATCTGCTGATGCTGTTGAGAAATATATTGCTATATGTCACTCCACCTGTAATATTGGTTGTGCCTAAATAAAATAATAAAACCACCTGCTTGTCAGTTTCTAGCAAATCCCAGTAAGTTTGCAGTTCTATCATTGTTTTTGGTGTACCATCTGCACATTTCGGGTAGCCAGATTTGACTATCGCAGTGTAAATGTTGCTGGCTGGATTATTTGGATCTATAAATTTACTACTGTCGATACAGATTAAGTGGATGTTTTGGCTAAGTTGAGAGTCATTATAAATTGCAGCTTGCAAGCGTTGGGGTAAGTCAAGATAGTTAAGCTCTACTGCTTTGTCATTCCCTCGATGCCATGCACTGTAGAAGTCTGGATAAGGAATAGATTGGGCATAGCACCAAGTATTTTCCCACGCAATGTCAAAGTAGTCTGATCCATTCTGATTGAATATTTCCTCTAGAATATCTTCCCTGAGATAATACTTTAACCTTTCCACTTCTTGTTGTATTTTTATGGATTCAAAAAATACTGAACTTTGATTGTTTTCTTGATATAAAGCAGATTCCTCTTCTTTATATAAATCCTCTCTATACTTCCAAAGCTGTTCTAAAGCCTCTAGAGTGATAAAGCTTCCTTCTTGTTCGCCCTTTTCACGTTCTGATTGACGATAAAGTTCTTCATGACTGATTACGATCTGAGCTTCTTGATTACCCGGATCAATATAGTGTAAAAATCTAGCCATTTCATAAGAAAATATATGTTTATTAGAAGCAAGTTGAAGAGTTATTCTTTTAATTGCTCTAGTACGATCAGAGTTATTCAAAGCTCCTTTTACAAGTTGTCTTATCGAAGTATATTCAGCATTAAATGCCCAATCTATAAGTTTATCTATAATTCTATCTGCCTGAAGACAGTCTTTAAACTCAGCAATCCCTTCAACCGCTAGACAATATGCTTGACACTGATAAAAATTCTCACAACCATCATTAAATGCAATTAGGGATTGAATAAATTTTTCCTTTTCTTCCTTTTTTATATCCTCTCTACCCAACCACAGCAAAATTACCTCTTTCCAATGTGGTTCAAATATGCGATAAGTTCCTTTTGTTGGCTTACCAGGAACATGATCAAAAAAATCTTGCTGCCAATCATTAACATTTAAGGCTGCAAAATATTCTTGAAAATTAGGGTGAAAGAAAGCATAAACTTCTTCATCAGTTTCAGCTACTCTGTCTACTAATACCAGCCAAAAACTATCACAGGCTAATCTAAACAGTTTTTCACCCATTTCTTGACGGGCTAAACTCTTGGTTAAGCGAAATCTAGTTTGAGCATTAATACTTGCAAAGGCTAATTTGCTTAAGGAGTGGTGTAACTCATCTTTTAAATTATCAGATTTATACAACTCAGGAAATAAATTTGACTTCCATTCATATAAATAGCGTGTAAATCTCTGATACAATGCGGCTTTCGTTTCTGGTAGTTCTCCCTGCTTATTTAAATTGAAAGTTTGACATAACAGCGACAAACGTAGAGGATTTGTCACTAATTTACGAATATTTACATGTTTAGTTTCTTTTAATTTTGCCTGTAGTGTATTCCCTTTTAGTAAATTACCAGCGCACTCAAACCACTGCTGAATAAAATCATCAATTTGTTCTTGTTTAAACTCTTGGGTTTTATAAGTATCAAATCCTGTGAGTGTATTATTAACCTGAGCATCCCAAACATTTAACCGACAAGTTAACACTACCCGCGCCTGTCTCAGAGATGCTGTCAGTTCTTGATTAATTTTGGCTAATGTTTGTACAGATGACTTTTCACCCATTTCATCCACGCCATCTAATAGTAGCCAAACTCCACTTTTACGAAAACACTCGATTAATTGACTTTCAATTGCCGACGTGACGACAACATTGGATTTAAATAATCTTATCGCTTCGGGAAGCCATTGCTTGAGTAAATATTCCTCGATAGTTCTTCCCTGTAAATTGGCGAGAGAAATACAGATTGGTAAATCTTGAGTTTTATCTTTAACAAAGGAAGCAATGGTATTCAGTAAAGTAGTCTTACCTGCACCTGGTTCACCGATAATTGCAATATGTTTATTATTTCCTGTTGGCTGTTGAGCAATTACTTCCCGAATAAAAGTGTAATGTTTATAGGTTTTGACAATGACTTCTTGGGTTAACTCATAGATGTTTTCTCTGTCTGGTTGTTCATTTAACTGCCGGCGTTGTTGCTGTTTGCGTTCTACTAATCCCAAGGGAACAAAAACGTTAATCTCAAAACCTTGTTCTGTTGCTTTGCATCTAAATTTTGCAGCCTCCTGCTGACTTTCCAGCATTGCAGTGCAAACCTTACGCCAATCAAGGTTCTGTAATTGTGCTAAATTATCTGATGCCGTCGTCTGCTGCTCAAGGTGAATGTTGTAGATGTCGTCGCCAATTCGTCCAGCGTTTACTGTGTCAGCATTGATGAACCCACCGCCAAACTGGGAATTGCGTAAGTCATTACTGGAGACTTGCTTTGGATCTTCAGAACCCGGCATAGGTCTAACCTGGGGTTTCTTGATTTTCTATTTTTTGGATATTACCGCCTACTTGCTCTGTATTAACATTAATGGCATCTACTATGCCACCTCCAAACTGCGAGTTAGGTTGGTAATAAATTGAGACTTTACCAGAGGTTTCTGCTAGTTGTTTATTTAACTGGTTAATTGAAGAAAATAACTGATTGATTACTTTATCTTTATCCTCAAGTCTTGCTTGGTACTGCGCCTCTAATGCCTTAGCTGCAAATTCATAGCCCTGGATGAACTCACTGTGGATTTTTGCTTTATCTGTATCAGGGGAAACAGCTACTCGGACTACAAGAATGCCGTCACCCTTCTTCTCAATGCTTTGGACATCCAATAGTGCGCCTTGGTTTTCGATTTCTAATTTTTTGAACGAGTAGGCGAAAGCATCCCAGTCGATACCATTGCGGAAGATTAGGTCTAAGGTTTCTAGCGATTTCTGGAATAGCTGGGCAAACTCACCGTAGGCAAAGTTGCCACTACTGGGACGGCGTTCTTGCTGGTCTTGACAGAGATAGATATAGTCACAAATTACGTTTTTGAAATTAGTACTACTATTAATATGCCAATCTTCTATACAGGCTCCTGTAAAGTTTGCAGAGGCAAAATTAGTTGCTAATGCTTGAATTTGATTGATATCAGCATTAGTGAGATTAACTTGGCTGAGATTTGCTTCATTAAGATTAGTTCTGATGAGCTTAGAACCGCTAAGATTGAGTCCAGAAAGATTAGCTCCAACAAGCTTCAAGGCACTAAGATTGAGTCCAGAAAGATTAGCTCGCCTGAAATCAACTCCACTAAGATCAGTCTCAGAAAGATTAGCCTCAGTTAGGTTAGCTCCATTAAAATTAACTTCAATGAGATTAGCTCCAGCAAAATCAGCCTCGGTAAGATTAGCTTCAATTAGGTTAGCTCCGCAAAGAAAAGCATTGAAGAACTTGGCTTTAATAAGATTAGCAGCAGAAAGATTAGCTTTAATGAGACTAGCTCCGATAAAATTAGCCTCATTGAGGTTAACGTTGGAGAGGTCTGCTTTGTTGAGATATTTTGCAAGCAGGTAAGCTTTAGAAAGATCCGGTTTAATTTCAGGATATTGTCTTCTCCATTGATTCCAAACATCCACTCCTTGCCTAAGTATTGCCAGATGCTCCTCATTCGCCATCACCAGTTACTCCCCTGCTCCTCTGTAGCTACTGAACTACTCAACATCCTGCCACCCTTCTAAAGTTGCCAAAAGTATATTTACAAGAGGATGATCCACTAATTCCTTTAATGCCTCTGTTCCACCAGCTTTCAATGCACCAATTACCCGCGCTTTCAAAGTAGGATTACTATCGATTTGTTTGAGTGCTTCTGTCACCACTATCTGTTTTTCTAGTGGAGTGTTTGTAGGGTAACTCTGCCCCAATTGGTTAAGAAGCTGCTGAATCTCTGCTGCGGCTTTTGCTAGATTCTGGCGTTGTTCAGGACTGTAGTTGGTGATGTTGCCGCCGATTTGGTTTGCGGTTACTGTGTCTGCATTTACAAGCCCACCAGCAAATTGAGCGCCTTTGAGATCAAAGTTGGACTGTTTTTTAGAACCTTCTGCCATTATGGTATCTCCTTGGTTTTGATAAGTTTGGGCATAAAAACTAGGGCGTTGTAGCGCTGTCACTACCATATTCTGTAGATCAATAATTCTGCTATCTTTTTCTGCTATCAACTTCTGGATTTCTTGCTCTGCCAGGACTTTTAGCTGATTATAAGTGGTGAAATACTCTGCACTCAGTTGCGACTTATCGGTGGCGATCGCTGTTTTGGCACGGAGCAGAAATTTGTCTTCACCACGCGCTTCCATCCCAACAATCCGCAAATCTACTTCTGGGTGATTCTCTGCTAGCTGCTTGAACGAAATAGCGATCGCTCTTGGGTCAACACCTTGGCTATGGT
>NZ_JACJSF010000188.1 GCF_014698035.1 Desmonostoc muscorum FACHB-395
AAGATAAGGATTTGGTGACTATTATTGAAGATTATTGCTCGGCAGTCCGTAGTTCTATAACCAATGATGGTCATCCACCGTTAGAGGCATCTGGATTAAAGTTACAATCAAATTTGACTTTAATAGAACAAAGTTTAGAACGGATGGAAAAAAAAGTGCTTTACCACCACCTTTAGTCAACCTCAAACACCTTATAGCTAAAGGGTTATCTGCGACTGCATCTTTATTTTCACCTGTTATAGTTGCATATCAATGGGTTGATAAGGCTAGTAATATTCTCAATAATAAAATAGGTCTTGATGCTGCTGGAGTTAAACAAAGTTATCAGGAACTATTAACAGAAATGTCCCAACAAAAGCAGAAAGCTGGTACACTTAGTAGCGCAATCGATAATTTTATAAAAACCACTCATAACTACTGGTCTGGGCTTTTTTATTGTTATGAAATTGAAGATTTTCCTAGAACTAATAATGATTTAGAACATGCTTTTGGTATGCTACGTCATCATCAACGCCGTTGTACCGGTCGTAAGGTTGCTCCCTCATCCCTTGTCATTCGTGGCTCTGTCAAACTTGCCTGTGCGATCGCTACTAAGCTTCACTCTTTTACCGCATCTGATTTAGCGCAAGTTGATATTCCTACTTGGCTCGAATTACGCTCTCAATTACAAAAACACCACAAAGCCAGAATTGAACAGTATCGATTTCGTCGAGATCCCAAGGCTTACTTGGCTAATTTAGAGAGTCGTCTTCTCTAGTAAGTTTTGCCACACTAGGTTCAGGCTGTCGTTGCCGCACAATTTGAGCAAAACCTTGAGCTAACTTGATAGCTTCGGCTAAATCTGGATGTTGTGCTGTTAGTAGTGCAATCAATTCCTCATCTTCTGGCTGTTGCGACTCCGGTTTCCGCAGCACTAGCCATACAGCACGACGAGGCGTGAGACAAAGTTTTTTGGGTTGAGTGATTTTTGGTAAAGACTTAACCGAATACCGTTTTCTTGGCTTGATTTCTTGGACAGTACGGATACGTCGTGTGTAACGAGCTACAGTATCATAACTTCCTCTGTAACCCTGCTGTTGAATTTCCTTAAACAAAATTAAGCCTTCATGACAACCTTCATTCCAGCGTTTAAGGATATATTCATGGTACGGAACTAAGATACTTCGACCTCGGCTTCTTCGCCGATTTGGTTCTAGAAAGGTGGGAGTACGTAGATAGCGGAATACACTTGTTACACCAATCCCTACTTGACGGGCTATAGCTTTTCCACTCCAACCCTGGTGATGTAAGTCCCAAACTTGCTGATGGATAGCAATTCGTCTGGCACGGCTTTGTTCTGCTAATTGTAGTGCCTGTTGTTCACGGGTTGGTCGTGGTACTCGCACAACTACAGTACCGTCTGTTTGGGTTACTGATGAAAGACTGTATGCTTCATCGACGGTTTTGAGAGCTTGATGATGTGTAGCGAAAACTTAGGTTTTGTGTTTCAGCTAAGTTCTGTAATAAGTGAAAACGGTCTGCAACCTGAATGGCTTCTGGCGCTCCTTGGCGAATACCACTTTCATAAGTTTTTGACCGATCTCGTGAGACGATTTTGATACCAGGGTGAGCTTTTAACCATTCTGCTAAGGTTTCAGCTTTTGCGTCTTTGAGTAGAGCGATTGGTCGGCTATGTTCCAGGTCAATCAATGCTGTGCCGTAAGTTTTGCATTTGCGAAAACAAAAGTCATCTACCCCAAGAGTATGTGGCGTTACGATTGGTGGTAGTGGGATTGAGCGGACTAAATTTAATAGTGTATTGCGAGAAGTTGTTACCCCCAATTGCTCTGAGAGTCTTACCCCCGCTGCACCACCCAGAGATAAACCAATTGCGCTCAGTCGTTGCGCTAAACGCAGAGTCCTTCGCGCCCAAGGTGCGGTCACACTGTTGAGCCTTTCTGTAAAAATGCGACGTTTACAATTAGCGTTGATGCAAAAAAACTTTCGCACTCGCAACTGTAGGTTAATGCTGTAATCAGCCCAAGGCAAGTCTGCTAAGAAGCGCTCGTAGCGACTATGAATTCTGTGAGTTGCTTGGTTACAAACTGGACAATTAACTACTGTTCTGATTGCGGAAACAATCAACCAAATCTTCGTTTTTATTTTATCAACAAGCCAACTCTCAAGTTTCAGGTTTTTTGAATCCGGTAAGAGGTGAGTTAGCACCGACATAATCAAGCTTGAGGCTTATCCCTCGGATGTTTGATGGAGTGAAGTTTGAAGTATCTTAATTTATTATATCTTTCTTCCTTCTGCCTTCTGCCCTCTGCCTTCTGCCTTAAAGCGCGTAACCTTTCATCATCACCAAAAGCTGACAAGAACCTTAATGTGGTTTCAAAATCGCCTTGTTTGCGGTTTGAAGCGTTTATGTTTGCAGTTCGCTACAGCTACATGTATGCTATATCCTAGCTAACTTTCAAAACGATATCTAAATCTAAAATAAGCTCATTCCGCTTTAAACCGAGTTTATCTATAACCTTCTCTCTTATTGAGCTATACAACTCTTCATTTAGAGCAGCACTATATAATACTGTTATAATCTTGCTATCAAGCATCGAAACAGAAAACTTTCCTGTAAACAATCTTTCCACCTCTTGTTTTGTTTTGAGTATGATGCCCACAGTTGACATGACCGATAAGCTATTTACCACGCCCACCTGGACATTAATTATATGCAGGGAGTGAGTTAATTTATCGTACAATTTAACCCTCATATCGTCATTTGGCAAGTCCCTGAAAGTATTGATCGTTTTTTTCACAAGAGATAGTTGATCATCAGTAATATTCTTCTCGAACACGCTGAATACAACATCCTCTAAGGTGAAAGTATTGTTATGAGGAGTATACTCATTAAACTGAAATATGCGGCTTTGCCATGTTAGCTCTCCCAAAGTATCTGTATAGAATCCATACCACTTCTCGGTGTTGTCTATTCGTGAGTACTTCTTATCTGCCGCAAGCTGTGCTAGAAGAATTGAATTTAAAATATCGCACCGTTGCAGATATGGCACGGTCGAAGCGAATGATAATAGATTTCCCGCATTAACAAATCCAGCTTCTAGTAACACTTCGTTTTTGTAATTCATAAATAATACCTTCGCTAGAAAGGTGGTTATGCTGACGGCATTGACGCTTGTTAACCTCTAGTGGTGGAGGATCTGCTGAAATATATGCAAAGACAGCGAGACAGAGATGTGCAGCGTTCTGCGCTAAACAAAGAAGCATACAGATACACGATCTCTGCCTGGCATTACACGATTAAGTTAAATCTCGATGTCTTTGATGTATTGGCTGGCCCTATCGCCTAATTTCTTGATAACCTCCGCCCTAACTCGGCTATAGACATCTTCATTTAGTACAGCCTTTTGAGAACTTTGAAAGAGTTTTGTAGAGACATTTGACCAACTAAACCACAAGAACCTTGTTACATGTTTGTCTGCCCTAAACTCTAAGGCAGACATTGCCATTACTAATTGCCCATCATCTTCACCAACTGGGAGAACTTGAAAGGTTCCTAAATTTTCAGGAAAGCTTTGCTGCTCGAACAGAGTGAGAGACCCTTCGTTTTTAGGGTTATTTTTGAGTGCGTTAAGAGATGTCACTAATATATCCATCTCATTGCCAGTAGCTATAGCTTTTAGAATCTCGATAATAGCGTCCGCAACTAAGAAAGAGCTACCGGAAGGTGAATACTCCCTATAGGCAAACGCAGGTACAACCCAACCGACTTGTGCGAGAACAGATGTATAAAATTCGTACCACTGCCTTGTCTGCTTAAAACGATCATATTTCTTAGTAGCGGCTAATTGCGCCAGCAACGTGGAGTTTAGTACATCACTTTTGTGCTCTTGTGTCAGCCCTGATACAAATGAAACAAGGCTTCCAGCATTAGCAGCAGCACCTGGAGTATCGTTCTGGAAAGCAAGAGACTCTGAGCGAAAGACTTTAGGCAGTTTAGAATCGACTTCTGGAAGTTCAAGTTCCGAAATATATTCTTTAATCCGGTCAACGACCTGTTGTTTACTCATTTTAATGTCCTATTACTCATTTTAATGTCTTATTACAAAGATTTGGCTTTGAACGTCATGAGGTAAATGCTATTGAGATACACCCATAAATGTTTAAAAAACCAAACATCCTGTTGGATTTTAAATCATTTTAGATCAGAGATAATTGTGATAACTCATTGCCTAGAACCTCAGATAAAACCTCGTTCAAGGAATAAAGAATACCGATTTTGTAACGGTTATAAAAACTGAAAAATCGGCTATTAGTCTGATACTAAATATCTTTCATCTTTCGGTTATACACATCCATTATGATAAGTTGTAAGACTTATCCCTCTAACGAAAGTTAGAGAAAACTAAGATTTAATCTTCAACCAAAGTTAGAGAAAACCAAGCCAAAAGTGTAGTGTTGGGCTGTATCTAGCGAGACTGGAATTATGGGTAAAAACCAATGCCGCGCAATAAAGGTGAATGGTCGCACTTACTCTAAACCCTTGTAGGAAAAGGGTTTAGAGCTTTATATTCTTTGCTGTTTATTAATTACTGCTTAATTGACTCTTACTACCTTCCAGGCTGACTGATTGCCAATCTTCCCAGACCTGACAAAACAGAACGAGCCACGAGTAAACTGCTGTTCGCCCTTCTTGATCCTCGGCTTATATCCAATCAACCCCTCCACTTCAGATGAAGAGAGGAGGCATTCTTCATAGACCAGTGTCTGCACTCACAAGCAAATTTCAACAAGAGCCATGAGCTATTGGCTCTTGTTGAAGCACTTTCAATCACCTATTACACGTAATAGCCCAAAGGTGTAGCGCAACTATATATTAATGTGACGAATGGCGCTCATTGAGCGATCGCCTAACATAGATTTTAATCAATGCCCATCAAGTAATAATAATGGAATTAACTATGGAATTGGGCGGTTTTAAGAAAGCGAGGTAAGAAACGGAATTGATTGACTTGCCCAAAAGCTCTGTTAATAAAGGTTTAGGCTGCCAGTGCTGCAAAACCTCCTTGCGCGGTTGGGGCTTAGTAGGCATTATGAATTTACTATTAAGCAATCAAGCTGCTATATGAAGTTTATTTGAATGTTTGCTTAAATTTTTTAACTGTCTTAACTGTCCTTGAACTGCCTTGGCTTTCACGTAAAGCTATGAAAATAACAAATTAGGAGAGACAATATGACCATTCTTAATGGTAATTATATCCTGAAAGCTTTGGGAGCATCGACGGCGGTAATCGACGGAAAGGTCTTCGCTCCACTCCTCCTGGAGCCACCAGAAGAGAAGTGGCTAATCACCCCCGTCCCCGCAAGTGGCAATGACGTGGTGATAATTCAGACGAATGACCGCTCCAAGGCGTGGACTGCTTCCATCAGCGAAGATTTGCAGGAGCCGGAACAGATCACGGTTCAACCCTTAAACTCCGGCTCCCCCGCGCCAAACCAACTCTTTCGCATTGTGGTGCTAGCAGACGAATTACCAGTGTACTTAGCCCAGATACTGACAAATAGCTCCGGGAACGGTGTCGGGAGATACATAATAGAGGATCTGTCCCTCCGGCCCAAACGCGTCTTAACACTCCCTAAAGGCATAGAGATTCCACAGTGGGTTATACAGAAGGCGTAGAATTGTAGCCTACATGGGGTGAAAGTAGCGAGTCTGACACGAGCCACCACGCAAAGCCTGTAAGTCTTGCTAGGAAAGGCTTACAAAAATAAAATTGCTCTTTTTACAAAAAACGGAGAAAAAGCTTGTTTTGGCTGTATCAATTGAAGTCTGGTTGCAGCTACCTTCACACTACCCAGGGTTGCCTTGCGTATCGTTACATCCGCCACGGCCCCAACGAATCCCGCCGAATCCGCTGCCAGTGCCGTCGATCTTCTCCATAAAAGTTGTACCCGAGATCCGTAGCTTGAGCGTTCCATG
>NZ_JACJSF010000189.1 GCF_014698035.1 Desmonostoc muscorum FACHB-395
ACGAGATTAAATTACTGACACCGCAGGAATTGAGAGCAGAGATTCAGGCTGAAATAGAAAAATGTCTACGCCAACTTGAACTGCTTAAGTACGAATTAAAAGCAATTTCTGGAGGTGTAGCTCATGCCTAAATTACCCAAAAACTGCTCTGAACTCACGGCTGCTAGCTTGCTGCTTTTCTTGCACCGCTATGGTGGTTCTGCTCCTTTGCACAGCATTAATTTCTCACGAACAGTAATCCAATCATTACTCGATAGAGAACTAGTACGAGTGCAGAATACCAAACACGGTTTTTTACTGACAATCACACAAGATTCTGACAAATTGCCGACTAACTAAGCCCATTAACTCATTCAAACAAACACATCAATCACTTTGCACACATGGAAACTATCAAAATCAACAACAAAGGTAATTGATAACAAACAAAGGTGATTCAGCTTTGAGTCGCCACTAGCCTAAATATTCAATTTATCAGTAGCTATGGAGGTCAACAAATGAAGAAAAAATGGACTCCCCAAGAGTTAGAGATTCTTGAAGAAATGTCTGAAGCCTACACACCTAAACAGATAGCATACAGACTCAGAAGACGAGGCTATCACCGCACAACATTAGCTGTTCATAAAAAGCTCTATGCGTTGGGTTATTCTGCACGTCCCACTCTCGACAATTATAGTTGTAACCAAATTGCTCAAGCTCTCTCCTTAAACTCCTGTACTGTAGCTAAATGGGTAAAACGAGGCTGGCTCAAAGCTATTCGGCGTTCTGCGACAAATTACCTAGTCAAGAGTCGGGATTTAAAACGGTTTTTCAAGAATCCTCCACAATCAATTAAAAAGCGCATTTCAAGGATAGATCCGCAGATTATTAGGTATTTAGTAGGGTAGCTAAACAGTATTTAAGTCTAAAGCAGAGGAGTTTTTAACAATGCGAATAACCTACCAGTACCGTTTACGTCTAACTCAAAAACAAATAGACACATTTGAACACTGGCTCGAATTATGCCGTCGCCAGTACAATTACAGGTTGGCAGAAAGGTTTAACTGGTGGGAACAAAACCGTTGTGATGTTAACCGATGCTCTATAGTTTGTTGCAGTATTGCACCGTTGAAAGACCAACCAAATCGTTGGTCACAACAAAAGGATTTAGCTAATACTAAAGCTCTATTTCCTGAGTATAAAGAACTTCCTTTGCATATATTACAAAATGTAATTGCAAGAGTTGATAAAACTTACACTCGATGGTTAAAGGGTGATAAAAATGGTAAAAAGTCTGGTCGTCCTAGATTCAAAGGTAAAGGGCGTTATCGTTCTTTAACTTTCCCCGATCCAATTAAGCCTGAACACATTCAAGGTAAGTTTATTCAGTTGCCTAAAATTGGAAAGGTAAAAGCAATATTGCACCGCCTCATACCTGATGGTTTTAAAATCAAAACTGCTACTATCACGTGTAAAGCTGACGGCTGGTACATCGGACTTAGTTTAGAAAATATGACTGTGCCTAGTTTTATACCTGATACCATACCTACACCAGATAACACAGTGGGTATTGATATGGGGTTAAAATCATTCTTAGTAACGAGTGACGGTGAAGAAGTTGCTATTCCCCAGTATTACCGCAAATCACAAAAACGCCTGAAACGCCTGCAACGTCAGTTGTCTCGTAAACAAAAAGGGTCAAAACGTAGAGCATTAGCAGTAAAACGAGTTGCCAAGTTGCATCAAAAAGTAGCCAACCAACGTAGAGATTTTCATTACAAAACTGCTCTGTGGTTGCTGTCTAAGGGATACAAATTTATTGCTTATGAACATTTAAATATCATAGGTCTAGCTAGATCGCTACGATCACGACTAGCCAAATCAATTCTTGATGCAGGGTGGGGTCAATTTTTGGCAATCGCTAGTCTTAAAGCTGCAAACGCTGGAGGCGCAGGATTGCCACAAAACTCACATAAATCAACCATTGAATGTTCTGATTGTGGTCAAGATGTACCAAAAACACTGGCTGACCGATGGCACAATTGCCAGTGTGGTGCAAGCTACGACCGTGACCACAACGCAGCACGAAATATAAAACATAGGGCGGTGGGGCATCGCGTCCTTTAAAGCTCAGTTAATGTCCGACCCGTTGGGGGGAGTCGCTGAGAAGCTCAGGTTGTCCCAAAAGGCAATACTGGGAGTATGTCACGGCGTGGAGTATGAGACTTTGGTAATTTGTGAAGTAATGACTTAGATGGCGTTGAGACAATTCATATCATAGAGTAAACCCTTAAGTTATTGATATAGTGAGATATGATTTATACAGGGTTTTATGGGAACATTAATAAGGAGAAAAAACCCTGACCCTTCTTGCTAAGTTACTGTTCTAGGATGCTGTAATGTCTTTGAGTGAAGCCAATACCAGACAGAAGTTAATTGATCCGGCGTTAGAAAAAGCAGGATGGAACCTTACAAATCCCGATCAGGCGAAGATTAAGATTCCAGTAGATGGCTATGATGCAGCACCTTGGAAGAATGGAGTGACGGACTATTTTGATGCCCTAATGATTGGGTTAACGGCTACTCCAGTAACTTTTGTTGATCACAATACCTTTAGCGCCTTTCACTTTGTAATCCCAAATTTATTAAATAAATACTATATAAGTGATTTTAATTACATACAATTTAAGTAAATGCCTTCTTTAAACCAAATTATTAAACAACGTATTAAAAATTTACCGAAGAGTATTCAGGAACTATCTGACTCTAAAACACATCAAATCGCGGCTCTTCACCTAAGCAACGAATTTATCAACTCTTATGTCAATCATGTACACGATAGTTGGTCTGAGGTTCCTATAAATATTGATAATGAGGATGAAGAGTTTCATATTGTTGAAATGGCAGGTTTACTCATTGATGATAAGTTTATTTTAACAGAGAGGGATAAGACCCAATCTAAAAGAGATTTTCATTTCAATAAAATGAAAGCCTTTATTAGAGGACAGATGTTTATTGCAATAATGGGAGAATTGGAAGATTTTTTTTCAAAAATATTATTACTAACTTTACAAGCTTATCCAGAGAAACTAGGAGAGCAAAAACTTAGATTAAAAGATATAGAGTGTAAATTCAATAATTTTAATTGGGTTAAATCTAAAGAAAAACATATTAATTTTAATACAAGTGAAGACCTAATTAAAGAAATTGATAAACAAATTGAAAGAGCTATCATGGAAATGATATACAAAGGCTCTGATGAATATATCAAAAAACTTAGATCATATTTGAGTAAAGATAAGAATTCAGAAGGTAAAGATAAGAATTTAGAAAATTTACTATGGTGGTTTGCACCACTATATGCAGAGATGAAGGCTAGGCGTAATGCTGCACTACATAATGGCTGGTATAGAAATGACAAATATGATGAAATAATAAAACCAATAAAAAGTAAATTAAAAGATATTGAAAAAAAGCAGGGGATACCTTATCCAGTTTCAGAATTTGATTTTTTAGGAATAGACTCAGATTATTTTGACCAAAGTTATAAAATAGCCCGTCAAGTTATAGATGAGTTTACGTCTCTTTGTATAAATAATTTCAAAATTACAAAAAAATCATAATGCTCACAGACCTCCATTTAAAATCAAAAGTAGACCAACTTTGGAATAAGCTATGGACTGGTGGCTTATCCAATCTAATGGATGCGCTCAAGCAGTTCTCTTTCTTGCTTTTGCTGAAGCGGTTGGATGAAGTTGAAGATAATCGTTAACGTCAAGCTAAACGGCGAAAACAGGAGTATGTTGCTCTTGTCTCCCTAGAAATGCAGTGGCGATAATGGACAAAAATGACGGTTGACAAGGCATTAAATCATTTAAAAAATAAAGCTTTTTCTCGGCTGAAAGAAATTGGTAATACTGAAGTTCCTTTGGCAAGTATATGCAAAATGTGGAAAAGTTAGTTAACAAGAAACAGAAGCAATTCAGCTAATTTTGCTTGGATTAGAATAGATAAAAGAATGAAGTGTGATCGGAATTTATCTGTTTGCGAACAACGCGATCGCATTATCTTTTAGAAGCTGGCTGGAGAGCAGACAACGCAATCCAGGGGTTGGGGCGATCACATCGCACAAACCAAGCATCAGCACCCGTGTTCAGACCTGTTACCACTAACGTCATCGGTGAACGCCGCTTTATCTCAACCATCGCTCGAAGGCTGGATAGCTTGGGCGCACTCACAAGGGGGCAAAGGCAAACCGGAGGTAACGGAATATTTTCAAACAAAGATAACCTTGAGTCAAACTACGCCGAATATGCACTGTATGAACTGTTCAAGCAGATATTCCAAGGTCGATTTTATGAAGTCCCTTTAGGAAAGTTTGAGCAAATGACTGGATTGTGCTTAACCTCTCATGAAGGCGGGATGAAAATCGACTTGCCCCCATTGCGGCAATTCCTTAATCGGCTGCTGGCTTTACGCATCGATATGCAAAACATCATTTTCGAGCGTTTTGAGTTGTTGCTAAGTCAACAGATTGAAGCAGCGATCGCGGCTGGTGTCTATGAGATGGGTGTGGAAACTTTACGGGCTGAACGGTTTACTGTTGACAGCCAGGAAGCTGTGTACACCCACCCTACCACTGGTAGCGTAACGAACTATCTCAAGATAGAACGCACACAGAAGAACAACATCAAAACGGCTATTGAGATGTTAGAGTTCGCAACTCAATATCAAGGAAAGCTCATGATCAACTCCAAGTCAGGCAATGCTGCTGTATCAATTCCGACACATAGTATATACGACGCGGATGGTGGTGTTGTCCCAAGAGTTTTGCTGATTCGTCCACAGAAAGAAACTCGCGTACCAGTCCAAGACTTGGAATCTTCCACATGGGGGCAAGTTTCTATTGATGCGTTTACTGCTGCTTGGTCTACTGAAGTAAATGAATTACCCAAGTTCACAACCGATTACCTGCATTTGGTAACTGGTATTCTCCTACCCATCTGGAAAATCCTGCCACAGCACAGTAGTCGAGTATTCCGACTACAAACCGCCGATGGACAAAAGATTCTCGGTCGGGTGGTTAACGCTCAGGATATCCAGTCGGTGGCTGAACAACTCGGACTCAAGGACAAGCTGTTAAGCCCACAGGAGTTAGTCTCTTTAGTGCTAAATGAAGGCTATTCCCAGCAGTTGCCGGGTGGCGTAACCTTGCGACGTTCTTTCGTTGCTAATGAACCTCGCATAGAACTGGTTAATGCTATCTCACTGGCAGAGCGACTCTTAGCTGTAGGTTGCTTCACCGAGATCATCAACTGGCAAAAGCGGGTATTCATTCCGGTTTCAGACAAAGCCCCAGCTATTCTAGCGGCTGTGATTGAAATCTTGGGTTAATTCCCTACCTCAAAGACCCAGGCAGTTAATCTGGGTCTTTTTTATTTTCAAAACAATATTAGTAAGTTAATCGGTATAAAAGTTTTACCGAACTGAGTGCTGAGTGCTGAGTTTTGAAGTGGAATATTCAATACTTTTGTACTATGGTAGTTTCTGCTGCAAAATGCTGATGGAGATCGCCATGTTTCCCAAGTTTATCTCGAAACTCTGTTTCGTCGAGGCTAACGCTATTCCTTAGACGGTAATGCGAAGCACTGCCTCTATATTAATTACTAAGCCACAAACTGAATCACACCCCATTGTCCATTGGTCAACCAAGAATGGTCAGAGTTTGCTACTTTCTTAATAACCTCAGATTTTAAACCTACTGCTACTTCCGACTTCAGGGT
>NZ_JACJSF010000019.1 GCF_014698035.1 Desmonostoc muscorum FACHB-395
CCGTTAGTTTGGACTTGCTGACAATTAATTAACGCAACAATAAGGTTTCAGACCCTAAAATCCTCGCTTATGCTTCCAGACCCTGACAACTTTTGGGTCTGGTTACACGCAATTCAGCAACACCAAAAGTTCTATATCCTCCTAAATCCCCTCTTAAAAAGGTGGGTTAGGGATCTCAAAGTGCCTAAAGTCACTGCAAAACACTTTTCAAACAACCTCTTAATCTCACCACAAAAGCTACTAGAGGCTTTGGAAGTTGTCCAAGAGCGATCGCTTGGTTTACTTTTTATTCCAGAGACTTAAAAATGCTTGAGAGATAGCTGGAGTAATCTGGCTTTGTAAGTGATTTAGTGCATCACGATGGTTTTGATTGTTGTCGTCATAATAAGTGAACAAATTTGTCAGCTTGACAATCTCAGGATTTTGGTCGTTTGTCCCTCTCCATTTGTTAGTAACTTTGTGTAGAACGTCCTTGGGTAGGTTTTGTTGTAAGTTATTTAACGCTGCAATGTAAGAAGGATTTTGAGGATTCTTTTTGAATTGGAAGCACAAATCTATCAGCTTGAGTTGTGATTGTGGCGGTGTTGGAGGCTTATCTGTTAGGTTTGGCTGCTGTAGAATTTGACGCTGTTCAAAAGTGGCAATGCCATTTTCAGTTAAACCCTGAGATTTCTGAAATTTCTTGACTGCTGTATAAGTGGCTGGCCCATAAAAAGGCTTGTCTGGAGGAATTTCGGCAGGGGTTGCAAAACCGTGAAACTTCAATCTATTTTGAAGCCCTTTGACTGTCTCTTCCATTACAGTTCGAGTCTCAGCATCAGCGTTACCATTTTCCACAAGTTTTTTTGAGTACTGCTTCTGAAACTTTTTAATTGCTTCTTCAGTAAGATCGTCTGTCAATGAATTGTTATTGCGCTTCCAGGGAGCGAATTTAGTGCGATCCGGCTTCGGATCAATCTCAGGTGCTAAATATCCCAGCCCGATCAAGATATGACGGATTACTTCAGGGCTACTAATGGCCATGCTCTTCGATTCCTTTGCTACTAAACTACCATTTAATGTATCTGGTTTTACAAAAATTAAGTAAGTAGAGATAAATAAATCTAACATATGTTATTTGCAAGGCGTTCCAAAAGTTAAGCGATGTGTCACACCAAGTTGCTTTTCTAGAAGAGGTTCGGCGTAAGTAACTAAACACCTGGAAAAAGAAAAGTGGTTTTAAGTCTTGGTGAGCAATCACTTATTCTCAACTATTGATGATGATACTACGTGGTAAGGGCGTACAGATATGCGCCCCTAAAAAACCTCAAACAGTGAAATGTGAAGCAAAAAATTGCTAAACACCTTTCCAGTATTGATCCTTTGAATTGGTAAGCTTTTTGCACTTAAAGTTGCATAGCCCAGAAGCGATCGCTAATTATTATTGCTGCTGTGTTAATGTCCATCAGTTCAATTGCCACCGTTACTATCCCATCATTACAACGCTAGCTTTTTGACTATGGCTGCGATCGCAACTCTTGCCTTAATTTTCTTCTGGTTTTTCATGCCCGAAACTAAATCTACAGCCTATCCGGTAAGCTCTAAATCGGGGCTTGCTACGTTTAGGGAATGAGCAATGGTAGTTTTGCGATATTTCGTGATTATTATCACCTACATCGGGCTAGGATTAGGATACTTGCCCGGACTGCGTATGAATCGGGCGACGATCGCCATTGTTGGTGCTGCCTTCTTAATGGCATTGGGAGTACTAGATTTGCCTGCGGCGTGGGGTGCGATCGACTATAAAACACTAATTTTTCTATTTGGCATGATGATAATCAGTGCCAATCTCGCCGCCTCTGGTTTTTTTCAGCTTGCCCTTGATTATACAATCCGCCGCATCCACAGCCCATTTGGGTTACTGGTGGTGTTAACTTTTGGCAGTGGCATCCTCTCAGCACTTTTTCTCAATGATACGATTGCTCTAATTTTGACACCTTTAGTAGTTGGTATTACCCAATTGCTCAAGCTTAAACCTATCCCCTATTTGCTGGCGCTAGCAGGTGCAACTAATCTCGGTTCTGTTGCCACCTTGAGCGGTAATCCTCAAAATATCTTGATCGGTTCCTTTTCTGGCATTAGTTATCTAGATTTTGCGAAAGCCTTAACACCACTTGCGTTGATTTGTTTGACGATTCAGGTAGGTTTATTGTGGTGGTTATATCCAGAGGTGCGATCGCTTCGTCCTTACTTAAAAGTAAAACCCCCGCGTTATCACATCTTCAAGCCACTGTTAATTAAAAGTCTATTGATTACCACCGGATTACTAGTAGCATTTTTAATTGGAATTCCTACTGCCGAAGTTACCTTAATTGCTGCCGCACTATTACTGGTAACGCGCCGCCTCAAGCCTGAGCGAATTTTACAAAAGGTAGACTGGGATTTGCTATTAATGTTTTGTGGACTGTTCATCCTTACCGAAGGTGTGCAAAAACTTGGTTCTTTAGGATGGCTTTCTCGTTTTGTTGACGATCCCTTGAACATTTTAGGGATAACAGCGTTGCTATCAAATTTAGTGTCGAATGTACCGGCTGTACTGCTACTACATCACCTAATTCCCCATCCCGACACCCGCACCTGGCTACTACTCTCGGCGGCTTCAACACTGGCAGGAAATCTCACCCTGCTGGGTTCAGTGGCAAACTTGATTGTGGCGGAGGCTGTTGCCAAACAGGGATATCGACTCACTTTTGGGGAACATTTGCGATTTGGGCTACCACTAACTGTTATCACTTTGATGCTTACCTATTTTTGGCTTGCTTAAAATTTTTGTAAAATCATCAATGAAAATCGTGATGTAACATATAAATATATAAGTGTAGTATAAATATACCAATTACAAGCAAATGAGTGATTCTCGCCTCGTCAAAATCAGCAAATATCTCAGCAAATATCTGCGACACACACCGGATGCGATTGGAATTAAACTTGCTCCTGGTGGTTGGGTTGCTGTTGATGAATTAATTACCGCTTGTGCTAAAAATAAGTTTCCAATTACCCGTCAAGAATTAGAGGCAGTAGTAGAATCTAGCGAGAAACAACGTTTTTCTTTTGATTCGACAGGTACTCTGATTCGGGCTAACCAAGGACATAGTGTAGAAGTCGATTTACAATTAGAACCTGTTGTTCCACCAGATGAGCTTTATCACGGCACGGGACACAAATCTGTAGATTCAATTATGGAAACAGGACTTTGCAAGATGTCACGGCATCATGTGCATTTATCTAAGGATATTGCAACAGCACAAACTGTTGGTGCAAGACGAAAACCAGTGGTTTTTGCTATATCTGCTGCCGCCATGCATCAGGCGGGTTACATCTTCTATTGTTCTGATAATGGTGTTTGGTTAGTGGATCGTGTACCACCTGAGTATCTCCAAAAAATTTGAATTTTTATCGGTTGTTAATAGTGATTTAGAAATAAACACTTGTAGAGACAGCGATTTATCGCGTCTCAAAACCCCAAAATTTTTGCCAGTAGCCCTTAAATGAACCGTATTGGGTTATAAACATAGCAATCAATAGATACAAAAAAGTCCGCTTTCGCGGACTTAAATAAGGGCTTCTGTCACTTTTTCGGCTACAATCATGTATGAATCATGATGCTTTTATTGTTAATGATCGACCAAAAAAAATCAAGATATTTCAGCTAAAACAATGGACATATTTACTGGAATTATATCTTTTTACAAGTACTCAAGATAATTAAATATCTAATTGTATAAAATGAATTTTTTCTTATTTTGTTGTCCTAAAAAACAAATTTATAATAACACAAATTGACTTAATTATAAAAGTATATTTGGACAAAATACAGATATATATGTCTTTTGAAAGTGAAATATTTACAAGGTTTTTAGATTAAAAAGGTAAAGGTGGTCAGGTATAACAGCCCCAGGAGTGAATTCCCAGTCCTGGGGTTTTATTATGCGATCGCACAGAAAAATGGATTTAAAAAATGCCCCCCAACAAAGGAGAAGTTTGCTTTGTTTTTACAGCGCTTATCATGCTTATTCTTCTGTATAGCGGCGCGGTGTATAAACCCAGAGATTACCATCGTTGCGTTTGATGGTTCGGGTTTTTGTGGAACCAACGAGAATAATTGTCCGCATATCAGCGCTTGCTGGTGCTAACTGCTCAAGTGCGATCGCTTTCACCGTCTGTCCTGGTCTGCCGAGATTCCGCGCCAATACTACTGGCGTATCCGGTGTTCTATATCGCAGCAAAATATTTCTTGCTTCTGCTAGTTGCCAAGTACGCTCTTTGGAAACAGGATTGTAGAAAGCGATTACGAAATCAGCCTCGGCAGCAGCAGCAATTCGTTGTTCGATCGCAGACCAAGGCTTCAAGATATCAGAGAGGGAAATAGCACAGAAGTCATGTCCAAGGGGCGCACCAATGGCTGCTGCTGCTGCCTGCATAGCTGAAATACCTGGTGCTACATGAATGTCGATACTATCCCATTCGGGTTTGGCATAGCGATCGCACACTTCAAAAACTGCTGTTGCCATTGCATAGATACCAGGGTCGCCAGATGAAACCACAGCGACATATCGCCCAGATGCTGCCAAATCAAGGGCCATTTTTGCCCGTGCTTCTTCTTCACGGTTGTCAGACTCATGCCGTTGCTTGCCGTCAGCCAGAGAATCGATTAAATCTAAATAAGTTTTATAACCCACGAGGTCAGTTGCCGACTTGAGTATCTCCTTGACTTCGGGAGACATCCATTGCGCTCCACCAGGCCCCGTGCCTATAATCGCTAACCTTCCGCGTGGTTGACCGATGGTGTCGGGGTCAATTGGTTGGGGGGCAATGGCGATCGCTATATTGGGAGATGAAGAAGATAATGGAGATGTACTTGTGGCAGCGATCGCAGCTGCTTGGGCAGGGCTATAACCTTGTGATAAAAGACTTTCTAGCTGATTTGGGATAAAAAAGCGGGCAGGTACTCCCAAGGCGCTAGCTACAGCATTAACCGCGGGATCGGCTGCGGCGGTGATGGGTGCAAATATCCCGGCGACTGATGTTTTTTCTAGTTTGGTATCAACTAGTAGCTGCTCTACTAAAGCGACTGCATCATCAATGATGCCATTAATTGCGATCGCGATCGTTGCTGGGTGATACACAAGACAGTTGGCTGTAGGAGTTACCAAACGTTCCGTAACTTCGATGGTCAAATCTCCATTGGGATTTATGGGTAATTTACTATCGCTCAACCAAGGTGCTATGCCTTCTAGTCTGACTTCTGCCCCAGCTAGCACATCTGAAATAAATTTCTTAGCATCGTCTGGGTTTGCTAAACGATATCCGTGGGGAGGAGATAACAGCGTTGTACCCAAACGTAAATCGCCTGTAGTTGTGATTGCAGGTTTAACATCAAGCGCTTCGGCAATACGGCGGGCCAAATCGTTTACCCCACCAAGTCCGCCCAAGAGGGGGACAACAGCACTACCATCTTCAGCCACAGCTAACACAGGTGGTTCCTGTTGTTTATCCGAGAGTATGGGAGCTAGCGTCCTAATTAAAATGCCGGCGGCACAAATGCCAATTAGCGGCGTTCCCTGAGCAAATAACTCGCGTAACGTCTCACCAAAATTAGTAAAACTGACATCAACTCCCGATGTGCGACCCGCTAGACCGTATAGCGTCGCTCCTGGTAGAACGCTGATTATTTTGCGTGCTACTGTCACGCTATTTTGACCTAGTACTACAATGGCGGGTGCAACGTTCATGATCATAAGTAGATATCTTGCAACATTCGATATCCTTCAAATGAAACCACAGATTTAGTCATGAAAAAATGATAACTGTCGTTCAATACTTATCCTGACTTGATTAGAACGGGTTTCCTTTTTCAAATCTTTGTCGTTGCAATGCTTCTTCGTACCACTCTAATTCATCCAAAAATTGACCAACTCTCTTCGTCAAAGCGATCGCCTGTGAAACACCTGCTTCATCCAGAGATTCCCCAATTTTGGAGATGGCAAAAATACTTGAAATCGTAGTCATTCCCATCTCTGACAGAAAAGAACGTAACTGTATGGCTGCCCGCACTCCTCCAAAGCCACCAACTGAGTAAGAAACAATACCAGCCGGACGGAAAAAGTATTCTTCTAGATAGTGATCCATCAGGTTGCTCAACCCTGGCTGAATGGAATGGTTATACTCTCCCGCAACAACTACAAAACCGTCTGCTGTTCGGATATGTTCTGCCAGTTCTTCCATCTTTGCAGGAGCCTGACCTGTAGCATACTCCTTATACATCCGGTCTAAAATGCCGAAGTCATACTCCTTTGCATCCACAAAAATCACCTCATGGTTTCTTTGCTTAAGCTGATTAATTATGAATCTGGCAGCTTTAATGCCCTGGCGATCGCTCCTGTAGGAACCGTAGAAGACTACTGTTTTGAAGCTCATGATCAATAATTTTTAACAACGTCTAGCCACAAGTTGAATTTACCATCGACTTACAGCGTCAGATTGCGACAAGCCGATGTGCGTTTAGACTTTTTGGTAATTAGGGCTACGTTTACGCATTTCCTGAAATTAAAAAATGCGTAGGCGCAGCCCGTCGTAGACATCGCTTCTTATTTCAATTAGCTTTCCGCTCTTTGAGGACTTGATCTAGCAAATTTCTTGCAGGTTGGGCTTTAGCCAACGCTATTTGATGGTCATTATAAGCCCGCACAAGGCGAGAAAGACTGCTCACACCTGACTTGAGTTGCTCAAGTTCTTCACCAGCAACCAGTTCTCCATCAAGCATCCGCCCAATTAACGGTTTGATGTCGCCCACTTCCTGCCGGACTTTTTGGAGTTTTTCTAGGCTACTCAGCAAGGTTTTGAGTGAGTTCAAGATGTCGTCAATATCCTGCACATCCTCTACTTGTTCCGGCAAATCTTCAACTTTGACTGTATCTTCATCTGAGATTGTAGGCAATTCCTGTGCAGACATTTCAGTTTGAACCCCGTTTGACCGTGCCATTGACGCTTCCTCAAGGAATTTTCCTTAGTGTATCGCTGATTTAGCCTATGTTAAGCAATTTCGCCATAGCTAACCGTTGCAGTTTCCCCGTAGCACCACGAGGTAGTTGTTCCAAAATGTGAATTTGCTTCGGAACTTTAAAGTCTGCCAACATAGTTGAACAGTGAGCTAAAAGTTCTTTTTCGCTAGCTTCTCCCTTGAGGACAACAGCAGCGTGGATATCTTCACCTAAAGATTTGTGGGGGACAGCAAAAGCTAAGGCTTCCGCAACGGCGGGATGACGCAACAACACATCATCCACTTCTAAAGGAGAAATTTTTTCCCCACCCCGGTTAATTAATTCTTTAATGCGTCCAGTCAAACGGAGATAGCCGTCTGCATCCACAGTACCCTGATCTCCAGTGCGGAACCAACCGTTGACAAAAGCTGTGGCGTTCGCTTCTGGGTTGTTTTCGTAGCCATCAATAACATTGGGTGCTTTTACCACCACCTCACCCAAGCTTCCCTGAGATAATAGGTTGCCTTCAGAATCCATAATGCCGACATCCACACCAAAGCCATAACCAACACTACCTGGTTTTCGCACTTTTGGCGGTAGGGGGTTGGTAGTCATTAAGTGAGATGCTTCAGTCATACTGTAAGATTCCACCACAGGAGCATTAAGAGTTGCCTCTAACTGTTCAATAACAATTGGAGGCAAGGAAGCGCTACTAGAGCGAATGAAACGAAAGCGATTAGCTTGGACAATTTCTGTGTTGCGGCTAGCGCGAGCCAAAATTGTCTGGTGCATGGTTGGCGCTGCGGAGTACCAGGTAGGTTTGTAGGTATCTACTAGTTTCCAAAACTCCAGGGCATTAAAACCATTGGGACAAATTAGTGTGCCGCCTGATGCTAAAGTTGACAGCAAACAACCCACTAATCCGTGAACGTGGAACAGGGGCATTAAGCAAAGTGTAGTATCAGCTGCTGTGAGTGAGTAAGCACCAATGATGTTGTTGGCTGAGGCGATTAAGTTGCGATGACGAATCGGCACACGTTTCGGACGGCTAGTAGTGCCGCTAGTGTGAAGAATCATCGCCAAATCATCGGCGTTGGGGGCTGCGGGATTCAATGATTCTCTTGGTTTTGAGCCTGTTTTGACTAATTCAAAGCTCAATGTGCCGTCAGTATTTACCTTGGCATTAATCAGCATCATATTGGGTGTGATGGCGGCGATCGCTGCTTCTGGTTCATCAGACAAGGTAATCAGTGCGTTTGCTTGAGTATCTTCGTAGTAAAAGGCAAATTCGTCTTGTTTGTATTTGGGATTTAGAGGTGCAGCAGTGCCACACAGGGCGGCAGCCAAAAAGGTAATAGCCATTGGTGAACCATTAGTCATGGCAATGGCTATGCGATCTCCACGTGTCAATCCAAAGCTGTTGAGTTGGGATACTAAGCCAACAACATTCTCGCGCAATTGCTTATAAGTTAGCGATCGCCCCCCAGGTGTAACGAGGGCTGAATGATTATCTTCCCCTGCTAAAAGCTCAAATAAGTTCATTAAAAACCTCCAGATTAGTAAAATTGGGCATTGGACATTGGTTATTAATGCTTCTACCTCATTCCCTTATTTTTATTAAAAAGTATTGTGCTTTTGTATAATATCAACCATTATTTGATTTCTTTTGGTAGTAAGTTAACGGCAAAAAACAAGAGCTAAAATTAAGTCAAGAGTGTATCTGTCGTTACTAGTAATCAGAAAAATATTTTTCAGCAACTAAACCCCATCAATAAAATATGGATCGTCGGAATTTTCTAAAGTATGTCACTTTAGCAGGATCTAGTTTTGCTTTAACGAGTTGTGTTCAAGGCAAAAATTCCAAATTGCCGGGTGAGGTGTCTCCCTCAGCGTCGCCTGTGGCGGTAAATGAACCTCTCAAGGTGGGATTTGTTTATGTGGGGCCTGTGGGTAATTTTGGTTGGACTTATGCCCATGATTTAGGTCGCAGAGATATGGAAGCCAATCTTAACGATAAAGTAAAAACTACCTTTGTGGAAAATGTCAATGAAGGTGCTGACGCTGAAAGGATAATTCGCCAACTAGCATTAGATGGTAACAAATTGATTTTTACCACTTCCTTTGGGTATATGAACCCAACAATTAAAGTCGCTAAAGAATTTGGTGATGTTATTTTTGAACACTGTGCAGGATACAAACGTGCTACCAATGTCGGCACTTATCTAGGACGTTTTGAAGAACCGCGTTACTTAACCGGCATGATTGCTGGCAAAATGACAAAATCAAATGTAGTTGGTTTTATTGGCGCATACCCAATTCCAGAGGTAATTCGGGGAATCGGTGCATTTACACAAGGAATGCGTCTAACCAATCCCCAAGGAAAAGTTAAGGTACTTTGGGTACAAAGTTGGTACGATCCCGCTAAAGAAAGAGAAGCAGCTATTGCTTTGGTCAATTCCGGTGCAGATATATTGACGCAGCATACCGACTCTGGCGCTGTTATCCAATTAGCTGAGGAAAAAGGTATTTATGCTTTTGGCTACAACAGTGATATGAGCAAGTTTGCTCAAAAAGCCCACCTGACATCAATTATTAACAAATGGGGCAAGTTCTATACAGATAAAGCCTTAGCTGTAATGAGTAATACTTGGAAATCTCAAAACGTTTGGGATGGCATTGGTGAAGGAATAGTGGATATTTCGCCGATGAATCAGGTGATTCCGGTAGAGGTACAACAACTAGTGAATGCGAAGCGCGATGAGTTTATTCAGGGTACTGCACATCCTTTTGATGGCCCGATGAAAGACCAAAAAGGGGTGGTGCGAGTGCCAAATGGTAAGGTGTTGGAAGATCGAGGACAATTGGCGATGGATTGGTATGTTGAGGGAGTTGAAGGGTCAATTCCCCAGAGGAAACTATAGTAAGCAATTTTACGGTTAGCGTTGACCTAGCGTCTTATAGAGAAACGGCAATCATAAGATAAGTTCAGATACTACCATACGAATTATCTATGATCAGTGCGATCGCAAACCGCTATAGAGAGTTAAGAGTAAAAAGTTAGGAGTTGGGAGTTATTCTTTTCATTTCACTCATCCCCCCACTCTGTCTACTATTACAAGAGGTAAAGATTAAGTAGCAACTTTGGCAACTGCGAAGACAATATAGAGTATCTTCTAGTAATTTAGCAAAGTTATAAGCATTGGAGCAAAGCAAATGAATGCTAAACTGATCGCTTTCTCTGGCTTTGTGACGGTATTTTTGGGCGCAGGAATTGGTTTTATTGCTGCTAATTTACTTCCTTGCCCCTACACAAGTCAAATGTATCAAGATTTGGAGCAAAAATACGTCCTTGTAGGTGCAGTTGCTGGTTTGCTAATTGGTTCTAGTCAGGAAATGATTAGAGAACTCAAGCAAGAGCGGGATGCGGAGGAAGACTTGCTCCAAGATTTGAATAAAGCTATTCACTCAAGTAAAAATCCAAAAAATTACTGAGATGTTAGTGGTTGTTTGAAAAGTGTTTTGCTGTGGCTTTCGGATAAGCCAGAAAGCCCTCATGTAGAGACGTGATAAATCGCGTCTAAAAGACTGATACGTTAGAGAAATGCGATAAATTGCCGTCTCTACAGAGAATGTACTCGTCAATTATTCCTTATTTACATAAGACATCTCCCAAAAAGAATGTAGAGACGTAGCACTGCTACGTCTCTACAAGGGTTCTGGTTAACGCATATTTAATTTCTGGAGATGTCTATAGGGAGAATACCCTCTTGCTACTACATTGGAGAACTTGTAGAGTAGCCGCTTTGCGTCTAGATGAATTGCCCAATTGCCCCTAAAATGGGATCTTTTTTTGTTGGAATGTCCCTAAATAAGAGTCTGAAACTCTCTAGTAGAGGCTGCGCAAACAATTTTAAATTAGTTAAGTAAGTTGGTAGAAATAAACAAAATTATGTTATGAAACGTAAATAGTCTTAAAGTCCTTACTAATGACCAATGACAAAGGACAGCCCTTGCTAGTTAGCTTTAATTGCGCCAACCTACTTAATAGTTTTGTTAAATTAGCAGTAGCAGAGTTATGAATTAAAAGCTTTCTTCAAATTTTCTGGCTGCGTTACTGCCAAATATTGAGCCGACATTTCCGGTGTGAGTAGTTCTATCATGACTGTGTTTTCCAACCAGAACTCAATAACATCAAAAAAAGAATCGCGGTTACAACGTAATACTCTCCAACCTTCACGTTTAGCAATCAACTCAATTTTTTCTTGACTAGAAGAAACTGAAATTGCTGCATGAGTAGCTGTGAATCCAGAAGAAGTAGGATTTTCTGCAAATGTACACTGCTTATCTCCTTCACCAGGCATTAGCTGAGTTTTTAAAGGGTAAACTTCAATCCCTGTTCCATATTCATCAAGTGGAAAAACCATATAGCTGCCTGGGTGAGGGAAAAAGGGAAAAGCTTGGCCATTCAAGGCTTCAGCTAAAACCTCGGCAACGTGCTGGGGGTTTTTAACAGAAATAGATATGTGATGAATCATATTTAATTACCTCGTACCCCATAATCATAATGAGGCTGATAAATTTTTTGTTTTGTGGAGTGCTTATCTTCCACGAGCAGCTTAATTATCTTTCATCCCATTTTAATTAATTTATGCAGAGAATAAAACAAATTTCCATTTGATTGAATTTGGAAAACCTCGCTTATATTCCTCTATCCTAGTAAGTGATGGCTTACACATGAGTCTTGTAGAGTTATCCAGACGCTTTTATATCCCAATACGGTTCAGTTAAAGCTAAAACTCTTTGTCCAAGTCAATTTTTTTACGAACCACAGAGACGCAGAGGGCACTGAGAGAATAAAGAAATGCTTAACTGAACTGTATTGTTTTATATCCTCCCAACTCCCGCTACGCTGGCATTTGTGACTATCATTTATGGCAATGCTTGATCAAGCTGCAAAAAATCCCAACCTGGCAAAGATATACAGGAAATTTAGGGACAATTCATATAGACGCAAAGAGTCTTATCGTAGGGTATTGCCCCTATCTGAAAGTCATTCTTTTCAGCTATTGTTTATGTAAATTAAGTCGGCACAATCAAATCAAACTATTTCACGAAGAGGGGAAAAGGTTAAAGGGGAAAGGGAAAAGGGAAAGAATTTAGACGTAGGTTGGGTGGAGCGGAGCGCAACCCAACATATATCAGGATGTTGGGTTACTACAATTTTTTTGCTAGGCTAAAACCCTTGTATCTATTGCCTATTATCTTATCCCAACGACAATTATTTCCGCCCACTTACTTAAACTTTGTATTTGATAATTACATTTCAATATGAGATACCAAGTAGGAGGTAGTCTCCGCAGTGACGATCCCACGTATGTTATCCGTGACGCAGACGAAAAACTTTATACTAGCCTGAAAGCTGGGGATTTTTGTTACGTTTTCAACTCTCGCCAGATGGGTAAGTCATCCTTACTACAGCGCACCAGTTATCGTCTTAGAGAAGAAGGCTATAGCTGTGTTTATTTGGATATGACCATCTTAGGTATTGAGGATACTACACCAGAACAATGGTACAAAGGCATCATTATCAGCTTGTTCTACAGCTTAAATTTAGCAGAACAGATCAACTTTAAAGGTTGGTGGGAGACGCAAAAAGGTATTTCCTCAGTACAAAAACTACACTCTTTTGTTGAAGAAGTTTTACTACCAAACGCCAAAGCCGAACGCATTTTCATCTTTATTGATGAGATTGATAGCCTACTTAGTTTAAGTTTCCCAATTAACGACTTTTTTGCTTGGATTCGTCAATGCTATAATCAGCGACCAGAGAATTCAAACTTTAATCGTTTGGGATTTGCACTATTTGGTGTAGCTAGTCCTTCCGACCTCATCGCTGATAAAGGCCGCACACCCTTTAACCTTGGTAAAGCAATTGAGTTACACGGCTTTCAACTCTCTGAAGCTACTCCTCTGCTTCAAGGAGTAAAGGAAGTAGTCAGTCAACCACAAGCAATACTGCAAGAAATTATTCATTGGACAGAGGGACAACCGTTTCTTACACAAAAACTTTGTAATTTAGTTATTCAACTTGCTGCTGAAAATGCTACAGGAATGATTAGCCTCATTCCAGGTACAGAAGCATTTTGGATTGAGCAATTAGTGAAAACGCATATTATTCAAAATTGGCAATCACAAGACGAACCAGAACATCTACGTACTATAAGAGATCGCCTATTATTTAATGACCAACGAGCAGGGCGGTTATTAGGTATTTATCAGAAGGTGTTGCAAGCAGAGGAGCAGTCTAGTAGTGGAGGCTTTCCCCAGAAGGAAATGTCATCGAGTAGGGGAGAAGAGTTTTTCACTTTGCCTCATCTTCCTGTTCCGATTGATGATAGTCGAGAACAAACAGAACTTTTGTTATCTGGTTTGGTAGAGAAACACAACGGCTATCTCAAAATTAAAAATCCCATCTATCGGAGTGTTTTCAATGCCGAATGGGTGTTAAAACAATTAGATAATCTCCGCCCTTATTCGCAGACATTCAATGCTTGGGTAGCATCAGGGTATAAAGATGAATCGCGTTTATTGCGAGGACAGGCTCTCAAAGATACTCAAAATTGGATACAGGGCAAAAGTCTAAGCAATTGGGATTATCAATTTTTAGCTGCAAGTCAAGAATGCGAACAGCGCGAAGTGCAAACAGTATTGGAGGCAGCACGGGCAAAAGAGGTAGAAGCACGATTAGCACAAGAGCAAAAAACTGCTAAATTTCAAAGGTTTTTGCTAGTTGCAGTGTGTATTGGTTTGCTCGTCTCTAGCATTTTGGGGGTGGGAAGTTTCATTATGTATCGTCAAACCAAAAAAAGCGAAAGTCAAGCTAAGAGCAGCGAAATTCGAGCGCTTGTATCTTCTTCTGTTGGACTGTTTGCCTCCCAACGGAGATTGGATGCGCTTGTAGAAGCAATCAAAGCCAAAGACAGACTGCATAAGCTAGGAACAACTAACTCAAATCTTGTACCTCAAGTTGAAAACGCACTCAGGCAAGCAGTTTATGGAGCAGATGAATACAATCGTTTTTCCGACCATACAGCAAGTGTTATGGCGGTAGATGTTAGTCCTGATAGTTCTTTAATTGCCTCAGCCAGTATAGATAATACAGTTAAGCTTTGGCGACGTGATGGTACAGAAGTTGCAACTCTCAAAGGTCATAAGGGAGCAGTTAGGGCAGTAGATTTTAGTTCTGACGGTCAAATACTGGCCTCGGTGGGTGAAGATGGCACTATTAAACTCTGGAAGCTAGATGGTACTCTGCTCAAAACTTTTAAAGGTCACACTGCTTCAGTCTGGGGAGTAGCATTTAGTCCTGATGGCCAGTTTCTCGCCTCTGCTAGTTGGGATGCAACAGTGAAACTCTGGAAGCGAGATGGTACTTTGCTCAAGACATTCCAAGGTTCTAAAGGTGCGTTTTGGGGAGTTGCTTTTAGCCCTGATGGCCAGACTATTGCTGCCACCAGTCTAGACAGGACAGTAAAACTCTGGAAACGAGATGATTCAGGCTGGCAAAACGCCAAGCCTGTACAAACTCTCCAAGGTCACACTGCTTGGGTTGTAGGAATAGCTTTCAGCCCTGACGGACAGATTATTGTTTCAGCAAGTGAAGACAGAACTGTTAAACTTTGGCGGCGAGACAGCATAAGTAAAAGCTACCGCCTTGATAAAACTCTGCAAGGGCATGATGCCGGAATTTCGGGAGTAGCATTTAGTCCCGATGGTCAGACTATTGCCAGTGCGAGTCTCGACAAAACGATTAAACTTTGGAATATTGATGGTACAGAACTGAGGACGCTTAGAGGGCACAGTGCATCAGTTTGGGGTGTAACTTTTAGTCCAGATGCTAGCTTTATTGCTTCAGCAGGTGCAGAAAACATGGTTAGGCTCTGGCAAAGCCAAAATCCATTTCAAAAGTCTATCATTGCTCATAAGGCCGGGATTTGGTCAATAGCGATCGCATCTGACAGTTCAACCATCGCTACAACCAGCCACGAAAATATGGTGAAATTTTGGAGTCGTCAAGGCAAATTGCTCAAAACTATCACTGAATCCAAGGGCGAAGTCTCCGAGGTTTCATTCAGTGGCGATGACAAGTTAATCGCGCTTTTCACTTCCGATGATAAGGTAAAAATCAAGAAGCGAGATGGCACTTTAATTGCTAGTTACAAAAATGTTCACAGCAAAGTGACATCAGGGGTGTTGAGTCCTGATGGGCAAACAATTGCAATGGCAGGTGTTGACAAAAATATTCAGATATCAAGACGCGATCGCCTCTGGCAGGGCGTAGCCCATCGCGCCGCGACTTTGCAGATCCTCAAAGGACATCAGGCGGAAGTTTGGCACGTCGTATTTAGTCCAGACAGTCGGCTCGTTGGTTCAGCTAGCGGTGACACTACTGCTAAGTTGTGGACGCTTGACGGCAATTTGTTTAGAACCCTTGTAGGACACTCGGCGGCAGTATGGAGAGTTGTTTTTAGCCAAGATAGTAAAATGCTAGCGACTGGAAGTGGCGACAACACCGTTAAGCTGTGGACGTTAGACGGCAAGTTATTGAATACACTCAAAGGTCATAAAGCTGGGATTTGGGGAATTGCCTTTACTCCTGATGGAAAAATTGTTGCTTCTGGCAGCGTCGATGCTAGCATCAAACTCTGGAAGCTAGATGGTACTGAAGTAACGACCCTCACTGGACATACCGCAGGGATTAGGGTGGTTGCGATCAGCCCTGATGGAACTTTGCTTGTTTCAGGGGGTGATGACAACACGCTCATTTTGTGGAATTTACAGCGAATTCTTAATCTAGATGTACTAAATTATGGTTGCACTCTGGTGCAGGATTATTTGAAAACTAACACCGCAGTGGAAGAGGGCGATCGCTCCCTTTGTAATATGCCAAAGTTTAAATAATTTCTCTCTTTGGGGCGGATTATTTTGGTGGGTTTTCTTGATGCGATCGCGTTTCTTCTACAAAATTCTTTTGTATTAGGGACTTCAAAGAAATAAATTACTCAAATAAACGAACCACAGAGGCACAGAGAACACGGAGGAATGAGGAGGAGAGAGTTTTTTCGCCAGTTTTTTATTTGGAAGTCCCTTATATAGAAAATTGGTATTATTTACTAATCATGTAATTTGTCAAGTAGCCATACCAAAGCACCTTCAACATTACTAACTTGCTCTCCTGGCGGTATGGCTGGACGATTTACCATCACTACTTTCACGCCCAGTTCTCGCGCTGCAATAATCTTGGGCTTTGTGGCATCGCCACCGCTATTTTTACTGACTATGGTATCAATCTTGTTATCAATCAGGATTTGCCTTTCACTATTGAGATTAAAGGGCCCGCGATCGCACAATACCATCCCCGGTGGCACTAAGGCATCATCAACAGGAGGGTCAATCATCCGCATCAAGAACCAAATTTCCTCTAAGTGAGCAAAGGCGGCGAGTTCTTGTCTGCCAACCGTCAAAAATACCCGATGTGCTTGGTTTGCTAGAGATGCGGCGGCGGCTTCAACGCTATCAACTTCCATCCAGCGATCGCCACTTCCTTTTTCCCAAGGTGGGCGTATTAACATCAGACGGGGTACTCCGACTTCATTTGCAGCATTTGCCGCATTGAAAGAAATTTGACTAGCAAAAGGATGGGTTGCATCAATTAATAAGTCAATTTGAATTACTCGCAGATAGCTAGCCAATCCAGCCACACCACCAAAGCCTCCAACCCGTAAATCGCCCAACGGAACTGATGGTTCACGGGTACGACCGGCTAAAGACGTGATTGCATCTACCCCTTGGATAGTCGCGACTCTAGCAGCTAGTTCTGCGGCATCTCCTGTACCACCCAGAATCAAAACGCGCATTAGTGAGATAAAGGTGGAATCTTTGCTAAAATGCCCTTCTTCAGGGCTTCTGGACGCTCTGACCAAGGCAGCAAACCATCTGCTTTGACATAATATTGACTAGCACATTTTAGTATCGCAGATGCACTATCATCAACGGCTAAATCACCAAACAAATATGTTAATTTACCTTTGGCAGCAAAGGCAACCACACAAGAACGATTACAAGCACTCATACATTCAACTTCTTGAATTGGGAATTCATCTCGTAACTCCCAATCTTGTGCAAGTTGCTGAAGTTGGTGTAGAAGTTTTTCACCACCACTTTCACCTAAGCGTTTTCCTTCTTGCCAAACGCTAGCACAAGTTTTGCAAACAAATAAAGTATGGTCAGCAACTCCCAAGGGATTCGCTGGGGAAATATTCACAGTAGTAGTCATCTGTACCTCGCAGATATGTGGAACCAGTAAAACTATTTCGGCGGGCATCCTGACTTACTCAATTTGAGATTTTAGATTACATCTCAAATTGGTTTACAGTTGCGGGACAGCGCCGGATTTGCACCGAACTTTCCCCGTTACCTCTGGTAGCTGCTCCCCACCAGAACCGAATAACCTTATCGATCATACACTAGGGTTATCTAAGAAAAGGATATAGGACTCATATTTGATTCTTGAAAAAATTCAGTATAGCTCAAAGACCCTTCTTTCCTCTTGTCTCTTGCCTTCCCAGGCAATTAAGCCACGCTGTGCGAACAAAAATCAAATCGGATTGCTACATAACCTATGCAACAAAATTACAAAAATCAGCTTCTAAATTTTTCAAATACTAAAAACTTTATCGAAACAGAATTCAGGAGTCAGAATACCCTTTCAGGGAAGCAAGCTACAGAATGAATTTTGTGCGACTGGTGGATACGACGGCAAGCGAGTCATCAAGCGTCTTCATTCTGACTTCTGACTTCTGACTTCTGAATTCTTCAATTTATAGGTTTGTATCGCAATGGATTTTTTGACAATTCTAGGATTAGCTGCTGCCACAATAACCACAATCTCTTTTTTGCCACAAATGTTTAAAACATGGCAAACAAAATCAGCAAAAGATGTTTCTTTTTTAACGCTGATTACATTCATAGCTGGTATTTTTTTATGGTTAATTTATGGAATATATCTACAATCTTTACCAATTATTCTTGCTAATAGCGTGACATTGCTTTTTAACTTGATAATTCTATGGCTTAAAATTAAATATAGATAACCCTGCTCATAACTAAAACCTCTGACAGGATAAAAAGGATATATTCTGTGAATAGCAGGAAGAAAAACAATTAATGTTGCCTGTATATAACCTGACTCTAACTGTATTAATTACGAATTACGAATTACGAATTACGAATTATCATGACCTCATCTGTATTTGACTCTGAACGCCTCCTTTTCACCCCCACCACCCCAGACAGCAACGCTATCCCCATAGTCTTCGCCTTTCCCAATGAATATAGCGTAGGTATCACTAGCCTTGGCTATCAGGTAGTTTGGGCAACCTTGGCAATGCGTGATGATGTGCAGGTGAGTCGCCTGTTTACAGATACTCACGAACAACTCCCCAGAACGCCAGAAATTGTGGGATTTTCGATTTCCTGGGAACTGGATTATGTGAATATTTTAAATTTGCTGGAATCTTTAGAAATTCCTATTCAAGCAACTTCTCGTGATGATTCTCATCCGATAATTTTTGGTGGTGGTCCCGTTCTCACAGCTAACCCAGAACCTTTTGCAGATTTTTTTGACGTAATTTTACTGGGTGATGGCGAAAATTTACTGGGAAATTTCATTGAGGCGTACAAAGAAGTAAGAAATGCTTCAAGACAAACTCAACTCAAAAGACTTGCACAAATCCCAGGAATTTATATTCCCAGTTTGTATGAAGTCGAATACCACACAAAAGATGGTGCAATAAAGTCAATTAAACCAATTTCTCCAGAAATTCCCACAGTGGTGCAAAAGCAGACTTATCGAGGAAATACTCTATCGGCTTCGACTGTAGTCACCGAAAAAGCCGCATGGGAAAATATTTACATGGTGGAAGTGGTGAGAAGTTGTCCAGAAATGTGCCGCTTTTGTTTGGCAAGTTATCTCACACTGCCTTTTAGAACAGCCAGTCTGGAAGATTCCTTAATTCCTGCGATCGCAAAAGGCTTAGAAGTCACAAATCGGCTAGGATTATTGGGGGCTTCTGTAACTCAGCATCCAGAGTTTGAAGCTTTGCTAGATTATATAAGTCAGCCAAAGTACGATGATGTTCGTCTCAGTATTGCCTCAGTGCGAACTAATACTGTAACAGTCCAGTTAGCAGAAACTTTGGCAAAACGAGACACGCGATCGCTTACCATTGCAGTAGAAAGTGGTTCTGAGAAAATTCGGCAAATCGTCAACAAAAAGCTGCATAACGACGAAATTATCCAAGCGGCGATAAATGCCAAAGCTGGCGGATTAAAAAGCTTGAAACTCTACGGAATGGCAGGAATTCCTGGTGAAGAAGCAGAGGATTTAGACCAAACAGTGACGATGATGCGTAATATCAAAAAAGCTGCACCAGGATTACGCCTAACATTTGGATGCAGCACCTTTGTACCCAAAGCGCACACGCCATTTCAATGGTTTGGGGTAAATCGTCAAGCAGAAAAGCGGTTACAGTTTTTGCAAAAACAGCTAAAACCGCAGGGAATAGAGTTTCGCCCAGAAAGCTATAATTGGTCGATTATACAAGCTTTGTTATCGAGAGGCGATCGCAGACTATCCCAACTTCTTCAGCTGACTCGTGACTTTGGCGACTCCTTGGGTAGCTACAAACGTGCTTTCAAACAACTTAAAGGACAAATCCCTGACTTAGATTTCTACGTCCACGCTGATTGGTCTACAGAACAAGTATTACCTTGGAACCACTTGCAAGGGCCTCTGCCACAGTCTACACTACTAAAGCATTTGGCTGATGCTCAGAGTTATATCAACCCATCTCCAAAAGAACTACAGCCACTACTGGGGACTAGAGACTAGGAATTGGGGACTGAGGACTAGGAATGAAAATTTAGTATCCAATTCCCAATGCCCAATGCCCAATTCCAAATTCCAAATCCTAAAAACTTCATGCAAAACACAGCTGAGTATTACTGCGCCTATTGCGGCGAACCGAACTTAACTTTTATTGATTTGAGTGCTGGAGGGCAGCAATCTTATGTAGAAGATTGTCAAGTTTGCTGTAACCCAAATATTTTGTATGTCCGGGTTGACGAAGATACCCTAGATATCGAGATTGATACAGAATCAGAAAGTTGAATTTTAGGTTTTTCTTTCCATGCTGCACTTTAAACATTCCTCAGTCATTGATGCGCCACCAGAAGTAGTTTGGAAATTTCACGAAAGGCCAGATATTTTGCAAATGCTGAATCCACCTTGGCAGCCAGTCCAAGTAGTTCGTCGTGAGGGGGGGCTGAACGTGGGCGCTATCACCGAATTTCGCCTGTTTCTCGGCCCATTACCACTAACTTGGCTAGCGCGTCATACTGAATGCGAAAAATATCGCCTGTTTACCGACGAACAGATATCTGGCCCCTTTGAGTCTTGGGTACATCGACATGAATTTGAACCGGAAGCTGGCAAAACTAGGCTGACTGATGCTATTTCCTTCTCCATGCCTGGTGGAGAAACAGTTGAATTTGTTAGTGGTTGGTTAGTGCAAGTGCAACTAGAAGCAATGTTTCGCTATCGCCATTATGTAACAAAACGAGAATGTGAGTCACGATAGCAAAATATTTTGTTTGGTAGCAAAAATTAATTATCTTGATTCTTCAACCCTTGCCGCGAAACCCACTTTATCAACCCAGGAAACAAGCGATACAAAGCTTGTGAGAAATTCGCCGAACCAACCATCACTTCTGACTTCTTATTCTTGACTGCATCCCAAATAGCATTTGCTACATCTTCAGGCTTCTCCACCACCGGATTTTTCAGCACATTCTCAAGCTGTCCACGACGAGTATGAGTATCTTGTTCATCCTTGCCTCGAAAAACTGCCCGTTCCATTAAAGTACTCTTAATTAAATTCGGATAAATCCCACAAACATGAATACCTTTTGGCTGTAATTCTATTTGTAACGATTCCGTCAACCCTGTCACACCAAACTTACTAGTACAATAGGGAACCAAGTAAGCACTTGGTACCTTACCACCAATGGAACTTAAATTAACTATAGTTCCACTTCGACGCTGAAGGAAATGAGGCAGAAGGGCATTAATAGTGTGGATATATCCCCATAAATTAGTGTCTATAATTTGATGCCAATCATCGAGAGAGAATTGTTCTACTGGCCCCGATGCAAAGATGCCCGCATTGTTTATCAACACGTCGATATAGCCATAATTTTCTAATGCTTTTTGTACTAATGCGCTTACCTGAGATGAGTCAGTGACATCGCAAGTAACCGTTAATGGTGCTGGACGGCCAATGCTTTGCACCTCCTGCGCTAAGGCTTCCAAGCGCTCAGCATGACGAGCTGCAAGTACCAAATCATATCCTTGCCGCGCAAATAAAAGAGCCGTTGCTTTGCCAATGCCTTCAGAAGCACCTGTAATTAGTACCGTAGGAGCCATACTTTAAGTTTAAAAAACCTATTTACTATTTATTAGTCTGGATAATAACACTCCAGAAACCTTCTAACTTCCGTTGGATTTTTGATTGTATCCAAAATAGGTTTTTAGTGAGATTACAAGTTTTCAATAGCAGTTGTTTGGTAAAAATACCTCTGAACTATAGGCTCCTCAAAGCTATTATTGATCTTTTGTTAGATAAATATTTTCTCAACCTCCTTAAAATCTCATTCTTTAGAGTTGCATTTACTTTGAAACTAGAGACAGATAGCGTCAAATGGATAAGTTAAGTAATATGAAGAATGTAATTAGCTACTTAAGGTAACTTAATAATTGCACTTTATCTTAGTGATAAAACTCAAACCTCATATCAATACCAAAAACCGCAATGCTGCTGAACTTGTGCTGACCCCTCACCCTGAAATTTGGAACGACCACCTAAGTATTATCCGTTTTCTAGCTTACCTACTTTGGCAACAGCTACAGCCGAGTGCAGTATGCATCGGTACTCATTTCCTCTACTCCCCATTAATCTGACTGTTTTTGTTACAGACTGATTGCAAAGGAGCAAAGAGAAGACCCTGGTTATTGCAGATACCAGGTTGAACACTGTCGTCGCTCATATCACTCAAGCTTTCAAGCGAAAACAGTTTTTAGAATAGCAGTTGCTTGTGTAATAATAGTTAAAGTATCTTAATGTTTGTACATATTATTAGACTATTCGCACTGTCCAATTCAAAACACTGATCACTAATAGAGTTTTCTTGATGGTAGTTAGTGCTTTTTATCGTGACTATATTTTAGGAATTTTCATCTGAATACTAGGCGGAGTAAAAGCGTGATTCAATTAGAGCAACCACCCAGTCATCAAACAAAATTGACCCCATTAGGTAAAAATAAATCTCAGTTCAAGGCAATTTTCATTGCTACGATCATTGTTGCTACATGGGTCATTAGCCTGAGTTTATTACTTTCCCTTGACATCTCCAAGTTAACATTTTGGATGCTATTGCCTAGTATACTTTGGCAAACATTCTTATATACAGGATTATTTATTACATCTCATGATGCTATGCATGGGGTAGTCTTTCCCCAGAACACCAAAATTAATCATTTCATTGGGACATTAACCTTATCTTTATATGGTCTTTTACCATATAAAAAATTATTAAAAAAACATTGGATACACCACCACCATCCAGCCAGCCAAATAGACCCAGATTTTCACAATGGTAAACACAAAAATTTCTTCGCGTGGTATTTTCATTTTATGAAGGGTTACTGGAGTTGGGGACAAATCATTGCCTTGACTATTATCTATCACTTTAATAATCACGTCCTCCATATACCTACTGCTAATTTAACTTACTTTTGGGTGATCCCTTCAGTTTTAAGTTCATTCCAATTATTTTATTTTGGTACTTTTCTACCCCATAGTGAACCCATAGGAGGTTATATTGAGCCTCATCATTCACAAACAATTAACCGTCCAATTTGGTGGTCATTTATCACGTGCTATCATTTCGGCTATCACGAAGAACATCATGAGTCTCCCCATGTTCCTTGGTGGCAGTTACCAGAAATTTATAAAACAAAATAGTTGTTGTTTATCTAAATATCTTGGCAACAAGAATAACACGGTAATCTCTAGCATTACCAAATTATTTTTTTAAATTTCTATTGATTCTTCTCTCTGTGTTCTCTGCGCCTCTGTGGTTCATTAAAAAAGTAATTCTCACAACTCAGATAGAATTGCTACACATAGCTTGAACAAGGCATTCTTTGAGATTATCCTAATTATGCCAATTAATAATTCTCGTCTTGTCACCTATAGCCCTGCTTATACAATCGTTCCGACTTACGAATGCTTTAATCGGTGTAGTTACTGCAACTTTCGTAGTGAACCTGGCAAAAGTCCCTGGATGAATCTTTCAGATGCAGAAAATAGTTTAAAATCACTTCAAAGCGAAAAAGTGTGCGAAATTCTCATACTCAGTGGTGAAGTCCATCCACATTCGTTAAGGCGTAAGGCGTGGTTCGAGCGAATTTATGATTTGTGCAAATTAGCACTTTCAATGGAGTTTTTACCACACACCAATGTCGGGCCATTGAGTTTTGAGGAAATGCAAAAACTCAAGCGTGTAAATGTTTCGATGGGGCTGATGTTGGAACAGTTAACGCCAACATTGTTAAATAATGTACATCGGCACGCACCGAGTAAATTGCCAGAAGTTCGTTTACAACAATTGCAATGGGCGGGAGAGTTGCAAATTCCCTTTACAACTGGCTTACTCTTAGGAATTGGAGAAACCTCTGATGATTGGTGGGAAACTTTAGAAGCTATATCTAACTTGCACCAAAGTTACCATCATATTCAAGAAGTTATCCTGCAACCTCATAGTCCAGGAAATCAGCAAACTTTTGATGCACCTCCTTTTAATCCTCATCAATTACCAGAAGTAATTGCTAAAGCACGTAAGATTTTATCGCCAGATATTACTATTCAAATTCCACCGAATTTAGTTAAGGATAACTCCTGGTTACTCGCTTGTATCGAAGCTGGTGCGCGAGATTTAGGCGGAATTGGGCCAAAAGATGAAGTGAATCCCGATTATCCCCATATTCAGGAAGAGGCTTTGAGAAATATTTTACAACCTGCTGGGTGGGAATTAGTGCCGCGATCGCCAGTTTATCGGCAATTTGATAGCTGGCTATCGGCAGAATTACAAACAGCAGTGAAGCGATCGCGGAGTGCTATGTTATTGGTTTAACATTGCTAGACCTATACCACCAAAATAGGTTCAAATCAAGACTATAGGCGACAAATTCCCAATGCATCCCTCAGAAGATATAGATAACAGCCTAAACCCTGTTGTAAAATAGACATAAGAAGGATTTGGGGGGCCATTTACTGGTCATAAACGCCTATAGAAACTATCTACGGAAATCTCCAAGGTTTAAAGTCCAGCCAGCTGAAGCAACTACAGCGGCTGTATCACCAGCGTATACCAGGCGATCGCATCACCACGCCTGAGTTTTCCCAGCGTCTGGCAGCAATTAGCACAGAAGTCAATCAGCCTGTGTGCGCCTACATCAACCGTCGCGGACAAGTGATTCGCGTCGGGGTAGGCACACCGCGTCAAACGCAAATACCACCGATGGAATTGCCCCGTTACGGTGCAGAACGACTCAGTGGTATTCGTTGTATTGCCACCCATCTGAAGCCAGAACCGCCAAATGAAGCGGCACTCACGGCTATGGCCCTGCAACGATTAGATGCCCTAGTTGTCCTAAACATTACCGGAACCGGATTTACACGGCGGGGAGGCGGTGCAACTGGGTATGTAAAAGAAGCTTATCTAGCTCATCTAATACCCCAAGAGTCTCGCACCCTGATTACTAGTCCTGCTGCTTTTAAAGTAGAAGAGAGCAAAATTCAAACCCCAAGTTGGAATATATCGCCACCTATGGATTTGGATGACTTGGGAGACCAGGATTTAGTAAACTTGGTAGAAAATCTGGAAGCAGAATTCCAGCGCGAATTTATTGCCCAGGAAGTACATGCTGACCACGATCGCGTGCTAATTGTGGGGCTGATGACCAGTGAGACAACTCCCCTACAATTCCAAGATACTCTAGCAGAATTGGCGCGTTTAGTTGATACTGCTGGGGGAGATGTATTACAAACAATACAACAAAAGCGATCGCGCGTTCATCCCCAAACAGTAGTTGGCGAAGGTAAGGTGCAAGAAATTGCCCTAACAGCCCAAACACTAGGAGTTAATCTTGTCGTCTTTGACCGCGACCTTTCCCCCTCCCAAGTCCGCAACTTAGAATTGCAAATTGGTATCCGGGTAGTTGACCGCACCGAAGTAATTTTGGATATCTTTGCTCAACGCGCTCAGTCCCGTGCCGGTAAGTTGCAAGTAGAACTAGCACAGTTAGAATACATGCAACCGCGACTAGCTGGTAGAGGTCGTACTATGTCTAGATTGGGTGGTGGTATTGGGACTCGTGGCCCTGGTGAAACCAAACTGGAAACTGAACGCCGTGCCATTGGGCAGCGCATTTCCCGACTCCAAAAAGAAGTAACTCAGTTGCAAGCCCATCGTTCGCGGTTACGGCAACGAAGGCAGCATCGAGAAATTCCCTCAGTAGCTTTGGTTGGATATACTAACGCTGGTAAGTCTACCCTGTTGAACGCTCTCACAAATGCAGAAGTTTATACAGCCGACCAACTATTTGCCACTCTCGATCCTACTACCCGCCGCCTGGTGATTCCTTATGGCGAAACCAATGAACATCAGGAAATTCTAATTACAGATACAGTAGGGTTCATACACGAACTGCCTGCATCATTAATGGATGCCTTCCGCGCCACCTTAGAGGAAGTCACAGAAGCTGATGCCCTACTACATTTGGTGGATTTGTCTCACCCAGCTTGGTTGCGTCATATTCGCTCAGTCAGAGAAATCTTAGCGCAAATGCCCATAACTCCTGGCCCGGCGCTAGTTATTTTTAACAAGATCGATCAAGCAAATAGTGAGACACTAGCTTTAGCTAGAGAAGAATTTCCCCTAGCGGTATTTATTTCAGCGAGTCAGCGCTTGGGATTAGAAACCCTACGTCACCGCCTTGCTCAACTAATTGAATATGCCGTTGACAGTAGGTAAATGTTGAGTAACTAATTCAGTGTTAGCACTTTATATTAGTGTCGTGAATATTTAACTTTGGGGAAGGCGATAGATTGCCTTCCCTTATTTATTGCATTTTTATAAGGAGGAGTAGAAAAGTTGAATTATGCTTTTAAACTTTAATTTTCTAGATATTTTTAAAGCATCATTTTAGAATTGCCACACCAATACCAATACGGTTCAGTTAGCGCCAAAAAACTTAAACTGCGTAGGTTGGGTGGAGGAACGAAAACCAACATTTCCGGGCATTTGTTGGGTTGCTCTTTGCTTAACGCAAGCGTATTGACACCAGTACAATGGTTTTATGACTTTTGTCTGATTTTCGTTCGTACAGCGTGGCGTAGCCATACTAACTTGCGTGGTGCGCTTAGCGCAAGCGAGCTAGGCAGGGAGTGAGGAGTAGCAAGTAGGGAAAAAGCCTTTTTGAGTTTTAGTGAGTTTTTTCAAAAATTAAATCTGATTTTGAACAATATTTTCAATAAAACCCTGATAAAGCAGGCTTTTCATCCTCAGTATGTTTTCAAGCATCAAATAGGAGTCCTAGATTTAATTTAGCTCATATACTTAGTGAAAGATTAAAACATCTACTTGTGTAGATTGGCGTGAGATACCTAGTGTAGGCTGGTTTTCTATAGGTCAACGCTGCGCTCTATCCAACATACAAATCTTCCTCATAGAATAATCAATATCTCCTGAAAATCTGTTGATTAAGTAATAACATCGAGAAACCAAATATTGATTATTCAGCGTGAATATAGAAAATTATAATTTAAAAAAATATATCAAGTGTAAATACTGAAAATCTCCATCAATTCATAAAAAATATATTGATAATTCCAAATTTAAATTTTTAGCTAACCTCGACAAATAACGTAGACAGTTGGTATTCGTTTGTGTAAATTTAGACTTTGGTAACTTCCATAAAAGAGTTATTTTGAGAGGTTTTAAATATCCTCAATAAAAAGAAAAGGAGTTTCAATCGAGTGTCTCAACCATATTCCAAGAAAATAGCGGGTTATGCAGTCTGTTGTATATCAGCATTAGCTGTGGTGACAGTCTCACAGATGTCCCAAGCAGATGCAGCCTCTATGACTTTCTCAGTCACAGGAACTAACTCAGCATCAAAGAATGCTCTGGCATCATCAGTTGTCTTTGATGACTTACTCAATCCAGGTAAGTTGACAGTGACTCTGACGAACATGAAAAATGTTTCAGTCCCTTCTGATGTTCTTACATCAGTCTTTTGGGACTATGCTGGATCTCCCTTAAACTTATCGTTAATTTCAGCAACAGCTGCAACGGTCACTCAAAACAACCCCTCTACCACTACAAATAATGTAAATCTTCTCAATACTCCTAATGGCAAAGAATGGGCATTTGCATCTACTACCAATTCCGCAGGACTTACTAATGGAGTAACCCAAGACTATGGTTTAGGTACTGCCGGCTTAGGTATTTTTCAAGGCATTGGTGGACAGCAGCAAGTGAATTACGGCATTATTGACGGCTACAATGCTAATGCAAATTCACCAGTCAAAGGAGGAAGTTTTGTTGACAATTCGGCCACGTTCGTTTTGTCAGGACTACCCACTAACTTTGATATAAGCAAAATTGGCAGTGTTCGCTTCCAATATGGCACCGCTTTAAGTGAGCCTAGCATTATAAAAGCACAAGGGAGTTATTATAGTCCTCCGCCTCCTCCACCTAAAAAAGTACCTGAACCTGGGACAACAGCCGCCCTTGGTTTGTTTGCAGTGGGTGCATTGAAAGTGGTGAGGAAAAAATCTTTAGTAGTAGCCTAAGTGACAGTTTTCTAGCTGTCAGCACCGAGAAACACCAGATACTTCCATAAAAGGAAATACTGTTTTTTTAGAAAATCAAGTGTGCATACCCTATATTCTGTAAAAATTGATTAAGTACAACATGGTGTAAATAGGCTAATAATGATAAATCGTTGCAAAGCTTGCATTGTTTCTAGGCTTTTCAACGATTTTTCGTTTTGCATAGTTCTGCACAAAACGCTCACTAAATGTAGCAGATATCAAAGGAACTCAGCGAAACCAATAACTGAATTTAGTTAGACACTTCTGAAAGTAAAGTCAAAACGGCATAGAACACCTACAGCCAGTTGCAACGTTCTAAAATTAAAAAGTATTAAATCAAGTTGAGGACATTATGGCTGCAAAAGTAGAAATTTACACTTGGAGGACTTGCCCGTTTTGTATCCGTGCCAAAAGTTTGCTGAAGAGTAAGGGTGTTGAATTTACAGAATACAGCATTGACGGAGATGAGGCAGCCAGAAATAAAATGGCTCAAAGGGCAAATGGAAGGCGCTCTTTACCGCAAATTTTCATCAATGATGACCATATTGGTGGTTGTGATGACATCCACGCTTTAGACAGTCAAGGCAAGCTAGATGAGCTACTAACTTCCGTGTAAGTCTAGAAGATATTGCACTAGCGACAAGCCACTGCAAATTACACGGCAGTCACTACAACTCTGTTTACGAAATTTTTCTCGCAAAAGTATCTGTCCACAAGATTTTACCCTCCAGTTCCTACTCAGCAGTACAGATGTACATCAATTAGTAAGATCATCAAGAGATAATAATTGAACAACCATTTAATTTCTTGGTGATTGAGGTATAAAGGGTGAAACTGGCTTTTATCATTGATCCGATCCATCTGCTTGACCCGTGTCATGATACCAGCATTGCCCTGATCGAAGCAGCGCAAATCCTGGGACACGAAGTTTGGATAACTCAAGCAAACCTGCTGAGTGTGGTGGAGGGCAAAGCTTGGGCTGTCCTACAGCGAGTTGAACTTGTACCAGTACAGTTGGTGGAGAGACGCTGGATAGCGGCGAATCCTTGGTATAAATTAAGTGATTCCTCCTTAACTTCTTTAGAGACAATGGATGCCGTATTTATGCGGACAGATCCACCCGTCAATGATTCCTACCTTTATGCCACCTACATTCTGGATTATGTTGATCAAAATAAAACTCTGCTGATTAACAGTCCTAGCGGCATTCGAGGGGCAAATGAAAAAATGTATGCCCTCCAGTTTACCAAAGCGATTCCAGAAACAATTGTCAGTGCTGATAAGCAGTTTATTCGGCAATTTGTCGAAGCAAAGGGGGCAACTGTTCTCAAACCACTAGGAAACAAAGCCGGGGAAGGAATTTTATTTTTGCAATCGAGCGATCGCAATTTTAACTCTATTGTCGAACTCAGTACCCTCCAAGGTCGAGTTCCAGTAATGGTACAAACCTATCTACCGGAGGCAAAAGAAGGAGATAAACGCATTATCCTGCTCAATGGCGAACCGATTGGTGCGCTCAATCGCCTCTCTAGCGGAAGTGACTTTCGCAATAATATGGCAACTGGTGGTACAGTCGCTCAAACTGAAATTACCCCAAGAGAACATGAAATTTGTACCCAAGTAGCCGAACGCTTACGCCAAGACGGTTTAATTTTTGTGGGTATAGATATTATTGGTGGCTACTTAACTGAAGTTAACGTCACCAGTCCTACGGGAATTCGTGAAATTGATCGTCTAGATGGTACTCACCTTGGTTATCAGGTTATTCAATGGATTGAACAGTCATTGAATTGAAGGAGGCAGGAAGAGTAAATCAGCAGGGGTCAAATCCCCTGCTGATTTGAAGCCACTGAACTAGAGTTAAGTCAAAGTCTTATCTACTACTAAAAAATAGAATTACTTCGGGTGCTTGCGTTGGCAACTCACCCACGCAGCTTTGTTTATAAAGAATATAAGTTTAATAATCACGGTGGTAGATGTAACAATGTCTACGCCTGGATTTCTCACTTGTGAGAAATCCAAGGGGTGTGGGAGGATGAGGAAGAAGTCTTACCCCCCACACTCCCCACACTCCCTCTGCCTACACTATGCGTGAGAAATCCGGGTACGACGGGCTACATTTAAACATTTCTAGTTGGCCAGGTCTTCTGATTTATTTGTTCCAAAAGCAAAGCTAGACATGGGAGCCAGCAGAACCCTGCCCAAGTTAATTTTATAAGTAGCGTTAACAAATTTCTTTACCAATTAGCAAAATTAGGGATGGCAACGGATTGCTTATCCCTGCTTTTGGTAAACCCTGAAACTAACAGATTTTATACAGCACTCAGCCTAACCTGAGACTGCTAATTTAATCTAAAATCTCAAATCCAAAATCTTTTAATTCCGTGGTCTTTGTCGGTTTCTCAAGAAGTCAGGTATATCCAATCCAGGTTTTTCTTTTGGTTCTGGAGTTGGAGTTGGAGTTGAACTTGGAGTTGAGGTTGGAGTTGAGGTTGGGGGATTAACTGCGGGTTGTTGTGTTGTTGGCCGCTTGGAGGTATTAGGTGCGACTCGAACGCTAGCTACGCTTTGTTGTACCGCAGCTTGCACTTCACCTGTAAACCCGGTGGCAATTACAGTAATTCTGACCTCACCTTGGAGTCTGTCATCAATTACAGCCCCAAAAATAATATTGGCGTTGGGATCAACTACTTCATAGATTGCTTCTGCGGCTGCATTCACTTCATGTAAAGTAAGATCAGTACCACCTGTAATATTAAAGACAACTCCTCTAGCACCTTCAATAGAACATTCTAGTAATGGTGAAGAAATAGCTGCGATCGCAGCTTCTCTGGCTCTAGATTTTCCAGAACTAACGCCAATACCCATCAATGCCGATCCCGCATCTGCCATCACAGCCCGGACATCAGCAAAGTCAACATTTACCAAACCGGGAATCGTTATGATATCAGAAATACCTTGTACCCCTTGACGCAGCACATCATCTGCATAGCGAAAAGCTTCTTGCACAGGTGTTTGTTCGGGGATCACTTCCAGCAATTTGTTGTTGGGAATAATGATCAGTGTATCTACTCTACTTTTTAGTCCTTCAATCCCTTGTTCCGCTTGGCTGGTGCGGCGGCGACCCTCAAAAACGAATGGACGTGTGACTACACCAACAGTGAGAGCGCCCATTTCTTTGGCTACTTCTGCCACGATTGGGGCTGCACCTGTTCCAGTACCACCGCCCATACCAGCGGTTATAAATACTAGGTCTGCACCCTCTAAAGCTGTAGCAATTTCGTCTCGTGATTCCTCAGCTGCCTTTTGACCAATTGCAGGATTACCACCTGCTCCTAAGCCCCGCGTTAGCTTTTGTCCAATTTGCAATCTACTGGGAGCGCCTGCCAGAGTTAAAGCTTGGGCATCAGTATTGATTGACCAAAACTCTACACCAGAGACATCAGATTCGATCATGCGGTTAACGGCATTGCCACCGCCGCCACCGACACCAATCACTTTGATGTTGGCAACCCGACCAGGAACAATTTCCCCAATGCGGCTATTTTCCGTAAAAATTTTCTTATTATCGTGATTTTGTCCGAAGTTCATCCCAGAGTTATTAAAGGGATTGGTCGAGTTAACTGCCAGAGAAAACCCAGGCTGTCCCGGTGATTGGGAATTTTTATAGGTGAGTCCTTGGTTATTATCAAGTGTCATTGGATTTGTGAGAGGGTAGATAAACGACTTTTCCAGGTGCTATTCACTTAAGAGTCAACTATAGTTTGACACTGCCACAATACTATGGCACTGTTCTTTATTGTTTTCACTACTGCCAAGCCTAACAGAATTGGCGGTATGAAAATTTGCTATGAGATCAGCTTTTAATGCAGCCGATCGCACAGCCAATTCTAGAGAAGTATACCTATATTTATCCAAAAGTGACCTGTATAACTTCAACCAGACATTAATCTCTTCATTCTTCTCATCGGAGAACATAACTTCTAAAGACACACTACAGCGCATCTTATCTGCCTCAATAATATTGTTAATAGGTTTCACCATTGGGGATAATTGCAACTTTAGACACAAAATTTACCTGATACTTACTTATTCTTAAGGTTGAAGTAAGCAAGAATTTACTTGTCAGACTATACCTGATTAATTTGTTGTTTGGGGAGTCTTAATGGACACTTTGTTGGAGCAATAGTCTATCTTACGAGAACCCTCACTAGTGTGGTCAACAAATCAAGATTTCCCTGGAGGTTTCGTAACCCAATTAAGAAATATGGTACAGAATAGTCCAAACTGATTGCCCAAAAGTAGCCTTTACGCAACCTTTGGTAGTACTTTAAGTTACAGATTTGAACTTCAGTAAACTGTCTTTGGAAGTATCCTCAACAGACCAAAGTTATATTGTCAGACATCTTGCACCCTAATGTTAGGGTAACAATTTGAGAGTGTTTTACTCACAAGAGAGATTTCATGATTGATCTTCTCATTTTAATTAGAAGTTAATGCCGATTTTCGCGCAGTTGCTGGAAAACTGAAAATAATAAATATATTTATCAGCATAAAGCTTCTTAATTTACTAAGAGCTATCAATACATTAAACACGCTAGATATTTTTAGGGTTTTTGGGAGTTAATTTTTGGTCTTTTTGGTTCATTTGTACTAAGGGAAAATCGGGATTTTTCAGATCAATATACTCTATTTGACCAGAATCGAGTTTCGCTGATAAATGACGCATTTGGGCGAGTACCTTAATTTGTTCAGACAACAGAGTACCTGGAACGCCAAGATGCACATTTCCTAGTTCTGTTTTCAAAATTAAATTCGCTGGATTTTGGCAATCAATTTCCACTACTTTCACAGTACTTTGGCTGATAGCTTGATGAATTTGAGCCCAGTTGAGACAGTATTGTTTGGGCGATCCAATTACTCTGAGATTGGGTAATTTTCTAGTGGGATTCAGTGATGTGTATTTTTCTAAAGGTATCCAGGCCCCACTTGCATCTAGTAAGCCGATTGTGACTTTTTTATTGCCAGTACCCTGATTTGCCCCACTTGCTGTTTGAGTCATTGCGACAGGGACTCGTTCTTGGATTTCGATGTTTAATCCGGGAGGAAACAGGCGACGTCTGACGATCGCTTGGGCAATAGTTGGTTGTTTTTTCAAAGAGTTTGCGATCGCTGCTGGTTCAATCCGCCACAAAGATTGGGGGTAAGATAGCACTAATAGGGATTGAGTTGTCTCATCTGAGAGTAATTGATTGCCTGATTTCATCACTACTTGTTTGGGAGTTTTTAACACCCATACTGGTTGAACTGCTACCCACAGCAATCCACCCGCCAAACCGGTAATGGCAAAGGTTCGCCAAATAGCTTGAATAATTCTCATCTGCCGTCGCCGACGTAATTTTTTACGACGCTGGGCAAGATCCGTGCGGGAAACTGATATTATGCCAGCCATTCAAACCCCTTTCTGGTTACAATCCAAATTCCTTGACGCGCTTGTATCATTATTAATTTCAGTAAACACTGTCGGCATCTGTTAGCCGCTCTCCTCAAGACTTTTTTTATTTTTAGTAACACTTTACAGTAAGTACACAACGAACGTAGTCTCTAGTCATGCTTCCTATTAAAGTTTCCGGTGTCCATTCTTAACTCACTGTTGTCTTTTTGACAAGGGACATAAAACATTTTTTCTTTAAAGATTACAAAATCTTAATTTAAATATTTCTGATTTTGTTTTATTGACAAATAGAATGTGAAGTGATAAATAAGTCTTCCTTTATCTCTGTATAGATTGCTATAATTCATACTAGTCATGTCTCATCAACTATACAAACAGGGAATAATATAATCGAGTAGCTTTTTTTACTGATTAACTCCGTCATCAAGGTTTGTGTCAGGTCAAAGAAAAGCTATGAGATTGTCAAAACCTCAATAGTAGGTGTAAAAAGGACAGATATGTTTAAGGTTATTAGGGTCAATTAAATCTCTATCATACTACTGACAGATACTGACAGTGATCCTGTAATAAGTGCTGTCTTTTGCAAGACACTACCAACTTGCAAATTAAGTGTGTGCCTACATCAAAGTTAGAGATTGTTTGTATAAAAAATACGAGTTAACTGCATCTACACACGCGTCTACATACACCTATACATACATGAAAACGACATTCAATTTGTCACGTTTTTATAAAGCATGTAACCCAAGCTACACGCTTAATATAAGCAACGTGTTAGATCGCCAGTATTACATAGATTTTGCTGATGTCCGTGGTTGTAAGATTGTCGAAGAATTGCAACGGACTATAGTTCGGATTTCTCCTGATGAGCCAACCTGTCAGTTATTTACGGGTCACATTGGCTGCGGTAAATCAACGGAATTGCAGCGCCTCAAAACAGAACTAGAACTGGCAGGATTTCATGTGGTTTATTTTGAGTCCAGTCAAGACTTAGACATGGCGGATATTGATATCAGCGATATTTTGCTGAGTGTAGCCCGTCAAGTCAGTGCCAGTTTAGAAGGCATTAACATCAAACTCAAAGGTGGTTACTTTACCAATTTGTTTAAAGAAGTAGGCGATTTTCTACAAAGCCCCATAGAGCTTTCTGGACAAGCAGAATTATCCTTGGGTATTGCCAAAATTACCGCCAAAACCAAAGATAGCACTCAGATGCGGAATCAACTGAGGCAATATTTGGAACCACGTACCAATAGTATTTTGCAAGCGATTAACGAAGAAATTTTAGAAAGGGCTATTGAACAGTTAAAGCTGCGGGGTCAAAAAGGACTGGTAGTGATCGTAGATAATTTGGATCGAGTCGATATGCGTCCCTTAGCATCGGGGCGATCGCAACCAGAATATCTCTTTATCGACCGAGGCGAACAGCTACGCCGACTCAAATGCCATCTAGTTTACACAATTCCCCTAACACTAATTTTCTCCAATGAGTATGAAACACTAAAAAATCGCCTGGGGGGAGGTATTGCACCAAAAGTACTGCCGATGGTATTAGTGCGGCAAAGAGATGGCAGTGATTACGAACCAGGGATGTCACTAGTACGCCAGTTAGTCTTAGCAAGAGCTTTTCCAGAAGTTTCTTTGAATGAAAGGCTTTTATTAATTACAGAATTATTCGATCATTCCCAAACCTTGGATCGGATATGTCGCGTTAGCGGTGGCCACATTCGTAACTTATTGGGTTTACTTTATAGCTGCCTGCAACGACAAGATCCACCTTTTTCTAGAGAATGCTTAGAAGCTGTGATTAAAGACTACCGAGACGATCTGCTATTAGCTATTGATGAATCCCAGTGGGAATTATTGTTTGAAGTAGTGCAACAACAGAGAGTTAAAGGTGAGTCTGACTATCAAAGCTTATTACGAAGTATGTATTTGTTCGAATATCGTGACCCTCTGGGGCGCTGGTTTGGCATCAGTCCAGCCCTAGCAGAAACAGAAAAAGTTTTAGCTTGGCAACAAAACAAGTAATAGTGCTGGGTAAGTTAATAGTCATTAGTCCTTTGTCCTTGGCCATTGGACTAATAACTAATGCCCAATGCCTAATGCCCAATGCCCCATGCCCCATGCCCAATGCCCAATAACAAATGACTACTGACAAGCAGCTACACGTCTCCACAAAAGAAAATCAGCATACATTGCAAAGACTGATTAGAGCAATCGCACTTTCTGAAGGTCAATTTGCCCTAATTTTAGTTCGGTGTAACTATGGGCAATTACGTGAGCAAATGTTAGAAAATATTCGCTCCATCACCAAAGATACTTATATCAGAGAAATCGTCCTCAATTTGTCAACAACTTCCTTACACAACACAATAGTCACAGAGCTATCCTTAGATAATCCTGCTGTCCTCACAGACTCTTTGCCAGCTGCTGTTATGGTTTTTGGTATTGAGTCAGCAATCGACCTAGAAAACTTACTTACAGGCATTAACCAAGCGCGAGATATATATGCCGCAACTTTTCCATTTCCAGTAGTGTTGTGGCTACAAGATGAAGTTGCATCATTGTTGTCCAGATTAGCACCTGATTTTAAAAGTTGGGCTGCAACTACGATTAAATTTGAAATGGCAAAAGCAGATTTAATTGCTTTGATTCATCAAGAAGCAGAATCTCTATTTGCCAAAGTTTTAGAAGCAGGTGCTGAAACATTTTTATCTAATGCCTCCCTAGATTTAGATCCTAAGTCTCAACACCGCCACGAAATAGAATCAGCCCGTAATGATTTGCTGCGTCTATATGGTGTTCAATTAACACCAGGATTAGAAGCTAGTTTAGAATTTGTGTTAGGACGAGATAAATATGCCAACGATCAAATTAATGGTGCTTTAGGCAATTATCAAAGAAGTCTAGCATTATGGCAGCAGGAAACGAAGAGAGTCGCTGAGTTGGAGAGTAATTCTTCTTTACCTCTCTCATGTCCTCACCCTACTCCTTCGTCTTTACTCAAGCAAGCAATAGTACTATTCCACTTAGGGCTGTGTTATCACCGCATGGCAGACCTACACAATAATAGTAATAGTAGGTATTGTGAACATGCTCTCTTGTGGTTTAAACAATGCCTGGACGTATTGGAGGAGGTACAAAGAGAAGACTTAGTTGCTAAATTTATTTTGCCTGCTTGTGAAATGCTGCAACGTTTACAAGCTTGGGACGACTTAAAAAAATTAGCTCAAAAGTCATTACTTCTAAATAAAACCTATGGAACTCCTGCACAAATTGCTCAAAATTATGGTTTTTTGGCAAATGTAGCAATTTCAGAGTCGAATTGGGTACTAGCTCATGAATTTGCGAATGCAGCACTTTCTATTTCCGAAGAAGCAACAGAAGTTTCTCTGCGAGATGCTTTGCGAACACGACGACAAGAAAGTTGGTATCTTCTGTTGCTTGCACGTACACAGCGACATCTAGGTGAATCAGAAGAGGCTATCAATAACCTGGAATGGGCGAGGGTAGTTTGTGAGCTACAACATCAGCCATCACTATATTTAGAGATTTTAGAGGAACTGCGATCGCTTTACTTTTTTGAGCGTCATAACTATACAGAAGCCTTTAAACTCAAGCAAGAAAAAATTCAGATAGAACATCAGTATGGGTTTCGCGCCTTCATTGGCGCAAGTCAGTTACAGCCGCAACGATCTAGAATTAACCCAGCATTGGAACCTCAAAAAATACCGTTTATTCCTGAAGGAGTTGCCCAAGAAATATCAGCTTCAGGACGACAGCAAGATGTCAATCGTTTGATTGAAAGAATTAGTCGTGCTGACTATAAACTTACAGTAATTTATGGGCCATCAGGCGTAGGTAAAAGTTCAATTCTCAAAGCTGGTTTAGTCCCAGCTCTGACAGGAAAAGTTATCGGAGAGCGCATTCCTATACCTATTGTTTTGTCTGTTTATACTGATTGGCTCACAGTCTTAATAAGCAGTCTCAACCAAGCACTGGCATACACAGGAATATCAGTTAATCCTGACTCTACATTCAATATACTGTTAGAAAAAATTCGTTTAGCAACCGAGCGCAACTATACAATAATTATCATATTAGACCAGTTTGAAGAATTGTTTTTTATTAGTAATCCTTCTACACAAAGAATTGAATTTTATCAATTCTTTAGTGAATGTTTAAATATTTCATTTGTAAAAATCATTCTTTCGTTAAGAGAAGATTACTTACATCATTTATTAGAATTTGAACGATTGAGCCAAAAAAATAGTATTGGACTATATGATTTAGGTGTAATTAATAAAAATATTCTCGATAAGGACATTCGCTACTATCTAGGAAAATTCTCTAGTCAGGATGCTAACGCTATAATTCACAGTCTTACTCAACGTTCTCATTATGAACTGAGTGATGAATTAATTAACCGATTAGTTCAGGATTTGACAGGAGAACTAGATGAAGTACATCCAATTGAATTACAAATAGTTGGCGCTCAACTACAAATAGAAAATATTACTACCCTTGGACAATACAAGCTTTGCGGCGGCTCGGCAAAATTGGTTGAACGCTGGCTAGGGGAAGTGATCAAAGACTGCGGCCCAGAGAATGAAGAGTTAAGTTGGAAATTATTATTTGAGTTTACTGATGAAAAAGGGACGCGACCTTTAAAAACTAAAGCTGATTTAGCGGCTGCATTAATTAATAACCATGATATAGAAACAATATCAAGCTTTAACACAGTTGGGGAACTGATTTTAGAAATATTGGTGGGTTCAGGTTTGGTGTTGCGAGTCAGAGAAGAATTAGGCGATCGTTACCAGCTAGTTCATGATTATTTAGTTGAACCAATTCGCCAAAAAAACAACTATGGTATGCTCGCCGAGTTTGAAAAAATCAAACTCGAAAAAATTAGAGCAGAAGTAGCCCAACAACTGAGTCAAAAGCAACTCAATTTGGTCTTGCAACGGCGACTGCGAGAAGCACGGTTTGTAGGCGTAGTGCTGGCAATCATGGGGGGAACAATAGCAACATTATGGTGGCAAGCCAACTTGCAAAAAACAGCAGCAATTCACCAGACTCTACGAGCTGAACGCAGTGAAACCAACTTGAGGATTAGTGGAATCACAGCTGCTAGCGAAGCTCTATTTGCGTCTAATAAAGAGTTTGATGCTTTATTAGAAAGTTTGCGGGCTTGGAGAGAACTGAAACAGGCAGATGGAGTGCAACCAGATACCCGAATGCGGGTGGTAACAGCCTTGCAACAGGCGGTTTATGGGGTAACAGAAGTCAATCGCTTAGAAGGGCACACTGATATTGTCTGGGGAGTAACTTTCAGCCCAGATGGTCAAACTTTAGCATCAGGTAGTCGAGATCAGACTGTGAAAATTTGGCATCCTGATGGTAGTTTACTCCAAACCCTCAAAGGTCACACTGATGCTGTTACCTGTGTAAGCTTCAGCCCAGATGGTCAAACTCTAGCGTCCGCCAGCCTCGACAAAACAGTACAAATCTGGAGTAAAAACCCGGTTACAGGTGAATTTGATCCCAAGCCATATAAAACCCTGAAAGGACATAAAGATTGGGTTTATAGCGTTAATTTCAGTCCTGATGGCGAGTTGTTAGCTACTGCCAGTAAGGATACAACCATAAAACTCTGGCGCAAAGACGGTACATTAGTAAAAACCCTGAGAGGACATCGAGGGTGGGTTAACTGGGTAAACTTTAGTCCCGATGGTCAATTAATCGCTTCGTCCAGCGATGACAAGACAGTGAAAATCTGGCGACGGGATGGTAGCCTGGTTACAACTTTGCAGGGACATCAGCAGGGTGTGACTGTAGCTGTTTTCAGCCCCGACGGTAAATTTTTAGCTTCAGCAGGTCGAGACAAGACAGTGAAACTTTGGCGGCGCGAAAATAACGACACTAAAAACAGTTTTGACTTTCGTCTTTACAAAAATTTACGGCAGCATAGCAGTACAGTATGGAGTTTGAGCTTTAGTTCCGATAGTAAAAAGTTAGCTTCCGCAGGTGAAGACAATACCATAAACCTCTGGAGTATAACTGGTACCTTACTCAAAACCTTCAAAGGACACAGTGATGCTGTTGTTACTATCGCTTTCAGTCCGAATAACAAATTGCTGGCTTCAGGAAGTTTCGACAAAAGCGTGAAACTATGGAGTTTAAATGCCCCAACACCGTCTACTCTTCAAGGGCATCAAGATCGAGTTTTGAGCGTTACTTGGAGTCCCAACGGTCAGATGCTGGCTTCTGGTAGCAGCGATCGCACTGTAAAACTCTGGAAGAAATACACTAGTAATGGCGAGTTCAAAACTCGACTTTACAAAACTTTAATGGGGCACACAAGTAAAGTTCCTAGTGTCAGTTTTGACCCCAAGGGTAAAATGCTGGCTTCAGGAAGTTATGACAAAACCGTGAAACTTTGGCGGCTTGACGGTACTTTAATCATGACTCTTCACGGACATAGCGATAGTGTGATGAGCGTGAATTTCAGCCCCGATGGTCAGTTTTTGGCATCAGCTAGCAAAGATAAAACCGTGAAGCTTTGGAACCGTCAAGGTAAGTTACTCAAAACCTTAATGGGGCATCAGGGTTGGGTAAATAGCGTAAATTTCAGCCCTGATAGTCAGATTTTAGCCTCTGCCAGTGATGACCAAACTGTAAAACTGTGGAACCGTGAAGGCAAATTGCTCAAAACTTTTTCGCCCCATGACAGTTGGGTGTTAGGTGTCAGCTTTAGTCCCACTGATGAGTTGCTGGCTTCTGCCAGTTGGGATAACACAGTAAAACTTTGGCGACGGGATGGTACGTTGTTAAAAACCTTATTAAAGGGGTATAGCGATAGCGTCAACGCTGTAACTTTCAGTCCCAATGGTGAATTGCTTGCCGCCGCCAGTTGGGATAGTACAGTAAAACTTTGGAGTCATGAAGGCAAATTAATTAAAAGTTTGAATGGGCATCGTGCCCCAGTGTTAAGTGTCAGTTTTAGCCCAGATGGTCAAACACTAGCATCAGCTAGTGATGACAACACGATAATTCTGTGGAATTTAAACCTTGACGATCTGCTTGTTCGTGGTTGCGACTGGGTGGGTGATTACCTCAAGCACAACCGTAATCTTGAGGAGCGCGATCGCTTTCTTTGTAATGGCATACCCACTAAAAACTCTTTTTAATTATGAATTAAGTTGAAGCCTCAATGAGCAACCGCTCTTGGTTTAGCGGTTGATGAGGCGATCGGGGTTGTTAATTCAGAGGTAGAAAATAATTTTTGAGTTAATCAGCAAAGGAGCGATCGCTCTCTAAAACTTCACGGCTATTTTCTGGGGAAGCCTCTTGTGGCAAATTCGCTAGAAAAGCTTGTAGTCTCATACGCTCGATATAAGGCCAGCCTCCCTCAGACTCAATATCTTTTAGGAGTGAGTAAAGTTGCCGACGGTTAACAGGCAAACTCTCTTGAAAAACCCCATCTCGGATCTCTCTGTGTAACTGTTCCAATTGCCTAAGCAAAGCCAAAAGAGCTACAGTCTCACCTTCACAACCCTGCACGGCATCGTACACCACAGTTGCGATCGCTTGCAGTTTACAGGACAACTCCCCTGATTCCAGATTTTTGTTATGGTTCATGCCAACTTTTCCGTATAAATGAGACCAACTCAAATTTACCGGAGATTTTTAATTTTCCCTAGTTTGCCAATACTTACTCTAGACATTGAGCCCAGAAAATAAAGCTACTGTAGGCTTTTAGATGGTTTTTTGCTAGACTCACCGCCTTTGCTCTTCCCTGCACTTACCTAAGTAAGGGTTGAATATAACTAGATTTGTATCTTTATTAAAAGCAATTGCGATCGCTCCTAAAAGAGCGTAGTAACCTTTAGCATAGCCTCCACATCAGCTAGATGCGATCGGAACGAGACTTTGTTAATTAAGAGTACTTTGATTTTGAGTTAAAAAAAATCGTATGATCTGGCTAATTTACCCATCAAACAATGGGCTGTATGTAGTAGCGTCACATACATGATACAAAAAGACTTGGGCGACGCTGCTTTTGCAATTGGCAAAAGCAAAGTGCAAAGCAGACAACTCTCTTCGCACTCTTTGAGGCAAGCACTTATGCTGCTCTGTGTAGCGCTTACTCATCCCCCCGCCCAACTCTAACAAATGCCACCAACAGTAAAACTGCTGGTTTTTTGCCCCCTAGTTACACACATCCAAATAAGGATACAGTGTGCTACTTATTCTGGGGTTTACTCCCCAAGCTCAAGAGAACGACACGTTTAACTACGTTTAGCAGAGAAAAGTTTGACTGGCGACTTCCAGCCTATACGCCCTGACATTTGTTTCAATTCTGGTAATCAGAGCAACACAGTGTCAGTTCGAAGATGGCTTTTCGTCAGAAATCAAAGCTTCGATGCAGTTTTACAACTTAGATATTAATTTTTGAGATTGAGGTTGACCATGAGGTATCGCGCTTTAATTGTTGCATTCTTGGCTTTGTGCCTGGGACTAATAACTGCTTGTAGTGATGCTCCTGCTACTAGTAGTAGAGATGTACTTACTTACGACCAAATTCGTGGCACTGGCTTAGCGAACAAATGCCCCCAACTAGCAGAAACAAGCCGTGGCTCCATTCCCATTGATTCTAGCCAGTCTTATGCCATCAAAGAACTTTGCTTAGAACCAACTAGCTTTTTCATCAAAGAAGAACCTGCTAATAAACGCCAAGAAGCAGAATTTGTTGCTGGCAAATTGTTGACTAGATACACTTCCACTATTGACCAGGTGCAAGGCAACCTAAAAATCAACTCAGATAATAGCTTGACCTTTGAGGAAACTGATGGTCTTGACTTCCAAGCCATCACCGTACAACTTCCTGGCGGTGAGCGAGTACCTTTCCTCTTCACCATCAAAAACTTGGTTGCTCAAACCCAACCCAGTTTGAGCAGTATTAACACCTCTACGGACTTTGAAGGCACTTTCAAAGTTCCTTCCTATCGTGGTGCTGCCTTCCTAGATCCCAAAGGTCGTGGTGTCGTCAGTGGCTACGATAATGCCGTAGCTCTCCCCGCTCAAGCGGATGATGAAGAACTTACCCGCACTAACGTCAAGCGTGCTGAAAATCTTAACGGAAAGATTTCTCTGCAAATCGCTAAAGTTGATAGTTCTAGTGGTGAAATTGCTGGTACTTTCGAGAGCGAACAGCCATCTGATACAGACTTAGGTGCTGGCGAACCGAAAGAAGTCAAGATTCGCGGTCTATTTTTTGCACGGGTTGAATCGACTCGTAGCTAAATTCTCTAGAGTTTAGATAACTGACCTGGCATTCAGAACTACAATTCTGTAAACATCAGGTTTGATCGCAAAAGTTAACTTCTTTGCCCACATTTTCAGGGCTGTTTCATTCCTATAAAAGCCTTACAGAGACTAAAAGAGACAAGAGAAGAATTTCTCCTTCCCTTGTCCCCAGTTTTTCAAGAGGCTTTGAAAGAATGAAACAGCCCTGCCTTTTTTGAGGGTGGTACATAGATTTCTGACAAAGAGGGAGAAAGCTGAAAGCCTAATATGCTTGGGTTAGTGATATTTTGCCGCGCAATATCTTCCCAGTACAAAAAAGATCAATCTCGCATTTTGTTGTATTTGCTTGCGTAAATATACATACTATTTTTCAAATATTATTAGTTATTTTTAATTGTTAGCTGAATTTCGGTTGAATGGACAGGTAATTTTACTGTAAATCAAACTTTTACTATCTAATAAAATTTTGACTATTGTTGTTTTGTTTTTGGAAGTTAGCTTCACCATTAATTAATTAAAGTTACGTACAATCTCGGTTTGAGATTTAGTGATTAATTTTATATTTTATTTCTATGTAGTTCTAAAAATAGCTACAAATTATCCCAAAGATAAATAACAAACTAAATATCAACTTCACCCATTTAAATTTTGCGCGGTTGTCAAGTAATTCTATTGGGATTTTGCCTAAAAAAAGTTGTTAATCCCATAGTAATTGCTATTACATATAGCGCGATATTCTGTTTAATATCGCACAATCGCAACTGAATTTAAAAGTGAGTAATTGATTGTTAATTTACTCAATAAGCACGGTGCTATGCCTACCACAGTCACCAATGAACTAAAACATGAAATTTGGCAGTTGTTGCGAGAATATCAGCAATCTCGGTCAGAAAATGTTCGCAATAAACTGGTAAAACTCAATTTTGGACTTGTGAGAAAAGAAGCTCACTACTGGACGAATCAATGTCATGAAACCTACGATGATTTGCTCCAGGTTGGATGTTTAGGTTTAATCAGAGCGATTGAAAAATTTGAACTTTCCAAGGGACATGCCTTTAGTTCCTATGCTCTTCCTTATATTCGAGGTGAAATTCAACACTATCTCCGAGATAAAGGTGTCACCGTGCGAATTCCTCGGAAGTGGTTAGCACTCCAACAGCAAGCAATAGGAGTGTCACGTTCTTGGCGTGAAAAGCATAATCGCCAACCAACAGATACCGAATTAGCAACAGCGCTAGAAATTTCTCCAAACGAATGGCAAGAAATTAAGTTAGCGTGGATAAATCGCGCTCCCTTGAGTCTTGATGTGCCAATCCAAGATGGAGAAGAAGGTTCTACTTGTTTGGGAGAATTGGTTCCTGATCCTCACTATCGCAGCTTTCAATTGGCACAAGAAGACCAACTTCGCTTGCAACAAGCATTGGTTCAACTCGAACAACGCACCCGTGATGTCTTGGAATGCGTATTTTTACAAGATTTGACACAAAAACAAGTTGCAGAACATCTCGGGATAAGTGTCGTGACAGTTTCCCGTAGAGTCAAGAAAGGTCTGGATTTGATGAAACAGCTTATGGGTGTAGCAGACGATTAACTGCAAATAAACTAAATCCGCAGTTATGCTGGGCTGTTAGTGTTAAAAATAACCCTTGAAATGTAAAAAATTAGGTTATAAAGGTAACATACTTTGCCTTTGATACAAATTTTAGGCATGTATATTTCCATTTTTCAATTTTTCAATGGCTTTTGAGAACAGCTCATGGGCAGAAATTCAAAAATTACAATTGCAGCTATTTTAACCTTAGCGATCGCTGGATGTGCTTCTGAAGATACACAACAAGCTGTCAATCCTGCGCCGATTCCTAAAATAGTAGCAAAGTCCCCACCAACGGCTCAATCCTTTAAGAATCCAGTGATACCTGCCAAACAGGTTTCACAAGTTACTCCTGCATCTGTTAACTTGATTCAATCCACTAATCCTACAGAGCGGGCACCGTTAATTCTAGTATCAAAAGATCGGACTGACCCGTTTGCCCAAATTTTTGGACAGACGGTTTCGGGAATGCCTAAAACATCCGGGACTGGAAAACCTGTTCCTATCTTGCCTAAGCTACCGACTGCATCGCTAGCAGGACGAAAACTTTCAACACCTCGCATAGCTTTAAATCAGAAGAAAAATATTGCTTCTGTACCAAAAAAAGTTAATTCTACTTTGACTTCAGTCTTACCTAAGGTTTTGCCTCAAGTTGTCCCCAACACGACTTTAGTATCTGTATTGCCACCAGCAGCACAACCTGAGTTAGCAAGAGCAGTTATTGTGACTGGTGTGGTTCTAATTAGTAAGGAACCGCAGGCAATTATCAAAGTACCAGATGAGCCGACGAGTCGCTATGTGCAAGCGGGACAGCGATTAGCAAATGGCGTACTGATTAAACGGATTGAAATGAATGGAGGCTCTAACCCGATTGTAATTCTCGAACAATTTGGTATCGAAGTTGCCAAAATGGTAGGGGAAGGGCCTGTCAACTCAACACCATCAGCTACATCTGCTAATGGCAATCCTGTTTCAGTGGCAACGCCCTCCTCAAATCCTCTTAATGTTGGAGCTTCATAGAGATGGAGACTAAGGAAAAAATTGAATTCGCTGGTTGTCCTTTAGCTGTCTATAGAGAGATTGCAGCTCATTTACGTCAAGTTGAAGGGGTAGAAGTGGATTTAATTCCCCAATCATCCCAACAGTTTGATTACAATCAAAGTCAAATTGATGGTTTGTCCATTTCGTGGACAGCGAATTCTGGCTCACAAAGTCGGCAACAAGTTAAGCAAATTTTGGCTTACTATCAAAATCGCTATATAAATCCTATTTGATTTGTGAAAATTCAAGCCTCAAATTCCCGACTTCTTAGAGAAGTTGGGAATTTTGTTGTTCATAAATGACCGAGTAGGACTATGGTGTATGACGACTTAATACCAATTATTTATTAAACTGCACAAAACCAAGCTTGGTGAAACTTGGGAATTTTGCCCCTTGTTTGGGAGCAACCTCAGAGAGAATCTGTATTAGTACTGAGGTGATGGCTAGAGGATGTTGAGCTAGCAGAAAAATGTAATGATTTGGTAAAAATCCTGTCTGGGGGTATAAAACCACAGTTGCAGATTGCGAGAGCTTTATTGCATCAACCGCAAATTCTGTTTTTGGATGAACCAACGGTAGAAATAGACCCCCAAACCAGGCGAAGTCTCTGAGAAATTATCCGGGATTTAAATAAACAAAGAGACGATGCTACTGATGACCCATTATATGAATGAAGTTGAATTTTTGTGCGATGCTTTTTGCTTTACCAAGCGAGGACGCATCGGTATTATGGATGGCGATAGGCTGATTTCTTTGGGAACTTTACAACAGCTCCGTTCTGTTAACGGAAAAGGTTTGTGATGAAGCAATTGGGTGTGTCTGAAGTGGAAAATGATAGCGTCCGTAGTTGAGAATATTTGTTTTTCCCATTTTTGGAAGCAGTAAATGTCTACTTAAACGAATAGCCCGATAAAATCGGAATGGTGGTGCGTCCCTATAATCTGGAAGATATTTTTGTGGAATTAACGGGACGCTAGTTAGATTAACCTCATCCTCCTAACTGCCGCAGCATAGCTTCTACTCTGTCCACTCCTTGTAAGTCATTGCGCCGCTTGTACAAGTCGCGGGCTTTTTGAAGCAAGCTGTTGGCTTGTTTGGTTTGTCGTCGCTGTTTATACATCGAACCCATCAACTCATAAGTCTGGGCGTTGTTTTTATCCAAATCTATTGCTTGTTGATATGCCCAAGTAGCAGCATTATAGTCTCCCATACGAGATTGGGTCACAGCTAATCCTAAATAGGCGTTAACGTTATTACGGTTTAGCTGTATGGCCCGACGGTAGCCTTCTTTTGCCCCAGCGGTGTCTCCCAAATTGGCTTTGATGTAACCCACAGCGTAATAAAAATCACTGTTGTTAGGGTTGATGGCGATCGCACGACGATAAGAAGTTAGTGCTGCCTGGTAATTTCCTTGTTGAGCGTATAGGTAGCCAATACCTGAATGGATTTTAGCATTTTTGGGATCTAGACTAGCTGCTTGCTGATAAACTGCGATCGCACCACCATAATCGCCACTATCTACTAACCTCCGTCCTTCTTCTAGTAGTTGCTTTAATTGTGGGTTTTTGGCTTGCGCCACTAATACCTGAGCTTGAGCTACTGAAGGTATGGTGAAGGCAAAACATCCTAGTAACACCACACTAAACACGAATGATGTTGGCTTGTACACAGTAAATTTCCTGAAATTTTAGAGGACTTTTTTCTTGTACATTAAAACAAAAATATGGATTTTTGAAAACTGTATTTATTCGTATGAATTTAGATGTTAATAGTTCATTCACTGTTCCTTTACATTCAGCACTCCATAAGAGAGTTTTGACTGAAGGATGAGTATAAGCTATCAAGGATCAAATAAAGTTATCCTATATAAAACAGTAGAACAGCAAAACGACACCTTTTTTATTCGGTATTTATACGCATTTATCGAAAAATATTAATAGGCACTTAACTTAATCCTATATCTTGATAGGTCAAGCTTACAGGGTTTGGTATTCATTGATGTTTATTATTTAATTTAATAATTTGCTGACTATATATAATTTTTAGTCTTTTATACTACCTTTTTAGAAGTCATCATCCCGGCATTAACATCTTTTTATGGTCATTACACGGTAAGATAAATTTAATCAGTCAAATGTTCCTTTAAGTCCTAGTTTTTGGTGAGGACAATACTAAAGCTGAAAGCGCAATCTCAAGTTGTGCGAAAGGATGTTTATTCAATCTATATTTTGTAATCAAAGTTACAACTTTCACGCATTTGGATAAACATTTGAATAATCAATATGTATATTATTTAGGAGGTTAATTTGTGATTATAACTACTACTGATGTAATTCAAGGAGCCGTGATTGAGTCATATTTAGGTATTGTGACAGCCGAAGTAGTCTACGGCAGTAATTTCTTACGGGATTTTTTGGCTGGTATTCGCGATATTATCGGTGGACGCACTGCTAGCTATGAGCGTCTATTTGAGCAGGGTCAACGCAAGGCATTAGAAGAATTAGAACAACGGGCACAACGTTTAGGAGCAAATGCTGTAATCGGGATTGAAATTGATACTGGCACAATTAATCTTGACCAATCAGGAGTTCTTTTGCTGATTACTGCCACAGGCACTGCTGTAAAAATGCGTTAGTTTTTATTGGCTATCTAAATTATTTTGTTAGAATTTTAACAAGTATTACAAGCTTTTTTACTAAGTTAAAGTCCAGTCAGATAGATTATTTTATTATGTCAGGAGATAAGTGTATTTTAATTTAAGTATTTTCCTGAAACATATTTAGAAAACTATTAAAAAATAAACACTTAATTATTGGATTAAATATTGTTAAATAAATTGGAATTTTATTACTAAAGATAGATTAAATAACTATTTCTATTGATAGATATAAAATTATATGATTTAGCTATTTAATTTTAAGCATAAAGATGAATATACCTCAGATAAAGTTTGCGGAAACAGTACTGGAGAACAGAAGCTATGTCATACGTAAATCGGACAGGTAATGAAGTTATTTCTACTGACCCTGTGGTAGCAGGGCGAGTAGCCGAGTATCATGACCTTGTTCGCTGGGGACCGATTATTTCGGGTTTACTTGTATCTTTAGCTACTCAACTAATTTTAAGCGCTATAATTGGTGCGGTTGCAGCAGGCACAGTTGAAGGTTCAGGTGCGCCCAGATCGATTGCTCCTAACGCTGCGGGTAATGCGGGACTTTGGTCAACTATCGCTTTGCTAATATCCTTATTTACTGGTGGTTGGGTTACAGCCCGTGCTTGTGGACCAATGAACCGTAATACCGCTCTTCTTAATGGTGCAATTCTTTGGGCAACGACTTTGGCAGTTAGCTCATGGTTGCTAGCAAGTGGAGTATCTGGGGCTTTTGGTGTTGCTGCTTCTAACGCTGGGGAAGTTATAAACCAGGTACAACAGCAAGGTGGTGTTAATGTACCACGAGCAAATATAAGTGCCCAACAAGCTCGTGATGCGGCTGCTAATTTGCGTTCGGGACTATGGTGGTTTGTGTTTGGTTCTTTGTTGGGTTTAATAGCCTCAATGATTGGAGCCGTAACTGGAGCTCGTAGTCCTAGGGCTAACAGTTACAATCCTTAAATAGTTGTTCGATAAACAAAATGTTATCAACTTTAAAAGCACTTTTTTAAGGTGCTTTTTGTTTATTATTTAAGACTGCCATTTGTAGCATTCAATTGATTCTGTTTTAAGCAGATGTTTTTTCTCAAAAAGGAATTCATTATTTCACTATTTTTTACATACTAACTTTATAAGTAAATAGCAACTTTAGTTGTATATCCGAAGTTGAATACCAGTATAGGATGTTTCTTACTAAAGGAGCATGAATCTATAATATTTGAGTAGCTAAATTAAAAAAGTCAATGTATTAATACAAAACCTATATAGGGTTTTGACTTGCTAAAAAAGCAAGAGTTTTAGTTGATTAAAAGGAGTAATATCATGGCAGACACAAGCAAACGTGGTTTTGCTTCAATGGATGATGACAAGCAACGGGAAATAGCAAGTAAGGGCGGACAAGCTGCCCATGAGAAGGGTACTGCCCATGAGTTTACATCTGAAGAAGCTCGTGAGGCTGGGCACAAAGGTGGTGAAGCTGTGAGTCAGGATAGAGAACACATGGCTGAAATCGGTCGTGAGGGTGGCAAGAAATCTCACAGTGGCAGTCGTAATCAAGATAGTGATGATGCTGATAGTGAAGAAAAAGGTACTCAAGGAGGCACACCAGAACAACATGCTGAGGCTGGGCGGCAAAGTCACAAAAATAAATAGACTCATCGCCTAGCATTTAAAAGATTCTCACTTTAGTATTGGGGTTTAGGACAATTTCCAACATATCCTATCTGTTAATATCCCGCTTCTAAGCAACAATAATGTTTTTTAGAAACGGGATATTTTTTTTCAAAGCCAATGAAATGCAAATACGACTACAGATCACCATTTAAGATATGAACTTTCAATGCCCTCTTCACGGCGGATTTTACCATCTTTTTCAAACCAGGCTATTATTTGCTGTGCTGTCAAATCTTCAATAACAACACCATATTCTTGGGCGATATGTTTCAACAGCTTAAGTGATGAAATTGTCAATCTTGTTAAAAACTTTTCTGGAGAAGATAACAACGCTGCGTCTACTTTGGCTGACTCTTCCAGAGTTAAAAATTGTGCTGATGGTTGCTGTGGTGGTACATCCATAAATGAAATGCTATCTCAAAGTTAGTTAGGTATTGGGCATAGGGCATTAGTTATTAAAAAAGGACAAATGACAAATAACTAATGATTAATGACGAACTTGTACTAAATAGCCACAACGATGTTCGCCATCAATAATCCAGTGGGTGCGCTCTACGGTACAATCTGGCAATACGGCTGCAAACATTTCTAGTTCGTGACCACAGATACTAGGAAAAGACTCGGCAACGTTAGAAATGGCGCAGTTATGCTCCATTAAGATGAAGCGATCGCACTCAAAGGAGTCATTTACATCAACAGCGTGATACTCAGCCATGAAGCCTTCCGCTTTTCTCAACTCTACTAAGTTGGCTACACGTTCTCGCAGTGAACCGTTACCCACGCGATCGCGGTATTCTTTGGCTTTACGCTGCCACTGTTTCTCTAAAATCGATTTAAATTGGTCGTGTCCTACCGTTTCGGCTAAGGTGTCTAGCAGCGAAACCGCAAAATTTCCGCTTGCATCACCAAAGCGATCGCTCATTGTTCGATGCAAGCGATCGCGTCCTTGACGACTCAATTCATAAAGATGCTGCGGTCGCCCCATCCCCGCCGCCTGCACTGATGTTGAATACAAAACTAGCTCCTCCGTCTCCAAATCTTTGAGATGGCGACGAATCGCTTGAGGGGTAACGTCTAAAACTTCAGCTAGCTCCAAAGCCGTTGCTTTTTCGTGTTTGTGCAGATACTCAAGGATATCTTGCTTGGTTGAGGACTGGTGGGTAGTCGCCATCTTCATGTGGTGCGAGACGTTCAGCGAACATCACAAAAATTTTTTGGAAAATTTGACTTTGACAACATTGTTGTTGTTAATTTAGCGTAAAATGAAGATACGTTAAACAACAAAGCTGTTGTTTTAGTCTCCACCCATATTCTAGCAGCCGTGTAACCATTCCGTAACGGGAGATGGGAATCGGTTAGCCGCAATCCGCCTCCCATCCTAAAAGAGTTCCGAACACGAGAGATTATTACTGATGAGTGCCACTGTCAAAACCTTAGTCAACCAACCCTACAAGTACGGCTTTATTACAGATATTGAAGCCGACACAATTGAGCGTGGACTAGACGAGGACGTTATCCGCTTGATATCTTCTAAGAAGAACGAGCCACAGTTCATGCTGGACTTTCGCCTCAGAGCTTATCGCCAGTGGCAAAAAATGACGGAACCAACTTGGCCCAATGTCAAGTATCCGCCAATAAATTATCAGGATATCATTTACTATTCAGCGCCAAAACAGAAGAAAAAAAAGCTGAACAGCTTGGACGAAGTTGATCCAACCCTTTTAGAAACCTTTGAGAAATTAGGCATTTCCCTATCTGAACAGAAGCGACTGGCAAACGTTGCTGTCGATGCGATTTTCGATAGCGTCTCTGTCGCTACTACATTTAAAGAAAAGCTAGCGGAAGATGGTGTTATTTTCTGCTCGTTTTCGGAAGCGTTGCAAGAACACCCAGAACTGATAAAAAAATATCTGGGTAGTGTTGTTCCTATAGCTGACAATTATTTTGCCGCCTTGAACGCCGCCGTATTTAGCGATGGTTCTTTTGTATACATTCCTAAAGGCGTGAAATGCCCAATGGAACTGTCTACCTACTTCCGCATCAACTCTGGTGATACGGGACAATTTGAGCGGACTTTGATTGTCGCCGAAGAAGGTAGTTATGTTTCTTACCTCGAAGGTTGCACCGCACCGATGTATGACAGCAACCAATTGCACGCCGCAGTTGTGGAACTCGTTGCCCTCGACAACGCCGAAATCAAATACTCCACTGTGCAAAATTGGTACGCTGGCGATGCTAATGGTAAGGGCGGTATTTACAACTTTGTCACCAAGCGCGGTTTGTGTCAGGGCGTAAATTCTAAGATTTCCTGGACTCAAGTAGAAACAGGTTCGGCAATTACTTGGAAATATCCTAGCTGTGTGTTGGTGGGTGATAACTCTGTGGGTGAGTTTTACTCGGTGGCGCTGACAAATCATCAGCAGCAAGCTGATACGGGTAGTAAGATGATTCACGTTGGGAAGAACACCCGCAGTACAATTATTTCTAAAGGAATCTCCGCAGGTAATTCTAGTAATAGCTATCGGGGTTTGGTGAAAGTTAACCCGACGGCTAAAGGGGCGAGAAATTATTCTCAGTGTGACTCAATGCTGATTGGGGATAATGCCCATGCCAACACTTTCCCTTATATTCAGGTGCAAAATAACGGTGCGAAGGTGGAGCATGAAGCTTCTACTTCTAAGATTGGGGAAGATCAGTTATTTTACTTTGCTCAACGGGGTATTTCTTCAGAAGATGCTATTTCGATGATGATTAGCGGCTTCTGTAAGGATGTTTTCAATCAGCTACCGATGGAGTTTGCTGTGGAAGCTGATAAGTTGTTGAGTTTGAAGTTGGAAGGCAGTGTTGGATAAATGGAAACAAGGATAAACACAGGGACATCGGTGTTCTGTGTTTATCTTTTGGAAGAGTAACGAACCGCAGAGGCGCAGAGAGCGCAGAGAAGGGAGAGAAGATGATTATTGAAAATAGTGAAGTTGTGCTGTCGGTACGGAATCTGACGGCTAATGTTGATGGGACACCGATTTTGAAAGGTGTGAATCTGGAGGTGCGATCGGGTGAAATTCATGCGATCATGGGGCCGAATGGTTCTGGTAAGAGTACTTTTTCTAAGGTGTTGGCTGGACATCCGGCGTATGAGGTGACTGGTGGTGAGGTGATTTTTCAGGGGCAAAATCTGCTGGAATTGGAACCGGAGGAACGAGCCAGAAGTGGTGTATTTTTGGCGTTTCAGTATCCGTTAGAAATTCCGGGTGTGAGCAATTTGGATTTCTTGCGGGTGGCGTATAATTCTCGCCGTAAGGCGCAAGGTTTAGAAGAAATAGACGCTTTTGATTTTGACGATTTGATTGAGGAAAAGCTGGATGTGGTGAAGATGAATCCCAGTTTTCTCAGTCGGAGTTTGAATGAAGGGTTTTCTGGTGGCGAGAAGAAGCGGAATGAAATTCTGCAAATGGCTCTGCTAGAACCAAAGTTAGGAATTTTGGATGAAACTGATTCGGGTTTGGATATTGACGCGCTGAGAATTGTGGCGAATGGGGTAAATCAACTGGCAAGTCCAGAAAATTCTACAATTTTGATTACCCACTACCAACGGTTACTCGATTATATTGTGCCTGATTTTGTGCATGTGATGGCACAGGGGCGAATTATTACTAGTGGCGGTAAGGAACTGGCACTAGAATTAGAGTCTCGCGGTTATGAATGGGTGCTAGAAGAATTTGCAGCTGCTGAGGTGGGTGTGTAATGAGTATTCAAATATCTCCTAGTCCAATACCTAATTCAAATGCAGTTAGTTTGACATCGACTTTGTTAGATAGAGATGATTATCTAACTGGGTTGTTAAATCAATTAACGGCAACTAAAACAGAGGGGTGGTTACAGGAATTACGCCAAAGCGCTGCTAATTGGGTACGTCACTCGACTATTCCCACCACCCGCGAGGAAGAATGGCGATTTACTGATTTGTCGTCTCTACGAAAGGTGCAATTTAATATAGAGACGGTAAATTATGCGTCTCTAGAATTTGATATTTTGCCAGAGGCGGCTAATAGTCGTTTGGTATTTGTTAATGGCGTTTATGCGCCGGAGTTATCCGCAGTTTCAGATTTACCATCTGGAATTGTAGTGAGTAATTTGGCTGGTTTGTCTGCGGTTGAGCAGGAGGATGTACAGCAGTATTTGGCTCAAGCTGAGGGAGCGCAAGAGGTTTTTACGGCTCTCAATACGGCTGGGATAACTGATGCAGCTGTGGTGTGGGTGAAGAAGAATGTGGTAGTTGAAACGCCAATTCATCTTGTGTTTATTTCGGTTGTGGGTGAGACGGCGATGATTTCACAGCCGCGTTGTTTGGTGGTGGCGGAAAGTGGTTCGCAGGTGACGTTGGTTGAGGAGTATACGAACCGCAGAGGCGCAGAGAGCGCGGAGAACGGAGTTTATTTAACTAATGCGGTTACGGAAATTTGGGTGGGTGACAATGCTGAGGTGAGTCACACTAGGGTTGAGTGGGAAGGTGCAGAGGCTTTTCATATTGGGAAAACTGCGATCGCACAAGCTCGTGATAGTCGATATACTTGTCATGCCATAACTTTAGGTGCGAAGTTGTCACGGCACAATTTGGAGATTTTGCAAACTGGTGAGCAGACACAGACTACTCTCAATGGTTTGACGATAATTTCTGGTAAGCAGTTGTCTGATACTCACAGTGCGATCGCACTCAACTATCCCCACGGTACAAGTGACCAATTGCATAAATGTATTGTAGGCGATCGCGCTCATGCGGTGTTCAATGGTAAAGTTTTTGTACCCAAACTAGCGCAGTTAACAAATGCATCCCAGTTGAATCGCAATTTGCTGCTATCGTCTAAAGCCAGAGTTGATACCAAACCCCAATTGGAAATTACGGCGGATAATGTCAAATGCGCTCATGGTGCTACTGTTAGCCAATTAGAAGATGACGAAATATTCTATCTGCAAAGTCGGGGAATTGATGAAAACGATGCTCGGAAGTTGTTAATTAACGCCTTCGCTGCTGAAGTTATCAACAAAATATCAGTTCCTTCTCTGCGAGAAATCCTTTTAAACACAGTGAATAATCTCAAGTCCCTGACTAATGAGTAATAACTAATCTACCAATGACTTTCACCTCTACCAAAACCCTTGCTGATAAAGTTCGCGCTGACTTCCCGATATTGCATCAGGAAGTCAACGGGAAACCTTTGGTTTATCTCGATAATGCGGCAACATCGCAAAAGCCTTTATTCGTATTAAATACGCTGCGGGATTATTACGAACACTATAATGCTAACGTGCATCGAGGTGCCCATTCCCTGAGTGCTAAAGCTACTGATGCTTATGAAGGTGCTAGAGATAAAATTGCCAAATTCATCAATGCCGCATCGCGTCAGGAAATCGTCTACACCCGCAACGCAAGTGAGGCGATTAACCTAGTAGCTTACAGTTGGGGAATGAATAATTTGCAGCCTGGGGATGAAATTATTCTGTCGGTGATGGAACACCACAGTAATATTGTGCCTTGGCAATTAGTAGCACAAAAAACGGGTGCAGTACTGAAATTCGTGGAACTGACACCTGAAGAGACTTTTGATTTGTCACAGTATAAAAAGCTGATTTCCGACAAAACCAAGTTGGTGTCGGTGGTGCATATATCTAATACTTTGGGTTGCATTAACCCAGTGGAAGAAATTGGTGCGATCGCTCACAAATATGGTGCTAAATTCTTAGTTGATGCTTGCCAAAGTGTTCCCCACTATCCTGTCGATGTGCAGCAGATAGATTGTGATTGGTTGGTAGCATCCGGTCATAAAATGTGTGCGCCAACTGGGATAGGATTTTTGTATGGCAAGTTGGAATTGTTAGAATCAATGCCACCATTCTTTGGTGGTGGTGAGATGATTGCAGAGGTGTATTTAGACCATTCTACTTATGCAGAGTTACCGCATAAATTTGAAGCCGGTACTCCTGCAATTGGAGAAGCGATCGCACTTGGTGCTGCGATCGATTATCTTAGCAGTATCGGCATGGATAAAATCCACGCCTACGAAGCAGAATTAACAGCTTATTTGTTCCAACAATTAGAGCAAATTCCCCAAATTAGAATTTACGGCCCCAAACCAAATGCAAAAGGTGAGGGTAGAGCCGCTCTTGCGTCGTTCACAACCGGAGAAGTCCACGCTAACGACTTATCTACATTATTAGATCAAGAAGGCATTGCTATCCGTTCTGGACACCACTGCACACAACCATTACATCGTTACTTAGGTCTTGCTGCAACCGCACGAGCAAGTCTATCTTTCTACAACACCCGCGAGGAAATTGATATTTTCATCAAAGCACTGAAAGAAACTCTCGACTTTTTTGCAGGTTTCCTTGCTTAAAGTTACAAAATCTTCAGATACTAATTGTGCCAAATATCAGCAACATATCTTGCTAATAGTTGGCACAATTTAATTATCTGGATTATTTATAGGATAAACAAAAGTTTTTGAAACTTATTTTCTTGGTCAAATGGTTGAAATTGACTTGAGCGAATATTATATTAATGACACAGGTAAAATTATCGGGATTTTATCTAACATCCTGACAGAAAAAGTATTCTAATATGCTTGTCAAGTCAACACCTGCTGAACAAAGAACAGTGCTACAGAACATTAGCTGGGAAACCTTTGAAGCCTTGCTGAGAGATACAGGTGAGGACAGAGGCTCAAGATTTGCTTATGACTGTGGTGTTTTAGAAATCATGACTCCACTTTTTGAACACGAAAATCCTAAAATTCAGTTTGACCGATTGATATTCGCTTTAGCAGTGGAATTAAAAACTAAAATTAGAAGTGCTGGTTCTACAACATTAAAACGTAAAACAATAACAAAGGGAATAGAACCCGATACTTGCTATTATATTCAAAATGAGCCAGCAATTAGAGGTAAGCAAGAATTAGATTTAAAAACAGACCCAGCACCGGATTTAGCAGTTGAAATTGATATTACTAGCAGCTCTGTTAATAAGCTTAATATTTATGCGGCTTTAGGTGTAGCAGAATTATGGAGATATGATGGTGAAGTTTTAAAATTTTATCAACTAATAGAAAGTGAATATATTGAGATTAAGTTTAGCATAGCTTTTCCTTTAATTTCTGTTAGTGATATGAATAAATTTATCCAGCAAAGTAAAACTATGGATGAAATTGATCTGGTGCAATCCTTCAGTGCTTGGGTACAGGGAAAGATAGAGTAAAGTGTCCCTTATTGATAAATATAATTACTGGCTTACTTTTTATGTATACTTGTCAAGCCAACGGTTGGTGAACAAAGAACTCTGGTACGTGTACTAAAAATTAGGTTTTGTGGTGGTTTTATCAGAAAAACTCAATTTTTCGTCCATAAACTTGGGTTATCAAGCTTTGTTGGGAATTGTGACAGATATCCCATTGATGAATTTCTATGTGAATATAATATATAGATTTCATGAAAATGACTTTTATCAATTGAGAAATTTATTACACAATTTGAATATATACATTTGAATAATCAAACCCAAAAAACGATTGTCACTTTTTCGCAGATATTAATTTTTTAATAGTATTAGTCATGGAAAATAATAAAATAGTATAAATAATAGCATGGAAAAAAGTGTTATTAATGCCAGCCTTTCTACTCAGAACCTAACTTTTCGTCCAGGTGATACTCCTGTATCATTTGAGGTAACTGTCAATAATGACAGCGATCGCTTTGCCAATTTTCAGGTAGAAATTACCGCCGCCGGAGAAACCCGAAACACTGGATACCGATGGTATCGACTCGAACCAGAGGTGGCAGCAGCTAAACCACCAGGAAGCAGTACTATATTTCAAGTCTTCATATTCAATACACCCATTCCAGGATTTGTCGGTACTGTCAACCTGATAGTTAATATTTTTTCGCCGCAATTAGCACAACAGTGCAGACTTGTGCTGCGTCTGAAAATCGAACGAGATAACAGACCAACACACTTAAGTGTCGAATTGCCTGTACGCGAGTTTCAAGTTTATCCCCGCAATTCAGTAGATATACCAGTGCGGGTGCGGAACTTGGGGCAACAACCAACTGATGTGGGGCTACGTTTTACAGGCGTTGATCCATCTTGGCTAGCAGGTAGTGCAGAACGCCGATTATCTTTAGATCCAGGGGGATTAGCAGAAGCCACATTTCAATGTCAACCTCCTTCTGTAGTGCAAGCACCCAGCCAAAATTATCCTTTTACTATTGAAGCTGTTAGCAATAATGGTTATCCAACCAATGCTGAAGGCAACATTGAAGTCTTACCAGTGGGTTTTATAGACTTTACCACCACTCAAAAACACCTCAAAATTCCTAGTAAATCGGCATGGTTACCTGACTGGAAATCTGATACAGCTTCCTTTGAATTACTATTTAAAAACGCTAGCAACCTCAACCAGCAAATTAATGTCCAGGTACAGGGTAGAGACTGGCGAAAATGTACTTTCAAAAAGCTTCCTGAAAATGCCAATCTCCATTTAGGAGAAACAAGTAAGGTCATTCTTGATGTTAAAACAAAACGCCCTTGGGTAGGAATCGGTAAAACTCTTTTATTAGAGGCTAAATCTGAATTATCCGACCAACGTTTAGGCAGTACAGACCCCGCCACGCAGACATTAGAAGTGGAGGCTTTGCCAATTATACCTCTATGGCTACAGCTAGCTGCGATCGCACTCTTAGCTGCACTCCTAGCATTAATACTGCAACCAAGAGATATAATGCATACACGTTCTGTAAACTCAATACGCTTTAGTGGTATTGGTTTATCTGTGGTCAGTGGCTCAGATGATTGCACATTAAGACTTTGGAGAATTGCTGCTGATAGCTTAGGCCCCGATGACACAGTAACATACGCTGGGCAACCCGTAGCTTGCGACCAACGGCAACAGCCCAAAGGTTTAATGGCGATTACCGATGATGCTGTAGAAGTCTTACGCTTCATGCCATTACAAAATGATCGTGTTGCCGTTGGTCTCGATAATGGTGTAATTGAACTTAGAGATGTACCATCAGGTCTAAAGATTAGCGAACTTCAAGACCTTAAAGATCCTAAAGCAAAAGGCGATCGCGTCTTTGATTTAGCTTTCACTTCAAACTCACTTAACTTATTCAGTGGCTATGGCAGTGGTAAAGTTAGAGTATGGTCAAGATCAGCGCCTAACAGCGATTTTCTGCCAGAACCGCAAGTTATCGACGTACAAAGTACATTGAAACTATCAGGTTTCCAAGTCCGGGCATTAAATCTCAGCCCAGATGCCAAAACTGTAGTAATTGCGGGAAACTTTAAGCGTTTTATCTTGTGGCAGTGGAACCCAACTCAATCTGATAAAAAATTCCCAGGTTTATCAGTGCAAAATCTAGAAAAACTAGACCCATTAGTTGGGCGTGAAGACTATATCTGGGGATTGGCTTTTGTTCCTAACTCGACAGAAAAAATCTTAGCAACCTCCGATTCAGCGGGATTCATTACGATTTGGAATTTGAATCAGTGCCAAACTCTCAAAAATCCCAATCCGCAGGAAAAATTTAATGAACTCAATTGTTCGCCAATAGATCGCTGGCCAGCATCAAAAACATCTGTGCGTAGTCTGGCATTTAGTGATGATGGTAGTTTGCTAGTAAGTGGTGGCGATGATGGACGAGTGGTGCTTTGGTACTTAACTCCCGAACATAAGCTTGACAAAATAAAGGCAGCAGAAGGTAAAACAATTTACCAAAGCTCTAAAAAAATCAATAGTATCGACTTGAAAACTAATCAAGGAACCATGATTGTTAGTGGTGGTGAAGATTTTCAAGTCAAACTACACCGCATCAAATAAGAGAGTCAATGATATGCAAGCTAACTTCAATCCACTGCAAGTTATTATCAACCCACCTGGAATTCAATTTGGAATGCCAGGAGATACTATTGAACTCTATGTTGTTGTGATTAATCAAGGAGGTCAAGATGCGGTTATTGACTTACATTTTGTTTTTGACGAAGTATTTCAAAATTTAACCGGTTGGTCTAGTTCTCCTAGAGAAAGTTTAGCATTAGCTTCCCAACAGAATAGCGATGAAGTAAGATTTGAGTTTCAAATTGCCGCAAATACTCTTCCTGGAACCTATGACTATACATTAGTCGTAGATTCACCTCTACATTATCCTCAAGATACACCTATAACCTTCCCAAACCAAATTAAGGTTCTGCTACAAGAACAGACTGCAATTCGGGTGAATGACCCGACATTTTCCATTAGACCTAACACCAACCCCAACAAGCCACTAATTTTCAATCCTAGTGAGCCTCTGCAAGTAGAGGTTATAGTTGATAATCGCTCTTATCTCGTCGATAGGTTCCGCTTGAGTTGTCCAGATTTAGACGAAGACTGGTTCACAATTAATTACCCTGCAAGCGGATATGAGGGTTCTGGATTAGTATCGGAAGCTACTGCACTAGAACTGAACCCTGGTACTAAAGGTCAAATATTGTTGAAATTTCACCCACCTGGAGATACACTCGCAGGAAGCTATTCTCCTACAATCCGCTTGTATTCGGAGAACTCTCCCGACTTAGTACTGCTAGACTTGGTGTACATTCAAATTCCGACAAATTATCGCTTAGATATAGAACTTCATACGATTTTGGGACAAGTTAGCCGTAGTCTGGGCAAGTATGAATTAGCACTAGCAAACCAGGGTAATATTGTCCGTGAACTGATATTAAGCTTAAAAAGTCGAGACGAAGAAGAACTATATACTTACAAATTTGATCCGACTGAAATAAGATTACTACCAAATAGAAGTGCTGTGGTCAACTTGACAGTCAAACCCAGACCTTGGTGGCGAAAACCGTGGTTTGGCGCAGGGTTAGTGGTTAACTTTCAACTCGACATCAAAGACCAAAAAAATTTACCCCTACCTAACACATTGCCTCAAGGGAGCTTGGTATGGAAACCCCGTCCTTTGTGGCAATTTATTCTGTTAATTTTGGCAATTTTGGGATTATTGGGAGGGATAGGATTTATCATTTGGCGAATTTTAAATCCCGATCCTTTGAAATTAGAAAATTTTAGTGCAAAAGACTCTCAAATTACTGAAGGTGATGAGGTTGCTTTGAACTGGGAAATTCACCACTATAAACAGTTGCAAAAATTGGTTCTGACCGCTAAAGGTTCCCAACCTATTGAGCCTATTATTTATGACTTTAGCAATGGCATTCCTGAAGCATTGGGTAAAGGAAGTACACCTCTTTGTCAGATACAAGAAAAACAAGACCTTATTTGTAGTAACGTGAAAACTGGAGTGAAAACAAAAGGAAATTACACTTTTCAGCTACAAGCTTCTTATCAAAATGGTATACAGTTATTTTCTCGAACTAATCAAATAGCAACCCAAACAACCCAAGTAGAAATAGCTGAGAAACCAATTGCTGAAGTTGTTAATTTTCAAGCCGATAAACCACAGTATATAAAAGGTCAAAATATTCTTTTAAGTTGGACTATTGCGCGTCCATTACTGCTGCAACAAATTCAAATTGGTGGCAGTGCAGATGATGAGACATCCTACGGCGAACCAATTGTTTATAAAATTAACCAAGGTAATCTTGCAGACCCTAAGCTCAAAAAGCTATGTACACAACAAAATCAAGAGCTACGATGTACAAATATCCCTATACCTGCATATAAAGCAGGAAAATTTGCCTTTCAAATCAAAGCTTTTTCTAATGGAAGTCAAAAAAATAGTTTTAAAAAGACTGAATCTAAAATAGAAATTTTACCAAAACCATTTAGGATTGTTTCTTTCACAATCAACGGTAGCGATCAACCAAATCTGGTTCTCAACGAAGGAACAACTGCTACCCTGAGTTGGAGAGTAGAAGGGGAAAAAGAAAATATTCAAGTTAAACTTTTGCCATACGGCGATGAAGTTGCATTAAGTGACTCAAAGCAGTTTCCAGTTAATCTAGCCTTCCCACCTCAAATCACGCTGCAAGTTAATGATATATCTAATAAGCAACCACCCCAGCAAAAAGGATTTGTAATCACAGTCCTCAAAAAAGTAGTACCTACTCCTATACCTAGCATTAACCCAATTCCACCGAACCCATTTCAAAGCCCCTTACCTCAGAGGTAAGTTTTATCAGGCTCTTAGGCACATTCTCGATAGGCTGTGAAAGGTTGCTTGCCCTATTTCCAACTAACTCAATTCTTATTTTTTTGGAAACCTCGATGTCTTCGCCCATTTTGAAACAGGGGTTTTCGTAACGGTACTACCTCAGCTTCATTACTCTCGCGTGCTACCCGAATCAGCAACCCAGCAGCTATTAAGCTAGCAATCATAGAATTACCACCATAACTAAACATGGGTAAAGGTAAGCCTGTAGTTGGTAGAGAACCTGTAGCTACACCAATATGGAGCAGTGATTGTCCTATCATCAAAATCGTCACACCGATCGCTACCAATCGATGCACTATATTTTTAGCCTTCAGTGCCACAATTAATCCGAGGGTGGCGAATGTAGCTAAAAGTGCCAACAACACCATACTGCCAACAAAGCCAAACTCCTCAGCGAACACGGCAAAAATAAAATCGGTATCCTGAATCGGTAAATAAAACAGTTTTTGTTGAGAAAGCCCAAACCCGGCTCCCCAAGTCCTACCAGAACCCACAGCTAGTAGACTTTGCACCAACTGGTAGCCATCTCCTGTAGCATCCGCCCAAGGATTGAGGAATGACATCACCCGCTTACGCTGATACTCTTTTATGCTAATACTGAGTATCGCCAACATTACTCCGCCAATTGCTGTTCCTCCCAGGTACTTGTAAGGTAGGCCAGCCGCGAGAGCAATTAGCCAAATAGTCATACCGCAAAGTGCTGTTGTACTTAAGTTGGGCTGGGCAAGAATTCCTAAAAGTACCAAACCGAAAATACCCAACCAAGCAAAGCGAACCCGCCAACTAATACGTTCCCACTGACCAAAAAGCCGCGCACTTTGCAGCACCAAAAAGGGTTTAATTAATTCTGAAGGTTGAATAGGAATTGGTCCGATCGCAATCCAACGGGCTGCGTCAAAAGCCTTTTTTCCCAATCCTGGGATTAGTGTGACGAAAATTAATGCCAAAAACAGCAACAAAAACCAATGGGATACTCTCAAAATTTTCTGTAACGGCAAATTAACAATAATATTAAACCCGATTAAAGAAACTAAGACCCAAAGTAGTTGACGCTTAAAGTAGTACAGTCCATCACTCTGACGTGCGTCAGCGACGGGATAGGATGCTGAAAATAGCATTATCAAGCCGACAAACAGCCAAATCAAAGTTAACCAGCGCAACAAACGCGCTTCTAGTGCCCAGTTGGAGACTGAACTATCAAAAATTGGAATCAGGCGGCGTAGATTCACGAGCAGTACAGGTAAAAAGTTAGGAATTAGGAGTTAGAAATAAAACTCATAAATCATAACTTATAACTCATAAGTAAGCTTTGCAACCATAAATCTTAGAGTTGTTAACTTCAATACACCCTTAGTTAAATATTTTTGACAAATTTGATTGGCTAGGAATGCCATACCCTTAGACGAAACAAGCTATGATTACCATCCCCTAGAGATGGCATCACTACACGTAAACTGAGAAATTATTTTATACATTAAATACAGCAGTTTTAAAAATAATTGAGAATTCAGAGAGTTAAAAAATAAATGCTTAGTGCTTCTCTCCCACTACAAGCATTTCTTAATTCTCATAATTCATAAAACATAACTCAACGATTTGACGCAATCAACTGCTTGTGTGTCCATAGAGAGGGGAATTTCAATCCAGAACTCAGTACCCTGTCCGGGTTCTGATAAACATTTCAGTGTTCCCCTATGTTTTTCAACTACAATTTGATAGCTAATTGACAAACCTAATCCTGTACCCTTACCCACAGGCTTAGTTGTGAAAAATGGATCAAACAGTCGTTCCTTAACTGCTTCTGTCATTCCTGAACCATTATCAGCAATTCGAATAACACAGTTTGTTTCAATAATTTCTGTAGTAATTGTAATTTTATTCGGACTAGCATGAATTTCTGCGATCACGCGTTTATCATTATGGCTTTCGAGTGCATCGATGGCATTACTGATAATATTCATGAACACTTGATTGAGTTGGCCGGCGTAGCAATCTACCAGAGGCAAGTTTCCATAGTTTTTAACTACTTTGATCCCAGGATGATCTACGCTATTCTTAAACCGATTCTGTAAAATCAGCAAGGTACTATCTAGTCCGTGGTGAATATCAACCTTTTTCATTCCTGCTTCATCAAGACGAGAGAAGTTCCGCAGAGACAAGACAATTTCAGAGATCCTTTCGGCTCCTACTTGCATCGAATCTAGAATTTTGGGCAAATCATCTAGTAAAAAATCTAATTCGATTTCATTAATGCATTCTTTAATTTCTGGCACAGGATTGGCATAAAATTGCTGGTAAAGAAGCACAAGCTTTAGCAAACACTGTGTATAATCTTTTGTATATTTTAAATTTCCGTAAATAAAGTTAACGGGGTTGTTAATTTCGTGAGCAACTCCTGCAACTAACTGCCCCAGGCTGGACATTTTCTCAGCCTGAACCAATTGGGCTTGAGTTTGCTGTAGCTCCCGGAGGGATTTTTCCAATCTTTTAGCCTGAGCCTCAGCAATTTCCGCTAGGTTCTCCTTAATTTGCAGCGCACTTCGCAGTTGTGCCCTTTGTTGTTTCAGTTCGCTTGTTAACTTTTTGGCATCACCCAAAGCGGTGTTTTGAGATTGTAGTAGAAACAGAAAATCAACAATTGGGTCGTGAATCGCAAAGTCTTTGAGTTTGATACCCAAAGGAGCCAAGCTAGTTGTATCTGTAATCCAGGGAGAACCTAAAAAAAATATTACCTCCTCCTCTGGTTGATACATCATCTGACCCTTGAGCTGCATTCCATTGTGGAGAAACTCTAAAATAAATAGGGCACGAGGCTGTTTACTAATAGCATCAAAATCAATCAGAATCTTTGGACGATTAATCTGGAAATGCTGCTCAATCAATTTACCAACTAATGGCTCAGGACTAATACGCCCCAAGACCTCACCAGTTTGTACAATTTCACGATTACGGCTAAATGCAAAGTGGAAGGGAAAAGCTTTCGCCAGTAACTCTGGTGAAAGCGTAAGGTGAGGAGGAGCCATGCTGCTACACTCAATTTGGTTTATAAATCACTAAAAATTCATCATGTTCAGCACCTTCATCCCGATTCTGGGTTTGGGTAATATGAACTTCTGTATCAAACCTTGTTCCCAATCCTTTGATTAGACCAATAACCATTGGAGTTAGCCCTTCTCGATCAGAACGATAGTGTAAACTTAGAGAATTTTCCTCCATATCAGTACACTCAAATGATGGGGGCTGGAGTTTAGGAAAGCTAACTCCTACACGAGCATGAAGATTGTCGAGGTTTTCTAAAAACTCAGGCAGTGTATCTCCACTCATGTCCAGCATTTCACCATAGCCTTCTTGGGCTGTGTACTGAACCCAAAATTCCCCAAAGGCTTGCATAATCTGTTTGGGAGATAAACTTAGAATGACACTAGCAGCTTTTACCAACTTGTGGGTGATGTCATCGGGATAGCCTTCCATACTGAGGAAAACATCTACGTCCACCTCTGCTTTGTGCTTAATTTGTTTCCAAGTCTCTTCGCCAAAACGACTGCATACCATGTCTTGAATCGCCTTGTTCACTAAACCGTACATGGAAGCCTCCTGATGACTGCACCTAATTTTGCTTTGTGAATTTACCCAAGACTCGACAACTAATTTCTTAAAAAGGTTATTTAAATGACAAAATTTTCTGTAGTTATACTTTGAAAATGTTTTATTACAGATTTAAAATCCCAAAAAAACAAGTAAAACTGTTTGTATTCTAATGCTACAAATCCTCATTGTTACAACCGTATTTTTACTTATTGCTTTGCCCAGCTAGTTTTGAGGATTTGTAGTAAGCACTAAAGTCCTTACTACAAACTTATTTACCCATCAATTTAAACTTGACACAATACTACAGCAATGCATCAAAATGCACCCATGAATCAGGATACAAGCTGTATTTAGAGATTTGACGCTGAATTCCATTAAAAAATTGGACACGCGCATCCATAGCTTCAACAATAGCCAGTTTTACCTTGATATCCTCCTCATTCATGGTAATTTGAGGTTCAATCACTGCTGCTAGCTTTGCTGCATGACTATCATCTACATCAATATGGACTTCAAAAAAGATCAGAGCTTCTTTGGGTAAGGGAGCAGCACCAATAATTCCTTTATATAGTTGCGTGTAGAGTGAGCTAACAATCCCTTCGGAAGCATAACAGACAGCACCTAGTGCAGCTAAGTAGCCATATTTATGTGGCATCTGCAAGTAAGTTTCAATCAGGGCACAAGTTTCAGGTACAGTGGGTAGTGCTGCCAAAGTTTCGTCGTCGATACCAAGGGCGCGGGTAAATTGACGAAACAACTCTGGGTGGGACTGAGTTATATCTCCCTGTCCCATTTCGTCAAATAGGTTTTCTAAGATGACTAACTGACTACTTTCATCTTCGCAACAAGATAAGATACTGGCCAAGATCCGATTAAATTGTTTGGAGAATTTGTACATCTGAACAGCTAGTATCTGTACGTCTGGTAAAAATAAATTTCCAGCCCGACAACGGATTAGGAACTCATTGTTCCATAAAGGATGATTAACTGTTATTTCACGGAAAGAATTTCTCGCTAAAGAAGATATCTGTGTCATCGTGATATTTGTAGGGCTAGATGGAGTGGTTGGTCAAGTAAGGGACTAAAAAATGATTGGTCTACTACAATATGTTCTGGAGTTACACGCAATTCCTGTAAAATTGGCATAGTATTAAAGCCAGCAATTCTAAGGGCATTAAAGTAATCTTCAAGAGTTTTGTGAATCAATTGGACATTTAACCAGGAGCCATCTCGTTTCCAAATACGACCAGGAAACTGCTGATCTCGCTTACTGAAGTAGCCTGCACCCTCAACTTGAAAATAAAACGGATATGCTGCCTCCCGCATATATGGAAAAGATGGATGGGGAACGCTAAATACAAATTGACCGCCGGGACGAAGAATGCGTGCAACTTCTGCCATACATTCTTGGGTTTGAGAGATTGTCAAATAGTTAAATAAAAATACTGCAACAACTAAGTCAATTTTGCCATCATCAAACTGCTTGAGATTGGTAGCACATCCTACTTCATAGCTAATACCTAAACCATCTTCGACTTCTTGCAACCTTGCAGCTTCAATCATGCCTTGGGAAAGGTCTATTCCATATACTTGTGCAGCACCACGCCTATGTAATTCTCGACTGCAATAACCTTCTCCACAACCTATATCAACTACTCGCAGTCCACTAACAGGCTCACAAAGCTCTAGTACAAAAGGACGTGCTGTAAAGTCTGAGAGCGAACTAGGTTCTCCTCTAATCCAGTCTGATGCTGTGCGATTGTATAAGTTTATAGTTGAGTCTTTGTGATTATTTGACATTTTTAACTATCTATTTATATTAGAGTTATGTTGGTTTTAATCAATCGGGGTTTATAAGAATTTAATACTATATATGTTGTAACATTTACCTAATTTAATGCTAATGTTGATTTTACTGATTTTTGCTTTATGGTTAATTTTGCGTAAAAAAATGATAGGTTTCAAGATAAAGCCTAACTGAAATATTCTTAACTTCTTAATTTCTTTAAATATAAAAATATTAATATAATCAGACTTCATAAAGTTTTCAAAATACTTAGTTAATGGCTACTTTACATATAAATATGTTGAGGCTTAAACTTTAACTTTACATATACTTTACTAATCTGGTTAAACTTAACTCTTTAAATCAAGATAAATAATAGAAAGTAAACAGTATATTTTACGAAGTATAAGGAGAATAATTTTGTTAAGTTGTAATAGTCAGATCGTTTTTAAAATGAAATGGCTTGGGATGTATGAGTGATTTAAATAATTTAGAATAACGTTGGAAGAGATCATGTTAGAAGAACTGTTAGCCAAGTCAGTAGTGGGCGATCGCGTAGAATATGACCATGCGATCACATTCTCTCAACTTGGCGATCGACTCTTTGATGAGCTTGCTGATAAAATTGCTACAAGGCGACAGTATCGATTACTGTTTGAACACACATTAAAGCCTGAGTTGTTCCAGCAGATCCGCATTGCTGCTGCGGGTTATATTTCAGCGTGTCTGAATAGTCACATAATTCTTTCAGAAGCTGAAATGCTTGAACGACTATTGGAAGCAAGAAATACATTACCGAACTACACTGGTACTGGTCTTTTGATGCCCAAGCGAGAACATACTCTAGCATTTAACCTCTTTCAAACAAGCGTAGCTGAGGCTTTCTACCAATTAGGAGCAAATGAACTGATTGATGCAGTAGATTTACCAGTCAATCTCCGCATAGTTTATGGTAAGACTGATGCAAAAAAATTGAGTTTGCCCTTCGCTAGCTCAAAATGCCATAGCGATGTCTGGGCAGGTGTTGCTGCTGATGCGACTGTAGTGGTTCTGCCACTATTTGGCGATATCGATAATATAACCATTGAAGCAGGTGAGATGCCCCGCGAAATGGAACTACAGGCGATGCGGGTAATGTCAGACTTTGCTGAAGGCCAGGATGTTCCAATGGTTGTCTCCTATACAGAAGCACAACTACAACACGGCACAATGTACTTTAATGATGCCCGTGGATTGCACCAAACGGTAAGAAGGAAAACTGAAGGTCTAAGAATTTCTGTAGATTTCCGGTTCCGCAGAAAATTCAATGAAGCTTATCGGGCAATGGTAGTACCTAGTATTGGTGGTGTTGAAGAAGATATGAGCGTGCCTTATGAAGACTGGCTGAAAGTTGGTAAGGAAACGCTAATTGTGTTTGATGAAAGTTGTGAACAAGCCAGGAAAAAAGAGAATTCTGGCGCTCCAGTTCCGCTATATACTCGTGGTTATCGCCTTGTAGAAATGTTCAACTCTTAACTTTCAGAAATATAAGTAACAAAAAAAGAGGTCTGGTATTAGACCTCTTTATCAATTTTTATCAACCCATATACCTAGATTCATAAATTTTCCGAAATAGAAAACAGATTTTTTGTAATATTAATTCTCAACAAAAAAGAGGTCTTTTTCAACCTCTTACCAATTCCCTAAAATAATATTCTATTTACAAAATTACGACAAGCCAGTATTAGCACCTTGCTTACCAGTTGCCAGTTCTACTTTGATAATTTTGCCGCCTGCTTTTTGAATACGTTGTTGTTCACGGAACCAGTTTTCATAGGGAACTAGCTTAGTGAAGTAGGTATTTTGCAGTTCGCGTTGGGTACGAATTCGGGTTTGGCTGGGAACTAGAGCAGTAATTTTAAACAAACGGGACATATTTTGAAAATCTCCTGTAAACTTTGTGAAAACTTTTTTTATCTCAAAATCTTGAGTGCAAATCTTTTAATCATTCCAAGGCTGGAAATCAAACATCAATACTAGACCACCAACACTCATCACTGATAATTTACCAAGATAAGCAATATAACGTTCTAGCACTCACGGTTGATTTCCAGACCTTAATAAAGCCGCACCTAAATTCTTAAGCGCAAACTAGCTCTTAGCTTAAGCCAGAAGAGATATAGTCTAAGTAAACGCCCATTTCCTTACCAGCGTCAGAACCAACCAAGCTAGCGGTTACTTCCTTGATTGCTTGGATAGCTTGCACGGTAGCGCCAACGGGAACTCCTAAAGAGTTGTAGGTTTCTTTCAAGCCATTTAATACACGCTCATCCAAAATGGAAGGATCGCCAGCTAACATAGCGTAGGTGGCATAGCGGAGGTAGTAGTCCAAATCACGGATACAAGCAGCATAGCGGCGGGTGGTGTACATGTTGCCGCCGGGACGGGTGATGTCAGAGTATAGCAAAGATTTTGCTACAGCTTCTTTGACGATCGCAGCAGCGTTAGCGCTGATGGTGCTAGCAGCACGTACCCGCAGTTCGCCAGTAGCGAAATAGCCTTTTAGTTTTTCTAAAGCAGAGTTGTCTAAGTATTTACCTTGAACGTCTGCGGAGTTAATGACAGCGGTAATTGCGTCTTGAGCCATGTTGTTAATTCCTTATTTCCAACCGTATTGCAATACTTCTGTTTCGGCAGGGAAACAGCATCACCCTATAGCAGGGCACCAACTAGGTAATCGAAGTAGGTACCAGCTTCAGAAGCATCATCACCAGACAGCAATGTAGTAGCTACATTCTTCAGCCCACGGATACCTTCAGCAACACCATCAATAGGGGTTCCCAAGGACTTGTACAGTTCACGGGCACCGATAACACCAATTTCTTCAATCGGTGTAACATCACCAGCAACGATACCGTAGGTAACGAGGCGGAGGTAGTAATCTAGGTCACGCAGGCAAGTAGCAGTCAATTCTTGACCGTAAGCGTTACCACCAGGAGACACAACATCAGGACGCTTTTGGAACAATTGATCGCCAGCTTGCTTAACCAGGCGCTCACGATTTTCTGTCAAAATTTGAGCAATCCGCACGCGGCGTTCACCACTGGCAACAAAGGATTTGATCCGATCCAATTCACCAGGGCTGAGGTAGCGAGCTTCTGCATCAGCATTCACGATAGCTTTCGTGACGATACTCATTAATGGATTCCTCCAATACAAATGAAACCAGGATTTGATTAAACTGGTGAGACTCTAAATTTGGTTTACTGAGTTCGTTCTCTCGTTCTTTTAGACACAACAGTTTGATAACTGCTACGACTAATTAATTACGAGTTTTCTTGAGTCAACACAAGTACACAAGCTTCTAAACTCAGTTACCTTCCGCAAAACATTTTCCGGCATTCTGTTGAGCATTTATGACTGCTCTTAACACTTTGTAATATTACCTTTCAGAATTCCCTGTTTTAGCTGTAATCTGAGAGCAATATTACGAAAGGTTACGAAGGGGGAAGGTCACAGGGTACAGGGCACAGGAAATAATCTGTACCCTATTCCCTATTCCCTATTACCTATTCCCTATTCCCTATTGAGAAGCGGTTGTAAGGCACAACATCTTCACCGAAGTAGCGGCTATATTCTGGACTTTCGACTATTGCTTTTACAGCAGCCGATAAACCACTATCAGTTAGCAGCTGGTTGCACTGGCGAATTTCTTCCTGATCTGCGGGTGTACGCCCCAACAGGTGACGGAAGAGGAACTCAGTGACCTTGGCATGAGGATAAGGTGATAAGAAGCGCTGACGATAGATTTCGGAACTAGCTAGTTCACACACAAACTCCCGCACGGAAATTTCACCATTCTGGAGTTTGCTGTCTAGGTCAGTACGGCGGAAACTATCAGGCACTTCACCACTAAATACATCCAATACCTGACAGTAAATGGCGTTGATTGCCTGTTGTGTTTCGGCTTGGTTTGCACTTTCTGTTAGACGGTAAATGCGTGCATGTTTACGCACACCCAGTTCTACGGGTTGTCCGCTACCATCGTTGTAGGAACGACCCAGTTCAGCAAAAGCCGGCTTGCTTTTGTTGATACCGTTTGTTTGGGTTGCTATATCTGCGATCGCCTGCGTCAAAAGTGGTGTATCGTTACTAACTCCTACACGTGCTTGCACGGGTTTAAAGCTAGGCACAACTACGTCATCATTTTGCTTGGTCAACTGGTTGTACAGCTTCTCAGTATTCGGGAAGTTTGCCGCAGGTAGGGTTGGGAAGCGACGGTAAGGAACCGTATCTTCACCAAATATTTGGTTATATTCCACACTATCTACCAAAGCACCAATAAAGGCACGAATCCCTTGAGTAGCCAAAATTTGGTTATACTTGCGGATTTCTGCCTGGTCTAATGGCGCACGTCCTAAGAAGTGTTTGGTTCCCAACTCAATCACTTTGGTGTTGGGGTAGGGTGTGTAGAATTCTTTCAGGTAGAGGTTAGAGTAACCCAAACCTTGAATAAATTCCTTCACACTGATTTCGCCGTTCCCCAACTTGCTTTCCCACGCCGTAAATTCATTTTTAGCGATGTAGGGTGCAATATCGCGCTCAAAAATCTGACGATAGGCAGCGCTAATCAAGGTTTTTACTGCAACTTTGTCGCTGGTATTGGAAACCAGTTTGAAGATTTTGGTTTGTTCGCGTTGCTTGCTAACACCTTGGTTAATACGGAACTGAATATCTGGTTCTGACCGTTTTTCTGTGACTGTACCCAATGTTACAAAGCTTGGCGTTACTTCCTTCTGAACTTTGGCTGCAACATCTTCACGAATGCTACCAACGCGCAATTGCCGCCCTGATACACCACCGGGAGTCAGATACCGTTCGTAAGGAATTGTATCTTCACCAAATGCTTCGCTGTATTCTACGCTGTTAATGATCGCATCAACGACGGCGTAAAAGCCTTGTTTGGAAGCAATATCAAAGTACTTGTTGATTTCTTGACGGCCATAAGTCGGACGACCCAACAAGCGGCGGTGAATATACTCGATCGCTTTACAAACATAGAGCGATGACCAGTAAAGATTGCGGAATACATCCGACTTAGCCAAAGCACGGATAAACTCCCGTACAGAGATGTCACCGTTTTCCAGCTTGATTTCCAATACCTTCGGGCGCTGACCTTCGTAAAGATCGCGACCAAAAACTTGCAGATAAGCAGCTCTAATCACAGCTTGGGTTGAGCTTTCGGAGAATCTGACGCTAGAATTTTTGGCAGCCTTTTTACCTCTAGTACCAGGCAGCTGGTCTAATTTGAACACCTTGGGTCCAAGAGTACCAGGAGCTTCACCCCGCGCTTTGGGATTACTATTTTGGTTATTAATCCCTGCCCCTTGGTGAATCAGGATGCGTTTGGTATCCTTGCCAAAAGGAGCCGGACGGGTGCTGGGGTTGCGAGTTTCTTTCGGGAAAATCGCGCCAAACTGAATTTCCAGGGGGTCATTACCAGAACCGTAAGGATGTTGGTCTGGTAGTGGCTGTTCGTAAGCAGCAAATGTGGTGATAAACTGAGGTATTTTGCGGAAAGGCGCACTGTAGTTAAACAGGTCTTGCTGTGGTCCCCAGTTGCGACATTCTTGTGCTTCTTGCCCCAGACCCCGGAGGTAAGGTACTGTTTCTTCACCAAAATAGTCGCCGTATTCAGCAGAATCGACTAAGGCATCTACCAAGGCTGGCAGACCACCATTAGAAATAATCGAGAAGTATTTTTGCACTTCTTCCCGGCTACTTGGGCCCCGTCCTAAAATGTGGCGGAAAGCAAGTTCGACGACTCGGCTGTTAATAAAAGGCTGGTAAAACTGTTTTTGGTAAAGGGGAGATTTAGCTAGACGACGAACAAACTCCTTCACGGAGATGTCGCCATTTTTCACCTTGGATTCTAAGTCAGATATGGACAAGCTATAAGCACGGGTAATGTCGCGCTCAAAAATTTGCCGATATGCCGCTTTGATTACCTCATTTTTTTCGCTAGCTGACAACCCAGTTTTCATCACAAACTTGGGACGGCGTTCTGCTGCATTAAAGTAAATTTGCGGCAGTTGCAACCCTTGTTGGTCGCTAGAGGGACGTTGACGGACTTTATTTGAAGGTGTGGCTGCTTTGAATTCTGTTAACAAAACATCCATGTACTGAGACACAATTTCTGTAGCCTCAGCATCTTTGCGGAAAAAGGAAAGCGATCCGGCTTTGATTTCTTGCAAAGCTACCAGCGTTGCTTCACCAGAGCAGGCATTTTCAATTATTTCCCGCAAACCCCGTGTGTTCACCGCTATGATGTTGGGGTCGCCAGCAACGATCGCATAAGTAGCGTAGCGCAAGAACCAGGATAAATCCCTTAAGCTCTTGGCCATGTTGCTCGGGCCATAACGAGCAATGTTAATTGGTCTGAAACCTGCGGGTACTGGGCCGCTGGGGGATGAGTTAAAGATTGATCGTAAATTTTCTAGGAACCCGCCACGACTTTCAACATAGGTTACAGTTCCTAGTTGCATCCCTTGCTGAACATTAGCACCACCACCAGCAGTTACTAGTTCTGCTTCTCTGGGCTTTTCTAAAAAAGCCATTGGCGAACCACCAACAAAAATCCGGTTGGCAGCGCGAGACACAATAATCTCGGCATTATCTGTAAGCGTCTGGGAAATCTCTAAACGCTTTGCACCAGATGCAAAATAGCTTGCCAGTTCATTGAGTTCACCACTTCCCAAAAAGCGGTCTTGCTGCTCGGCTTGGGTAATTGTCGCTACAGCTAGGGTTTGATATAGTTGCGGACGCGCAACTGAGCTTCCACCACTCGCCTTAACACTCATCGGCTTTGTAAAACTCCCATCATAATCGTTATATATGTTAAATCTGGGTCGCTTTGAGGCTTGACACATCGGTGTCTCTATGCTTTATGAACTTGAGAGTATTGCCTGCAAAACTGCCAGTAAATTAACCCAGTTAGCTTTTAGATTAGAACGTTTTGCGTTCTCAAGGCTGGTTTATTAAGAAGTGTGTAGAACCTGTAGCTTAGATACATCCAGTCTCAAGAGTACATACTCTTGTTTGGCTGAGATCAAATCTAAGTTTTGTAACTCAGAAATAGGCTAGGCATGGTCTACTGATGCTGAAAACCTCTATTTTGATGTTTGTGGCAGTATCCATTCTACGATTATTGCAAATGTTACAAAATCTTAGTTGAAACTAAATTTCCTTCAGCAATGATCGGTGGACAGTAGTCATTAGTCGATGTTAAGTTGTTTTTGCTACTGATGACTGAATATTACGAAATAACGCCGCCCTGGAAATAACTCTCAAATTGCGGTGTTTTTTAGCTTTAGCTATCAGTATTCTTTAACGGGAAAATACTATGCACAAAAGTTCTAAATTTAACTATTTATTCAATGTTGCTCTGTCTGCGATCGCAGTTATTTTAGCCGTCACTCCTGCAAATGCGCTTCCAGAGCAAAACATCAACACCGTTGTTAAGTGGGCAAAAACGCGATCGCAATTACCAACTTTGAGATACAACAGCGAAGCCCACGGCTACGAGGGTACAAAGGGAAATTTATACTTTTATGCTGATGTCACTTCTCAAAATGGGAAAGTGACTAAAGAAGGTATAACCGTTAGTGGTGACTCAAGCATCAAATTCACCACAAAAAATGCCAAAGCGGTGAAACTGTTACAAAATATTTATAATTCTAATATTGCTAATGACTTTCAGAAGTCTCGGTATGTCACCAAGGTTGGACGTGACCAGTATTATCGCGGACAAAAGTTTGCTTACATCACTGCTGAGGTGCAAGGTGGGTCATCATTGCAGATAATTCCCTTGAATAAGTTGCAAGAGTTTATAGATAATGCCAAATATTGCCAAACCAATCAGTGCGACCTTTAATTAGGGATTTCTAAGAAATAAATTAACCACAGAGACGCAGAGAACACAGAGAGAGGATTTTTGTGTCAGTTTTGGGATATTTTTTATTTGGAAGTCTCTTAAACCTGTAGCCTGGAATCTACATAAGCATTATTAGTAAATAAAGGCACGCAATCACTTACGTTATAGGCGGCGGACAGTTCAACATCTGACTCAAAACCTTTTTCAATCAACTCTTTACCCGAACTGCATTTTTTCAAGTATCCCAGTAAATCCTGCTGGAAAGCCTGAAATGTTGTTACAGCAACTTCGGCTTCTGGTGATAGACTGCCATCTAAATAACTGAGAATTGCCCCAGCACCAATTAAATCTTCAAATGCAGGACGTAGGCTACCATCTTCTTGCCGTCTCACTTTTTCAACAGATGCATCCAGTTGTGACACGGCGTATTAATGCAGTCAATTCTGAAGACATTGCCATAACGATAATTACAGTTGAAGAACAACTGCGTGGGAGGTTTAATGTAATCAGAAAGGCTTCCTTATCTGATGCATTGGTATTAGCTTACGCAAAGCTAGAGGCTACTTTAGAGTTTTTCAAAAATGTGCGATCGCTAGGATTTGATGAGTATGCTATTAATTGTTACGAAGACTTGATTCGTCAAAGAATCCGCATTGGTACACAAGATTTGCGAATTGCGGCAATACAGAATTACAGGGCAACGATTTTCTGGATTTTCAACGAATTCCGGCATTCCTACAGCCATTTAATGCTCCTAGCTAAGTAAATTTTTATACAAAATTATAATTAAATTTTATTAGCGAAGAGATACTTGAACAATAGCGTTATTAATAAAACAACTTATATACTTAAAATATATGGGCTGATGACGATCGCAATTATTTGTCTACCTGAAGTGTCCAGCATTCGCTAAACTCAGAAATGCTGCGTTATTCCTCATCATGTCCGATTCCCAAACTGTTAGTGCTGCTGTTGCCAAACTCTACAATACCTATCCCTTTCCGCCAGAAGCTTTGTTGGATGAACCACCACCAGGCTATAACTGGCGCTGGAACTGGCTAGCTGCTCATAATTTTTGCACAGGTCAAAAACCCCAAAGGCAAGATATTAGGATTTTAGATGCAGGTTGCGGTACAGGGGTAAGTACAGAGTACCTGGTTCATCTCAATCCCCAGGCTTCTGTTGTGGGAATTGATCTCAGTACTGGGGCTTTGGATGTAGCAAAAGAACGTTGTCAGCGTTCTGGTGCTAACCGTGTTGAGTTTCATCACCTCAGCTTGTTTGATGTGGAACAGTTACCAGGTGAGTTTGATTTAATTAACTGTGTTGGCGTTTTGCACCATACCTCCGATCCAATTCGCGGTATTCAAGCTTTGGCGCAGAAGTTAGCCCCAGGCGGCTTAATGCACATTTTTGTGTACGGAGAGTTGGGACGCTGGGAAATTCAACTCATGCAAAAAGCGATCGCACTTCTGCAAGGTGACAAAAAAGGCGACTACCGCGATGGTGTCCAAGTCGGACGGCAAATATTTGCTTCTTTACCAGAAAATAACCGAATTGTCAAATACGAAAAGCAGCGTTGGTCATTAGAAAACCACAAGGATGAACACTTTGCCGATATGTACGTTCATCCCCAAGAAATTGACTACAACATTGAGACGCTGTTTGAATTAATTGATGCTTCGGGATTAGAGTTTATTGGTTTCTCGAATCCGAGTTTCTGGGATTTGGAGAGACTTTTGAGCAAAGCACCAGAGTTAGTAGAACGGGCAAAAGAATTGAGCGATCGCCAGCTTTATCGCCTGATAGAATTACTAGACCCAGAAGTAACTCATTACGAGTTTTTCCTTGGCCGTCCTCCCTTAGTAAAAACTGACTGGTCAGACGACAAAGCTTTATTAGCGGCGATTCCCGAACTTAATCCTTGTATTGAAGGATTTCCCAGTCAATGCTTCTTTAATTACAATTACCAAATTGTTAATTTATCTGAACCAGAGTTTGAATTTATGCAAAAGTGTGATGCTAATTCTACAGTTGCAGATATTTTGACAGATGGGCAACTGGGATTAGATGAAGTAAGAAAACTTCTTCAGCAGCAACTGATATTATTAGCACCTGCTTAATCAGCCTCCAATTCAACACTGGCTTAATAAAAGCAATTTATACTTATGGTGATGAGCGATCGCCCATCACCACTTTTGGTAAATTAATGTAGATTAGGAAAGTGCCCAACAAACGGGTATTCTAAATCCCAAAAGTTGGAGTTTTTTGAAATTCAGCAGTGGTGCGCTGCTTAATGACAAGCCGCTACTCTCCGATTTCTGATTTGCGGTACGCCTATACACTCCTCAAGCACCAGTTGATTTTATTGACACCCAATTACTTCAAACACCAAGATGCTATGTAACGACTTTGGAGGACAATAATCTAGTCAAAAAAGCTGGAATTGGAAGAAATTTTGAATTTTTAGGCAACGATAATTTGATTATTCACCCACACAGTCTTTTACATCATCAGCCGCTCTCTCGCTTCTGGGAGCGCGATTTTACTGACTGTGTAACGTTGCCAAGAAGTTAATTGTTTTTTCCTAAAGTATTGTTACCGGATCGTGATATGATTCAGCTGACTGAATGTGCAGTCATCATAATTTAACTGTACTGGTTTCAAGTCTCGTGAGCTTGTCAGACGAATCAATTGCGCCCACTCCGACAACGCAACAAGATGCTAAAACTGATTCTGGAGACACAGAATCAGGTAACTCTATGCGAGAGTTTTATCAACTCTTCCAGCGATTGTTGGTAATCACGCTTGTCTTGACGGGGGTTATTTTTATCTCTGTGTGGATTTTTTATTCCTTAAACATTGCCCTAAATTATTTAATTGGGGCGTGTACAGGTGTGGTTTACTTAAAAATGTTGGCTAGAGACGTTGAGCAACTTGGTAGTGAAAAAACCAGTTTGAGCAAAACTCGTTTTGCTCTATTTATGGGAGTCATGATCGTGGCAACTCAATGGCGTGAGCTACAGATTTTGCCCATATTTTTGGGATTTCTAACTTACAAAGCCACGCTCCTCGTCTATATGGTGCAAATTGCGTTCATTCCTGATTCTTAAAAAGTCAGGCTCACAAAGATAGTAATCCCATCCTCGATCGTTGGGGAAAATGCTTGAAGAATGCAAATGCTTAGTGTCTTAAACGCCTTTAATTCTTTTCCCCTCGCCGAATTAGAAGTAGGTCATCATTTCTACTGGCAGTTGGGCAATCTTAAAATTCATGGGCAAGTTTTTCTCACCTCATGGTTTGTGATTAGCATTTTAGTAGTGGCTTCAATAGCTGCTACTCGCAATGCACAAAGAATTCCCAAGGGCATCCAGAATTTGATGGAATACGCCCTAGAATTTATTCGTGATTTGGCCAAAAACCAACTTGGTGAGAAAGAGTACCGCCCTTGGGTGCCATTTATTGGCACATTGTTCTTGTTTATTTTCGTATCGAACTGGTCAGGTGCGCTAATTCCCTGGAAGCTCATCAAGCTACCTTCGGGCGAATTGGCAGCTCCCACCAATGACATCAATACGACTGTTGCATTAGCACTGCTAACTTCCTTAGCGTACTTTTACGCCGGTTTTAGCAAGCGGGGTTTAGGCTACTTTAAGAAATATATAGAGCCAACACCCGTTTTGTTGCCGATCGCAATTCTCGAAGATTTCACCAAGCCCCTCTCCCTAAGCTTCCGGCTATTTGGTAATATTTTGGCGGATGAATTGGTAGTTGCGGTGTTGGTGCTGCTAGTTCCTCTATTTGTACCTCTGCCTGTAATGGCCTTGGGTTTATTTACCAGTGCCATTCAAGCCCTGGTTTTCGCCACCCTAGCCGGAGCATACATTCATGAGGCAATGGAGGGACATGGCGGAGAAGAACATGAGGAGCATTAAACTTCTCAGTTGATAGCACAGTTCCAAGAGCATTTTGCTCAAAACATCGCAAAGCGCGATCAAAGAACTCATGTGCAGCGTGAAAACCACGTTTCTAGTCGTTAACGTACTTTTGTTAGTTTTGTAATCAAAGCAAGGAAAATCAACATGGATCCATTAGTTCAGGCTGCTTCAGTTCTCGCTGCTGCTTTAGCGATTGGTTTAGCTGCAATTGGCCCTGGTATTGGTCAAGGTAACGCTGCTGGACAAGCAGTAGAAGGTATTGCTCGTCAACCTGAAGCAGAAGGAAAAATTCGCGGTACTCTGCTATTAACCTTGGCATTCATGGAATCCTTGACTATCTATGGTCTGGTAATTGCCCTGGTATTGCTGTTCGCTAACCCCTTCGGTTAATACCTGAAAATTTTTGCGAGTGTGGAGACGTGAATCATCACGCCTCTACAATCAAAACGTTTTGGGTATCTCAATAGTTATAATGTTCAGTTGACCCTTGTTGGCTATGGGTCTCTAAAATATGAAAGGTTGGATGACGTTGCTAGCCATGAAAACTGCTACTCCAGCCAAAGAGGAGACAAATGTTTGATTTCGATGCTACCTTGCCCTTCATGGCATTGCAATTCCTGCTATTAGCAGCTGTGTTGAATGCAATTTTCTATAAGCCACTGACCAAGGTACTAGACGATCGCGATAGTTACATCCGAACGAATACCCTTGAGGCGAAAGAAAGCTTGGCTAAAGCCGAACGCTTGGCTACCGAATATGAGCAGCAACTCGCAGACGCTCGCAGACAATCGCAAGCTACTGTAGAAGCCGCTCAACTTGAAGCTAAGAAAATTACTGCCGAAAAAATTGCTGAAGCCCAAAAGGAAGCCCAGTCTCAACGAGAACAAGCTTCTGTTGAAATAGAGCAACAAAAACAAGAAGCTTTTCGTACCTTAGAGCAACAAGTTGATGCTCTAAGTAGGCAGATTCTAGAAAAACTATTGGGGCCAACTCCAGTTAGATAAGCTAACGAGATTGGTTCTGTGTAAAGCATACGCGCAACTGGCCCCTAGTCCAGAGCGCAAAATTTAAGTGTCAAAAAAAGGCACTTTTTCCCTTCTTGGGAAAGATACTTAATTTCCTGACAGGGAAAAGATACTTAAATTTCCTTCCCTAGGGGAAAATACAACGTACTAGCAAGCGAGCAGCGCACTTGTAAATGGGTATCATGGGGACATTCTTATTACTTGCCGCAGAAGCGAACGCTGTTCACTCTGAATTGGCAGAAGGCGCAGCAGAAGGTGGTTTCGGTCTAAACCTAGACATTTTTGAAACCAATCTGATCAATCTAGCGATTCTGGTTGGCATACTATTCTACTTCGGACGTAAAGTTTTAAGCAATATCCTGAACGAGCGACAATCCAATATTGCCACCGCAATTCAGGAAGCAGAAGGGCGCTTAAAAGAGGCAAAGACTGCCCTTTCCCAAGCGCAAGAGCAGTTGAAGCAATCTCAAGCAGAAGCAGAACGTATCCGCCAATCGTCCGTAGAAAATGCTCAAAAAGCGAAAGAAGCCTTGTTAGCGAAAGCAGCGCAAGACGTAGAACGCTTGAAACAAACAGCAGCAGCAGATTTAAACAGCGAAACCGAACGAGCGATCGCTCAACTACGGCAACGAGTTGCTACACTAGCATTGCAAAAAGTCGAATCGCAACTCAAAGGCGGGATTGCCGACGATGCTCAACAAAGTTTAATTGATCGTAGCATCGCACAACTGGGAGGCAATGTATGACAAGTCAGGTAGCGGCAGCCGAAGTAGCCCAACCTTACGCACAGGCACTTTTGTCAATAGCGCAATCGAAAAATTTGACAGAAGAGTTCGGGGAAGATGCGCGGACTTTCCTGGGACTGCTCAGAGCAGACAAACAGCTACACAACTTCTTCAGCAACCCGTTTATTCAGGCTGAGAACAAAAAAGCTCTCATCAAAAAAATACTCGGTGAAGGCTCTAACCCCTACTTACGCAACTTTTTGTTGATATTAGTAGACAAACGCCGCATTGCATTCTTGGAATCGATTTTTCAACAATATCTGGCGCTGTTGCGGCAGCTGAATCAAACCGTATTAGCGGAAGTAATTTCAGCCGTTCCCCTCACAGAAGCTCAACAGCAGGCAATTATCCAAAAGGTCATTGCCATCAGTAATGCTCGCCAGGTAGAACTAGAAACCAAGGTAGACAGTGAGTTAATTGGTGGTGTGATTATTAAAGTAGGTTCGCAGGTAATTGATGCCAGTATCCGGGGTCAACTGCGCCGCCTTTCATTGCGCTTAACTAATAGCTAGAAGGTTAGGATTAGAAGTTGGGAGTTAGGAGTTAGGAGTTAGGAGTTGGGAGTTAAGTAAACAGTAATTTATTTTGACTTTTAACTTTTAACTTTTGCTTTTTTAACTCATCACTACTCACTCTTAACTCAGCACTCTTAACTCAGCACTCAGCACTGAATTCCGTCTCGAAAGCAAACAAGATAGACACATGAGCATATCAATTAGACCTGACGAAATTAGCAGCATTATCCAACAACAAATCGAGCAATACGATCAAGAGGTCAAAGTTGCTAACGTTGGTACCGTCCTACAAGTAGGTGACGGTATTGCCCGGATCTATGGTCTGGAAAAGGCTATGGCTGGGGAACTCTTAGAATTTGAAGATGGCACAATTGGCATCGCCCAAAACTTAGAAGAAGACAACGTGGGCGCGGTGTTGATGGGTGAAGGGCTGGAAATTCAAGAAGGTAGTTCTGTAACCGCTACTGGTAGAATTGCTCAAATTCCAGTCGGGGAAGCCTTAATTGGAAGAGTTGTAGACGCTTTGGGTCGCCCCATCGATGGTAAGGGAGACATCAAATCCTCAGAAAGCCGTTTGATTGAATCTCCAGCGCCTGGTATTATTGCTCGTCGATCTGTACACGAACCCATGCAAACGGGAATTACAGCTATTGACTCAATGATTCCCATCGGTCGCGGTCAACGGGAATTGATTATTGGCGATCGCCAAACCGGTAAAACTGCGATCGCGATCGACACCATCATCAACCAAAAAGAAGAAGATGTAGTTTGTGTCTACGTTGCCATCGGTCAAAAGGCTTCCACCGTCGCTAACGTGGTGCAGACATTGCAAGAAAAAGGCGCGATGGATTACACCATCGTCGTCGCCGCTAGTGCCAGTGAACCAGCAACACTACAATACCTAGCTCCTTACACAGGCGCAACTATTGCCGAGTACTTTATGTACAAAGGCAAAGCTACCCTAGTAATTTACGACGATCTTTCCAAGCAAGCCCAAGCTTATCGCCAAATGTCCCTGCTGCTACGTCGCCCACCCGGACGCGAAGCTTACCCCGGAGATGTATTCTACATTCACTCTCGTTTGTTAGAAAGAGCCGCCAAGCTGAGTGATGAATTAGGTAAAGGCAGCATGACCGCCCTACCAATCATCGAAACCCAAGCTGGTGACGTTTCGGCATACATCCCCACAAACGTAATTTCCATTACCGATGGTCAGATATTCCTATCTTCTGACTTGTTCAACGCTGGTATCCGTCCAGCTGTGAACCCAGGTATTTCAGTATCCCGCGTGGGTTCTGCGGCTCAAACCAAGGCAATGAAAAAAGTTGCTGGTAAGATTAAATTGGAACTAGCCCAATTTGACGACCTGCAAGCCTTCGCACAATTTGCTTCTGACTTAGATAAAGCCACTCAAGACCAGTTGGCACGTGGTCAACGGTTACGCGAACTTCTTAAGCAGCCACAAAATTCGCCACTCTCAGTATACGAGCAAGTAGCAATTCTTTACGCTGGTATCAATGGGTACTTGGATGATGTGCCTGTAGATAAAGTTACCACCTTTACCCAAGGTCTGCGGGAGTACTTAAAGACTGGTAAAACCCAGTATGCCGAAGGAGTAAGAGCCTCCAAAGCACTAGGTGATGCAGAAGAAGCTGCCTTGAAAGAAGCACTTACCGAATACAAGAAGACTTTCAAAGCAGCAGCGTAATTACAGTGCTGAGTGCTGAGTGCCGAGTGCTGAGTAGCTATAAGTGTTGAGTTGAAGAAAGTTTTTCATTCAAAACTCAAAATTTCAAACTCAGAACTCAGGACTCAGAACTCAGAACTCAGAACTCAGGACTCAGAACTTAAAGTTATGGCCAATCTAAAAGCAATACGCGATCGCATTCAGTCGGTCAAAAACACCAAAAAAATCACAGAAGCCATGCGTCTCGTAGCTGCGGCTAGAGTGCGTCGGGCGCAAGAACAAGTACTAGCGACTCGCCCCTTTGCCGATCGCTTGGCACAAGTATTATATGGTTTGCAAAGCCGTTTGCGCTTTGAAGAAGCAAACCTGCCACTACTGAAAAAAAGAGAAGTTAAGTCAGTCGGGCTATTGGTAATTTCAGGCGATCGCGGTTTATGCGGCGGCTACAATAATAACGTTATCCGTCGTGCAGAGAATCGTGCCAAGGAAATCAAGGCAGAAGGTTTAAACTATCAATTTGTGATCGTCGGGCGCAAAGCTACACAGTACTTTCAACGCCGCGATCAGCCCATTGATGCCACTTACAGCGGCTTAGAGCAAATTCCCACTGCAGCCGAAGCCAATCAGATTGCCGATCAACTACTTTCCTTATTCCTTTCGGAAGAAGTTGACCGCATCGAATTAATCTATACCAGATTTCTTTCCTTGGTTAGCTCCCGTCCTGTAATCCAAACCTTACTGCCCCTCGATCCACAAGGACTAGAAGCGGGTGATGACGAAATCTTCCGCTTGACAACCCGTGGCGGTAAATTTGAAGTAGAACGGGAGAAAGTGGCTAGCCAAGTTCGCGCGTTGGCTCCTGACATGATTTTCGAGCAAGATCCAGTACAGATCCTCGATTCTTTGTTGCCCCTGTATCTGAGTAACCAGCTATTGCGGGCGCTGCAAGAATCTGCGGCTAGTGAACTAGCAGCGCGGATGACAGCTATGAGTAATGCTAGTGAAAATGCGGGTGAATTGATTAATACCCTCACACTGTCTTACAACAAAGCTCGACAAGCTGCCATTACCCAAGAACTCCTAGAGGTTGTAGGTGGTGCTGAAGCACTAACTTAGGAAAATATTTGTTGTGGATTATGGCAAATAGCCAATTGCTAATGGTTTTAAAATTAGCGATTGGCTATTTTGACTAAGTGGAGCCATATATTCTGACTTTGATAATTACGAATTACGAATTACGAATTACAAATTCAAGAATCGCGTATTATAATCGAAGTATGAAGCGCATGGGTCCGTCACGGTTTCGACAGGTTGGCGAACGCTGCTCTGTGATTCAGGTCGAGAGTGAGTCTCCTCTCGGAAATCAAAGGCTCAAACAAAAAGTAAATGCGAATAACATCGTTAACTTTGCTCGTAAGGATGCTCTAGTAGCTGCCTAAACACCTCTTATAGGTTCGAGCGTCTTCGGTTTGACTCCGTTAAGGACTGAAGACCAAACCCTAACGGATGCTCTAGTAAGCGTTCTCTGGTTGGCTTGCTAGCTAAGATTAAATCAGAGAATCCTACGTTCGGGATAATGAACGATTCCCGCCTTGAGGGTCAGAAAGGCTAAACCTGTGAATGAGCGGGGGGTCAATACCCAATTTGGACAGCAGTTCGACTCTGCTCGGATCCACTAAGAATAAATAACAAGTCCACCTGATAATCTAATATCAAGGTGGATTTTGTTTTGTGCTGTCTGAATATATTAAATCAGTAGACCGAATTGAGCCAAGAAAGGAATCAATTCAAAATCCAAAATTAGTGGACTTTCAGCATTTCCTGATGAAAGGATGTTCATTTTGTCCTACTTAAATTATTTAGCACTTCGGTGTACTTGAGCTACATCACCATCAACGTGCTAATTTTTACCAAAGTTTATTCAGGCTGTTAAAATCTTCTTGGTCTGCATCATCAAGGTTCAAAGCAAAAGTTCGACATTCTAAATCCTTGCTTTGCTAATTGCTGCAAAACCCTGGTCGGTGATTTAATCCGTAACAGACCCCCAGCAGCCTTTGACTTTGGGAGAAACGCCAAAGCGATCGCTTCTTCAGTTTTACTATTACTATCGTTGTAGCAAAGATATGCGATCGCCTACCAATCCTGTCCCAACTTTTGCATTGAGGAAATTACTAAGAGTGACGAGAAGCTTTAATTATTCTGTTCCTGAGGTTGTTTGCGTGCGGTTCCAAACCTTCTTCCCCTTTGTTTAAGTACCCGTCGTAACCGATCTGCACTCAAGCTTACTTGGCGTTCAGATGCCAGTTTTTTTGCTAATTGTTTAGAGTTATAAGTCTGTGACTCTTGAGCTAAACAATTTTCTAGATAAACCAAATCTGATTCTGAATATCGAGGTTTTCCACCTCGGCCAGGAGCATCCCACAGACCTGCTAAACCCATCTTTTCCCAACGATGAAGGGTTTGACGTACTGTTGAAATTGCCCAGTTCAAACCTTTAGCAATTTGCTCATTTTTTAAACCACGATTATTTAGCAGTAAGACTTGAGCCCGATCCTTGGTGCGTTGAGGAACATGTTTGGCTTTTCTTAACTCTTCTAAAGTCAGCTTTTCTTGCTCAGTTAGAAAGACTTTTAATCTGCATCCCATAATTAATAACCTTTTACACAGTTAATTGTTGCCATCTTTTCTTAAGAATTTGTTAGCGTTATTATAATTAATGTCTAAAGTCGATAATAAAGGACTGTATCATTAAAATTCTTCAATTATTCTTATGATTACGGCGATTTATCGAAACTTTAAAAATAATTTTTACGCTATTTTCCATTGGAATGAGCAGAAAAGCATATACATAGAAGCCTTCTTCCTTTTTATTCAACTCATCTCTGGAAATTTTTCTTACCTATCTCCAAAAAATATCTATTTTCTCGACTTCACATAAATTTTATATTTCACATAACAATATTATTGCTTGAAACAAAAATATATTCAATACCTATTGGAGATAGAAAAAATTGTGTTGCTTTTCCTGTTTTTACCACCTTTCCCACTTTTCCTACTTTTCCTACCTTTCCTACTTTTTTGCAAAATAGCGTCTTAAAAAACTAACTTTTAATCTATCCTCTTAAGACAATTATTCTACGCCATAACTACAGAGTTTGTTTGTAAAACCTAGTATATTTTTATCATTTATACGTCACTCTCAAAAGAATTAACTTTTATTTGTCAACTTCCTTATGCAGCTATTTAAGCAGTTTTGTAGGTTGGGTGCAGCGACAGCGTAACCCAACATAAATAAGGTGGTAATGTTGGGTTGCGTTTCACTCCACCCAACCTACATAAATATATCTTTTAAAAAACTCTAGGTTTCAACATAGATGAGGTTTATACGTCACTTTCAAAAGAACTAACTTTTATTTATTACCTTCTTTATGCAGCCATTTAAGTGGCAAAAACAATTAAAGAGTAGGCTTTTGAGTTGTACTGAGTTTTATATAATAGTCCTAGATGTATGATATTAGTTTTGATCTTAACGGGTGACAACCTAACTACAAAGCTTATTGTATAAGGGAGAGAGCATAAAAGCCCCGCTGAAAATATAGGCGCTTATGAGGTTTAAGAGCAATCAAATTTAGTACGCAATTGGCCCATAACTCCATGCCATATTTCCATCGTTGCCCATAAAGTCCAAGGCTAAACTCACTCTGTCTGGGAGTTTTATCTTTGTGTTCTTGAATACGTCCGGCGTAAGTATCTATATTTAATTTTTTGAGCAATTGTCCTTGGAGAGTGGCCAAACTATAGGCGATAGCAATTAATAATACTAAGGCTAAAAACCGAGTGTCATTCACTTTTGCTGCTTCTAAATTATAGCCACCTGTTTTGCAATCTTTGAACAGTTGTTCGATTCCCCATCGACAACAATAAACATCCAATGCTTGTTGAAGAGTAGGCAGATTGGTCAAAATATACCAGGGTTCTTTTGGTCCCTTGTGACGATACTTTCGTTTCCAATAGACGGCGACATTAAATGGTCCTAATCCATCACCTTTATTGCACAATACACCCTGATAAAATTTGGACATTCCCGGTTTGAATCCAAGCTCTTTAAGCACTTGATATTTCTGATCTAATTTCTCTTGGAAATGAAGATCTTTCTTCTGACGTAGGGCAAAGCATACACCCTTAGATTCCATCCATTCAGCGAATTTGGGGCTATGAAACTCTCGGTCTCCCAACACTAGAACCGGATAATTCTTAAACAGATTAAGTACTGGTTTTAATAGACGTTTTTGGGTCTTCAAATCCCTGTTGCCTTGATGGTCTAAAACCTCCCAATATAGGGGGAGAGCATGGGTTCCCCAAATGATGCTCACCATGAATACATTGCGACCTTTCCATTGGGTTCGATCCATTGCAATGAGCCAATACCCAAATTTCTGATGCTTGAGTTTTTTTAATCGCCGACGGTACTCTCTATTTAATCTTCTTCCGGTTTGTTCTTGTCTTATCCAATATTTAATCAAGGGAAACCATAAGGCTTTGATGCTCAACTGTGGCAATACTAAAAAGCCTTGCAAGTTACGTTTTCGACTTTGATATTGAATCGGTTGTGGAAAGACACTGGCTAATATGGAAAGTTTTACTTGTCTATGTGTCTGTATCAATAAAAACAGAAGCTGTATAGTTAGATACTGGCTTTCATTCAGATGGGCACGCAAGGTTTTTTGGTAAGATACAGGGAACATATTTTTCTAGGGGAGCCACAAAAATGCTCCCTATTTTTTGTCCTCACCATTTTCTCAAAGTTTTGTCCCGTATAGCTTAGAGTTCCCTTGTCACCCCGTAAGAGTTTTGATATTTTCAGTTTTTATTGTCAAATAATATAAAGAAAATGATATTTTTAAATTAGAATAAAATTAGATAAATAGCAAAATAAAATACTAAGTAGATTTTTCTGAATAAATTAATATTGAGTAGATTTTTTGAGTCATATTTCTTGCTAGAAAACAGCAACAATTGATACAAGTTAAATTATTCAAAAACTGATATTCATTACAACTTAAACAAAAAATAATAGAGAGAATGGGGGCAGAAGAAAAACCTGACAATTTGCGCTCGGAGACGAATAATGGTAGCGATGTCTACGACCGGCAAGGCCAACGCAGAGAACGCTCAACATCGGCTAACTATACAAACTGTAGAAATTGCCCCCAACACAACGGCGATTCGCTCTCTTGACTGGGATCGTGATCGCTTCGATATCGAATTTGGACTACAAAACGGTACAACCTACAATTCATATCTAATTAGGGGCGAACAAACAGTTTTGATTGATACTTCTCACCAGAAGTTTCGCGATCTGTATTTAGAGACTCTAAAAGGTCTTGTTAACCCCAAGACAATTGATTACATAATTGTCAGCCACACAGAGCCAGACCATAGCGGTTTAGTAGAAGATGTCCTGCAATTAGCTCCTAGAGCTACTGTTTTAGCCTCAAAAGTTGCGCTGCAATTTTTGGAAGGCTTAGTACACGATCCATTTTCTAAGCGGGTTGTCAAAACTGGCGATCGCATCGATATAGGCAAAGGACACGAAATGGAATTCGTGAGTGCGCCTAATCTGCACTGGCCGGATACAATCTTTAGCTTTGACCGCAAAACCCAAATTCTCTACACCTGTGATGCTTTTGGGATGCACTTTTGTGACGATCGCACCTTTGACGAAGATTTAGAAGCGATCGAAGCTGACTTTAGATTTTACTACGACTGCTTGATGGGCCCTAACGCTCGTTCGCTGCTGAATGCGATGAAGCGGATGGGCGATCTAGGAAAGATTAATATTATCGCAAATGGTCACGGCCCGTTATTATACCACCATTTAGATGTTCTGACCGGGTGTTACGAAAATTGGAGCCAAAAACAAGCTAAAGCAGAAACAACAGTTGGCTTGTTTTTCGTCTCAGATTACGGTTATGGCGAGCGCCTTGGTCACGCAATTGCCGAAGGTATCTTGAAAACTGGGGTTGGAGTAGAAGTACTAGATTTAAGTACTGCTGAGAGCCAAGAAATTCAAGAACTAGCTGGAAGAGCTGCTGGCATCATTATTGGTATGCCTCCAAGTACCGCCGCCGCCGCCCAAGCTAGTATCAGTTCAGTGCTAGCTGTCGCCAAGAACAAGCAATTTCTTGGGCTTTTTGAATGTTACGGTGGGGATGATGAACCCATTGATACACTCCGCAGACAATTTCTTGACTCTGGCATCAAAGAAGCTTTCCCACCCATTCGGATTAAAGAGACTCCCAGTGCATCAACATTCCAGTTGTGTGAAGAAGCTGGTAAAGACATCGGACAATTGCTAGTGCGCGATCGCAACATCAAGCAAATCAAGTCTCTTGATGTCAACATGGAAAAGGCGTTGGGTCGCATTAGTAGTGGACTATATATAGTCACGACTAAAAAAGATAATGTCTCAAGCGCAATGCTGGCATCTTGGGTAACGCAAGCGAGTTTGCAACCATTAGGATTAACAATTGCCGTTGCGAAAGACCGCGCCATTGATTCCTTAATGCAAGTAGGCGATCGCTTCGTCCTCAACGTTTTGGAAGAAGGCAATTATCAAGAATTGAAAAAGCACTTTCTCAAGCGCTTGCATCCTGGTGCTGACCGCTTTGCAGGAGTGAAAACTCAAACAGCGAAAAACGGTTCTCCGATTCTAACTGATGCTTTGGCATACATAGAATGTGAAATACAGAGCAGCATGGAATGCAGCGACCACTGGATTTTATATTGCACAGTCCAAGAAGGTCGTGTCTCTAAAAACGATGGACTCACAGCCGTTCGCCATCGCAAAGTAGGTAATTACTACTAAGAAATAGGGAAGAGGTAACAGGTGACAGGTGACAGGGGACAGGGGACAGAAAAGAAAACTATCCCCTGTTTCCTATGATCCATACTCTATAACCTATTCCCTGTTTCCTATCCCCTATTCCCTATCCCCTATTCCCTGTTCCCCATAACCTATTTCCAATTCCACAACTTTAAATAGCTATGACCAATTCCAAGCCACGCGACGTACAAGTTCTACCAATTGCTACAAATACTAAGGCGATCAAAGCACGTAGTTGGTCACGTCTGCGGTTTGAAATTGAATACGCACTTGAAAGAGGTACTACCTCCAATTGCTATTTAATTGAAGCTGATAAAACCGCACTTATCGATCCACCGCCAGAAAGCTTTACCGAAATTTATTTAGAGGCATTGCGGCAGACTTTAGATTTACAAAGTTTGGATTATATAATCCTGGGTCATTTTAGTCCCAATCGAGTTGCAACCCTCAAAGCAATTTTAGAATTGGCACCACAGGTAACTTTTGTCTGTTCTCTTCCCGGTGCGAACAATTTGCGTGCTGCTTTCCTAGAGCAAGATTTGAAAGTCTTGGTGATGCGAGGGAAAGAAACTCTGGATTTAGGCAAAGGTCATGTTTTGAAATTCTTGCCCACTCCTAGCCCACGTTGGCCGGAAGGACTTTGTACCTACGATCAGCAAACCCAAATTCTCTACACAGATAAGTTATTTGCAACTCATCTCTGTGGTGATGAAGTGTTTGATGATAATTGGGAAGCGCTCAAAGAAGACCAGCGTTACTACTTTAACTGCCTGATGGCTCCCCAAACTCCTCATGTGCAAGCAGCTTTGGAGAAAATATCAGATTTGCAGGTGAGAATGTATGCTGTGGGTCATGGGCCTTTGGTACGCAGCAGCTTAATCGAACTTACCAAAGCTTATGGAGAATGGAGCCGTTCTCATAACGATCGCGAGATTTCCGTTGCCCTACTTTACGCTTCAGCTTACGGCAATACGGCGACTTTAGCACAAGCGATCGCTCTGGGATTAACTAAAGGTGGAGTCGCAGTCAAATCGATTAACTGCGAATTTGCCACCCCTGATGAAATTCGCATCAACCTCGCACAGTCAGAAGGTTTTATCATCGGTTCTCCTACTATCGGTGGTCATGCGCCAACTCCTATTCATACTGCTTTAGGGATTGTGATCTCAAGCGGTGACAACAGTAAACTCGCTGGAGTCTTTGGTTCTTACGGCTGGAGTGGCGAAGCCTTTGACTTAATAGAAGGTAAACTCCGGGATTCTGGATACCGTTTTGGCTTTGACACATTGAAGGTCAAGTTTAAACCTGATGATGTCACTCTCAAGTTCTGTGAAGAACTAGGTACAGACTTTGCCCAAACACTGAAAAAGGCTAAAAAAGTACGTGTACCACAACAAGCCGCTACCCCAGTGGAACAAGCTGTAGGTCGCATTGTTGGTTCCGTATGCGTGATCACAGCTAAACTTGGAGAAGTGTCTACCGCAATGTTAGGCGCTTGGGTTTCTCAAGCCACCTTCAACCCACCTGGAATAAGTGTTGCGATCGCCAAAGACCGAGCGATCGAATCTTTGATGTATCCAGGCGGTAAGTTTGCCTTAAATATTTTACCTGAAGGCAATCATCAAGACTACATGAAGCATTTCCGTAAATCTTTCGCGCCTGGAGAAGATCGATTTGCTAACTTTAGTACAGCAGTTGCAGATAATGGTTGTACTGTCCTCACCGACGCTTTAGCATATTTGGAATGCTCAGTCAATCAACGTCTGGAATGTGGCGATCACTGGGTTGTATATGCAACTGTGGACGAGGGTAAATTACTCAAACCTGATGCTGTTACTGCCATCAACCATCGCAAAACTGGCACTCATTACTAATTATAGGTAATCTCCTAAGTTGAAGATTACCCTGCAATGTAACTCTAGCAGGATTTTGCTACTTACTCTGTCTGCTACGGATACAATCAACCGCGCTAGATGTCTGCACATCTGAATAAATCCACCTACACATGAGAGTGATAGGTGGATTTATTTTTTTGCTAGGAACAATGCGTTTAGAAATAACAGCAACGGCAGAACTCAATACTTCTCGGGTTTTGGGGAAAAGTAAAGGGAAAGAAAAAACCCTTAACCCTTACCCTTTAACCTTTTCCCCAAACCCGATTCCGAGTTAAAAATGCAAAAACCGAGCAGTATTGCGGCAGAACTGACGTATCTACTTAATAAATGCATCTTTGCTTCAGCATAAATTTACACTTGTATAGTCAATAATTTAGCCTATGCAAAATGTGATTAAGTAAAGGTTATGAAACTCTTAAAATCTGATATTATCTGGTAATTGTAATGTTTCATGACTAAAAGCCTAAAAATTTATTACATTCAGGCAGCAAAAAGAAGGAGATCCTAATTGATTAGGAAAATAGACACACAAGGTTTTCAGCTTAAGCCGCTTGGGACGTACTTAGTTGAAGCTGAAATAATTAATCCAGATGAATTAGACATAGCACTCAAGACACAAGAGTTGAGTGGTGAGCAGTTGGGAAAAATTCTGGCAATGCATGGTTTTGTTAAGCAGCAAACCATTGAGTACTTCATGTCAAAAATTGTATTGCCAGAGCGACGCAAGATCCTCAAAAACCAGTCTTATTCAGACAATGCTAAGAGTGACAGGATATCTGTAGTTGAGCCAAGAAGTTCTATAAAACCAGAAGATGCGATCGCAGCGTTGCAATCACCGCATAAATTGAAGGTATATCTTTCTGCCAACAAAACACTCAAATTCCTGCTAGGCGTAGTATTGTGCTTGGCTCTTGTCAGTCTTTTGGCTAATTACAATGTCTACTATCTACCTGACTTTCCTGGGAGAGATATCTTTAGCATTCTATTCGATCTCAACAGCGAGGATAATATTCCTGCAATTTACTCTGGAGGAGCTTTACTATTTTGTTCTATTCTGCTGGAGATCATCTTCCAAGCTCAGAGGTTAGCTAAGAATAAAGATGTCTGGGCATGGAGAGGATTGTCAATAGTTTTTGCTGGTTTATTCTTAGATGAATTGATCGGTCTTCATGAAAGACTAACTGCACCACTGCGAGATACATTTAATACTAGTGGTTTTCTTTACTACGCTTGGGTGATTGCGGGTGCTATCTTCGTACTCCTCTTTTTGCTAGTATTTGGGCGATTTGTGGCTACTCTTCCTGGCAAGACACGACGCTTATTTTTCATTGCTGGAATAATCTACGTAGCAGGTGCAATTGTGAGTGAATTGGTAGGTGGATACTATGAATATTACTACACCCCCCATAACATGATTTATGTCTTCATAACAACTATAGAAGAAGTGCTAGAGATGCTGGGCATAGTTATCTTTATTTATGCGCTGTTGTCGTACATAAGTTGCAATATTAAAGGTATAGATATAGGAATCCACATTATTGATTCTAGAAAGCAAGACGAGCTGACTTAGAGTTGTTTGAAAAGTATGATTGCTAACATCTAAGCTTCGGAAACTTAAGCCCCTAGTCCTATTACCTACAAGGAAATGGGGGTTTTAAAACCTCTTTAACTTTTGAGGATAAGTTTGGACGCGGAATTTATAGTATATTTTGTAACTTTTAAAATATCCTCTAACTGCTCGAAATCTACTACTCTCTCAGAATAGTAACAATCTGGAAATCACTTTTGAAGGGATGGCTGATGAAAAAGTTATCCTGCAAAACTTTGCTATAGAAAAACTAGATAACCTATCAGCAGTGGGTAATATCCTGTTTAATAAGACAACTACAATTAGTGACAGCTTTGATATCCTGAAGGCCAACTCCACCCAAAGCAACATCTTCAACAAAAACACAGTCACCTTTCTGAATGACCTGAAAAATAATAGACTTGTCGGGTAATAACAAAAAAATGGCTGTAAAGATTACCAGGTAAAGGTTACAGCTATTCCTGTACGAAATACTATAAAGGCTTACTATATAAGGCTTTCAGAAATTTATCGTCCTAATTTCCCGACAACTCTAATATCAATGGTTTTGACAACTCAACTGATGTCATCAATGGTCAGGGGTGAGTGCAATTTCAGTATTAAAGCGGAAATAATATAAATTCACTTGCTGAAATTCCGCAATTGCCACCAAGACAATTGCAAAAACGCAGTGTAGCCTTTAACTAGAAAAACACTATCAGGCAATTGCTAGACAAAATGCCGACTATGGTCGCTAAACTTTTATAATATTTGTTGTTCTTATGACTCCAAAACACACCAAAATTCAATTTCCCCTTTGGCAGTATCTGAACCAGCCTTTATTTAGTCACGATACTAAATTAGTATTGAATCCCCAACGCTTTGCATTGATCTGGCGACTTCGACTTCTAGAACGCTGTTGGGCTAAAGAATGTGATGCCAAAGGGCCCCAACAGCATTAGCTACCTGAAAAGCTTCAAACTAAGCCTCGTCTAAAGAACGAGGCTTTTTGCCGTCAAGTAAAGCACTGACAGTCATATCTCCCATAACATTAATCGCGGTGCGGCAGCGATCTAAAAACCAATCTATGGTAACTAGCAAAGCAATGTACTGGGTAGGTAAGCCTACAGAAGTGAACACTAGTGTCATCGTTACCAGTCCAGCATTGGGAATATTCGCCGCACCTACAGATGCAAAAATCGAGGTCAGGATGACAATTAACTGCTGTCCTAGAGTCAGATGTTGCCCAATTAGTTGGGAAATATACAACGCAGACATTGCTTCATAAAGGGCAGTGCCATCATTATTGAAATTTGCCCCTACTAATGCCCCCAAAGCAGCAGAAGATTCTCTTAAACCAACTTTTGTTTGCAAAACCTCAAAAGTTACGGGCATTGCCGCCGCAGAGGAAGAAGTTGAAAAAGCTGTTAAAAAGGCATCAGAACCGCCAGCTAGGAATTTTAGCGGGGGTACCCAAGAACCAAATTTTACTCTAGTGAGGTAATAGCACGCCTGCAATGCCAGCGCTAACAGCACCGCCAGAATAAATGCACCCAAAGATTTAAACGGTGTAAATCCTTGCATAGCGACTGTTTTAGCAACAATCCCAAAGACGGCGAAAGGCACTAAGGCAATTACCCAGTTGAGGACACCGACTACCGCCTCAAACAAAATCCCGATGACATCCTCTATCGGCTGGTATCCTTTTTTTCCTTGGGCAATTTGTTCAGATTTTAAGCCCCGCAGGACGATGCCAAAACTTAAGGCAATAACAATTAGTTGAATGACATTATTATCAACTAATGGCTTCAGGACAGCTTCCGGTACAGCATCTTTGAGTATTCCCCAAGGGTCTAGACTCTGAGTAGGTATTTCTGTAGTTGTTGAGGTAGCTACATTGCCCCAAGTTCCCGGACGCAGCACATTCGCTACCAAAAGTCCCACTAAAATAGCTACGGTAGTGTTAGTCAAAAGTAGCACTGCCAGCCGCCGTCCGGCTGTACCGGGGATATCGGTAGTCATTAAGGTATGCAGCACCGCTACCAGAATCAGGGGCGTAGCTAGAGCGCGGAGAGCCTTTAGCACCAACTCAGCCGGAATTGCTAAATTGTTGATTAAAGTGGCATTGCTGGGATTGGGATTCCCCGCACCAAGTGCAATTCCAACGCTGACTGCGGCTACTAGGGCGATGAGAATTTGCAATGTGAGAGGGATACGCTGCCACCAAGGGCTAGCTTTGGTTTCAGGCGAAGTAGTACTCTCTGTTTCACTCATTAGTTAGATGCTGATGAACTGCTGTAACTATTAAGACAACACTGATGATAATGACAATTTCGGAAAAAGAACAGCTTTAATTTTAGGTAAAAACTGCTAATGTAATATTCCGTTGCTTTGCAAAATCCGGCTTGAAAGGGTATACCACAAGGTAGACCCCTAAAGATATCTTGGCTTGTGGTTGGAGATGCTTATGTCCTTTGTGCCTTTACATATTCACAGTGACTACAGTCTATTAGATGGGGCAAGTCAGCTACCAGAGTTGGTAGATCAAGCGATCGCACTGGGGATGAAAGCGATCGCTCTTACCGATCATGGTGTCATGTATGGAGCCGTTGAACTGATCAAAATCTGCCGTAGTCAAAATATTAAGCCGATTATCGGCAATGAAATGTATGTAATTAATGGCGATATCGAAAAACAAGAACGTCGCCCAAAATATCATCAAGTCGTTTTAGCTAAAAATACCAAAGGTTACAAAAATTTAGTCAAATTAACCACAATTTCGCATCTTCAAGGTGTTCAAGGCAAAGGGATTTTTTCACGTCCTTGTATTAATAAAGATTTACTAAAACAATACCATGAGGGCTTGATTGTCACCAGTGCTTGCTTAGGTGGAGAAGTTCCCCAAGCGATTCTCAGTAATCGACCAGATGCAGCCCGGAAAGTTGCTCAGTGGTATAAAGATGTATTTGGTGATGATTATTATCTAGAAATTCAAGACCACGGCTCCCAAGAAGACCGAATTGTGAATGTTGAAATAGTTAAAATTGCTAGAGAACTAGGCATTAAAATTATTGCTACTAATGATTCACATTTTATTTCTTGTTTCGACGTTGAAGCCCACGATGCTTTGCTATGTATTCAAACTGGCAAGCTAATTATTGAAGATAAGCGGATGCGTTATAGCGGCACAGAGTATCTCAAATCTGGTGAGGAGATGCGGCAGCTATTTCGTGACCATTTAACGGATGATGTGATTGCAGAAGCTGTAGCTACTACTGAAGAAGTCGCTGATAAAGTCGAGCCTTACCATATTATGGGTGAGCCTCAGATTCCTACACCCCCCATTCCTTCAGGTCATACTGCTGACACTTACGCCGAAGATGTTGCATGGAACGGACTTTTAGAACGATTAAATCGCAAATCTCGCCAGGAAGTCGATTCCGTCTATAAAGAAAGATTGGAATACGAACTGAAAATGATTCAGCAGATGGGTTTTTCCAAATACTTTTTAGTTGTATGGGATTACATCAAATTTGCTAGAGATAATAATATTCCTGTGGGGCCTGGTCGGGGTTCTGCGGCTGGTTCGTTAGTTGCTTATGCAATGCGAATTACTAATATTGACCCTGTGCATCATGGGCTACTATTTGAGCGTTTTTTGAACCCCGAACGGAAATCCATGCCTGATATTGATACGGATTTCTGTATTGAACAACGGGATAAAGTTATTGAATATGTCACTGAAAAATACGGTGCAGATAGAGTTGCTCAAATCATCACTTTTAACCGTCTAACCTCTAAAGCAGTTTTGAAAGATGTCGCCAGAGTATTGAATATTCCCTATGGGGAAGCTGACAAAATGGCGAAATTAATTCCTGTAGTGCGAGGGAAACCAACAAAACTCAAGGTGATGGTTTCCGATAAAACTCCAGAACCAGAGTTTAAAGAGAAATATGATAAAGAACCACATGTTCGCCATTGGCTTGATATGGCGATGCGAATTGAAGGAACTAACAAAACCTTTGGTGTTCATGCAGCCGGGGTGGTAATTTCAGACGAACCACTTGATGAAATTGTCCCGCTACAGAAGAATAATGATGGTTCCGTGATTACCCAGTATTTCATGGAAGACCTGGAATCAATGGGTTTGTTGAAAATGGATTTCCTGGGTTTACGGAACCTGACCCTGATTCAAAAGACCGTTGATTTGATTCAAGAAACGAGAGGATATCGGGTCGATCCTGATGAAATTCCTCGCCAGGAAAGAAAAGCCCAGAAGATATTAGCTAAAGGTGAACATAGCAGCTTACCTAAAGATGTACAAAAAACTTATGAATTATTAGAAGCAGGAGAGTTAGAAGGAATATTTCAATTAGAATCTTCGGGAATGCGTCAGATCGTGCGAGATTTGAAGCCTTCTAATATAGAAGATATTTCTTCAATTTTGGCACTTTATCGACCGGGGCCATTAGATGCGGGGCTGATTCCTAAGTTTATTAACCGCAAACATGGTCGAGAAAATATTGATTATCAACACACTGTTTTAGAACCAATATTAGATGAAACCTATGGAATTATGGTCTATCAAGAGCAAATCATGAAAATTGCTCAGGATATGGCTGGATATTCTTTAGGACAAGCTGACTTGCTGCGTCGGGCGATGGGTAAAAAGAAAGTTTCTGAGATGCAAAAGCAGCGAGAAAAATTCGTAGATGGCGCAGCAAAAAATGGTGTTCCGAAAAAAGTTGCGGATGAATTATTTGAGCAAATGTTGAAGTTTGCTGAATATTGTTTAAGCTATGAAACGGAAATATTGACAGTAGAATATGGATTGTTGCCGATTGGGAAAATTGTAGAAAAACGTATTGAATGTACTGTGTATAGCGTTGATAATAATGGGAATATTTACACGCAACCTGTAGCACAGTGGCACGATCGCGGACAACAAGAGGTGTTTGAGTATTGTTTGGAAGATGGTTCCGTGATTCGGGCAACAAAAGACCATAAATTTATGACTGTTGATGGTCAAATGTTGCCAATTGATGAAATATTTGAACGCGAATTGGATTTGATGCGGGTAGATGGTTTGCCGAATTAGCCAGGATAAGATTTTATGGCAGGGTTCTAAACTGCTTTTTGGGCGCGATCGCTCCACTGATGGGTGTTCATGACGGCAATCTTTATAAAAAAAGGGTGATGTTATGCTTGCTATAAAAAGGGTCGAGGATACAGTACGATGAAAACTCGGAGCTTTGCAGTCCTTATTTATAAAGAGGACGATATGTATATAGCTGAGTGTCCCGAAGTTGGTACGGTTGATCAGGGAGAGACAATCGAACAGGCAATTTCTGGCTTGAAAGAGGCAACCCAGCTTTACTTAGAGGAATTTCCTCTACCTGAAACATCTCCAAGGTATATGACCAGCATTGAGATCACCTATGCCTAAGTTGCCACGAATCTCAAGTAGAGAGGCAATTCGGGCACTGGAGCATTTGGGTTTTGAACAAATTCGACAAACCGGTAGTCATGTTGTGATGAAGAAGCAAACGCCGGAAGGCACAACTGGCTGTGTTGTACCCGTGCATCAAGAATTGAAGCTAGGGACATTGAGTGGCATTCTTAAGCAAGCGCAAGTTACACCGGAAGAGTTCATAGAAAATCTGTGAGCGATCGCTTTGAAAAATAATTCAACAAATTTTAGCGCTGGAAAAACCCTTTGCTGCATATTATCCCTATAGACTAGAAGCATTAGGCTACACTTAGTGACATGATCAAAGGAGGTCATGTTTTTATGTTGTCCTATGAAGATATTGGTGCTGAATGCCGGATCGAGTACCCAAAAAAGTTGTCTGTATGAGATTACAGATGAGGCTTTCTCCACCCAAGCATCTCAACCCCTTTGGGAAGGGAAAATCAACTGGACTCAAGATCGCGGTGTAGCCGAAATTGAGGTGAAAACTGCTACAGGTGCAACACTGCAAGAAACCATCTCTGATGATTCCCCACAGGCACACCTTACCTATATGCTCAATACTCTGAGTGATGGTGCTACCAAAGTAATAGATCGGTTGTCAGAAATCGATGTGGTGGGGCATCGGATAGTACATGGTGGACAGGATTATCGAGATAGTGTAGTAATTACTGAGGATGTCAAAAAGGCGATCGCTAGCTTATCTAACCTCGCTCCAGCACATAATCCAGTTGCCTTGGAAGGTATAGAAGCAATTGAAGAAATCTTAAAAAATGTCACCCAAGTAGCAGTCTTTGATACTGGATTTCATGCCACTCTCCCTGATGCAGCAGCAATCTATCCCGGCCCTTATGAGTGGGTAGAGCAAGGTATTCGTCGTTATGGGTTTCATGGTATCAGTCACCAATACTGTTCTCAACGTGCTGCCCAAATCCTCGATCGCGATGTTCCACCTGAGCGGTTAATTACCTGTCATCTGGGCAATGGTTGCTCTTTAGCAGCAATTAAAAACGGCCGCAGTATTGATACCACAATGGGATTCACGCCCTTAGAAGGATTGATGATGGGTAGTCGTTCTGGTTCAGTTGATCCGGGAATTCTGATTTATCTGTTGCGGTACTGCGATTATTCCGTCGAAAAGTTGGATGACATATTAAATAAAGCTTCTGGGTTAAAGGGAATTTCGGGTGTATCTAGCGATATGCGCGAAGTGAGAGAAGCGATGTCTACGACGGGCTACGCCAACGCTCAAGGGAATTCCCGCGCTCAATTGGCGTGGGATATCTACGTGCATCGTCTGCGTTCTGGTATCGGTGCAATGCTTACCAGTTTGGGCGGATTAGATGCTTTGGTGTTTACAGCAGGCGTGGGTGAACACTCTGCGGAAATTCGCCAAGCCGCCTGTGAAGCCTTTGGTTTTTTGGGATTGAAACTTGATCTTCAGAAAAACCAACAGCAGCCTGTGGATGAGGATATTGCTACAACTGACTCAACAGTACGGGTATTAGTTATTCATACTCAAGAAGATTGGGCGATCGCCGGGCAATGTTGGCAACTTTTGCAAAAATAAAAATAGGATTTACCTAAAAAATTTATAAATACGAGTAACGACAGAAACTAATGTGAAAATAATTTTCCAAACTCGTGGTTTAATAAAATTTAAAATATACTCTGCAATTTTTGGGGCAATAAATGACAAAAATGGCAAGAATAAAGACTTAATATCACTCAAACTACTAATAGCAGCAACAACGATAGGGATGAGACAAATCAGCATCCATACAAACCAATTTATTAAATTAGAGTTGATGGAAGTACGTCTTTGCAGTTGATTGACAAGTATGTAGCGAGTAGTAGCAAATACTATAGTGAAGCCTATCAAAGCAAATATTGATAGTATCCCATTTACTGGATGTAAATTGTAGACTACAAAACCAGCAGGAAACAGGGAAGCTATTTCCCAAACTAGTAGATTTAGTTTAGTGCGAAAGCAACTTAGTATTTGTTCAGTTAGCCAATAATGAGCAGAGATAATTGTGGAACAGTTGGAATTTTGCATAAAATCCAACTTGATTTTGTGGAATATATCACCATGAAGAAGGACAGTGCTTTGCAAAATGATATCTTTCTCTTTATAAGCATCTGAAACTGATTCAGGCTGCTCATAGTAAGAATTAAAGGTGAGTCCAGACTGTAAACTTGCTTTCCCCGGTGCGGTTTTACTCAGAAAAGATTTTATAATATTGACTATAACAGTAACGTAAAAAAAATTACTAACTTCTTTTTCTGTAACTTCTTTTTTATTTCCAAACACAACATTATTGCCGAAACAGGCGTAATACCAAAGAGGAATTATCAGTTTTGGCGGAATGTATAGAGAAACACCAGTTTTTTGTGCTTGCTGAATCTGTTCTACAACTGTCTCATTTAGGTAAAAACTACACTGCGATCGCTCAACCTTAAGTTCAAAGCGATCGCCTTGAGAAACTTGTAGAAATAGAGAGAGTACAACATCAGCTTTGTTGTCTGTTTTTGTTATGTTGGCGTTCATTATCGAGATAAATTTGCGATACCCTGTACCAAACTAATCAAAAAACTAAATGTTCCACGCCACTGCTTTTCTCCAGAAATAACTCCTTGATTATGTGTATTAATGATGAGATTTTTAGCGTCTTCAGATAGAGTAAACAGTTCTTTATGGTAACGAGTAATAATATCTCCATCTAACTGCATGACAGTTTGAGCAAAAATAATATCAGTTTTGGTACTTTTCACATTACCACCATCAAGTGCAGCTTTAAGTTCATACATTTTACGTAGAGTACGAACAAATTTATCATTATTTAAAAGTCTTTGAATCTCTTTAAAAGTTTCAATCCAATCTTCTTGACTGTTTCCATCTTTGTCATCAAGAACGGGAGTTGGAGCAGGTAGTATTGGTTGAGCTAGCTTCACATTTTCCTGATCGGCTTCGACTAGGTTTGGTTGATGCTTCTTCGCATATTCAAGCCTCTGGCGATATCGTTTTACCCGCTCATCCTGTGGATTATAAAAATCTGAACCTTCTTCAAGAAGAAGGTAAAAATATTCTCTTTCAATCTGGTTAAATAGACTTCTATAACGCTTATGTAGCTCTTGAGCTTGAGAACCTTCTTCTGGAATACCTTTTGCCTCAAAGTAGTCTGGATCGTGTATAGAATAAATTTCTTGATATGCCTCCCAAGCATTAAACTTTGAAGCATTAATTCTATCTACAACCATCGTATTTACTTCTAAGGCTGTGATGTCAGAAACTAATGTCTGTACAGAAGATACTAAATTGTTTAACAAGACTCTAGCTTGGTTTTGAATATCTTGAGGTTGAGCAACATTTCGGTCTTTAGTTTGAATATTATTAGACATAGTTTCACTTTCTCACAGTTCTGGCTGTAGCATTTTATTAAGAGCTAGATACAAGTAAATAAACCTAACGATTTGGCTAGGTTTCGGTAGCTATTTTAGGTTAAATGGGTAATTAACAAAGAATGCTTAAAGTTCTGATTTTTTGTGATTTTTCACGATTTCCATAAAAAATCCATACAATTTTTCTACACTTTCTATATTCTTGTGAATGATCTCCCGACCATCTCTAATTTGAGTCAAATGAAATTCGCGAATTTCTTTATAGGGGCCACTATCAGTAAATTGACTACCAATCTCATTTTGGATATCACCACTAACAAGATTAATTCGGGTATATATTCGATTACCTGGTTTGGCTACTTCTATGTCATTTTGTTGCTGATCGGATGACTCTGCTACCCAAGTAGTAATTTTTAAATCAATAGCTTCAACTATTACTGTTTTGATGGCATCAATAATTTCATTAACATCCAGTCCTTTTTTATCGGCATTAAGATTCGTAACTATTGTTTTAAAATCACTATTTTTTGCCTGAATGGATAGACCATTATTTTCCAAGTTGTTCGTAACTACAGTATCTAGCATAAGATTAAGCACACAACAGGTCTAATTGAGAACAAAATTTTATTCTAAATGATGTTCTAAATCTAACTACTGTTACTTAACAAAACTCAGTAATACCAAAGGAACTGAATAATTTAAGAATTTGTTGCTTAAGAGAAGTAAAGCTAGAATTTGTAGCAGCTAATTTCATCTCACAAAAGAAAATAATTTATTCAGATTTTGCAAATAAGAAAGCATAAATCATGCCCTACACATCCTTGTCTTATGTATAATATAATACTTTGAGTTTGGCTTGCGGTTCTACCTGTTTTCACTATCTCTTGAGGTAAAGATAGACTGTGATAGTAGCTGCTTAATGGATACTCTTGTGTGACTATATAGCTGAGTAATTTTATAAGAAGTATATTATATATAATGAGTTGCTTCTACCTGATAAGACAAGAAAAATATGTTGTTGCAGCGTAAAGCCATAGCTACACCTTTTATAATTTGTGTGTCTATTTTAGGAATTGGCTTGATTCAATTCCCTCAATTGCAAACACTTATAGATAGTAAACAATCTGCCTCTTTAAAAACTCTGGAAAAAGAAATAAAATCAGAACATCTCCGTTTGAATTTTCTCAAAAAAATGCCTACTTTTAGTTATGACAATTTAATTGCAGATTTGGTATATCTCAATTTCTTACAGTACTTCGGAGATGATGAAGTTCGGGATAAAACAGGTTACAGTTTAAGTCCAGAATATTTTGAAGTAATTTTAGAACGTGACCCACGATTTTTAGCAGCATATCGGAGTCTTTCTATTAGTACTTCATTGTATGCTGCTATGCCAGAACGCACGATCGCACTATCAGAGAAAGGCTTAAAATCACTATCCCCCTTTGTTCCCGAAAAGTCTTATTACGTATGGCGTTATAAAGGAGTTGATGAATTATTATTTTTAGGAAACGCTAAAGCAGCCGAACAGTCTTTTGCAACGGCGGCAAACTGGGCTAGTAACTTTTCAGATCCAGAAAGTCAGATGATTGCTCATACTTCCCAAAAAACTGCTGAATTTCTGAATCGTAATCCTAACAGCAAATATGCTCAAATTGCTACCTGGGCAATAGTTTTAAATAATCAAGTTGATGAGAGAACTCAAAAACGCGCAATTAGAGAGATTGAAGCTTTGGGAGGAAAGGTAATTACAACTCCTGAAGGTACTAAAAAAATTATGTTTCCCCCCAAAGATTAAGCAAATTGGGCATTGGGCATTGAGCATTGAATAAATGACAAATAATATTTTTTGGTATGACGGTAAATTAATTCACTCTCAAACCCTAGAACTAAACATTAACGATCCGGGTTTACTTTATGGAGCAACTATTTTTACCACATTGCGGGTTTATGAGAACTCCCTAGATAGTAATTTAACTAATTGGCAAGCACACTGCGATCGCTTACTTTTCTCAATCCAATCTTTTAGTTGGCAGCAACCAGACTGGAACCGTCTACTTCAAGGCGCTCAAATTCTCCTTGCACACTTTCCCGTTCTCAGAATTACCCTTTTTCCCGATGGACGAGAGTGGATAACAGGTAGATTTTTACCACAGGATTTGACAGAAAAACAAAATAATGGTGTAGTGTGCGCCGTTGCCAGCTCGGAATTTTATCGTTCTCTCCCCTCTCATAAAACTGGAAATTATTTGAGTGCTTGGTTGGCAAAAACTAGCTCAGATGCTCAAGAAGCAATATTAGTCGATGCTCAAGGAAATTGGCTAGAAACCAGTACAGGCAACCTTTGGGGATGGTGCGATCGCAATTGGTACACGCCACCAATAAAAGCCGGAATTTTGCCGGGAATTGTGCGATCACAACTTGTAAACTGGTTGCAAAAGCACCAACAGCCAGTGCGAGAAGAAACTTGGAGTGCCGAGTTAGTCCAGAGATTTGAAGCGATCGCCTACACTAATAGTGTGGTAGAGATTATTCCCATTCATACCGTTAATCAGCCTTCAGGGTCGCTACAATGTAATCCCCACCATCATAGTTTTCAGCTAATAAGGGAGCTTTTTTTAGCATGACAACCACGCCAAATTTGTTATATCTTAAGATAAGTTAACATAATTCTTAATAATCACCTTTCCGAGCAGAGAAGCTAGGCGATTGCGCGAAAAATACCGGAGGATAGACCTTAGTGAATAAAAGATGGAGAAATGCAGGGCTGTACGCGCTGCTGTTTATTGTCGTAATTGCGCTGGGAACAGCATTTTTTGACAAACAACCCCAAAGTAGAGAGACATGGCGATATAGTCGCTTTATTCAAGAAGTTCAACAAGGCAGAGTAGAAAAAGTCAGTTTGAGTGCAGATCGCTCTACAGCACTGGTTACACCCAAATATGACCCGGCTAAACGGATTGTTACTTTAGTCAACGATCCAGACCTAATCAATACTCTGACTTCTAAAGGCGTTGATATTTCTGTATTGCCCCAAACCGACGAAGGATTTTGGTTTAAGGCACTGAGCAGCTTATTTTTCCCTGTATTGCTTTTGGTTGGCTTATTCTTCTTACTACGTCGCGCTCAAAGTGGCCCAGGCAGCCAAGCGATGAACTTTGGCAAATCCAAAGCCAGAGTGCAGATGGAACCACAAACTCAGGTGACATTTGGCGATGTTGCTGGTATTGACCAAGCTAAGTTGGAATTAAACGAAGTTGTAGACTTTCTGAAAAACGCCGATCGCTTTACCGCCGTTGGTGCAAAAATTCCTAAAGGTGTACTATTAGTTGGCCCTCCTGGTACAGGTAAAACCCTCCTAGCTCGTGCCGTAGCTGGTGAAGCAGGTGTACCTTTCTTCTCAATCTCCGGTTCAGAATTTGTAGAAATGTTCGTCGGTGTGGGTGCATCCCGCGTCCGCGATTTATTTGAACAAGCTAAGACCAATGCTCCTTGTATCGTCTTCATCGATGAAATTGACGCAGTAGGTCGTCAACGGGGTGCCGGTTTAGGTGGTGGTAACGATGAGCGGGAACAAACCCTCAACCAGTTGCTCACCGAAATGGATGGCTTTGAAGGTAATACTGGCATCATCATCATTGCCGCTACCAACCGTCCTGATGTTCTAGATGCAGCCCTGTTGCGTCCTGGTCGCTTTGACCGTCAAGTTGTGGTAGACCGTCCCGACTACGCCGGACGCAGCGAAATCCTCAAGGTTCACGCCCGTGGCAAAACCTTGGCGAAAGATGTGGATTTGGATAAAATCGCCCGTCGTACCCCTGGATTTACTGGTGCAGATTTATCAAACCTGTTGAATGAAGCCGCAATTCTGGCAGCACGCCGGAATTTGACTGAGATTTCGATGGATGAAATCAACGATGCTATTGACCGCGTATTAGCTGGGCCAGAGAAGAAAGACCGAGTAATGAGCGAAAAGCGCAAAACCTTGGTTGCTTATCACGAAGCTGGTCACGCCTTAGTTGGTGCTTTGATGCCAGACTATGATCCAGTACAGAAAATTAGCATCATCCCTCGCGGTCGCGCAGGTGGTTTAACTTGGTTTACCCCCAGCGAAGACCGGATGGACACAGGTTTATACAGCCGCGCTTATCTAGAAAATCAGATGGCTGTAGCTTTGGGTGGTCGAATTGCTGAAGAATTAATCTTTGGTGAAGAAGAAGTTACCACTGGTGCTTCTAATGACCTCCAACAAGTAGCACGGGTTGCGCGTCAGATGATTACCCGATTTGGTATGAGCGATCGCTTAGGCCCAGTCGCCCTTGGTCGTCAGCAAGGTAATATGTTCCTGGGACGGGATATCATGTCAGAGCGTGATTTCTCTGAAGAAACTGCCGCCGCAATTGATGAAGAAGTCCGCAAACTTGTGGATGTAGCCTATACACGCGCTAAAGAAGTGTTAGTAGGCAACCGCCACATTTTAGATCAAATCGCCCAAATGCTGGTTGAGAAAGAAACGGTAGATGCCGAAGAGTTACAAGAAATTCTATCGAATAACGATGTAACAACTGCTGCTTTTGCCTAATTTAATTAGTAGTTGGGAGTTAAGAACAATTCCTAACTCCTAAGTGTTAATAAAAGCCCGGTCATGAAGACCGGGCTTTTAATATGGGGTTATATACCCCGAAGGTTTCATTATAGAGTTTCAGTATAAATCGCTTGTCTGATAGAGACTACCACCTGAGCCTAATTAATTCCGGAAAATTAGAAAATTTTTTTAGATACACCCAAATCAAAAAAGCTATAACTCTTACCTCAAAAGGAAAAAGATCCAATCTAGCAACAATTTGAGAAGTCTGGATGGTGAAAAATTCCCGAACCCATCATAAGTACAATCCACGAGCTTGCTTGCCCAACTCTGACGATACCCTAACTTTCCGAATCTTGACAGTACTAGCGCAAACAGCCGCCGATCTTAAACTCTGGATGTCGGTTTCAAAAATAGCCACGCCACAAAGAATGTAGCCGCAGTGAATAGTTGCGTCAAGTCTAAAGCTGATAGATAGCCATCCGCAAATGAAGCAATACTGCGATCGGTAATGCCAAATACCCAGGATGACAGTCCAAACAGCCAAATCCCGTTCTTGAGATTTCCGACGAATTGCTTAGAGTCTGATGGTTTCTGATCTTTCATGAGCTTCTATCCCGTTGTTGAGAAATTTGATGATTAATGCGAAATATCTGCCACTAAGAATTTTTTCTGACTCCTGCCGTTGAATTTACACTGCCTATTTATAATATTAATAAATATTTCACCTACTTGACTTCAATGCTTAAAGGTACATCATTTAATGATGACATTCCTCCTTTGGTTCTGCTACCTCTGATAGACGGCTATGAATTGAGTAGAGGCGCACAGCTAGCTGTGCGCCCCTACAGATTTACAAATAATTTTGGATAATTTTTCTTTTGGAAGTCCCTAAACTAAATTTCCGGGTCAACCAAGCGTGTAGTGGGACGACTCTGATACAAATCTTGAACGACTTGGACAGCAGAAACTACAGCTACAAGGGCAATAACTGCAACAGGTAACAAACCTTTGCCAAAGATAGCGATCGCTAGCAGCATAACTGCACCCCCAAGTCGGTACTGGGAACGAATTTTGCAATAACGGATCACTCCAAATCGGTGAAGAATACTGACAGCTAGAGAGCATAATGCTACTGAACCACAGATAAGCCATCGCTGGGAATCGGGTAGTGCTAAAGTTGCCTTACTCAACAAAATTTGTTCTACACCAACACCAGCAGCAGTAATCCCAATCACTAGCGGTAAATGGGTGTATAACCAGAGATTGACAACACCTACCTTTCCTTCTGTCCGCGCCGTCTCAATAGGTTTACCACCCAAATTATCAAAATAAACCCACCACCAGCTAAAGGCAATAATCAGACCAAACACGCTAGAAATCACAGTTAAAATATCCCATTTCTGCTCAGAAACACCATTGACCACTGCAATGATTGCTTCACCCAAGACAATAATGGTAAATAGCCCGAAACGTTCTGGTAAGTGGGAAGCGTGGGGAAGTAACCCCATTTGAAACTTGTATCCTGTTAAAGGTGTAGCAAAGTCAATAATGATTCCTAACGCCCAAAATCCGAACCGCCAAGGAATGGGTACAAATGCTGATATCAACCAAAGCAAGGCTGCGATCGCAAAACCAATAGCGTAGCGAGTAGTCAAAGGACGTGCGGAGGGAATATGTCTTCCAGCACGGACATACTCTATTACAAGCACAGCCCGGCCGAGAGCATAAGAAATGGCAAAACCAGGGGAACTCTCACCCAAACCGTGGTGGATATTAATAGCCATTGCTGCTGCTGTGAGCATTTGTATACCAATCAGCAGTCGATGTCCTACATCATCGCTATCAAAACGGTTGGCGTAGAATGTGGTACCAATCCATGACCACCAAACCGGTATAAATAGAACTACAAACCCAAATAATCCTGATAGAGAAACATCCTCGTTGAGATTGTGGGCGAGTTGAGAAACTGCAACTACAAAAACCAAATCATAAAAAAGTTCTAGCCAAGTGGCGCGTCGTTCTTCTTCAGTGTCTTCACCAATGCGTAATCTTGGCGGTTGGAGAAAATTTGCCATAGTGCTAATTGCGAATCGCTAATTGTTTTTTACCATTAGCCGTCATCTATTAGCGAGCGTCTAGACGTTTTTGCTCCCTGTATCTAACAATTCCCAATAGAAATATTAGTCTATTGAATTTCATCGCTTTATCGACAACCTGTAGTATTTGCAGTGTAGTAATAACGATCGCACACTCTAGAAGCCGAGTGAAGTCTGGTTCCACAAATTCAAAAGCAACCATACCAACATAAACAATCATATTGGTAGCTTAGATTCTAAATTTTAAAGCGGGCGATGGGACTCGAACCCACGACGTTCACCATGGGAAGATGACATTCTACCACTGAATTACGCCCGCGAATTGCTGCCATGAACTTAAAGCTAAGGTAAATTATACCACTATTTACAGATGTTTTCTAATTAGCTAAAACATATACTGTTTTCGCAACTGCTGATGTATAAGTCCTGTGGCTGTTTAGATTAAAAATCTTTTTAGCTTCTTTAGCTAAAGAACAATCTCCTCACCTCGCTCAGTGAAGCGAACCTTTTTAATATTCCATTGGCTATTACTCATTAAGGTTTTGCGGAGACTGCCAAACAGAGCAAACTGTTCACAACTAGAAAGAGAAGCTATTTGCCGCTTTGACTCAGGAGATATTCGCAGATCAACTGTAGCAACGCCATTTTTGATGTTGACACGATATCCAGACAAGCTAAAGTCGCTTGTATCTCGTTTTTCTAATATCTTACTTACTACATTTGCAACTGGTTCTTCGGCTGGTACTGAAACCTTTTCAGAAATGAAATCTTGACACTGGCTATCACTTGTGTATAGCGTGACGTTAGTAGTTTTGCTAGTGACAGCTTTAGGAATTGATGAGGAAGGCGTATTTTCTTTAGGAGATTCTTGATTAGGAGATTTTTCTCTCAACTGAGCTACGCTAGGAATTTGGCTAGAAGTCTGAGAAGATGCGCTATTGGTTGGTGTTGTTATAGGGTCTGGCTTTGGGCTGTCAATATTACGAGCGGTGGGGTTAGAACTACAACTGCTGAGGCTGACAACCATTGTCACAAAAATCAGGGGTAAAAAATATCTTTTAGTTATGTTCATAATTTTGCTCATAAGTGATGTTGTTGCTATCAATTTCAGTGTTGCTGGTATTAATTCCGTATAAATTTATGAATTTTCAGCCAGTCTATAAAGTGTCAACCCCAAATCTGTTAAAGTCGAGGGTTACACTATACACCAAAATTACAACATCCGCTTTTCAATGAGCGATGTTTGATGATAAGCCTCTTTGCGTCTACGCTAATCCCAAAAAGCTTGACTAGAGAAGCAAGAATGCGGCAAAGAAAGATATATAGAATTTGGTCTATTTATCTGAAAATAGCTGTAGGTTTGAGCAGATTACGCACACTCTGTTGTATATCTTCTTGTTTAACTAGAGATTCGCCAAGTATAACGGCATGTGTACCAGCTTCAGCTACAAGGGATAAATCAGCCGATGTATACAAGCCAGACTCACTAACAACGATAATACCCAAGCTTTGTAGTTGCGATCGCCTAGCTTCTAGTAGTTGCTCAGTTGTGTCAATATTGACGCTAAAATCTTCTAGACTTTGGTTGTTAATTCCTATTAGGCGTACATCATCAAGCTTTAGCACCCGATCTAGTTCTGCTAAGGTATGGACTTCTATCAAAGCATTCATTCCCAAATAGTGAATCACTCGCAAAAAGTTTTGAAGTTCCTTATCTGAGAGAATTGCCGCAATCAATAGCACCGCATCTGCGCCTGCTGCCCGTGCTAAATAAATTTGGCAGGGATCTAAAATGAATTCTTTGCACAGTAGAGGCAATTTTACCCGGTAGCGAATAGTGCGTAAATTTTCAAAGCTGCCATAAAAGAACTTCTGATCGGTGAAGACAGAGATACAAGTTGCGCCACCACGTTCATAAGCTTTAGCGATCGCTACTGAGTCCAAGTCTGGTTTAATAATTCCATGAATTAGGGATGCTTTTTTCACCTCTGCAATGATACAAGGTCGGTAATGACTCTGTTGCAAAGCAGAGATAAAATCTCGCACAGTCGGCGCAGCAGCTAACTGGCGTTGCAAAGAAGCCAAAGACATCTCTTGCTGGATTTGTGCAACTTCATGCTTTTTCTGCCATATAATCTCTTTCAGAGTAGGTTGCAAATAACTATTAGGGGTAGTAACTGGGTAAGTCATAATTGCTAAGGATGGCGTGACCAAAAAAGTATGAATTATAAAATTTCAGGCTATCTAACAGATATTCTTCTTAATTGGCCTTTGTGGAAATGCCTTTAACAAATAGATATCTGTAAATAACCGGACATTTAAAGTTTTTAGTCTTCATCCTTGCCTCGTGGAACTTTGTGGTCAATTTCCTTGAAATAGCCTCAATTTCTGACATTCATTTATAGTAATCGTTCTATCTTGATTATTTTCTTTTTCAAAGATGAAGCCAGGTCGATTTTAGACTTAACGCTTCTACAGCCTTATTATCAGTTATATTTTGTTTTGAACTTTCAACTAAGTAGTTATTTTTGAGTAGTCGAATGTAGGTGCGGTAAGGTATATAGTCTATGGGATTGTACCCAGCAAACCGCAGAATTAAAACACATGCCCAGGAATATTTCCCAGCAATAATCGCTTTGAGAATTTGCTCAATTTGTTCATTGTTGATTTTTTTAACCGTTTCTGTTTGATAATCAGTGAGATTTTGAGTCATAAAATACGCTCGTGTATATAAATAAAAACTGTTTTGTATTTGGCAACATTTATCTTCTTTTTCCTTTCTCCAATCCAGCAATCATCTAGCTTTGATGCCTGCACATCTATTACAATAAATACCAGCCGGACTTATTCTAAAAATAATTAACTATTATAAATGTTTAATATTTGACTCCACGAATCACATCATTTGCTACAATTTCTTCAAGAGCATTGTCCATATCTGAAATAACAAGATTACAAAATAATGCTTAAGTTAACTTAAATAAAGTTAATAACTATTACAACTTTATATTGAAAGTAGGGGCGGGATTAACCAGGATCATAAAATATCTTGTTAAACCCGCTCTTACAGATAAACCGTATTGCAGAAGCTGCTTCTTCGTTAAGCTTACTCAATCTTTAGCAAAGGAGTATATGAACGATTTTTTGATAGATATGTCTATTTTTTCGCTTTTGAAATCTTATTTATTTTCATTAGCGTCAAACCAACTTAGACTTTGGAAAGGGGATATAGAATTTATTAAGTTTTATATATGTAGTAAAGAGATGTGATTTTATTGAACTTCTCTTGCAATGTCCTCTAATTAGACCTTTCAGAAGATATAAGTACCAAAAAAAATCATAAATTGTATTTATCAATACATCCTTGCTTAATATTTCCTATTTCTTTTGGAATATTTGTAAGCTATAAGTGCATGAGCGATAAAAATAATTTACTCCTTGTGACAGATGACAAGCTGTCCAATCATGTTATTAGATACCTAAGTGAGCAAATTTAGGGTCAGTTAAATTAATGAGCAATAATTTACTTATTAAAACTATAAATCTTAGAACAAATATATCTAAATTAGAATTGACAAAATTATTTTATTATGCGCTAAAGTTTTTGACTTATGGTTCTTATCTTGATTGCATAACAGTTATAAATGATTAGCTAAAATCAAAATTATCATAGAGTTTTGCAGCATATTATTTATCGCATTTTTGGATATAACTTTGAAAGAGATGATCAAAATCTTTCTCAGAGATAAATTGCTGAAGATGGCTAAAAACTGCATTATTGTTATATTTAATGGGTTTAAGTCAGTTATGTATATCTATGTGAATCAGGTTAAAGCATAAACATCAGATATTGCCCTTAATTTTATTAATATAGTCAAAAGGATAAAAAAGGTAATTTTTCGATATTGTAATTTTGACTATATCAAGTCTTATATATCTGGTTTTAATTTATAAAAAATAATTATCGGTCAGTAAGAATAAACACTATTTTACTCTTCTAATATTGAATGAATACTAAGATAGTGCTTACTTATGTATCTAACAATAATATCTTTATATTACCAATATAAAAATCTCTCTTTTTATTGTTAAAATTATCTTTAAAACCACTAAATAACTTCTGATTCTTTTGAATTCCATTTATTTATAAATAGCCAATAGCACCATGATGATTTTAGAAATTTATGATTAGCAACTCATCAATGGCTATAGCACTGACTTATTTAACCGAGTGACTAGGGATATTGATTCTGGCCTTTATTACGTTAGTTTAATCTAACTCTTCATTGGTGCTACAGCCAGAATTAGAGATTTGCTGGTTTCCTAATGGTAGTGTTCTGAGTTGTTAATTAATAATCATTTTCAACTCAACACACATAACTTTTTTGACAAATGACTCGGCATAGAATTTGGTCATCATTCCCTGCCACAAAAATCCTAGTGATGGAAAAATGAGATACGAATCGTCGAAAAAAATTCTTGTAATTGAAGATGATGCTGTTACTCGCAATCTCTTCTTAGAGGTTCTTGAGGCTCAAGGTTTTGACACCATAGGTGCTGAAGATGGAGTAGCTGGTATCCAGAAAGCACAAGAGCATTTACCTGACTTAGTGATTTGCGATATTCAAATGCCAGATATGGATGGCTACACTGTTTTGGCTAGGTTGCGCCAAGATCCTTACACAGCAATTATTCCTTTCATTTTTTTGACTGGGAGTAATACTCAAACAGATGTTCGCAAAGGTATGGAGTTGGGAGCGGATGATTATCTGACTAAACCCTCTAGTATAGAAGATTTGCTCAGAGCGATCGCTGTCCGATTAGAAAAGCAAGCTTTTTTGAGGTATTGGTACGCTACTAACTCTCATCAAGCCGCTCAATCACCACCTTCATCGTTCAACTCTGAGTCCATTTTTCCATCTGTTCCCCAACTGAAAGCAGTTTTCGACTTTATTGAAGCTAATTATCGCCAAGGAATTACTTTGTCTGATGTGGCTCTTGCAGTTGGTTATTCGCCTGCTTACTTGACTAACCGAGTAGCCAAACAAACAGGAGAAACTGTAAATGCTTGGATTGTTAAGCGTCGAATGGCAGCAGCACGTCCTTTACTCAGAGATACTAATCAGACAATCGACCAGATTGCTATTGCACTGGGCTATCAAAATACATGTCATTTCTCTCGTCAGTTTCGTCAACACCACGGGCTTTCTCCCAAAACTTGGAGAAAACAGCAACAACTTTTTCAGTCTTCTAGAAACGCGAAGCTACAATTGATCAAAAATCATGGTGCATTAGAAAAACTTGTACCTTTAGGTTGCTGATTAAAAGCAAATTACTAGTTTTCACTACTTTTTTGCTTGCTCAACTGCTGCATTAATAATTGCACTCCCAGAGCCAACAAACCAATTGCTACTATACCAAATATTCCGCTTCCTAAAGCAACTACACCAACAACCAGAGTCCGAACAGCAGAGGAAATTTTAATTACTAATGGATTAATTGAATGGAGGGGTTTAGCAGCAAAATTTGTAGCGATCGCAATCATCAGCGAATACATTGCATATCCCATTCCTCCAGAAATTACTGCCCCAGTTAAACAGCGTAACGGACTTGCTGCTGCCGACATTTTAGTATCCGTTTGTGGCGTTAAATTTTGGTCACTCATAGGATTTTGGATTTCAGATTTTTAGTTGGGACATTATCCTTAATTAAGGAAAAAGAATTATTTAAACAGATGATGCCACTTTAATACCATGCGTAATTGTCCGAGTTACAAACAATTCTAAGTCCTCATCAATAATTGCTTCCCTTACTTGCTGCAAAACTAGTTCTGCCTGCTGTTGAGACTCAAAAAGAGCAAATACTGTTGGGCCAGAACCAGACATCATTGTTCCTAAAACGCCTTCCTGATTTGCAAACACTTCTCGCAACTGCAAAACTTGGGGATAGGCTGGCAATACCACACGCTCTAAATCATTGTGCAATTTTTGGGCAATTTCCCTCGTATCTTTATGCAAGATAGCTTTTACTATTGCTCCTGAATGAACTGCACTAGCACGCGCTGCCAAATTATCGGTATCTCTAATATAAGAATGACCAAACTGCTGGCGATAGGTTTTGTATGCCCAAGGTGTGGAAACTTCCAGACTGCGGTATTTCCCCAATAGTATATATATGTTATCTAAACTCGGCAGGGGAGAAAGTTGCTCACCCCTACCTGTTGCGATCGCAGTTCCACCCGCTACACAAAATGGGACATCAGAACCGAGTGTACCTCCTAACTCTTCTAATTCAGACTGAGTTAATCCCAACTTCCACAGTAAATCTATACCCACTAACACAGCTGCTGCATTCGTCGAGCCCCCAGCCAACCCAGCCGCTACAGGAATCTGCTTATTGACGGTAATCTCTACACCGCCATATTTAGCAAAGGCTTCGGGAAATTGCCTGACCATTAATTCTGCTGCCCGGTATGCCAGATTAGTTTTATCTGTCGGTACTTGTGGGTGGTTGCAGTGAACACGAATGCTGTCAGTGCTGATGGAACGCACATCAATTTGATCTGAAAGTCCGATACTTTGAAGTATCATGGCTAACTCATGATAACCATCGGGGCGATCGCCAATGATTTCCAGATACAAGTTGATTTTAGCAGGCGCAATTAAGCTGTAGGAACGCATTTTATAAGAATGGGGAATGGGCAATGGGCAATGCGGAATTGGGGAATGGGAAAAAATCCATTTTATCTTGTCATCTATTTCCTACTCCCTGCTCCCCACTCTCTACTGCCAGTTCATTTGCTAGGATTACCCATTGCTGAACGCTGATATCTTCGGCTCTGGCTTGGGGATTTATTTTTAATTGTTCCAGTAAGTGGCTCAGGCGATCGCGTTCTATAACAGATTGCAAATTATTTCGTAACATTTTGCGCTTGGCACCAAACCCCAACTTCAAGAAAGTCTCTAACTGTCGGGGATTAAGCGCTGGTATTTCTATTTTTCGGGGACGTAATCTTACCACTGCTGAATCAACTTTTGGCGCTGGATGGAATGCAGAGGCTGGGACTGTGCAGATTAACTCACACTCAGCCAAATACTGTACCCGCACGGTCAACGCCCCAAAGGTTTTTGACCCTGGTTTAGCATACAACCTTTCTGCCACCTCTTTTTGTACCAGCAATACTATAGAGTCAAATGGTTCGGGGTTGGGATTTGCGATCGTACCCAGTAGTTTCTCAATGATTGGCCCTGTAATGTTGTAGGGAATATTGGCTACTACTTTGTTTGGCTTTTGGAAATTGGGAAAGGCTACCAAATAAGATGGTAAATCCAGGGTGAGAAAATCGCCTTGCAGCAATAAAAAATTTTCAGTCTTACCCAGTTGCTTTGACAACAGATGGCATAAGTCGCGGTCTATCTCAACTGCAATCAGAGACTGCACTAAGGGTAATAAACGACGAGTTAGAATACCAGTTCCAGGCCCAATTTCCAGGATGCGATCGCCTTTGACGGAGCGATCGCTTTCTGTACACTCCGCTGCTTTTATAATTGCGTCGAGCGCCTTTTCACTTTTGAGCCAATGTTGAGCAAAGACCTTACGCGGTCGGATCATCTGTATTTATTGCCTAGTCTAGTTTTTAGCTTTTTCTCAAAAACTTATTATAAATTGTGAAATCCGTCTACAGCGCTAGACTCACTGTAACGAATCTTGTGGGGTAGGCATCTAGTCATAAGATGGGAGCCTTTAACCGGAGGCTCTGGAACAACTATGCTTTTATATTCTTATATATAGTTAGTTCAGGCATTTGGATTTAGGATAAATCCCTCCAGCAAGACTGCCTCCTATCTTTTTCGATAATGATTACTATAATCCTTAGCTTGCATCAGAGCCAATTTAGAAAAACTAACTAGCTATATAAAGTTCAGCTACTGCGTCTATGCCTTGCCTATATTGCTTAAGTCATTCACTTGAAAGTAATGCCAGCCAAGAGATTTGCCCTTTTATAAAAAAAAATAAATTTACCCCTTGACAAACCAGGGGATGACTAGTTACTCTAGTTAAGTGGAAAGGCGAGAGAAGCCAACCACCACTGAACCTGAAAAACGTAATACTTTGAAAGCTTAAAGAAAAACCAATCCTCGTCAAAGGATTTTACTTTTTGGAAACCCCAAAAAGATAATAACCAAAATTAGTAACTAGGATTCCGAAAAATATTTTTTTCGGATACACAAACTCGAAACACAACAAAACGGAGAGTTTGATCCTGGCTCAGGATGAACGCTGGCGGTATGCTTAACACATGCAAGTCGAACGGTGTCTTCGGACACAGTGGCGGACGGGTGAGTAACGCGT
>NZ_JACJSF010000190.1 GCF_014698035.1 Desmonostoc muscorum FACHB-395
GTAGAAAAGCTCCTCAGCATTGGTATAATGCTATGCTCTAGTAGACAATTAAGGAATTATTTTGCCCACTGTTGCTACTGTACCAATTAGTCGCGCAAAGTGCTGTAAGTTAGTATCTTTTTTGTCCGTTTTGGCACGGTTATGCCAAATACGCTAAATATAAAGGTAAAACAACTGCCAATGCTCGATTACGTCAGTGCAGGAATCGCGTTTTACATTACAATGCTTCCCGTACAAGAGTGGATATTGGAATTCCGCCTCGGTTATCTCGGTCGCTACTGGAGCCTGATAAGTGTTGCTGGCTTATTCATTGGCTTTTTGCTCTGTCTGCTGATATTTGTGCCATTGATCATTAACATGGCATTAGATCCGTTCAGATATCCAGATCATATTAGCAATTCGCAATTCGCAATTCGCAGTTCGCAATTATGGAAGAAATTGGAAATTTATTCATTTTGGATACAAGCTCCTAATTTCAATTAGGAAAAACAGAACAGTTAATATTAATATTCAGAGCAAGCGAATTTATGCCTAATGTTTAATTGCGAATTGCGAATTGCGAATTGTTTTGGTATGGTTAAATCAAAAAAGTTTGCAATGGAGTGGTGGCCCGATTGAAGGCTTAATACCGGACTCATCTTCCTAGCGGGTGGCACAGTTACTGGAGTGGCGACGGGTAAGGCATTAGATTTTTACTGTGGACGAGTTGAGCAGCGATTAATCAGACTTGAGAGGGAGAGGGTAGAGCAAGAAACCCAAGAGCGAGAAAGGCTCTTAAGAGAAAGGTTTGAGAAGCAGAAATTAGAGCAAGAACGTTTAGAAGCAGAGATGGCAGAACGGAAAAGGATACAGCGAGAGGCGGCTCAAGAGGAAGAACGCCTGTGGTACGAAAAACACGGGAAAGACTATGCTGATTATGAATATGAGGAGGATGAAGAGGAATATAAAGGTGAGGAAGATTGAAGAATAATATGAAAAATGCCTAAGAATGTCATACGCTGTTTTGACATGAAAATAAAAGTTTGTATAGAGCAACAGATTATTTGACTGTAACGACAAATTATCAATTAAGTTCTTCTTGCTTGTAAGCTTGACTGTAAAAAAGTCTAACTTTTATGGTTGTTGGCATAAAGTTGTATAAATGTGCAAGAATATGCAATGCAGAAGGATTTAGATTTGTGACAACAATCTGTCGCTCTATAGCCATCCTGACAATGGGTTTAATTAGAATTAAACTGCAAAACATTCTTCAAAAAATGGATAAAACTTGTTCGCTAACAACTCAAACTTTTCTCCAATACAATCAGGACGAGCTATTTTATAACCTTTGCCATTGTACCAATCGGGATTCATCGCTGGAGAATAACACAGATAAGCGGTGCCATCTTTGTAATACCCAGATATAGTTAAGATATTTATTTTAGGTAAATAATTTACTTAAAAATTTCCGACAGCGCGGTTTTTACTCTTAAAAGTAATAGCTAAATTAGTGTCAAAAATATTTTGAGAGTCTTTATTTAATGATTTCAAATACATTTGCGGTACAACTAAAGCTGCATGAACCTTACCGATTTTTCGAGCAGATAACTGAAACTCAGTGTTGCTAAAAACTTGTTCAACAATCTTAGTAATCTCTGTTTGGAAATCTATTTGTACCGTGTAAAGAAGTTGTTCTAAATCTATATTGAGCATTACTTTACTTTACCTTTGAATATTCAATTGATATTTATCTTAGAGGATGTTTGAAAAGTCCTCCAGCGTGTGTTTCACTACCCTGGCTACCGAGAAACTGCTACGAAGAAATCAGTTTTGGGATTTGACATTGCACCTCTGAGTCGCACTTGAGGCTTAATCCGACCCTTTTCAAACATCCTCTTAGACTACATACGGCACAATCTATTTTCCAGAAATACACTGGAAGTAGAGCGACTTAGTAGTGCCCAATCTGTTCTTTATTAGCTCACCATCAGCTACGCCAACAACTTTACTGACGAGAGACAGATTACTCAGATTTCTCACCACATCTCTCAAAACCTTGTGCAGGGGAGCAGAGGGGCAGAGGGGATAAAAACAAGGCACATTGAATTCTTCCCTGCTCCTTTGCTCCGGTTGTTGAGCGTAGTCGAAACACTGCACAAGAGCTGTCTCAACGATTTTCCCTTTTCCTTTTCAAGCGTGCCATTCGCTCCTGGTAGAGATAGTATCGAGTCTTTCTAGAGAAGAGTCATGACGCACTATCAGAGCGAGAATTCCACCAACTAGCAGTGCTGCCGCCATTACTTGCAGCCCTCCGGTAAAACTATTAGTGGCATCTTTAACTAAGCCGATAACGTAGGGAGCAACAAATCCTCCTAAATTGCCTACAGAGTTAATTAACGCTAAGGAACCAGCTGCTGCTGTACCACTTAAAAAAGCAGTGGGTAAAGCCCAAAATGGACCTAAAGCTCCCCAAATACCCAATGCTGCCAACGAAAGGGACGCTAGCGCAGTCACAGGGTGATGAAAGTAAGCACTCAAAATTAGACCGAATGCGCCAATAAAAGCTGGGATAGCAACATGAGCGCGACGTTCTCCAGTCTGGTCTGAGTGGCTACCAACAAAAACCATTCCAATCGCACCTACAAGATACGGAATAACTGAAAGAAATGCCACCCATAGGTCACTTAATCCAGAAAAACCTTTAATAATTTGTGGCAGCCAAAAACTAATACCATAAAGACCAATTACAAGCGTGAAGTAAATCAGGCTCAGTAACCAAACTTTAGGATTGACAAGAGATTGGAGTAAAGTGTAACTCTTGTGCCGAGTTTTGTGTTCGTTTTCTAGGCGTAATCTCTCCTGGAGCCAGGAAAGCTCCTCTACTTCCAACCATTGAGCTTGCTCTGGACGTTCGCAGAGATAACTCAGCACTACAAAACCCATAAAGATGGCGGGTAAACCCTCTACTAGAAATAACCACTGCCAACCGGCTAATCCCATAAATCCATGTAGAGTCAGCAGCAGACCAGAAAGGGGCGCTCCCACAACCCCAGCTATAGCAGTTGCTGTCATAAATAAAGCTACGGTTTTAGCGCGTTGAATTGCTGGGAACCAATAAGTGAGGTAAAGAATAATCCCAGGAAAAAAGCCAGCTTCGGCAATTCCTAATAAAAAACGTAATAAGTAAAAGCTCAAAGGGCTTTTAACAAACATCATACTTGCGGCAATTACGCCCCAAGTTATGACAATTCGGGCAATCCAAACCCTAGCACCAATTCTTTCTAGGATAAGGTTGCTAGGAATTTCAAACAAAAAGTAGCCCAGGAAGAAAATCCCTGAGCCGAAACCATAGATTGTGGAACTAAAGCCCAAATCGTGATTCATTTGCAAGGCGGCAAAACCGACATTAACCCGATCCAAATAAGCAATGATATAAAGCACAAATAACAAGGGAATCAGCCGCCGAGTTACCTTGTTTAATACCTTTCGTTTGAGCATTTCATCTGATGTCATCTCACTTGTCCGATTTTATTCCTTGCGGTTGCTGTTATTTCAAAGTCAAGCCTATCTCGGCTTGAGTGTACCAACCCATGTAACGCTGAAGCTATTACTGGCTTGAACAGAAATGTTACTGGCGTAGGCACTCAAGTTAACAGAGCCATAATAAGAAAAACTGCCTTCTTGATAAGGATGAGGTTTTTCACCTGTTTTTTAGTTTTTGCATAAGCAGCTCCTTTTTCAAGAATGTTTATAAGGTTATTCAGTGTGCGAATAGACACGGGTATTAAAGCTTGGTAGATTGAAATGGTCATTGAGATTTCTCCACAAAAAATTCAAACGACTTTGAGCTAACCCATCTAATATTAGAAGGAATTGGCTATAATCTGATGTCGGATGAAAACTGTCAGCTAAAATAATGAAAGTAGTTATACAGGAACGCCAATGAATATCAGTATTGACATACCTGATGAGGTGCGCGTTTATGTGGAGGCACAAGTAATGGCTGGTGCTTACAGTAGCATTGGCGAATATTTTCTTTCATTAGTACAACAAGACCAAAAACGCAAGGCACAAGCGAAGTTAGAAACACTTTTGAAAGAAGGTATTGATGGAGAAGGGGAGGAAGTAACACCAGAATATTGGCAAAACCTGCGTTCTACCGTTTTAGGTCAGAACAGCATGGGCAACCAAAACGATAGATGAGCTATCGATTAATTGTCAAAGACCGGGCAACGCAAGATTTGCGACATCTGGCAAATTACATATTAGTCAATGGGAATACAGATGTAGCAGTTAAATTCTTAAGTGCTGCCGAAGCAACATTTGCTCAGTTAGTAAAGACTCCTGGGATAGGAAAGGTAACTCAGTTGGTAGTATCGAGATTAGGTGAAATCCGACAATGGCGCATCAAAGACTTTCAGGATTATCTAATTTTTTATCGGATTGAGGATACTACTATTGAGATTCTTCGGGTATTTCATGGAGCAAGAGATTTAGCAGATGTACTTAGCGAATTAGACGAACAATTTTAACTCAAAATTGCTTATACCCCCATCGACCAATCGCACACCACAGACCTACACTCGTCTGCAAACTTAACCCAATGGGTGTGGGAGGTGTTGGAGGATGGGGAGGCAATGCAGCATTTGTTGATATGCAGTTATTCAATTTTTCCTTTTTGTCCCCACACTCCTCTTCTCCCTCTACCTACACTATGCGTGAGAAATCCGAGCCCAGGTATGCGTTCTGTGTAATGCTCACCATCAGCCACCCCAACGTGCCGTAGGTAAGTGATACGGCATTATTTCCAGTTTCAAATTAAACTTAAAGGGTGACTACTAAGATGAGTAAATGTCAAAGCACACAATAAATTTTTCAGAGAGGGCAATAGAATTTTGTGGTCAAGTTATATAAAGCCCCAAAATTATCACTACCACCGTCACTGTTTGCTTCAGAAGTCGGTTCTTTTACTGAGTTGACGGTCACTCAAAGAATGCCTGCAATTGCCCGTCGAGTTATCGTTGAAAATAATTTTTCTTCAGAAATTAATACAAGATTAGAAAGGCTTGCTACAGAACTGCCGACAGGATATTTGCAACCTCTGACGAATGATACTGGTGTAGATTTTTCAGCTTGGGATACATATCTAGGAGCTTGCAAGGGTCAGCGTTGGATAGACGTTCCCTGGTTTTTTGCAGAAACTTATTTTTATCGATTAATTTTAGAAATTACTGATTACTTTCGCCCTGGTATATGGCAGGGTGTTGATCCATTCCAATTGCAAAAATCTCAGGGTTTAGAAGCGTCTCTTGACTCAACTACTCTTCTATCTACTCAGGTGAATAAATGGCTGGAAGATTCTGAAATTGATGTCCAAGCAAGCCAAAAAGCTTTAATCACACTCTTATATTTCGCTTTGTGGGGAAATCGAGTTGACTTGAGTTTGTGGTCAGCATTCGAGGACGATCGGAGCCGTTTTGATATTCAAAATCAACTAGCTCACATTTTAGTAAATGATGCCTCCCAAATTAGTAAATTGTTAACTATTTCTAAAGTAGGTCGCGTTGATTTTGTTTTAGACAATGCTGGTTTTGAACTTGTCTGTGACTTATGCTTAGTGGATTTCTTATTAAGTAGTAACTTAGTTAATCAAGTTTACCTGCACCTGAAACCGCATCCTACTTTTGTTTCTGATGCCATGATTAAAGATGTACATGAAACAACAAG
>NZ_JACJSF010000191.1 GCF_014698035.1 Desmonostoc muscorum FACHB-395
TGTAACCAGACCCAAAAGTTGTCAGGGTCTGGAAGCATAAGCGAGGATTTTAGGGTCTGAAACCTTATTGTTGCGTTAATTAATTGTCAGCAAGTCCAAACTAACGGAAGCATAACTTGTCCTATTACGCAGAATGGAATCATAAACCGTGCCGTAAGTGCAGATATTCTTTCTTAGTTAAGTAATACTTATGTAGCTTTTCATGCTGAATAATAGTTTGGCATAAAAACAAGATATATCAAGACTTTCAGCAATTAGAGTCGAACAATTTTACGTAGTGCCTACTTCAATGACAATCGTCAAACAAGTAATGCTTTAAGTATGAAGGTTAAGAATAGATTATCAACAAAATAATGGGGCAACTTTAACAAAAATTAATTGTCTAATTTATGACTGAGGCTTACTAGTTATAACTGAAGAATTATTGGGAAATTCACCACTATTTTTGGCCAATTTAATCGACATTTCAATCAAAAAAGCAGCAAGGTTAGCTGTAGGACGACCTTGAGACGCAGCCCATACTTCTAAATCTTCTAAGACACTATCCGGCAATGTAACGTTAATTCTTTTGCTCACTCTAAATGCTACCAGTATGTATAAACTAAATGCTCTATAAGTTTCAGAGTAAGGTTAAATTTAGATAATTTACATCATATTTACATCACTATAGATATATAAAAGATACTAGAGTCTGTCAAGCCAAAGAATATTTGTGTTGTGTAATGATGGGGTGCAACCATGATGACACAAGAAGAATTCAACCAATGGTGCGTAAACCAAAGCCTTTCAAATCAAGCGATTATTGAGATTGAAAAAATTCGCAACGCACAGCCATCTCGTAGCGTAGGAAGTCGATGTAAAAACGTTTCGGGACGTTATCCTTCCCGTAAGATGGGTGTAACAATCCAATTTGAATCTCATAAGGTCGAACTGCCTTTTATCTATCAGTTGGAACATGCAGAAGATGTTTTAGAATATTACGACCAACCACCTCCTTTTAAAATTCAATATACTTCAGCATCAGGGCGTAATTTAGGCGTAATAATTACTCCAGATTTTTTTGTTATTAGGTCTCATAGTGCAGCTTGGGTAGAGTGTAAAACCGAAAGTGAATTAGAAAAATTAGCACAAAAAAGCCCTCACCGCTATCAACTTGGTAATAATAAATGGCAATCACCACCAGGTTTTTATTATGCCCAACAGTTCGGTTTTGATTTCCAACTTTGGTCTGATGCCAAAATTAATTGGACGTTACAACGTAATTTAGAGTTTTTAGAAGATTACTATAAAAGTGATTTGTCATTAAAACTCGATGATAACTACAACATAGTTGCGTCATTAGTAGAAGCACACCCGGGAATTTCTATCGCCAAGTTATTAGATTATAAAGGAGTTAATGCCGATCATATCTATAGTCTAATAGCCACAGAAAAAATCTATGTAGATTTAACTGCATACCTTTTAGTAGAAGCTGATAAATCTCAGGTGTTTCAATCTCGTGTGGTAGAGAATGCTTTGAAGGCGATTATTTGCACGGAAAATTCAGACCAAATGATTACGCCTATTGTTAATATAATTCCAGGTACGTCAGTATTTTATGATGGAGTTTGTTTAAATATTATTTTAGTTGGTCAAGATTATTTATTACTTAGCGCCAAAGAATTTGAGACAATTGAATTGAAGCTATCTGATTTTTTTGTTTTAGTTAATACCGGAAAAATCCAGATAAATCACCTGAAAAATCAATCGCTTATCTATGAACAAGCGATGGAAATATTAAAACAGGCTTCAACGGAAGATTTAATTAATGCCAACCGTCGTTTCAGTCTATTAAAACCTTATTTAGATGAGCAATCAATCACAACTGCTAGACCAAAAGAACGGACATTAAGACGTTGGCTTCATAATTATTACCAAGCACAAGAGAAGTACGGTTATGGCTATCTTGGGCTAATATCCTTAAATCACCGTAAAGGCAATCATAATCGAAAGCTACCTCAACATATTATAGAAATTTTATCAAAATTTATTACTGAAGAATATGAGAGCAAAAAGCAAAAAACTAAACAAGCTGTTTACGCTTCATTTGTTCACCATTGTTCAAAAGCTGGGATTGGCGATGACCAAATTCCTAGCTATAAAACCTTCATAAACGAGATTAAAAAATACCCCAAACATTCCCAAGTAGAAAAACGCTCAGGTCATCGTGCGGCGTATGAAATGGAAGCATTTTACTGGGAACTAGAATTATCCACACCTCGACATGGTGATTTTCCCTTTCATATTGCTCATATTGACCATACAGAATTAGATATTGAACTGAGATGTTCTCAAACAGGAAAAGTTTTAGGAAGACCTTGGCTAACTTTATTAATGGATGCGTTTAGCAGAAGAATTTTAGCTATTTATATCAGTTATGACCCGCCATCTTATCGTTCTTGTATGATGGTGTTAAGAATTTGTGTTCAACGCCATTCAAGATTACCTCAAATAATTGTTACTGATAACGGTAAGGAATTTTATAGCACTTACTTTGAAACATTATTAGCAATATTTGAATGTACTCTCAAAAGACGACCACCAGCAAAACCTCGATTTAGTAGCGTTTGTGAGAGGTTATTTGGAACAACCAATACCCAGTTTTTGTATAATCTGGCAGGTAATACCCAAATCACTAAAAAAGTCAGATTAATGACTAAATCTGTCAATCCTAAAAATCTCTCAGTTTGGACTTTAGGATTGCTATATATGTATCTAACAGAGTGGGCTTATGCTATTTATGACACAACTGAGCATCCAGCATTGCTTGGGCAAAGCCCCCATGAAGTTTTTACAAGAGGGATTAACCAATTCGGCAGCCGTTTAAGTCGTCTAATTCCTAATGATGATAATTTTCGTATCCTAACTTTGCCAACAACAAAAAAAGGTAAAGCTTTAGTTCAACCTAGTAAAGGAATAAAAATAGATAACAAATATTATTGGCATAACACATTTCGTGACCCACAGGTAGAAAGAACTTTAGTTAATGTTAGATACGACCCATTTAATGCTGGAGTTGCTTATGCTTATATTCATGGACTTTGGGTAGAATGTATTAGCGAATACTATCCTTTGTTTAGAGGGCGTTCCGAAAAAGAAATACAATTAGCTACTGCGGAGTTGAAGAAACATCAACAAAATCATGCAAGTTCTGATAAAATTCGCTGCAAACAATTAGCAGAATTTATGGCTAGTACTGAAGCAGAAGAAGCTTTACTTGCACAACGTTTAAGAGATTTACAAACACTTGAAGTCTTTCAAGTAATGAATGGTGGTTTACCAAACGTTAACCCTTACAGCAACTTGCAAGACATTGACTTAGCTGATACAGACATTAAACAAAATAATCATCCCATAATACTGGAGAAAGAATCTATTAACCAAGAGAAACTGCAAATATTTAAGAAATATTAAGTATTATATATATGGTAAATAACCAACAATTTTCCTCTGAATATCATACAGCTTCAGTATCAGAAAGACTGGCTTATTATGACTCATATACAATGGCACATCCCTATCTGGATATTGCTTTTGAGACTCTCAAGCCAATTATAAATAATTGTGGAGATTCACGAATTATTTTTATTGTTGGTCCAACAGGAGTAGGTAAAACAAAACTACGTCTGCTCATCGAAAAATGGATCATCGAATCATCTTTATCTTTATTAGAAGTTAACAAAGGTTGTATTCCTGTTGCTAGTATTGAGGCACGTTTATTCTCAGGAGGATTATTCAATTTCAAAGACCATCTTAAACGTTGTTTATATGCACTGGCAGAAGCACCAGAGCTAATTGATAATAAGATAAATTATGGAACTTCGGGCGTATATCATAATTCTGATGGTCAATTAATAATTAAACCAGCAATTTTAGAGACTGAATTAGGATGGGCACTAGAGCAAGCTTTGAAACAGAGAAGACCGAAAATATTTTTTATTGATGAAGCGCATCATTTATTAGCTGTAGCTAGTGGAAGAAAACTAACAGACGTACCTGAAGCAATTAAATCATTAGCTTCTCTTACTCAAGTTTTGCATGGATTAATTGGAACTTATGATTTACTGACCCTTCACGATATAGGCGACCAATTAAGTAGACGTAGTATTTATGTTCATCTGCCTCGTTACAATGCCGAATTTATAGAAGATAGAGAAATTTGGCACTCAGTAATTTGGAATTTTCAGTGTCAAATACCAACAAAAGAGCCACCAGATTTTCTATCGCATTGGGAATATTTGTATTCACGCAGCTTAGGATGTGTTGGTATCCTCAAAAATTGGTCAAGAAATGCCCTTGGAGAAGCACTAAATGAAGATGCTCCTACTGTTACGCTCAAACATTTAGAGAAAAGGGCTTTATCAGTTGGTCAATGTCGAAATATTCTCAAACATATTAAAGAAGGAGAAGCTAGATATGCAGAAATTGAAGGAAAGATAGAAGAGTTATATCAAGACTTAGGTTTACGCTGTCCACCTATATCCAAACATCAAACAACCTCACAATCTGAAATCAAATCTCAAGATATTGAGCCGAAAAAACGAAAAAAATTAGTGGGAATTCGTAAGCCCAGACGAGATTCAATAGGGAGCGAAAATGCAGTTTGACAAATTAACCTTATATCGAAGTTATGATTTGCATACTCCAGATATCCCAGAACGTAGTGTTCTATATTTTTTAGAGCCAATTAATGTTGGAGCTATTGAATGTGAAAGTTTAATTAGTTATCTCATTCGTTTAGCTGAGGTTCATTGCGTTACTCCGGATAAATTAATCAAGCATAAAATCTACCCATTTTTTTGGGGGCATGATGACTTATCGGGATCTTGTAAGGGAATTGTTGGTAGGACTTTTACAAATCGTTCTCATATCAAGTTACTAAACTTTAGTGGTTGGTATACATCTAAATTAGTTGAATCTCTAGAAATTCTCACTTTACGTAGTGATTTAACCTGTCTAACTATGATGTACTGGCATGAATTAATAACTTATGTTTATTTACTTCGTGATTGCAAAGCTTGGTGCCCTTTATGCTACAGCTCTTGGCATCAAAATAAATTACCTATATACGAACCATTACTTTGGTCTTTTGAGCCAGTTGCAGTATGCCCCCAACATCATTATCCTCTAATTACACAATGTCCTCATTGCAATCATAAATTACCTATCATAGCTCCTAACTCGCGGACTGGATATTGTAATCATTGTGGAGAATGGTTAGGAAATTTAAAGAAATATCATATCAAATCAGATGCATTATATCACTCAGAAATCGCATTACAATCAGAGCTAATTAAGATTCTTGGTTCATTAATCGCTTTTAACACTAAAGTATTTGAGTCAGAAACTACAAGATTTTACAGAAAAATTATTGCATATTTTCAACTGAAAGAATTATCAAGGCTAGAATTATCAAACCATCAAATTTCTCAAAAACGAATACATAAATGCATGAGCCATATAGAACATACTATTGAAGATTTCTGGAAGCTATCATCTAGAGTAGCTTTGGAAAAGGCCCCAAAAAACTAGAGATGGACAAAACCATCTTGCAGGAATTAATTTTTTGATTTTTAAAATTGTTTTCTTGTAACCATAATTTGTCCAATAGCTAATTGGAAGCAAAAGATGTCCTTTTCTGCCAAGTTATCGTTCCAGTGACA
>NZ_JACJSF010000192.1 GCF_014698035.1 Desmonostoc muscorum FACHB-395
GCAAAACTTGCTTAACTCAAGCAAAACTTGATTAAGTTACAAAAGTTAGCGTAGATAGGAAGCCAAAGTGATTTTTAATGGGTAGAAAACTTCAGAATTCTCCAGTAACCAGCCACGCCGAAATTTTACGGCATTTTCTTCGCCTTGAGCCGCTACAGTCACATTATCCCACGAATCATCGACAATATAAGACCCAGACAGAAATTCACAGTGCGCCTGACCTGCATAGATGACGCTTTCAAGTTGTGCCTCTGACAACAAGCCTTGTGTGAGAATGTTGCTAGGAAGATGCGGTTTATAAGTTGGTGCTGGCGGTGACACAAGTGCTAGGGCTGCACTTTCGCACAGTAGGGACGGATGAGGTAAAGCGTCCTTAATTCTGATTCGTTGTGGGCGATAGGTTTCATATAAAGTATCTTTGAGTCCTTCTGTAGCAGACCATTCGACGACTTCGTATTCCAGAATAACCACATCTGGAATTGAAGAAAGTGTTTCTGCTTGAGCTACCACAGAGCGTTTTGGCAATTGAACAACTTTTGCGATGCCTACGGCGGGCGGGTACGCCATCGCAGCAGCTTTGATATCTGAGCGTTCCCACGAAGATCGCTGTGGCAACTGCTCAATTAATGCCAGTATTTCAGGCAGATTTAAAGTTTCAGTAATGCAAGGAATTTCGCTGGAGTCAGCCGGGACTTTATCAATTACCGTAATCCGGGTTTCCATCGTCGTCCCATGCTTTGAGTACACCTTGCCGTTAACTCCGACTGACATTAAAACTCGCGCCTTCTCCTGCCACTTAAGGAAAGTCTCTCGCCAGGTTGGGTTAGCCGGAGAGAACCAATTGGCTGTGATTGTTACCAGTCGTCCGCCGTCAGCTAGCCTTTGCAATGCCGAGTTGATGTGGCTTTTTGTTGCGTCGGGATTACGACTGTTGATTTTGGGAGATGCGGAGAAAGGTGGATTCATCAGCACAACTGAGGGCTGAGTCTTGCCAACCAGATAATCGTTGATTTGTTCTGCGTTTACTAAGAATAGTGGAGTGCCGGGAAACAACCGACGCAGAATCTTCGTTCTATCGGGTGCAAGCTCGTTGAGCATCAGACTTGCACTGTGCAGTTTAGCCATTTGTGCCAATAGACCAGTTCCGGCACTTGGCTCCAGCATTTTCTCTAAGGTTTTAAGTTCTTCTTGGCATTTGCTCCTGATTCAAAAAACATTAGATATTGTGAAATATTTTTAAGTCTTTTTGACCCAAGTGGCTATTAACTCATTAGATGAGAACTTTGAAGGTATTTTAACCGACAACGAAAATGTCGGGCGATCGCTCAATTTGGAAATTGACAACAAACTAAAGTTTGAGTACAGAGGCCAAACTGTACTCAGCAATGCCAACCTTATATAAATAAGGAGACTTAGCCTAAAATTCAAAACGGCTGGCTGTTTCAAATGGCTTAGGGTAAACAATCTCTCGCTGTGCCCAAGAGTAGGCGAATGCTTGCTGATACTCCCAGCCTAGCCAGCGTAAAATTCCAGCACTACCCTGATCCGCAAACATAACAGCCGCAGTTTTTCGGAGTGTATTGCAATCGCAATGAGATCCTAAAAGGCGTAAAGAAGCTTGGTAGATAATTTGCTGAATAAAGGCTTGGCTGGCTCGTGTTGTACGGTGAGCTGATTTTGAAGTCAGAATTAAATATCGATTATGGTAATTTTTAAGCATCTGTTGCCGTTGAGCCTCAACCCGTTCTAACAGGGGCTTGAGCCAAGAGGAGGCAATCTCCGGGAAGTCTAAGTGAGTGCTAGGACGACCTGGGGTTCGACTGCCTCGTGAAGGTTTGGGTCTAGGTACGATAATGTAGTAAGCATCTGGAAGACTCAAAGGTATAATGCTTTTTTGTAAAGAAAGCACAGTCGGGATTTCAGCATGTTGAAGTTCCCAAACTGAAAGTGCATGAAAGATAATTAGATATAAAACAAAAGCTTCTAATGGTTCTGCATTAGGAGCAGATATATACTCACACAACTGCGGAATTATTTCTAGTGGGTAATGTTTGATAGTTGGGGGTAGTGCTGGAATTTTATGCTTGACGGGGTTTATCAGCGTCAACCTATTGTTTAAAGCCCATTCAAAGAAAACAAATAATTTACTACAGTGCTGACGAATAGTATTGTGACTGTACCGACTGGCTTGGGTAAAGCAATAGAGAGAAGAACAACCTAGACAAACTTCAGGTGGCTGACGGTGATGTGGGTCAAAATCAACTGCTTTTTGGCATATCGAACATTTCCATTGCCAGTAGAGGGTCAACAGATAGTTGCTGATAAAAGACGGCTGGACTTGCTCTGGAGAATAAATGGCAAACTTAAAACTCCATGTCCAAAATGCAGCAATAACTTCCATGTGGTCACGCACAGTTGCTGGTGTAGTTTTCTTTTCCCAAAGCCAGCTAACGTAGAGTTGCAACAATGGTTGAATACCAATGGGAGCAGTGTTAAGTGGTTGTAGCGCGTTGCGCCTGAGAATATAGCTTTCTCGACTTTCAAGTTTACCTTGTACAGCTAGCAAATGCCCGAGTTCCAACAAGCTTGATCTAATACTCTTGGGTATCGCCCGGTTTGTTGCTTCTAATTGTGGAAGATTTTCTTCAATTGCCTCCCAAGTTAACGGATTAGGAAGATAACGCTGTTGTAAAAAACGACCAAAACGTCGAAATTGTTGATTGATTTTTTGTGATACAGAACTCCAATCAATCGTACTAACCAGCAGATCAAATAAAGCTTTATTGTATGGATAAGGCGTACTAAAATTTATCACATAAACTGTTAATGATTTTTTAGCAAGCTCATTGTGATAGCAATATTTACATAAATTTTTAGCCTTATTGATGATTACCTTAGATTGACCACATTGCGTACACGGTTTAACTCCATTGCGCTCCTTATATGAACAAGCCAGGCAGATATCCCGTTGTAGTTGACAAGAAATTCTAAGTTGACCGCAAACAGAACACTCAACTTTACCTAATTGTGCTTTACCCTGCTTGCGGAGGCTATAAGAAACAATATCTTTGCAAACTTTACAAAACCAGTTTTTTTCATCATATATAGATTTGATTTGAGAGCAGCGACTACAGGCTGCTACAGGTCTTGATAACTTTTTGATACAACGGGGACATAAGCCAGTTGTTGATGAAACTTGATTTTTGGCCATGCCACAATGTTTGCAAACAGATTTGGTTTCTCGTTTGTAACAAGAGTGACAAATGTCTCGTCTTAGCTGGCAAGTACTTGTGCGACCACAGATTTCACAAATAATCAAACGTTTAATTGTCATCAGCTATCAAAGAGTAAATTTTCTTCTTTTACGTAGGCTGAGGTATCAATAAAATATTTGAGATGTTCGATTGCTTCCATGAGAGCGAGCGCATCACACCCGCGCAAAAGAGTAGCTTCCTCACCGCCAGCCCAAGTAATTACGGCAATAAGAGGTTCAAATTCAAATTCAATCAGCCGAATTTGAGATAAATTAATTGTGCAGCAAGCTAGTTTCACGAAAATTGGCATAACAACTCCAACTCATCGACTGATTTGGTTTTTAATAAAGCCAATTTCTGTTCAGGGGGCAGAGTTTTGATAGTTCTTTCTGCACGTATGGCCTGTATTTTGCTAGAGAAAATCCAGAACCCGAGCAATTTTAAAGGACGATTTGTTCGGGTGTAGCGTCCACCTCGTCCAGCATTATGTTCAACCATACGACGTTCAACATTTCTAGTATGGCCAGTGTAAACTGAACCATTTGCACAACAAGCCAGATATACGTAGTAGAGTTCAGACATTTTCATTACCCATTTGTTCCTTGGTTAGGAAATTGATGCGGATCAGGGAAAATACTCTCCTGTTTTTCTGGTTGCTTCTTATCTCCATAAAGCCGAGATGGTTTGTGATTAGAAGCTTTGCTTTGCTTTGTAAGTTCTTTAGGTGAGTCTGGAAGTACATCAAAAAAATCACTGACTTTACAGTCTAAAGCGTTACAAAGTGCCTGAATTGTTTGTATTCTTAATGCACTAGGTTTTCCATTAATTAAGGCAGAAACTGCCTGCAAGGAAAGTTGAACTCCAGCTTTAGAAGCAAGTAGTGCCTGAAGTTCTGATGAACGGTAAATATCTCGTTCAATAGCTAGCCACTTCTTCAGGTTCCACACGATAGGCATGAGCATTCTCCTTATGCGTTAGTTGTATTAGGTATCAAATTTTTAACAATACTATCGATAACTCGGTCGTAGTACGAGCGACTATGTTTGACATAGCAGTGGAGAGTACTTGGATTTCTATGTCCCATCATGTCCATCAGCACCCAGATTTTATCGGGATTCTGTTCCATAAAGTTAGTGGCAAAGGACTTACGTAAGCTATGCCAGGCTAAAGAATGAGGTAATTCCAATCCTGCTTTTCTCGCTTCACAGACAATTACATGCAATGAGCGCCACATTGCTTGATATGAGATCCGCTCTCCACTTTCCGATAGAAATAGGGCTGGATTTGATTTAGCATTAGCAAAGTTGGGCCGAATTTGCTCTTCATAAACATGCAGAGTTGCTTGAGCAAGAGGTGTAAAAATCGTTTTCCGAATGCGTTTACCGGAACCTTTTACTCCCTTTCCGTGGCGTGTTTGAATGCAATTATGTTCGTAGAAAATGTCACGGTGGGGTTTGAGCGCATCTAAATTGAGAATTTCGTTAGCTCGCAAACCGCTTTCTCCTGCCAATACAATCATCGTGTAATCTCGTGAGGCAGTAAGCTTTTTGGGATTGTGACTGATATATTCTTTCCGGATGAAATCGTAGAACTGAGTCAGCTGCTTACCTGTAAGGACAAAGCCTTCATCTTCAGGGTCAAGGATATGTACAGGGTAATCATACTCTTTGACTGGCTGCTCAATGCGACCGTATTTGGTAATAATAAGTTGTACTTCATTGCCTGGAATGTACGGATTATCCAGTACATATTGAAATAACCGTCGCAGTTTACCTAAATATGTATTGACTGTGCGTGGTTTAAATTCTGACGTAATTAATCCTTTACTGAACTCAATAATCCGTTGTCGCCCAAGTACTGGTGTCATGGCTTCCCAAATCATCAGCGACCTTTCGCCATCGGGATGTTGATCATCCTGAACCATGAAACCTTCAAACCATCCCTTCAAAAATTGCTGCTCGGAATCTATTGTCCGCTTGCTATGATTACGTGTTACGTGTGTGTCTAAGTATCCTTGAAGGATGGCATGGTGGTCTGCCAATTTTTCGCTTAGAGGGATACAGGCAGAAGTGATTTCAGTTCGGTGTACGACAACGAGGTTTGGACGTTTCATACCCAACCTCTAACTTAAACTATAACTTTATTATATAAATTTATTCTTGATTAAATCAAGTAGAACTTAATTTAACTCCCAGATACCTGATTAAATCAGGTTATAACTTGAGTATCTTAATTAAGATGGAATATCAAAAACGTGGGATTATGCCACTACCAAATCAGTAGCTTGTATAAATCCTGCTTTGGCTACCAGATAAGCAAGCGGCAGAGGGGTGGAGAATTGCTGAAGCTGTACTGACTCTTCACTACGGCGAGTAT
>NZ_JACJSF010000193.1 GCF_014698035.1 Desmonostoc muscorum FACHB-395
AGAGTTAGAACACTACCAAACCTTCTGGCAACCTTCCGAAACTCTACCTAAATGGGATATCACAATTTTCCCCGTTTAATTGGTATCTTATTTTCTTGCAAATCCCTAAGCACCGTCAAGCAGCAATCGCTTTAGCTGCACGTTATTCTGAGACAGTGTGATTCCTACCTCTCCCAATCAACCAACACGCCATCAACACAAGCAATTCCCCATTGCGGAAACTTCGCCAGCAATTTCTTGATCACAATCTGCAAAGCCGGATTATCATTCCAGCACTGAACGCAACGAACGATTGAGCGATGAACTGGAAAAAGCCTGCACTGCTTTTGGTCTATATCACGGAGAGATTGACTGGCTCTCGTTTAGCACCAAACTCTAGTCTAAACTCCAGTTACAAGCAGTTAAACCAACTTGCAGAACATACGGGGATAATAAAAGCCAAGCTACTCAAGGCTTTGATTAAAAAAACTGTAAATTTACTGCAAAATAAGCAGTAGTAATTGCAGTAAATATTAAATGATCTCCAGCCATTCACAGGGGATTGACCTTATTAACTGAGACTATTTTTGCAAAATACTATGGCTAAAGGGTGAAATCCAAGCTGCTCAAACAAACGATGAGCAGTCTCATTTTGTATTCCTGACTCTAGAAGATAGTATTTAGCTCCGTTTTGATTACCCCAGTCCTGAACCTGTTTAGCAAGCATCTTGGCAATTCCTTGACAACGATAAATATGACTTACGCCTATATCGTCTAGCCAGCATTCAATATGACCTGCTTCAGTAGTGTGGAGTGATGCCAAGGCAAAGCCAACAATATTATTCTCAGAACAGGCAACAAACAGACCAGATGAAGAGGTGTAAAGGCGACCGATGAGTTGTTTTCTAAAAATAGTTCCAGCTTCAGGGGATGGTAGGGCAAAACCTACTGCTTTTCCCTCAGCCAATTCACTGAAACTAATGTAAGTAGGATTGAATACCTCTTCATATATCCTAGTTACAGCATTCAAATCAGTAGATATCATTTCTCTTATAATTACCTGTTCCATATAGTTTATGTAATTAAATATTAGAGTTTTAACGAATTGAAGGCTTCAAAGTTTCGTAATAATTCAGCAACCAGAAGTTAGAATTCAGAACTAATAAGAAGCTTAAGGATATCAGCATATTCATCTATAATGATTTTTAGTTAGTCTGGCTCCTCAATTCTGACTCGTGAATTCCCTAAAACAAGAGGGCGGTATTTCAAAGTAATAAACAGTAAATTCGACGGTAATATAGACGGAAATATAAGGAAAAAGCAGATAAACATGTATTTACATAGTTGCCAATTATATTAATGTCCTATCCTAAAGACTAAAATGATGGCAATGAGATGAAATTTTAATGAATCGTTACAATACCCGGAATTAGTTTCGGAGTTAATCAAGTGCCCCTAAAGCTTTCAGTGTGGATTTCTGAGCTTCTGTTAGACCTGTGATACCCCTAATATTCATGCCCTCGTAAAGTCTGGTAGCTCTTAAAATTTTTAAGCATTTGCCAGTTTCTACATCCCACAGCCTAATCCTTTCATCTTGGTTGCCACTGGCAACAATTTTACCATTGGGGCTAAAAGCAACTGACCACTCAAAGTTATTAGTACGACCTGAATCTGTCTCCCCCTCCAAAAATTTAAGATTCTCTCCAGTGCTAACCTTCCATAACCCTACTGTATGGTCTCCACTGGCACTGGCAAGGAGTTTTCCATCTGGACTGAATACAACTGACCAGATCCACTCCTTGTGTCCCTCCAAAGTATTAACGCATCGCCCCGCATCAATATCCCATAGCTTAATTGTCTTATCATCACAGCCACTAGCAAGAAGTTTTCCATCTGGACTGAACGCAACTCTCCATACTTGAGAAGTGTGACCCTCTAAAATTTTGAGGTATTGCCGAGTATTGACATCCCATAAAATGATCGTATTGTCACCACTGGAACTGGCAAGGAGATTCCCATTGGGGCTGAAAGCAACTGCCCAAACCTGATTAGTGTGTTTTTCTAAAGTACTGAGGCAGCGACCTGTATTAACATCCCATAGTTTTACCGTAAAATCACCACTGGCACTGGCAATGGTTTTGCCATCAGGGCTAAAAGCGACTGATGACACATTATTTTTGTGTCCTTTTAAAGTATTGGAAAATTGTCCTGTAGTCATATTCCACAACTTCACAGTTCCATCATTACTGCCACTAGCAAGTTTTTTGCCGTCGGGACTGAAAGCAACTGACCATACCTGGTTGGTGTGTCCTTCTAAGGGTGTAAACTTTTCTGTTTCAATATTCCATAGCCTTACCATTTTTGCTCCACATCCACTGGCAAGGGTTTTACCATCAGGGCTAAAAGCGACTACCCCTACTTGTTCACTTCGTCCTTGTAAAGTTTTAAGGCATTGTCCCGTTTCTACATCCCACAATCTTACGGTTTGGTCATCACTGCCACTAGCAAGAGTTTTACCATCAAAACTGAAGTATACCGATTGTACTCCACTATTATGTCCCTGTAAACGTTTGAGAAATTGCCCAGTTTTAATCTCCCACAAGCTTACAGTCTGGTCTTTACCACCACTGGCAAGGATTTTACCATCGGAACTGAAGGTAACTGACCAAATCTGATCCGCATGTCCTGACAAAGTATTGAGGCATTGACCAGTTTTAACATCCCACAAACAAATGGTTTGATCTTCACTACCGCTGGCAAGAATGTGCAGACATGGACTGAAAGCAACAGAGCGTACCTTGTCAGTATGTCCTTGCAAAGTCTGCAAGCAGTTCCCCGTTGTCACATCCCAGAGCTTTACCGTTTTATCGTTGCTGCCACTGGTAAGGATTTTCCCATCGGGACTGAAGGCGACTATCCGTACCCCATTATTGTGACCTTCCAAAGTATTGAGGCATTCGCCAGTGTTGACATTCCACAATCTTATGGTTTTGTCATCACTGCCGCTAGCAACAGTAACACCATCAGGGCTAAAGGCAACTGCCCATACCCAACTGGTGTGATAACCTTCCCAAGTTATACGACATTCTCCGTTGTCAACATTCCATACTTTCACACTAAAGTCGTCACTGCCACTTGCTAAGGTTTGCCCATCAGGGCTAAAGGCAACTGCTCTTACGTAATCGGTATGTCCATCACAGGTCAAAATTAGCTTCAAGTCTGGAACTGTCCATAAGCGAATTACGCTACTATCATCACCTGTAGCAAGTTTTCCTTCTCGGCTAAGAGCTAAGGTATAAACATTACTTAATGTTTCAGCAAAAACAGACTTAGCCAAATCACAGTTCATGAGATTTACGCGATGTAACTGCACGTTTGGCAGATATGCTTGCCAGATCATTAAATTAGAAAAGTCATACTCTGTTAAATCAGTTCCTAGTTCCGCAAACAGGTTGAGAAGATTCGCTCCTGCATATCCTGGTGTTTCCAGAAATTTATCTTTGAGTATTGCAAGGATTTTATTAAGTTGTATTTTTAAGCTTTTTTTGTTATTAAAAGCTTTTAAAACTGGTTCGATTATGAGACGAATTTGAGTTTTTCTAACATAGTCTTTAGTCTGCGCTTTTAGCAGGGCATACTCATTAAAGACTGAAATTTGCCCTAAGTTAATATCGTGACATATCGCATCAATTAAGCGAGCAGTCACATGCTCCATAACTACTGGCTGTTGAGTAAAATTCGTTGCTGTTTTCTCTGTTATAGTTTTTTCCAGGAGAGAGCGCCATGCCAAAGAGTCAATTGCTTCTTGTAAAGATGATGATGAAACTGGTAATAGAATGTCATCTTTTAATTCTTGAAGGGAAATAGGCTCTCTTTCAATCGCCAGCCAGTACATCAGCATTTTCTCTTTCTCTGATAAACGCTTAAACTGCTCATTGAGTAAAGCACTTATATCGCCGAAAACTATTGTATTTGACAATAAAAATTCCGAAAGATTTCCATTATATGAATCTTGAATAGTTGTTGATACTAATTTTAAAGCCAATGGATTGCCTTTATAGTCAGCAATAAGTTTTCTGGTGTCTTGCTCTGTGCCAAAGATATTTTTCTCAGCAAATATTTTATTTCCTTCTTGTTCCGGTAATCCAGTGAGGTGTAATAAGCGCACAGGTTGATTGTTTCCCTCTAGCCTGACAAATTCTTGAGGCTTTTCTCGGCTAGTCAGTACTATGCAACTTTCGTGAGAAACTTCTCCCAATCGTCTAAATAAATCACCATATTCCTCATATCCTTCTCGATATTGCCCAGCACGGTCTTCCGACCGCAGAATTGATTCCACATTATCCAGTATTAATAAACAACGGTGTTCGGTAAAATACTTAGTTAGTTTGGTAATTCTCTCGTATGTTGTTTCTGGTAAATTTTGTTCTTGGTGGTTAGATAAAAATTTAATAATTTCTGCCAATATGTCTTTGATAATCGGGGCATTTCGGAGCGATTTCCAGATAACATAATCAAATTCATTCTGAATCTCTTGCCCTAGCCTGGTTGACAGAGATGTTTTACCCATTCCACCCATTGCCAAAAGTAATACTAGGCGACATCTGTCTGTCAAAGTCCACTTTTTTAACTGAACGAGTTCTTCAATACGTCCATAAAAAATGGAAACATCAGGTGCTTCTATCCAATCAGTTCGTGGAGTAGCTATCCTTACTTCCTCAATTTTTTCCAAAGCTTGTTGATAGCTATTATATTGCAACAGTTCCCCACATAGAAAGTTGAGGTTCTTTTCTTGCATATTTAATATAGAAGTACTGTTAAAAAAATTACGGATAGTTTTCTCTGAAATTAACTTTTCTGAACTACCTGCTCTACGATCTATTTTGTCTTCGTAAGTAATATCAAGTTTCTTGATTAGTAAACTAGGTGACCCGCCAAATTTTTCTTGATAAGCTTTCTTAAGTTGCTCAAACACTTTTTGGTTTACTTTAATTGATGACATTTTGATTTCTTCTCAACATACCTACGCTTTAGAAATATTTTAAAAATAAAACTAAGTTAAAAATTATACTAGTTGTCTAATGATGATATGAATCATCGTTATATAGATAAAGGTCTCAGAAGTTTGAGGTCAAATGACCTCCTGACTTACACATCTAGGAGGCTTAGGCGGCATTTTTATATTAATAATGTTTCGCCAACGGTATTTTTATCTCGACTCAATGCCCAGTTAGGGAAGTCGGACAGTTACAAAATATAAGGTTAATTTTAACACCAATCGCTGATTGGTCTGTCTATTTTTCTTTCATGCAACAAAGCCACTTAGAACTGCTATAGTTTCACAAGCGATCGCAGAACTTTTTGATTTACTGATATTCTTCGTCACCTTTAGTACTAAATTTCAATTACTATACCGTATATGTAGTGCTTTATCCACAATCCTTTCTGAGCAAGCTTTTTGAGACTAAATACGCTCATTTTAAGGGGTGGCAATCATCGCCAAACCAAGTTATATAAAGATTAGAGGGTACATACCCGAATGGCACTAAGAAAAGCCGAAACACTTGCGGTTTAAGCAGTTTGCAATTGTTTACGTAATTCATGCCGGGGTTTGGTCATTAAGGGGTAGGCTTTCGGACGACG
>NZ_JACJSF010000194.1 GCF_014698035.1 Desmonostoc muscorum FACHB-395
AGCTATGTCATTTATACAATTGATTTGCCAAAGCGTTCAATAGATGAATTTAGTTTATGGGTTTATCGTCACATGGATAAAGCTCAAATGATTTCACCTTCTGCATTAGTAGATAAGCACCGTCAAGCAGCAATCGCTTTAGCTGCACGTTATTCTGAGACAGTGTGATTTTTACCTTTTCCAATCAACCAACACCCCATCAACACAAGCGATACCCCATTGCGAAAACTTCGCCAAAAGCTTTTTAATCACAATCTGCAAAGCCGGATCGCCGCTCCAACACGAGAGCAAAAAGTCAAAACCCGGATTCTGCCCTGAATTCGCCACTACTTTGAGTTTCTGCATCCGCTCTGGTCGCATATTTGACCTCGCTACAATCGCCTCATGCGACCATTTTTCAGTGACGGGCGCGGCGGAACTTTCGCCTTCATGAACTGCTTTGACTTCTTCACCTAAAACTGAATTTTCAACTAACAACGAAGTGGGATTACTTTGTTCTACTTCCTCCTGTGTTGGATTAGCGTAGACGTAAAATAGCTTGTCACTAAACATTTATTTCAAACAGTCGTTACCGTACAAAACTTTTTGAGTGCCATTTGGAGCAAAGCGGATACACCAACCCTGTGTTTTTACTTGCCAATAACGGAAGGCTGTAGCGATCACAAATATAATTACTGTCCCTAAAGCTGTTACCAGCAGAACTCGCCGCCAACGAATTTGATTTTTTGCCAACATTTCCTATTCTTTAAACCTTTAGTTATAGTTCCCAAAAATAGAAAGTGATACAGCACTTCCGCCAGCTATGAGGTACATCCTAAAAGCTGAAAGCAATGATAGGAGAGGGGCAAGGAGAAAACGATATTACATAATAGCCGGAAGCGCTGTAACGTGTGGTAAGACAGCAGGTAACTTTGTAGATTTACTATCTAATGTGATCTCCTTTCAATTAATATCCCTAGCGAGTGGGAATCGCCAGTAAAATAATGGTCAAAATCCCCGAATCAGAATAGTTTCCATTCAATTAATATCCCCAGCGAGTGGGAATCTTGCTTGTATGGAGTGGGCAGACTTAAACGCTGTGTGGGAGTTTCCATTCAATTAGTATCCCCAGCGAGTGGGAATCCTATGAAATCTAATGACGCGATCGAGTATGAGGACGTTATGTTTTCATTCAATTAGTATCCCCAGCGAGTGGGAATTTTAGTCTGGGGTAAAGTCCAGAAGCCTATCAAGGACATGTTTCCATTCAATTAGTATCCCCAGCGAGTGGGAATTCTGCAGTAAAGCTCGATGGTACTGAATGGAGTTTGAGTGAGTTTCCATTCAATTAGTATCCCCAGCGAGTGGGAATGCAGGAGTTTGCCCAATATCACCCCATTGCACCTGGGGTGTTTCCATTCAATTAGTATCCCCAGCGAGTGGGAATGGTATAAATGAAACCCTCACCAATCAGCGAAAGCTGTTTCCATTCAATTAGTATCCCCAGCGAGTGGGAATAATTCTTTAGGTCATACTTATTATGTCACAGATTAAAGTTTCCATTCAATTAGTATCCCCAGCGAATGGGAATGATTGGAGATAAACTTTGGACTGGAACTCCATAGAGTTTCCATTCAATTAATATCCCCAGCGAATGGGAATGGTGGCTTGGTGTACCAGTAGCGCAGCTTTTAACTTCAAGTTTTTTCATAAACGACGACGCAAATCTTGATATTTTTCGGTAGTCAACTGACATTCAAACACAGAATAGGCAATAGATAAAATGTCAAATATTAATAATAAATGGCGAGATGTTCCACCGGAAGTATATAAAAAATGGGCAATGATTTTTTATAATTCACAAGAGGGAATTAACCTTTCTGCATCTTGTCCAGTTTGTGGACGCAATATACTTCATTGCTACTACTTTCCAACACGTAAACAAGAAAGAGTAATTGATTCAAGAAAATATGTGGCTCATGGAGAGCTTTGGCAATGGTGTAGTTCTTGTTACTGCTATGTTCATGCTTCTGCATCAGTTCCAGAATGGTGGTCTTGCAGATTAGATATCGATCCTACTCAACTCAGGCACGATCCTGATTTACTTGAAAACGCCCTTGTTAATTGGAATCTCAATTCCTTGTAGGTTAGATGGAGTGAACTAAAACTTAACATTAATATTATTTACCACCAACAGATACTTTCTAAAAATCAAACTTAACACCTTGCTTGAGTAATGGTGACATAGCGATCGCTAATCATTCCACTTCAGCAGCACCCCATCCACGATCGCAACCCCCCACTGCGGAAACTTCACCAGCAGCTTCTTGATCACAATCCGTAAAGCCGGATCATCATTCCAACACTCCTGCAAAAAGTCAAAACCAGGATTTTCCCCAACCAGAGAACCCATTTTCAGTTTCTCCATTCGCAATAGTCTAGCCTTGGATCTAACGGTGATGTCTTCTCTACGAGACACTCCGCGAACGGCGGTAAACAATGCCTCATACCAATTCGCAATTCGCAATTCGCAATTAGATGCAGCAAAGCTTTCACGCCTTACATCTGTATCAGATTTTTCTTGAAATGGTATCACTAGATTTTTGTACCTGATAATTGACTACAGATATATTCCACTGCTTCTCAAACTTACTGATTGTTGCCCTAATGCTGGCGTAATACTTGCTGTCTAGCAAATACTGAATTACCCATAATGGGGGGCATTCTCCAAGGTTTGCCCTATCCAACCATTCAAATATCTCACTTTGATTTAATGATACGGGCGCGGCGGAACCAGTACCTTCATAACAATCCCTCGGCTCAACGCCACAATCCTGTTTTTCAGGCAACAGCGAAGCGGGATTACTTTGTGCAGCATCCACAAGCGCTAGCGTCGTGCAGTCCATTGCCGTAGGCAAGTCAACTTCATTCTCTGACACGCTTTCAACAGTCTGAGGCGAAGCGCCCCCCAAGGGCGCGTGAGCCGTCTCCTCAACTTGCAAAATCTCATTTAGCGTGTCAGAGGAACAGCTAACGAACTCTTTTGAAGAGTTCGTTAGCTGTTCCTGAGTAGTTCGTGAGGTTTCCTGGAACCCTTGCTCTAACTCGCTTTGACCCAAAATAGATGCTTCGTACAAAGCACCCATTTCTTCACAGCCAGCATCTTTCTCTGAATCCCCAGCATTTAGTTCTCGTTTTTCAGAATTTGATTCTTGTTTTTCAGCATTTGGTTGCTGATTAAAAGAATTGGCTTTCTCCCAAAATTCCTTCATCCGGCTACCGTGCAAATTCTTCACCATCCAGCTAGCTGTTTCCCGGCCATCCTCTATGGACTTGTCGGGCTTGAAAATGAATAGCCCATTGTCAGAGAGAATTTTCTTTGCAGAGATAAAAGTACTGTAACCCATCCCAGTAGACAAAGGCATCCACCGAGAACCGTAGGGGTCAGCCGTCCAGCACTCCTGCCACAGTTGGTTAACAGACGGCTTTTGTTGCGATGCCCAGAGCAAATCTTGAATGGGAATAATCACATGGAGCCGCTTGTATGGGGATTGCTGTTTATTGGCAACAGCCTTTTTGGACTTAGGACGGGTAATGGTTGCAGTCATTGTACAATCTCCTGTTTATGTTGACGCACGGAATTTTCCCTACAACGATTGCAGGGCTTGGTACTTGTATTTAGTTGTCTAAAAAGTTACTAATTCAGTGGAAGCCTATTGAGGTTGCCAGAATCGCAATTCGTCTCGGAAATACCTGTCAGTCTTTTTTGATTGCTCCTTCCAGTGATCCCAAGCCACTATCACCTCATCTCCTAATTCTTCTACTACTTCACCTCTCTCTACATACAAAGTGCGGTATGGATCGGCGTGGGCAACAATAGAACCAAGCCCGATTATGGGAGGTTCAGTAGATGCCGTTTGAAGTGCGGTAATCAATTCTGTTTCCTGGGTGGTCAATTCTGCCCAGTAGTCCTGTTTGATTACCTCGTACTCTTGCGCCACTGCCCAATAATCTTCCCAACTACACCCCGGTTTAGCTAGCACTGCTCGAATATCACTAACCGCTTGGGGTATCATCTGTAATTGTTCGGCTCGATATGCGATCGCAGTTGGTGTCGGTTCGCTTCTCAAGATTATCGCCGCAGCCTCCAATGCTTGGGTATTGTTCATAGCACTGGCAAGGTTTTTCAAAGCCATTACCATGAGTCGTAAGCATTCTTGGGCGTTCTCCTTGGGTGGTTCAGCAGCTAGCGATCGCAAATCAATAGTTTTCTCCAGTGCAAGTTTTACCTGCTTGTTCAAAGCTTTGGTTGCTTGCTGGGTCATGGTATTTCCCCACTGTTGAACCGGATGCTGTTGTACGGCGTGTTCTAATTCCTGAATACGTTGTTGGAGTTGTTGATTCTCAGCCTCCAACTGCCGTAGTGATTCCATCTCGTCTAGGCGCTGCTGCAACTGGATGTTTTGCTCTTTTTGTTGCTTGAAGAGTTTTTGTAAGGATTCTACCTGCTCTTTAGCTTGTTCTTCGGCTCTGGCATTAGCTTCTGCTTGTAGCCCAATTCTCAATTCCTGGGAAAGTCGCTCTAGTTCCTGTTTATGTTGTTCTTCAATAGCAGCGATCGCTTCCGTATATTCTGCGGGGTAAGTGCGCTCTTTGGGGAATGGAACGCTGGCGGCATCTAAATCAGTATTGTTGATCAACAACCTCTCGCCATCAGCAAAGGTGACATCAGCAAAGGTGACAATCTGTTGCCAATGATTTGGTGCGTCTGCCTCGATGGTTCCCTCTTCTCCATACCTTGGATGGGACTGTTGTGAAACTGTGACAATAGCTTTTTGAGGAACCACTAGTTCTGGAATTTTGGGAACCATTGGTTCCTGAATAGATTGCTTTTTACGTGGAAGTTGAGGAACCACAATATTTGCAGCAGCCGCAAAGTCTGATTCGCCAGGGGAAGGGTTATCTTTCAGAGCCAGGGATACAGCAGCTTTAAGTTTTTCTGGTTCTTTGACTAAGCGAAGTAACGGACGAGCCTGACGCTCATTTTTGATGTGTCCGCCCAACTCGCCAACTGTGTCTATGACCTTTTTGGCTCCTAACAGTTGGTTGATTCGTCGGTATCCACCCCAGGCGTATAATTCACGCTGGCAGTATTCTGAAAAGTTTTTATAGCCAGCTTGCAGGTAAAGCTGCTGTTCCCGCATCTGGAGGATTTCATCTACCGCCTGCCACTCGAACCTATCGATGGCAGTGAAGGTTTCGTGGATGCTGGTGTTGAGGTTGCTGTAATCAAGCGCTGATGTTGTTTCAGAACGGTTTAGTATCAGCATAGTTTTACCTGTATGTCCTACATACACCCGTAAAAAACTGCTTATATGGGCGAACGAAATTAGCCACTGTAGATGGTACAGGGCGATTTGATATTGTTTTATTGATCATGAACTGTGTAATTTGTGAGACTGAGCAAAGAGCAACTTTTTAAGGTACTAACTCTTGAGGTTTAGCTTTCTCCACATTTTGAAAGACACAAAACATATTTTGAAGTGTAAAGGAACTAGCTATACACCTTGTTTACTGCCTGTAGGCAACTGTTGTCACAGATGCTACAGATGCGCCACT
>NZ_JACJSF010000195.1 GCF_014698035.1 Desmonostoc muscorum FACHB-395
GTTCCTTTTGTCTTTCGACTCTAGGTAAGTTGGTTGACTTAGAGATGTTCTTCTTAATCTCTCCCAATTTGATTGGGTATACCGCGTTAACTGTCACGGCGCACGCATTTTTCGATATCGAGTTCAATTACTCGTTTTTCTATTCCATTGCTGTGGGAGTTGAGGTTAGTAAAGATGTACTTTTGTGCATCGTGGGCAGAGCGCCCCCTTCTAAACCCGTAGCTCCGTGCGTGGAAAGTGGCTTCATGTGCTGGTTCGAGTGCATATTTTGCTAGGCATTGCCAGGCTCTATCCGCGATGGTGGGAACAGTACAGTAAGACTGCACATAACTTCAAGTCACTTTTGGGAAGTTGTGTCACCATCATCAATCCTATCCACCCGTTATGTGGTCAGTCAGTTGTAATACAGCAAATTCGTAAAGTTGGACAAGAGACTAAAGTAACTGTAGAAAGTCCTTTAGGAGGATTTTTGTCTCTACCAGCAACGGAAACCGACCTATGGACACAGCAAGCTTTTACAGTCCAAACAGTCGGGAAGTTTTTACCTGAGAAACTACTGCGATTAAGCGAATGGGTAGCTCGGCGATCGCAAATTATAATGTCCGAATCTTCTTGTGTTCTTGATGATATTGAAGTCGAACACAAGAGAAAAAATGAGGAAAAAGCATCTACTAGCAACCGCTCAAGCCAAAAACGAAGAAAGGCTAAGTCGCCTCATAAAGCTAACAGCACGGTTAGTGGACAAAATACTCTCCACTCAACAGACAGAGAAAGCGATAACTAGGAGTAAACCAGATGAATAATAAAATTAGTTCAACCCATCTGGAACGCCATGCTGTTGTGTATTTAAGACAGTCAACACCCACTCAGGTAGAATTTAACCGTGAAAGTACGGAAAGACAATATGCCCTAGCTGACCGTGCATTAACCTTGGGTTGGGACAAGAGTCAAATTGAAGTATTGGATAGTGACCTTGGTAAAAGTGGTCAAACGACAACAGGACGCGAAGATTTTCATCGACTAATGGCTGCTGTTGGTTTGGGGGAAGTGGGGGCTGTTTTGGCTCTGGAAGCTTCAAGATTTTCTCGTTCCCAAGCAGATTGGCATAAACTTTTAGATATCTGTGCCCTAACGGATACCTTGGTAATTGACCACGATGGGATTTACGACCCAAATGATTTTAATGACCGAGTGATACTGGGGTTTAAGGGAACTTGGAGCCACACGGAACTACATGGTATGCGCTTACGGTTACAAGGAGCCAAACTCAATAAAGCTAAAAAAGGAGAACTGCGCTGTTCTCCACCTACTGGCTATGTCTACGACCCAGAAGGTAAATTGGTGCTAGACCCAGATGAAGGTGTAGTTGCCGCAATACAGTTAGCCTTTCAAAAGTTCCGCGAACTTAGAACAGCATTTAAGGTGATGCGCTACTTTTGTGTAAACCAAATTCCTTTCCCAAGAAGACGTTGGCGACCTGGGGATATTGGTACACTTCATTGGGGACCAGCCAACCTTAGTCGTATAACTGCCCTACTGCACAATCCAACTTACACAGGAACATACGTATATGGTAGACGACGCAGTTTTAATGTAATTGAGGCTGGGCAAATAAAGAAGGTTAAAATCCAGCAACTACCTCAAGAAGAGTGGAAAGTAATCATCCACAACGCTCACGAGGCTTATATTAGTTGGCCAGAATATTTATCTAATTGTGAGCGACTCAGACGCAATTGCCCAATTTCTTTATCAGATGGATGTCCAGGTACACCTAGAGAGGGCTTTGCTCTCCTCCAAGGTTTAGTAATTTGTGGTAAATGCGGTCGTCGTATGAGTCCTCGCTACCACGGTACTGGTGGTTGTAGAGCAGCTTACGAATGTACCCAAGCTCGTAAACAAGATGGTAGCGTTGGTGCTTGCTGGAGCGTTGCAGGAGCAGCAATTGATACAGCCGTTTCCGCTCATGTGCTGTCAGCTTTTACGGACGAGGAACTAGATATTTCCCTTGCTGTCCTATCTGAACTTGAAAATATTGCAGATGAGGCAGATAAAACATGGCAACTGCGACTGGAAAGGGCACGTTACGAAGCTGACAGAGCTTTTCGACAATATGATGCAACCGAGCCAGAAAATCGTTTAGTAGCCCGTACACTAGAAAGGCGATGGAATGAAAAATTACAACAGTTAGCAGAGTTAGAAGAGGCATACCAAAAAGCTCGCCAAGTACAACGGCTGGAATTAACAGCAGTGCAACGGCAACAAATTTTACAGTTAGCCAACGATATTCCCACACTTTGGCACGCCAGTACTACTACGAATCTTGAGCGTAAAGAAATACTAGGGTTGTTAGTAAAACAAGTTGCTATCACCCCAATTGATGCTCCAGAACGCTCTACTCGTATCCAAATACTCTGGCATACAGGAGCTACAAGTGAGTTGATTGCAACACGCCCAACAAATGCAGACAAATACCGAACACCCAACGAAGTCATTCAACTTATTGAAGAATTAGCCCCGGGTCGAACTGATACGAAAATTGCTGATGAACTGAATCGCCGAGGTTTGGTGGGTGGTACTGGGCGTGCTTTTACGAAAAAAGGTGTCGCCTGGATTCGTTGGAAGTTTGGTATTGATAAGCCTTTAAGTGACCCAAGTGTTGCGAAATCTGGGGTCAGCCCGGAAGGTTACTATTCCACCAGTGCCCTTGCTAAAAAACTGGGTGTTGGAATTCATACTGTCTATTACTGGCGAGACAAAGGAATTATTCAGGCATTCCAAGAAACTCCTAGAAGTCCTTGGTGGTATATAGTCACACCCGAAGTTTTAGAGACTTTACGTGAAAAAATCCGCCGCGTACCAGTTAAATCTGAATAATACCAGTTTGATAGTGAGCCGAAAACAATAGTTTGAATATCGTTAACCCCTTTGAGTAATTTTGTACTCAAGGGGTTTTACTGTCTTCGGGTGAGGGTTTTTCAATAAATTTTTCACCATTAAAATGCCAAGCAATTCCATCTGGATCATGAAGAGAAGTCCATTGCCCAAAATTGGGAGTATTTTTCTTATGACGAAGGGTGCTAGGAGAAACATTTAGTCTTCTTGCTAAAGCTGCACCAGTCAGGTGAGATTGGACTTCCAGAGAATTTTTACTTTCGGATTTCTTTAGTGAGCTATCAGGTAAGTCAGTAAGTCGCTCACTATTATCAGATGATACTTTGGGATGATTATTTTCTTCGAGTAGTGGTAGACCATTAAGTGAGTCATGAAATGGCTCACCAATGACGGTCTCTAGTAAGTCATTTGATGCTGGCTCACTTAGTAGCTCATTATAGGGAGGCGTGTTCTCCTCAATTAGTATTGAATTTAAGATAGTTTCAGCAGTTGGTGTTACCAATAGTGACTCATTTGATAGCTCACTGTCGGCGGATACGGTTTCAATAGTAGATGACTTCGATAATTCAGTGTCAACATCTGCCCCAGTTATTGGTAGCTCACTTCTAGATGTACTCCCGGACGGAACTACAGATTCGTTTGTCAAGTCAAGGATTCTGTTAGGTGATTCATTTGGTAGCTCACTTAATGCCTCGTAGTTATCAGGTTGATGCAGATATCCGTTGGATAGGTCTTCACCAGATGCTTGACAAGTATACTGACTCATTGCCTGCTTGAGTACTGCTACATCAGAAAGCAGACTACTCACCTTCACCTCTAAATCCTCAATTCGCTTTGGCGCACTTGATAGCTCACTTGTTAGCACATTGGGTAGGCTACCGCATAGGTAAGTCTCCAGAATTGCCACAATAGCGGCAGAATCTGACTTTAATCCTTGAGAGCGCTTAAATTCAACCAACAGTTCATAGACTTTGGGTGGTGGGTAGGCTGCTATACGGGGATTTTTTGTTGCCATAGTTGGTAGACTTTAACACTTGATACAACTCTAGCCTACCTTATTAGTAGCTCACTCATAGCTCACTAAACACTACTTTTTTCACCTTAGCGAAGCTCTTCCCTTGGCGAGGCTCACTCACTTGTGAAAAAATCTGTACCCAATTGCAGCGCATTGAGTGGAGAATAATCATAGAGACGAAAATATCCCTAAACTTCATTGAATCAAGGTGCAATATGAATACACCGTCGGTATCTTAAGCATTCTGGTAGTCCCATCCTTTTTGGGTATTGGGATTTCCCGTAATCCTTGATGCTTCCAATTTCCGCTATTCATTTTCAGTAGTTCTTCAAGGTTGAAGCGTTCTTCAAATGAGAGGGATTTTTTGCCATCAATACCAGCCGTCTTTTTGCCAGCATTTAGCTGAGATACAAGTCTAATTGCAAGAAATCGAGCCGAGGTGGATTTAAGAATAAGCTTTTGGAGCGACCGAGCTTTCCGCTTGTCTCCAACAAGAACCGCTTTAAATACACGCTTTTGAAGGCGGAAAAGATTTCGGCGGAATTTCTTCCACGGTAAAGCTTTCCAAGATTCACTAGTTTTATAACTGTGTCTAATCATTTTCTCTTCTAGAGTTTGTATTTTTCTGAACACCTCAGACCAATTACGGTCTGTCCTACCCGAATTGTGGGGATTCCTCCGCTCGTCTGGGCTACTTGGGGTTCGACTGCCCCTAGACCCACAACTCGTTTTTATTCGTTCCCTCGGAGAGATTGATAGTTCCGTTAGATGTAGCCAATTCGACTGCTGGATTCCCTGGACTCTTGCCGTTATTATGATTGAGATTCGGCGGGAATATGCTCCAGCGAGGTCAGGGATTTTGCGTTGCGCCCTGCCTGAAGATAAGTCGCTTTTCTAGGCTCTGTTTCATCATAGGAACTCCCTATTAGCGCCAGTGTCCACCCGCAACGGTCGTCTGATTGCGCCCTGTTCCCAGCTTCACTCCACAAGAACCGAGCTTGTTCGGTGTGGGCAGATAAGGAGTCAATTCTGAGTCTGAATGGCAAGACTTGCACTTGCATCAAACCGAGAGTTCAACCTTTAATGACAGTAATCTGCTGTCAGGTTGGATTAGTTATGTACGGACTTATACCGTGATTCACTAATCAACGAATCGCACGATCACATCTTCTATTGGTACTTGCTGCCATTCAACTTTTTGAGCAGTTAACCATTTTGTCACAGTCTCAGCTTTCTGGTTGTCAACAGCCAAGCCCATGACTCCAAGTTTTTTGTTTGATTCTGTCGAAAATAAGAAAGTAGGACGCTCTTTAATATGATGTAGAATTTTCGCACTACTCTCAATCATCTCTTGTTGTTCAGAATTAACCGATTGAGTCCCAAAAGCCTGAAATTCCTTCGTCCACTTCTGGGGATATTCAACGATATTAGGGTCAATTTGAGCGCAAATAACAGAAAAATTACTTTCAATGATTGCAGGCGCGAGTGTAAGTTTTCCGGTTTTGAGTAATCCAAGTTGTCTGAGCGCGTCTTTGTCTTTTTTGAAGTGCAACACTCCCAAGGGTTCACCATTCAAAAACACAGCATCTCTAGTTTTAGAAGCTGAGGTTTCAATAGTCAGTTTTCGGTAATCTTGATCATTGAATGTCTGACCAGAAAAATC
>NZ_JACJSF010000196.1 GCF_014698035.1 Desmonostoc muscorum FACHB-395
GGCATAAACTAGTCCTTGGTTATGTAACATTTGTACGCAATCAGAGGGTATGCCTCGTTTCTGAGTTAGGTAATGTTCAACACCTGACCAATTAGCTTTATCCTCAATGGGTGGGGTGAATTGGGGTGCTGGTTGAGTTTGGATAATGTCAGCCGTAACTTTTTGAGCATGAGCCATCGCTGCACGTTTTGCGCCGACTTCACCAAATCGCTCCCCGATCCATGCGATCGCTTGGGCTTGGTTGCATTGATTAACGTGTTTCACCAAATCAATTGCATGATTACCTTCAAAATGAGAACCGGGAGCAAGGTCGCTAAATTTAGAGCCATCTATATTAATGATGTGGTTTCCTCCTACCCATTCATTCCCTTTACGCCACAGTCCTAACTCCCAAGCAACATCATCCAAAGCTAAATCAGTTGACCATTCGGTAAGTTTTTTAATTGATTGATTATCTTGCTCCAATTGCTCTATCCGCCGCCGTAACTGTTCATTGTCAAGTGCAAGAGCTTTGGCTGTAGCTTCCATCTCTTCCTTGCGCTGATTCGCCCTGTCTCGGTCGGCAGCTTTAGCTTTCAATTGCGCTGCACTTAGCTCATCAACTTCTAAATCCCGCCCTTCCTCCACAATGCGGTAAAAATCCTTGATGTCCTGGTGCTTTGCTCTGCTTCCTTTTTAAACTTCTTAAGTTAGATACGAGTTCTATTTTTCAAAAAGCACACTAGGGTGTAATTGAATTATCGATTACACCTGCTCCCTCAACAAACTCAACAAATAAAGAAGGCTATAGTATGACTATATTAGGTATTAATAGACCTTTAGATACAACCCAGGCAAAACTGTGGGACGAGCGCGATTTGTCTACAAGCGATCGCCGCCGAGAGCATTTAGAAATTCTCCTGTGTCAAAAAGTCCAAAAAGGAGAAGACCCTACCTTGTGCGAACAAGTTTTGAATTATCTGTACTTCTCCATATATCAACAGAAGCTCAATCGCATCGCTGTCCAAAAGGAGAAAGAAAAGTCAGTATTTGCCTCCCTACAGCAAGTGATTATTACGTCTTTTGCTATTTTAGGGATGTTTGCGTTCATTGCCGCAGCTTCCAACAAGTCAGTTGTGCGATCGCCTGGGGTAATCCCTCCAGCTATAGAACGGCAAGCCAATTAACCAAACAATCCGCTTTTTCGCCCAGTCGCAATACAACTCTTGGAGAGGCTATGCTCAGTGCAAGGGGAGCAATTGCAGATGTAAAAGAATGCCACTAAAAAGCTGAGAGCGTTGTTTGATAATGCTTTCAGCTTATATTGTCACTCACTCAGCATCGCTCCCGCCTAATATACTGTGTCCTTGTCGAAAGGCAAACTGTCTTCCGGCTCAAAGTTACGCAAGTCTTGCTCCATCTGCTGCCGACGTTGGACGTATGTTCTGCTAGCGCCAATCCGAGCATTCATTTTCTGCTCACCAAAGTTAATACCTTGTTCTGCGTAATCAGCAGACACAGCATCATAATTCTCGACTTCTATTTTCTTGCGCCACTCAAGCTGTTCGAGGGCACTTTCACTGATACCAATTTTCTGAGCGTACTCTACATATTCAGGTCTGAGAGAACCATCTGGGTTAAATTCCTTTTTTTCTTGTTCAGTAAAGAAATCGTAGGCTGTGTAGATTGGCCACGGTTCTGGATCAATCTCATCCAGGTGCTTCCACTCGTCGTATCTTGCTTTTAGCCTAGAGGCATAATCATCAATTGCCTCGTTACTCATTCCCACAGATAACATTTCTTGTCGAGCTTCATTTTTCAAGCTGCCATCTGGATGGAACTCTTTCTTGTGCATATTTATCCAACGCTTAATCCTTGACATATAAATCTCCTCAGAAATTGATTAAATTTCATCAATTTACTTAGCATTTATGACTCTGGAATTGAAACATTTTGATCCTCGTTTAAATCAGTGGATCTATACAGACGATAACAAAACTGGTTCTCAATCAATTTTAACTGAAAAGCTCAGTAATACCTTATTAGAATTTTACTTTCCTGGCAAAGAATTCTCGTTTGGACACTCAGATGAATACAGTACTGCTGAAGAGTTAAAGAATCATCCAGATGGACAGATTTTATTGCTATCTTCTAAGACTCGCTTACTTTATGGAGATAAAGAATGTTTAGAAACGATTCAAAAAATTTGTCCAGATAGTAAAGACCGTGGGGCTTATGGTTCAATCTTCCTTGGGGCTTGTAAAAATGCGATTCACGAAAAATTAAGCATTCTGGTAGTAGATGATTCTACTGAAAAGGCTGGTGAAAATGGAGGGATATTATCGAATGATTTGGCATATAAATTAGTTGGTGACTGTTATGGGCAGATTTCAACACAACTTTATGACAAAGTAACCTTAAGAGAATCCCAAGCAGATAAAAGCTATCGTGTAATTCAGCATCGATTTGGTTGGGTGGATGGAGTTGGAGAGGATACTACTAAATACCGTTTTGGCAAAGGAACATTGCGACCATACAGGTTAGACGAAATCAAATATGCAGATCCAAATAACAAACCAGAAATAGACATAATTCTCCCCGTAAGCAGTTTTAAGGGAACAGACAAAGATAGACCCAAAGGCCCCACTAAACCGCAGATTAAGCCAGGATTATATCAGCAAAATATTTGGTTAGCTGAAAAAGGGCAATCTCAGCAAGGTCAGATGTCTATCTCCCAACTGCTGGCATCTTTCCCCCAAGGAATTAAAGATTTTGTCGAGGAACTAGAGGTACAAGCTCAAAGATTAGCCTCTATTCAAGATGACCCAAGAATTGTTGCTGCTTACTATTGTGAAAGATATGAAAAGCGTAAAGAATCATTGAGCCAAAATAAATTAAAAACACGAGAAGTCATCAATCAAGAAATAGATGTTAAAAACTTAGAGAGAAATGATGACTTAAATGCAGATCAGGACTTGGATGATGACTCCGCTAAAGATGATTTGTTCATGTACAAACTCATTAAAGCCGATTTACTAGGGCATCAGCAGTTATTAGAAACTGAGAAGGTCAAACAGGAATTAAGTCGGTTTGTACAAAGTGAGTGGCGAGATATTGCTGTTGGGAAAACGCTTACTTTTGACCGAGGGATGATTATTCCATCCAAGGAACTCAAAAATGGTGAAATTTGTGTCCCTTGGCTGAAGCTTGGAGAAAAAGTTCTTAACTTTCGCTCTCCTTTTCTGAATTCTAACGGATTGTGTGTGTCTACCAACAAGCACGTTGAAGACCAAATCGCGCCAGATGGGAAGGTTTTAGAAGGCATAATTGTAGTCAATGACGAAGACCACAAGCGCATACAAGCCAGAATTACAGAGTTAGAAGCACGGGGGATTGATGTTGATTTTATCGACCCAGCAGAAACCGAATCAGAACGCCAAGCGCGAGACTACGATGGTGATTGCATTGGTGTAGTAAGAGCCAGCTTCTATCCTAATTTAACAGCAGAGGCAGAGCGAAGAAATCTTCCTCAAAACGCTTATTGGCCCACGGTTAAGCTCAAAAAACAGTCATTTTATGATCCCACCGATGGAAGTCAGCCCCTTTTTGAAAAAATCGCTATTCACATGAGCGATAGCATCAGCGTAGGCATAATCAACAATCAAGTGACAGCACTAGAGGCATTAGAATCGGAAATTGAGGTACTTAAAACTTACGGTACTTTTGAGCAGAAATCAAATTATCTAGACCAAGTTTCTAACCATTATGAAACCCTGTTTGAGCAAGAACGCCAGAAAGATCCAAAGTTAATTCGAGAAGAATACAAGCTTTATATGCAAGGGGTTGTTGAAATTGCTCATTCTCAAAGAACTCCCGAAATTATCCAGCAAGCAATGGACATTAACCGTCAAATGTACCGGAGCATGATTGAAGAAGGATGTTATCAAAACCAAATAGCGGTTGATTTATTCAAAAGTGCTAAAAAACCTGAGATGGATAAAATCCGGGAAAACAGCCGCTACTTGTATCGTGATGTTAATTATATTAAAGATAAGAAATCTTCGTCAGTTTATTTAAACACGGGGATAACGCCAAAGGGCTACTCACCAGTAGAATTATTGATTAGCCAAACCAATAAATATTTCCAAGAATCACAGTTAGAATCGCGTCCCATCGTCCAGTTTAAAGACTTATTCAAAGGAGTAGAATTTACACCACAACAAAAATTTGCAGCGATCGCCGCGAAGTACGAGTTCGATCTGAAGTTCAACGCTGCGGTTCGGATGTCCCAACGGCGTGAAACTGAGAAAGGGCCATCCGCAATTGTGCAAACTCCACAGGGAACGCAACTGGAAATTACCAACCTCACCCGCTACGGGCATCCTCTGATTTGGAAAGCCCAAATGTTGAACATTCGCTTAGATGAAATAAGAGAGAAATTCAGAAGTTTTGAACGCCCGCACCGATTATTAGCAGTTGCACAGATAGATGGTGAGGTTGGGTCAGATGGAAAACCCGCTTACCGCAACCTGGGGACAGTTAGCCAACAATCTGTGACTGACCACAACCTCAAGGTGGGGATGGCCATGCAGGGAGCTAAACTCCTAGAACTAAAACCAGAACTTACTAGAAGCCAAACTAAATTACTTTTCGACAAGGCACAAGAGGCGGCTCTCGCATTTTACGCTTCTATCCCAGAGTCAGAAAAACTTGCATCTGCTGCCGCCGCTTGGAACATCTGTGCATCCCGCCAAGATGAACTTGAAGTTGCAAGAAAAGAAAACGCAAACCCCCAAGCGATGTCTAGCGACAAGCCGCTCCGCGTCTACGCTAAAAAAGTTTCTAATTTTGCCTTCGCTGCTTTCCCCAATGAGATTATCTCTCGCTTAGATAAATTGCAATTTACCGAACCAAAGTTAGTCACACTGAATAATGAAGCGAATCAATTTTTAGGTCGAGACTGGAACGCTCATGAAAAACATCCGATAGAAATCAGAGCTTCTCACCACCCAGTCGGACATGAACGCCACGTTTCCAGGCTAATGTTTGTCCAGGATACTGACGGCGAATACAAGGAATTCGCCATGCTCGAAACCAGAACTGCACAGCTTCCCATTGGTACAAAAGCGCTCTCTTGTATGGTTGGGATAGAACCTGCTACCGCCAAAGCAACTATTGGACTACCAGGAAACGAACCGGTTGAAATTACTATCCGTGAACTCAAGAACTTCTCTTATGCAGAACTTGTTTTTAACGCCGAACCGGTCAACTTAGAATTTGGCACTGTGCCGGTGACTGACAAAACAGTAAAAATCAAAATCGATGCTTTGACTTTGGGTGAGTTAGACAGTGATTCTGCCCAACAGTTGAAACAAATTGATTACCTGAAAAATGGTAATCCCCTAAAATTAAAGCTCACGTCAATCTCTGAGACAGGAGATCAAGCTTTTGCCTTGGGTGAGTCTCCCAATGGGAATCTCCTGAAAATTAATAAAATTAACTTTTATGATTTTTCTGGTCAGACATTCAATGATCAAGATTACCGAAAACTGACTATCGAAACCTCAGCTTCTAAAACTAGAGATGCTGT
>NZ_JACJSF010000197.1 GCF_014698035.1 Desmonostoc muscorum FACHB-395
CCCGTCGCTAAATTCCACACCTTAATGGTCTTGCCTAAACTCCCACTCACCAAAGTCTGACCATCAGCAGAAAGCGCAAGGTCATAAATATCATTTGCGTCTCCTTTGAGGGTTAATTGAGGCTGCTGACTTGGCAAATGCCAGACGCTAAAGCTTTTGCCACCGCCGCCCACTAAGGTGTGACCATCAGAAGAAAGGGCGATCGCTTCTGCATTGAGGTTGCTGACTAACAATAAAACCTCGATAATTTGTAATATGAATCCTCTTAGTTTATTTAACACAGGGTCTTGTTTTCAGTTTTCCCTCAGCAGTAGCTTTTCTAACACAAAAGGAATCTTCACGCCAGATTTCCTACCAACGCCCCACATCAGCAGAACTTTCGGCAGTAAGAGAGAAAATCGATTGGCTACGCTTTGCTTTGAGAGCGATGTCTACGACGGGCTGTCCGGTGTCGCTTGATTAAACGCCTTTGCGGAACATGATAGCCATCCCACAATGAAGACTTACCCAATAGCCGAAAATAGCGTAAAAAAGAAATTTATAAGAGGTCAATGCTTTCACGATTTGGAGCGGCTCAACAAGAACGTCCAATGAGCCATCAAAGAGACTCACGTAAGCGTTCCAAGCTCGAACATTAAAGCCGAACCTGCGTGTATCGCCATATCTGCGCTCGTAGAAATCTACAAGCTCCCATCTCTGACTAGTGCCTAAAAATTCGAGGATTTCATGCGTGTATATATGAAGGTGGTAGGGGACATGCACAGGGTTATAATGATCGGGTAAGTCGGGTCGGTTTAGGTCGATATTAGCAGCATTAGGTGTAGTGATTAGAATATAACCCTTAGAAGATAGCAGGCTGTTTAATTGGCTTAATAATGCATTAGGGTCTTCAACGTGTTCGATGACCTCATGGAGCAAAATGTAATCAAATTGCCCATGCTCAAGAACTGCCGGATTGCCGAAGCTATCCTCTGATGCGTAAGGATCATAACCGTAGGAGTTGGTAAAGCCGCGTTCCCGAAAATATTGTACAAACAGACCGTTGCCACCACAACCATAATCGAGCAAAGAGTGAGTTTTAGAAAACCCATGTTTAGTCAACTGACGATATACATTGCTACACAAAGATCGATATCCCTGTGTTAATTTAGCTTGAGAAAGAGGGTATTTTGCATAGTAATGGTCGAGATCCACCGTATCTAGACAATGAATCGTCTTACAGTGCGGACATCTCCAAACCTTAAACTTTTCGCCTATAAAGGCTCTAACATTACAAGGGAACGTAAAAAATGCAGATTTATCATTTGCATCAAGATGATAATGACAAATCACGCATTCAAGGCGTTGCTTGTTTGTATTAACTTGTTTCGGTTGCAATTGCATGAGAATTTATCTAAACCTCATCCAGCTTGAAAACTGGAGTTTTCTAGAAAACATATTACTGTGAATTTCAAAATTTTTGACCAAGCTTTTACAGTGCTGCAACCTAATGGTGTACTTGCAATACCAAAGTCTCACAGGGCAACTGAAATTATTCACTGCGCTGAGTGTTCCAAACCTGGATAACATCGTAATGACGCAATAGAATAATCAAATTAATTGCGTCTACCAAAAATTCTTTTCAATAGGCTCTGAACCAATCAGAAAATCAAAATTACCTTCCCCCCTACTTCTCTTCAATGTTTCCATGATTTTTTTCGGGTTATCGTGGGGGCCATTCACATAAAATGGTTTCCCGTCACGACCACATTCAATACGTATACTCCCATCCCATTCTCCGATGTGCGAACGCGATTTAGAAAAGTCTTTGTGTGGTTGAAACCCTAAGCTTTCTGCATATTCGCAAGCACTAAATATCATCCCTTGGGCAACTTCAAGGGGAACTTCTTGCGGTTTTCCGGGAAATGGCTCGAATAGTGATTCTGTAAATTCTTTAAATTTTATCCTGTCTACTGTACGTGGTGATATGGTATCTTTAACGCCCAAGCACCATATATCTAAAAGGTAGCTACAGACCGTGATTTGATTGTATCGAGCAGCTCTTGCAATAACTACTAATCCTAAACCGCGATCGATATCGTCATTGTTTTTTACAGGTAGGATTTTTGCCAGCAGATTTTTGATGCTGTTTTCTGGTGGGATTTTTGGTAACAATTGGATAAGACTCTCGCTTGCTAAACACTGATATACAGGGTCTAGCTCTCCTTTTGTCAATCTATCTAATGTGCTTTGCTGTGCTTGATTTTGAATCGCTGCATTGACATCTGACACTTTAATACCCAGTTTTCGAGCTATTTGTTTGGGTGTTAAATTCAATGCCCGTAATTCCATTATTTCTTGTTGTTGCGTTCCTGTCATAAATTACTACTTTCTACAAACAACCGGGAGCAGAAATATTAAACCACAGCAAGATTATATTAGTTTAATCTAGAACGGCAAAACTAACTGGAGAGGTGAGACTAAAGGCTTAATTACGTATGCCTCTTAGAAAATATCAAATAGAGTATACTATACTTCCAACCTACCTCTAGCAAGTTTTACCGCTCTAGGTAAATCTTGACGATAGCCACGTACACTTTCAATTCCGCCCAGACTAAACTGTTCTAGAGGTAAAAGGGATCTAGTTGCTAATTGAGTATTGAAACCAAATAATAGTAAGGTGTCAGGAGCTAGTAATCGTAACCACTGAGCTTGCCCTTGCCAAGAAAAAAAACGACTATCAGGAGCATCTTGATTAACTGTGGCATTAAATACATCTAGCCCCAAGTTAAATTGCGATCGCACTGCAAAGACTTGAGTACTGCCACGAGTAATCCATTCTTGAAAAAATCGTAATGCGGATACTCTGGTCTTTCCTTGGTCGTTAGATCCTAATTGAGGAAAAGGAATTTCTTCTCCTAGTGGAGCATAATTGGCTTCGCTTTCTCGTCGAGAGGCAGTTAAACCCAAAGTCAATTCTTCAGTAGGGGATTGAAACATTGGTTGGCGGAATGTTAGTTCATAATATCGGGAAGCAGATTTGATATTTAAGGTATCGAAAGGATGTTCGATAACACCGCTGTTGCCAGTTCCATAGTTAAAAGAGAGGGTTCCGTTTTTGGAATTGAGGGGCAGTGTGTAACTGCCATAAAAAAAGTTGCTAGCATCAGTATTGCTGTAACCGAGGCTTAAATTATCTCCCAGTCCCACTAAGTTAGCTTCATTTACTTGTATTCGGCGTTGGAAACTTCCAATGCTAGGGGATCGTGTATTGTCAAGAATCATTTGGGCATTAAAAGTTCTCGCCTCAACAACTTCTACAACTAGCTTAATCTGCCCAGGAATATTCCCCGGTTGTAAATTAGCAGATAAGTATTGAATCAAAGGATTGAGTTTTAGCAGCTGCAATGACTTTAGCAAACGCTTTTGATTGAGAGGCCCGTTATTTCCTGCTGCTATACGACTACGTATATAACTCTTGTTTAAGCGTCGTGTACCTTCGATTTCAATATCCCTGAGCTTAGTTTCAACTATTTGAATTTTAACGATACCAGACCAGATTTTTTGAGGTGGAATATAGGCACCACATGAAATGTAGTCTTTGTCAATATATAGGTCAGTAATTTTCTGTCGTGCCTGATACAAATCATCGAGTGTAATCGGGCGATTGATGAATTCTTTAAGAACTTTATCTAACTCTTGTTGACTAAAAACTGTGCCACCAAGAACTTCAAATCGTTTCACAGTGAAAGTTTCTTTAGTTGTGTCAGGAAACTGTTCTTCAAGATTAGGACTTAAGTTAGAGGGTGGAAGTATTTGTTGAGGTAGAGGCGATTGCTGTGGTTGTGGCGTTGGCAGAGGAGCAGACGAAGGTGGTTGGATATCTCTAGGGATAACTTGAGGGATTATAGGAGGGCGTGCTGGAACCTCTGCTTTTAATGGTTTGTAAACTATACTATTAAGCAATATAAACAGTCCCAGAGCAGAAATTTTTCTAGGTAAGTTAGCGGTCATTAATTTGGAACATCAATCGGGAACTTATCAAAATAGGATACACTCGTTAGTTGCTAGAATTTAGCATAAAAAATTATTATTTGTGTGGTTGTTTCAAGTAGTTGTTAAAACACTAGACGAAGAATGATTCTCATGCCAAGCTATGGAGCTTTGTTTGCTTTAGTGGTGTACTTTTTATTTCTTAGCAAGCTGAAAATTGATTCTTTCTTTCAGAAAAAGTAGTATTTTATACTATTACTTCTTCAAAACAAAAAATCAAGGTTTTTGACTATTTCGCAGTGAGAGAATGAATAATTACATATAAACTCTCATGAGAGAAAAGCTTTTTTCCAGTGAAGATCGCGATTATAATATTGAACTTAAGGTGTAGGGCATCAGTGAAAGAAAAGATAAGAAAAAGTACATTTGGTCAATCAGCTAAAATACTCAAAAGCATTTTAACAATAATGATAATTGTGGCTGGGTGGGGGAAAGAGGCGAGTGTCAGACTTAGGCGTGGTTAAATATCTCCGAAAGCCAGCCACTAAGTTGGATTTATTACCTTGGACTGCAAAGGGGCCATTTGTGCAATCTAAGCTCTCACAAATGGCCCCTTTGAGAGCATTTTTGTGCTTTGCAAGGGTGCGATGGCGTAACCGCCCGCCGGATAATGTTGGCGAAAGTGTTACAAACGCACGGACAAACAAAAGTGTTACAACTCAAAGCCGCAACTACAGATTGAAGGTTTGAGCTTACGTAATACTTAATAAGACAATAATGTATTACATTCGCCAACAGTATCCCGCCGTAGGCGATCGCAGCCTGTACTATTCTGTAGATAGAACATTTGAGCCTTGCCTTGAATTATGGGCTATCGTATACAACGTATATAGATATGGAAACAGCAGATGTAATTGTGATTGGAAGTGGTCAGGGCGGAATTCCACTTGCAGCTGACTTTGCATCATCAGGTCGAAACGTCGTTCTATTTGAGCGCGATGCATTGGGTGGCAGTTGCATAAACTATGGTTGCACACCTTCTAAAGCCTTTCTAGCCTCTGCCCATGCCGCAGGTCGCGCAGGGCAAGCGGCAAAGTTAGGCATACACGCGCAGGTCGAGGTCGATTTTTCTGCGGTGATGGAGCGTGTGCGTAGTATTCGCAGCCAGTTTAACCAGGGTGTCAAACGGCGACTAGACAGTGCAGGGGTTAGAGTTGTCTGCGCTGAAGCTGCTTTCACTGGAGAGCGAACTGTAAGTTCACATTCACCCAACTTACGGTGAGGCATTGCCCAGTCTTGCAAGGCTACTCGTTGGAGATGATATGCCAACCTGTCCCAATATGTAACAAAGGAGCAACCAATAACTACTAACTTGAAGATGGGCGAACGCTTCAAGATATCTGCAAGGGGTCGTATATTGATCAGTGCAAAGACTCTCAGTGTCAAGATAACCCAGGCGAAATTCTAACAACGACTCTTGTACT
>NZ_JACJSF010000198.1 GCF_014698035.1 Desmonostoc muscorum FACHB-395
CTTGTGTTCAGTAAGCATTTGTTCTATTTGTTGAGCAGTGGCGCGATTACGTAATAGCAAAATCATTCAAATCATAACCTCTATCAGGGAAAGGCATTCTAATTATGAAACGGAATCAAGCACAAGTAATTGCTGTAAGTCTCACGGGCACATTAGCGTCCATATCTATCGGGTATTTAGGAGTGCAATTTTTTGGCAAGAATGCAATGTACATGATTGCGACAGGAATGTTTGGGCTGGGTACTGGGGGAGCTATCGGTCAGGTTTTGGTAGAAAAAAGGCAACAGCGAGTAGTACAAACACAGTTAAAACAACAATAATAATTGAAATCGCATGGAAACTTCAAAAATCATTACTATCCCGAATCACTGGACATCACCAAAATACTCGTTCGGGCGAAGAACCAAGCAGGGAGTGATTGTTGGGATTCAGTATTATCCACCCAATAATCTACTGACTGGCTTAGGTACCGAATCTTGGCGTTATGCTCTGCTAGATAAAAACGATTTCTCAGAAGTGTCACATCTTGAAGAGGAGAAAATTCATCCACTGACACCGATTGAATTACGTACTGAACTTGAAGCCGAGATTGAAGCGCATCAAACTAAAATTGTAATTCTCAAGCAACAGTTGGAGACAATATCCATGCTTAAGTCGATGCCCACATACTGAGAAGTATCTCTAATAATAGATGACTTGAGCAGTGTAGAGCAAACTTTTCACCAGAAATGGAAAAGTCCGAGTTAGAAGAATAATGCTCAACTTTTTACAAAAGATGGCGATTTATCCCATTCCTTCAATGTATGGGATAAATCGCCATTCATTTACCGTAAGAATCAATAGTATCGAGTGTACGAAAATTGTGAGAAATTTGCGTAATGACTAATAACTTATGCCACTGCTTCAAGTCATGGTATAAGTTACCAAGCTACTGGTTCACCAAGATGGAAAAACCCACCACTGGGGCCATCATTTGGCAATATCGCTAATTCAACACCAGTTTTCGCACCTAATGCGATGTCCATCATTGCACCTTCACCACCTAATTCCGTTTTTACCCAACCCGGATGAGCGCTATTAATCTTCACCGGAGTATTGCGTAACTCATGAGCTAAATGAATCGTGAATGAGTTCACTGCTGCCTTAGAAGCATTGTAAGCAAATGGTTTGGAATCATAGATGAATGAATTGGGGTCAGCATGAAGTGTTAACGAGGCTTCAATACTCGACATATTCACAATTCGACCACTAGGACTATTTAATATTAACGGCAATGCTCGTTGAGTTAATTCTACTAAGCCAAAAAAGTTTGTGTTAAATGTCTGTCGAATAATGTCTAGAGAAATAGAACTAGCATTACTAGTTAACCAGTCACCATCTAAAAACACACCCGCGTTATTGATCAAGACATCAAGCCTACCAAAAGAGTCACTAATTTGTTGAACAGCAGATTCAATTTGAGTACTATCAGTAACATCCAGGGCAATTGGGTGAGCTATTATTCCTTCGTTCTCTAAGTTACTCGCTGCTGTTTTAGCTGCATCTAAGTTTCGGGCCGCTATCAGAATTGTCAATCCATGTTGTCCAAGTTGGCGACTCATTTCCAGCCCCAGACCTTTATTTGCACCAGTAATCAAAGCTACTTTGTTCTTTAGTTCGTCCTGCGCCATGATTAAGCACTCCTGTGTAGTGATGAATTTAGATCACATTTCAGAACAAGATGTTTAAGCTGAGTTTAAATACTGGGTTAATCCTCTCACAAAGTTTAAACGTTGAGAACCTAGAAGAAAGGCTAGGTTAAACAGTACACACTTGTTGGCAAAACAAAAAAATAATTCAAATAGGATTATTGCGATGAGCTTGACTATGCTGAAATCTTTTCACTGGCCGCTTGATGTATAATTTCTTTCTTTAACGAATCTGCTGCAACTGCTGCAATGGTTTCCCAATCTTCTTTTTTTAATAACACCCCAAGCAGTTCGCGCAGTATCTCTCGATTAGAAATGAATTCTTCACCATAAAGCTGATCATTTTCCAGAGTAGCAAGTATGTATTCTCTTACCTCTGGTGTCGGCAGTCTAAACTTTTCAAGTATTCTTTCTCTTGCAGTTTTTACAGCAATTTTCGTAGCTGTACCTAAATTCCAATTATTTAGCAGCAATCGCACTTCTCTATTTAGAGAAATACGCAACGTTGTAAAACGTCCCAAAAGTTCTAAATTACCCACTAAGGAGCCAAGTGCTGACCCCCAATCTAACCCAGCCCCAATATTTCCAACAACTTTATCCTCAGCTTCAACAGCTTTTTTTAAGCATTCTTCATCAAATAATTGACTCATTTAGCTTTACTACCTCATACAGAAGAACGGCGAACTCCATACTCAAAGTAAACTAGATCGTCATAATCTTCATCTTCTCCCACATCAATCATTCCTTGGTTGTCATAGAATTCTTCTACTCCCGGTAGTGAATGCAATCCTACTCTACCTTCATACCCTAATTCCATACTGTGAGTTCTGGCAAACGCTAAGAATGCAGTCCCAACACCTTTTAATTTTGGGGGACGTTGGATATATGCCCGATTCCAGGGTGCGGTAGCTATGCCATCAATGTATACCAAGCGTTTACCCTCTATCAGGCGAGAACCGTGCATTTGAGTTTCAATCAGCATTAATCCTTGAGTTTCACCTTCGTACTCAATCGCATAGCCTTCACGGTTTGCTTGTCTATTAATGATAAACTCCAGTTTAAAATCCCAGTCCCAAAATTTATCTGATTGCTCGTGCAGGTTCAATTGTTCTTTCCACTTGTTGGCATAATCATCGACGTGCTTTTGCAATAGCTCCACTAAATCTGCTTCCACAATCATGTTATCTTGACCGCGAATTAGTTTTACCAAAGGAAGCATTGCACCAAAATTACCCATGAACTAATTGTATCAATCTCATTAATCAGCATCATGCTCTGTTTCTTGCAACCAACTTAAAATAGTCAGTGCTAACTCCCAAGATTCGCGCCGCTCCCAATTAGGTAAGTGATTCAGTACTCGTGCAAGGAATATTGCTGGGTTTTCCAATTCTCCGCCACGAGCCGCAACACCATCCCTAACGAGCGCCCCCAAAGTGGCAGCTTGATTGCCTTTATAGTCAGGCTGTCTCTTAATTTCCTCAATAATCCAGTCAGGAACTGTTATGGTTTTAAATCCTGGTTTCGGCATATTCGGCAGAGCAATTAGTTTTCTGATGGTACGGTAGTTTACGTCATAGATGCAAATTTTTGTATGGTACGGTATGGTAATAAAATAGGAGTCAGGAGTCAGGAGTCAGGAGTTAGAAGTCAGGAGTTAGAAGTCAGAATTAAGCAGGGAGAATTCAGTCCTAGAACTGGGAAGGTTGACCACTAAATATGTTTTTTTTTACTAGAGGTCAAAAATGAGCTTTTTCAGCCGGAATACACAAGTTGTGTTCTGACTCCTGGCTCCTGATTGCTGAATTCTATTTCGATAAATCGATTAAGCGATCGCATCGCGTTAAGACTGCGATCGCTCGTGCCGAAGCACTACCCCCAACAAACCTTGGAGGATTTATAGATGTTACCAAAAACGCGCATTCCAGATATATCTCCATTAACTTTTTGTAGACAAATAAAATCTGCTTATACTGGAATGTCTCTGGAGTCAGTAGAATGCCTTGAGAGCGAACGTGGAATTTTCAAAGAGTACTGTTCAATTCTTTCAAGAGAACTTGATGTACCGTTCAAAACAGTGCAGATCAAATGGGGCCCCGGCATCAAATTTCCTCAGATGCCTGAGAGAACACGAAATATGCTTAAATTCGTTTTAATAGCTCGGCTCTATGAACTTAAACGAAATCTTGTTGCTTAATTGTTGAAACAGGAGTCAGGAGTCAGACAGATGAATAACCGATATTCTAGCAACCCACAAAATAATAAAAGTTGGTGGTAACAAAACAAGGTGGAAGTATGGTCAACAAGAAAAGTGCAGGTCTGAATCCACCTCTGATACCATTCTGATTACTGAATTCTGACTCCTAACTCCTGTTTATTAACTATTAGTTAATCAAGTAATGACCCGCCCAACAAAAGCGGGTATTTTTATATGTATGAAGCGACAAGCCATGAGAATCTGTCGCCGAAACTAACCAAAATTTTACGGCATCAAAGGGGTTTGGGGTTTATGACCAATAAAATTCTCATCATTAAATCCAATTAAAGGTTCTCACGGCGAGTCCTATTCCTGATTCAGCAAGGGATAGAAGCGATTGAGAAAAAAAATCTCGTTTGTCGCAAAAGAGGAGGAAATGGCATCTAAATTGAGATTGGAGTACCAGAGATCGCTTGGCAGAAAGGTGTGTGACCGGACTTGGCAAAGAGTTAAAAAGCGCTTGAACATCAAAGACGAAAATGATATCTCTTTCATGTCGCAAGTCAAGGCTTATGGGGAATTGAGGAAACGCAATCCTTATAAAGCTATTAGAATCGCTGATGTAAATCGCTATCGTTTCTTTTTGGACAATCTTCCAAAGTTGGTTTGTAAAGGTGATGAATTACGACTTGCACTCCAACGATTAAAGCCACATCCTTCTGTAGCCACTATTTACCGTTGGGGGCAGGAGATAAAATGCCCTTTTAGTGTTGATAGAGTTTATACAAGTTATGAAATTCAAAAGTGGATTGTCAAATTAGTTTCTCAAACGAAATTTACGTTTCCTGAAAATAAAAACATTCGTAGTTAGGAGTCAATATGGAAGTTTTACGTTCTTTGTTACAAGGTAATGACATTAATCTCTCAGACGAAGACTTACTGGCAGAGTTAAAAAAGCGAGGGCTTGATTCAGATACATTAACTGATGATGATGCGATGAGTATCGCTGACCAGATAATTCTTGAGCGTGGGCAATTTGGTACACTTGCTACTAGCAATACCTCGAATGGGAAAGCAGCTAAAAGACCAAGAGCCAAGACTAAGAAAGCGCAAGAGGGCATGAATGATTACAAAATCGCTCTTGCCAACCAAGCAAAACAGAAGCTAGAAGAGATTTCTGCTTTCAACACTGGTATTACTCAAGGAGTCAAAGAGTTCGCTCATCGGGAGGCACAAAAAACTATTGAAGAGTTAGATGGTGTAACCAACGAATATCTAGCAGAAATCGCGGAGTACGCCAGAGATTATAAGGGAGAACCAGAAGCCTTTTTTCGGTTCGGTCAGGAGATTACATCGCTCTATCTCTCTGCTAGCAATGCAGATGCGACCGAATAAATTCATCTTGGTAGCAGCAGT
>NZ_JACJSF010000199.1 GCF_014698035.1 Desmonostoc muscorum FACHB-395
TCGGTTGGTGGTCTTGTAACTCTAGTACGCCCAGAGAGCGATGCAGTTTCAGCGTCCAGAGGAATAAGTTTAATGGGAGGTAAGTTATTTAGTTCAGGGTTATTCACAATAATCTTGCGCGATCGCACTGGGTGGCTCTGAATTTAAAAATTCAGTATATGTCACTGTAATTATAAAATGAGCAACTCTGAAAGCATAAGTTGAGCAACAGATTGCTTGAAACAGTATTAATCCCGTCAGAAGGAACAAGCAAACAGAAGAGTATTGAAAGCATAAGTTGAGCAAAAATATGATTGAGAAACTATAAGTTGAGCAAACATTTTCAACACTCCGTTCATAAATATACAGCCTTGTGCTGAGATAAATAGTAGGAGAGACTTTGGCAAGCAACACTCTTTCCTAAACCAGAATTATGCTTGACAACCAAGAGTTTAGCAATTGGTGCCGTCAACAAAACCTCAGTCAAGTAGCGCAGGCAATCATTGAGGAGATTCGCAGCACCAACCCATCTCGTCGAGTAACCGGAGCAAGGAAAAACGTTTGTGGCAGTTACCCCTCAAGAAAAATGGGAGTGACTATTCAATTCGAGAGCCATCACAACGAATTAGCACGTATTTATGAACTAGAACATGACCCATCCGTACTCGAATATTACGACCAACCGCCAGCAATAGAATTAGTCTATCAAAGCAAAAGTGGGCGAAAAAATAGACACCAGTATACACCCGATTTTTTTATAATTCGGACAGATTCAGCTTTTTGGGAGGAATGCAAAACAGAACTTGAACTCAACAAGCTAACCGAATTGAATCCAAATCGCTATTGCAAAAACTCAGATGGCAAATGGCATTGTCCTCCCGGTAAAGAATACGCTCATCTTCATGGTTTGGACTTCCATGTATGGTCAGATGCTGTAATTAATTGGAACTTTCAACAAAATCTAATTTGGTTATTAGATTACTTCGGATACTCATCAGAAATTATAGACAAAACCAAGCAAAGTTTGATTGAAGCCACGGTAAAAAATTATCCAGGAATAAGCCTAGCAGAACTGTTACAAATTGAATCAATAAATCCCGATGTTATTTATTGGTTAATTGCCACAGATAAACTTTACGTAGAACTTAATAAAGTCAAACTCTCGCAAGCAGAAAAAGTACCCGTATTTATTAATAAAGATGTTGCTTTATCTTATGAGTATTTTAACTCAATAGAGTCTACAACCCTAACCAGTAATCAAATATTACTACAAATAACAGTAGGTACTAATATTTCCTGGGATGGAGAGTCATGGGAAATAGTAAATACTGGGACAACAACAACTGGACTATTACGTGCAGATAAAAAACTTATAGAACTACCAAATGCAGCATTCACAGCATTGATTGATACAGGTAAAATTGTGGGAGTTGAGACAACACAAACCTCAAATATTAAAGCAGCATCTGAAATTCTCAAACACGCAACTTGTGAAGATATTATAGAAGCCAACCGTCGCTACGATTTAATACAACCATACTTAGGAGATAATCCAAGAGTATATCCAAGCAGCACAATCCGTCGTTGGCGCACTAAATACCAAAAAGCCTTACTTATCTATGGTCATGGATACCTGGGATTACTGCCCAATCATAACAGTAAAGGCAATCGGACTCCGAAAATTGATTCTCAAACCCAAGAATTTATGCTCGAATTTATACTAGAGCATTATGAAACACCCAAACAACGCAGAAAATTACGGGTTTACGAGGCATTTGTCTTAGCTTGCCAAACCCATGAACCCCCATTCAAACCACCATCGAGAATCACATTTTGCCAAGCTATCAAACAGCGAAGCGGACACCATCAAACTAGAAAACGTCTTGGTCATCGAGCAGCTATCTCCGAAGAACCATTTTATTGGGAATTAGAGCAAACTACTCCACGGCATGGCAGTCGCCCTTTTGAAATTGTCCACATTGACCATACTCAAATTGACATTGAATTAGTCAGTTCGCTCGAATCTCTAACTAATTGTCATATTGCTACAAACAACTCAATTCATCACAATTTAGGTCGTCCTTGGGCAACCTTCATGGTTGATGCATATAGTCGAAGAATTTTATCAGTTTATCTGACCTTCGATGAGCCAAGCTACCGTGATTGTATGATGGTAATTCGCATATGCGTTGCTAGATTTGGACGGTTTCCGCAAAATATTGTTGTAGATAATGGACAAGAGTTTCACAGTCACTATTTTGAACAATTATTGGCATCTTATACTTGCACGTTAAAGTATCGACCGCCAGCACATGCTCGGTTTGGTTCAATTGTTGAAAGACTATTTGGGACTGCGAACACGCAGTTTATTCATGAGTTGCAAGGTAACACCCAAATCAAACGCCTTCACCGTAAAGTCACCAAATCTGTCAGTCCAGAAAGATTAGCAATTTGGACATTAGAAGAACTGTACTCTGCTTTTTGCGAATGGGCATATTCGGTTTATGACCAACGATTGCATCCGGCATTAGGTACTAGTCCTCACGATGCTTTTGTCACTGGACTAGCAACAGGTGGAAGTCGCTTACACCGAAAAGTGGCATATGACGAATTATTCCAGATTCTGACTCTACCAGCACCAGATCAACGAAAGCGTAAAGTTCAGCCAGGAAAGGGTGTCAAAATACACAATATTTATTACTGGGCAGATGTATTCCGTGACCCAGAAATCGAGAAATCAATGCTGTGGGTTCGTTACGACCCTTGGAATGCAGGAATTGCATATGCACTAGTACAAAGACAGTGGGTAAAATGCATTTCTTCCTACTATCAATACTTCCAAGGACGTTCCGAAAAAGAAATCCGGCTTGTGAGTACAGAACTTAATCAGCGCCAACGCAATTATGAGCGAAAGTTAACAATAACTGATAGAGAATTAGTAGAATTTTTAAACTCAAAACATGCTCAAGAAGGTGCTATTCTCAAACAACGCTTGCGCGATGCTGAACATGACAAAGTTCACAAAAATATCCAAAATAATTTCATCCCGGAATCAAGTTTACATTTGGGAGATTTTCCGGTAGCAGAAAATAATAATTATCCAGATAATGATTCGACCAATGAAGATAAAAATTGTGAACTGGTCAGCCATTTAAGTGTATATGCCGCAGAAACCCTTGAATATTATGGAGAGTTCTAATGGCACATGTTTATAGCTTTCCTCAAGAATTACTAACTCTACCTATTGCTGACCGAATTGCTTATTTTCAGCAATATACAATGGCACATCCAAAATTACTAATAGCAGCAGAAAAACTTAAACATGCAATTGATGACCCAGCGTTCTTTTCTTTAATCTTTTTATTTGGCCCAACAGGTGCGGGGAAAACCACCTTATTACGTCGCATCACACAAAGATTACTAGCTTCTTTTCAAACAGAAATTGAACTAGATAAAGGTTTTATTCCTATTGCTAATATCGAAGTTGCTACCCCGGAATTTAGTAATTTTGATTGGAAAGATTTTTATCTACGTGCTTTGGGCGTTCTACAAGACCCCTGCATTCAGCTACCTGCTTATGGTCGAATGACTAATTTGAAGTTGAAAACATCATTAGAAGCTGCACTTAAACATCGTCGTCTGAAAGTTTTTTGCATTGATGAAGCACAAAATCTCAGTAAAGTTGCCAGTGGTCGTAAATTACGCGACCAGACGGACTGTATTAAGTCCCTAGCAAACCTGACTGGGGTCAAATTTGTACTAGCAGGTACTTATGACTTGTTGATACTTCGTAACTTGAGTGCCCAGTTATGCAGACGCAGCTTGGATATTCATTTTGAACGATACAAAGTTGAGAATGAAGAAGATTTAAAAGCTTTCAGAGGTATTGTTCAAACTTTCCAACGCCATTTACCTTTTGAAGAAGAGCCTGATTTACTTCAATACTGGGATTTTTGCTACGAACGCAGTTTCGGTTGTGTCGGTATTCTCAAAGATTGGTTATCTCAAGCATTGGCAACGGCGTTACTGGAGGGAGCTAAAACTCTCACTCTGTCGCATTTAAAATCTTCTGCTTACTCTCATGAACAATGCATGATTATTCTCAATGAAACACGATTAGGAGAAAAGCAGCTTGAGTTTACCCCAGATAGTTCGGCTTTGAGAATTGCTTTAGGTTTAGAATCTCATCATGGGTCGGTTACACACAGCACGTCCCAGACCAGCAATACTAAACCTCGTCGTTCTACTACTGGTAATACTAAACCTCAACGTCGTCCTGTTGGAGGTGGTGAAAATGTCGGTTGAAAATTTGGCTAATTATGAGTCTTGGGACTTAAGAATGAACCAACTTCCAAAACGCAGCCATCTTTATTCTCTTCAACCAATAGGTTTTGGTACACCCACAGTTGAAAGTTTTACTAGTTACTTACAGCGCTTGGCTGCTGCACATGGTGTCTCGATTGCTAGTTTAATTCGCTATAAAATTACGCCGTTATTTATCCAGAGCAACCAACCACCCGATTTTTTGAAAGCTGATGATGCTATCAAAATGCTCATCAATGCTTGGCATCGAGAGCCTGCACTTTTACAACAGCAGTCTGCTAAATTTTGGTTAGACCGAACGCATCATGTTTCAAAGGTAGTTGCTATCGTTGAAAAATTAACTGCTAGGCGGGATTTGAGTTTTCTAACTTTACTCCAATGGCATTCCTGGCGGCTTAACTTCAATCATATTTTTCATACTGAACAACGTTGGTGTTCTGGTTGTTATCAAGACTGGCGTGAAGCTGGTTTACCTATTTATCACCCTTTGTTGTGGACAATAGAAGCTGTTAGTGTTTGTCCAGTTCACCAACATTACCTACAATTGCGCTGTTTGTACTGTGGTTGTTTTCAAAAATTTCTCAATCTGGAATGCCATTCTCTTGGCTATTGTTGTGCTTGTAATGCATGGCTGGGTCGGTTTTTCGACAATACTGCTAAATCTCAGGGATCTCAGTTTGATTGGGACAAGTGGGCTGCTCAATCTGTCGGCCTGATTTTCGGCACTCTGCCAACACTTGGTGAGACTTCTTCTTATAAAAATACCCCAATAGCCAAATATCGGCGAAAACCTACTCTCACTAAGTTTTTGAGGTGGTGTTACAAGCTTGGAATTAACCCTGTTGAGGGTTTGGAAATTTTCTCGATTATACCGAGTTTAGTTATGTAACCAGACCCAAAAGTTGTCAGGGTCTGGAAGCATAAGCGAGGATTTTAGGGTCTGAAACCTTATTGTTGCGTTAATTAATTGTCAGCAAGTCCAAACTAACGG
>NZ_JACJSF010000002.1 GCF_014698035.1 Desmonostoc muscorum FACHB-395
TTTACCTCATTTAGTCTTGTCTTTATTGCTACTAGATATTGAACGGCTTCGACCCTTAGCACTTAGTCATGGAATTGACATTACTATTTCCAGGTGCAAGATATGAGGAGCGCAAACAGACTGAAATAGCACTCCAGCAGCGTGAAAATCAGTGGAAAGCTCTTTTTGATCATGCTCTTGATGCGATCGCTATTACCGATGACGAGGGGCGCTATATAGAGGTCAATCCAGCAGCCTGTAAGCTGTTTGGTGTATCGAAGGAAGAACTGTTAGGTTCCACAATCGCGGATTTTGCAGCCCCCGAATTTGATTTTACCCAAGCTTGGCAAGAGTTCTACAAACAAGGACAAATGTTTGGTGAGTTTGACTTATATTGTCCCGATGGCACAGTGCGAGAAACTGAATTTGCGGCGGTTGCCAATTTTATACCACATCGTCATCTTTCAATACTGCGGGATGTGAGCGATCGCCAAGCCGCACTACGCGATCATAAACAAGCTGAGGAAACCCTCAGAGAAAGCGAGCAACGGTTACAACTGGCACTTAGTGTTGGTAAAATTGGCCCTTGGGAATGGAATCTAAAAACCAATCAGGTTATCTGGTCTGAGAGTTTGTTTACTTTATTTGGTCTAACTCCTGATAACTTTGATGTCAGCTATGAAAATTTTTTAAATCTCATTGTCCATCCTGAAGACCGCGAATTGCTGCATGAATCTGTTTTGCGAGCAATTGACCAGCAAGTACCCCATAATCTCGAATTCCGGTTTATTTACCCAGATGGCACAGTTGGTTGGTCAGTATGCAAGGGTCAAGTATTGTATGATGACACCACCAATGAGCCACTCCAGATGATCGGGGTGAATATAGATATTACTGAGCGCAAACAAGCGGAACTTGAAATCCGTAAATTTGTTTCTCTGACCGATAACAGCACAGAATTTATCGGTATGTGTGATATGAATTTTGTGCCATTCTATTTGAACCCGGCGGGTATGCAACTAGTCGGGCTGAATGACACTCAGCAATATAGCGAAACGCCAGTCAGGGAATTTTTCTTTCCCGAAGATCAGGACTTTATCATCAATGAATTTTTCCCGCGTGTTTTGCGTGAGGGACGGGCGGAAGTAGAAATTCGTTTCCGTCATTTCCAGACGGGAGAAGCATTATGGATGGTTTACAGCGTTTCTTGCGTCAAAGACATCAACGACCAGCTAATTGGTCTGGCAGCCGTCAGCCGTAATATTAGCGATCGCAAGCTGGCCGAACAGAAAATTGCCGAACAAGCAGCTTTAATTGATATTGCTACCGATGCCATTTTTGTCCGCGATTTAGAAAACCGCATTCTGTTCTGGAGTCGAGGTGCTGAAAACTTATACGGTTGGACAGCAGAGGAAAGCATGGGGAAATTAGCCCATGAACTTTTCCAGGTAGAATCCTTGTCTCAACTAGCAGCAGGTTTAAAAACCACTCTCGAACAAGGTTCTTGGCAAGGGGAGTTAGAAAAAACCACCAAAACTGGGAGAAAAATTATCGTTGCTAGTCGGTGGACACTGGTACACAATCAATTCGGACAAAGCCAATCTATCCTATCAGTCAACACCGACATCACCGAGAAAAAACAACTAGAGCAACAATTTTACCGCGCTCAACGCTTGGAGAGTGTAGGAATTCTAGCCAGTGGCATTGCTCACGACCTCAACAACGTCTTTGCTCCCATAATCATGATTGCCCAATTGCTGCCTTTGAGATGCAAAAATGTGGATGCGCGGACTCAAGAACTGTTCAAAACACTAGAAAATAGCTCGCAGCGTGGAGCGAACTTAGTTAAACAAATTCTCGCCTTTACCCGTGGTACAGAAGGGAAGCGCATCTTGTTGCAACCTGGGCATTTGCTCCAAGAATTGGTCAAAGTCATCAAACAGACATTTCCTAAATCTATTGAAATTGTTAATGACATTCCCATAAACACATTATGGATGGTGCAAGCCGATCCCACCCAACTAGAACAGGTATTTATGAACTTGGCAGTCAATGCCCGTGACGCTATGCCTAATGACGGTATGCTCACAATTAATGCCGAAAACCGGATGCTTGACGAAACAAACGCCCGAATGCACCTGGACGCGAAAGCCGGAGGCTACATCGTTGTTACCGTCTCAGATACAGGGACGGGAATCCCTCCAGAATTCTTAGAGCGCATATTTGATCCCTTTTTTACAACTAAAGAAGTTGGTAAAGGTACAGGGCTAGGACTGTCAACAGTTTTAGGTATCATCAAAAACCACGGTGGTTTTGTGGAAGTATTAACTCAGGTAGGTAAAGGGACACAATTTCAGGTATTTTTGCCCAGAGGAGAAGGCAAAGCAACCGAGACAATAACAAAGGCAGAATTACCTGAAGGTAATGGCGAATTGATTTTAGTTGTTGATGATGAAGACTTAGTAAAACAAACCAATCAGGAAACTTTAGAAGATTATAACTACAAAACCCTTGTAGCTAACGATGGCATTGAGGCGATCGCTTTGTATGCCCAGTATAAGGAGCGAATTAGTGTAGTTTTGCTAGATATGTCCATGCCCAACATGGACGGATTAACAACTATCTCCATCCTGCGAACGTTCAACCCCAATATTAAGATTATTGCCACCAGTGGTTTACCCGCTAACGAGCAAAAGGCTATTGCCGTTGGTGCTGAGAAGTTTCTTTCTAAGCCTTACACAGCGACAGATTTATTGACTACTTTATCTGCTGTAATCGGGTATCCTGGGGAGCCTCAATCATAGGCAAATTACACTCAAATCTGACCACTGAATTTCGATTTACGCTGCCACTAATTCCGCTTTTTCCAGCAGTCATGGTGCGATCGCTAATAGTTAAACATGATAATCAAGTTAATTAATTTACTACCTTTTCAGTTACCCATTTATACCAATTATCTAATCCTACACCAGTAGTTGCAGAAACCTGAAAAATCTGAATTTGGGGATTCACTTCCATAGCATAAGCTATGCACTTCTGAACATCAAATTGCACATAAGGCAGTAAATCAATTTTGGTGAGAATCATTACATCACTAGCACGGAATATATGCGGGTATTTTATCGGCTTATCTTCTCCCTCTGTGACAGAAAGAATCACGACTTTTGCCTGTTCTCCTAAATCAAATAAGGCTGGACAAACCAAATTTCCGACATTTTCAATCATCACAACTGAATTTAGTGGCGGATTCAGTTGTTTTAAACCCCTATCTATCATTGATGCATCTAAATGACAGCCTGTTCCAGTATTGATTTGGATAACTTTAGAACCTGTTTCTTTAATTTTTTTGGCATCATTAGCAGTTTCTTGGTCGCCTTCAATGACACTAATAGATAATTGATGTTTTAAATCATTGATGGTTCGCGTTAAAAGAGTTGTTTTCCCAGCACCAGGAGAACTCATTAAATTTAAAGCGAGAATATTTCGACCTTTAAACCATCCTCGATTTTGAGCAGCTAGTAGGTTATTTTTTGCTAATATATCTTGTTCTAAAGATATCGTTGTATTATGTATTTTGGCATGGATTTGAGGTGCTTCTATATGAGTGTCATGACTGTGGGAGTGAGTGATGACAGTTCCATCTGGTAAAGTGTGAGTATGATTATGTTCCGCTTTATCTGTTTCTAAATTTGTAATTTTTATTTCGCCATCATCAGAACAACCGCAGGTTACACACATAATTCCTCGATTTCTATTTCTTTAATTTTCAGTTCTTCACCAGTAATTAAATCTAATTGCACGCTACCGCAGTTACATCTTCCAAACGGTTTATCTAAATAAATTTCTGCACCGCATTGGCTACATCGCCCTAAGCCTGGGATTTCCAAAATTTCTAATGTCGCCCCTTCTAAAACTGTGCCTTGAGTGCAAATATCAAAACAAAATCGAATAGCATCGGGCATAATGGCTGAAAGTTTGCCGATTTCTAATAAAACTCGTTGTACTTTTGCGCCTTTGGCATGTTCAGTCACAATTGCCACAATATTTTGGGTAATTCCAAATTCGTGCATACTATAAAATCTATTAAAGATTAACAAATTCGTGGCAATTGGTCGCCTACTAACATATCAACAATCCTTTCAGCACCAAAAACTGTTTTTAACAATACGATACCTGGGGGTGAAGAAAGAACTTCGCCAATAATACAAGCATCTTTCCCTGCTGGGTGAGATTTCATAGCAGATAAAACGTTGTCAGCATTCTTTTTTGGAGCCACTACAACTAACTTACCTTCATTAGCTAAATATAATGGGTCTAAACCGAGAATTTCGCAAACTCCATTTACTTCTTCACGCACAGGAATAGATTCTTCAAAAAGACGAATTCCCACATTGGAACTGAGGGCAAATTCATTTAATACTGTAGCTAAACCACCGCGTGTAGCATCTCGCATAGCATGAACTTGTGGACATACATGGAGAATAGTTTCTACTAAACTATGCAACGGCTGACAATCACTTTCAATATTAGTATCTAAAGCTAACTCGCCACGGGCAATTAAAATTGCTGTCCCATGATTGCCTATTTCACCATTAATTATTACGGCATCTCCAGGTTTAATATTGTGAGCGGAAATGTTAACTCCCTGTGGGATGATACCAATACCAGCAGTATTAATAAAGAGTTTATCGGCTGCACCACGATGTACAACTTTTGTGTCACCAGTGACAACTTGAATACCCGCTTTTTCTGCGGCTGCTTTCATACTGTTCGCGACACGGCGTAAGGTTTCTACAGGTAATCCTTCTTCTAAAATTACGCTGCAAGTTAGGTATAAAGGTTTCGCACCACTGACAGCTAAATCATTAACTGTACCGTTTATGGCTAATTCTCCTATATCACTACCGGGGAAAAATAACGGGTCTACAACATAAGAATCTGTTGTAAATGCGAGTCTGTCTCCTTGTTGCATGAGACTGGCTAAATTAAAGCTAGCTTGGTCTTCTAATTGGGAAAGAATTGGATTATCAAAATTGCTGACAAAAATATCATCTATTAAATCGCGCATGGCTTTACCACCGCTACCATGTGCGAGAGTTATATGAGTGTCTTGTACTTTACTTTGGCGGCGGCGGACTTGTTCTATTTTTTGGAATAGGGGATTTTGGATTGGGTTTGTGGGGGAAATATTCATATTAAAATTTTTTTTAAACGCAAAGGAACGCAAAAGGAAGCGCAGAGGTACGCTGAGTATTATTCTGAGGAGAAGCCGCAGGCGGGGAGAGGTTCTTGAGTTATTTTTGGTTTTTGGGTGATTGTTCTTTTGGCAATGGTGGAGAGTCGTCCGTATTTGTAATAGGCTGCACAAGCGCCTTCGGAAGATACCATGCAAGTACCGATTGGTGTTTCTGGTGTGCAAGCTGTACCGAATACTTTACACTCCCAAGGCTTTAAGACTCCTTTGAGGATTTCTCCACATTTACAAGCTTTATGGTCGGCTACTTTGAGATTAGGAATGGTAAATTTAAGTTCGGCATCAAATTGGGCATATTCTGGTTTAATTTGTAATCCTGAATAGGGGATGTCACCTAAGCCGCGCCAATCAAAACTATCTCGCACGGCGAAAACTTTGTTTATGGCTTCTAGGGCTACTGTGTTTCCGCTTTTTTGGACAATTCGGTTATATTGATTTTCGACTTCGCAACGATTTTCTACTAACTGTTGCAATAGCATCCAAATTGATTGGAGAATATCTAACGGTTCAAATCCTGAAACAACTATTGGCTTATTATATTGTTGGGAAATAAATTGGTATGGGTCACTGCCAATTACCATACTGACATGACCAGGGCCAACAAATCCATCCAGTTGTAAGTCGGGATTATCTAATAGTGCTTTGAGGGCGGGAATCACGAGGACGTGATTGCTAAACATACTAAAGTTATGAATTTCTTCGGCTGCTGCTTGCAGGATGGTGAAGGCGGTGCTGGGGGCTGTGGTTTCAAAGCCTAATGCGAAGAAGACTACTTCTTTGTCGGGGTTATCTCTGGCAATTTGCAGACTGTCTAAGGGAGAGTACACCATACGGATGTCTGCACCTTGTGCCCTAGCTTGCAGTAAACTCGTTTTGGAACCGGGAACTCGCATCGCATCGCCAAAGGTGGCAAAAATGACGTTATGATTTTGAGAGATTGCGATCGCATCATCTAATCTCCCTTTTGGCATAACGCATACTGGACAACCAGGCCCATGAATCAGTTCAATGGTTTGGGGTAATATTTCTTCGATACCGTATTTAAATATGGAGTGGGTATGTCCGCCGCATACTTCCATGATTTTGATGGGTTTTTCTAGCTGGTGGCTTAATTTGATGATTTCGCGGCGGATGGCTTCAGCTTTTTCTGGTTCGCGGAATTCGTCAACATATTTCATAGGGATTGGGGAATAGTTAATTTCGCTTTTGTGGTAGGGAATTTTTTTAACGAACCGCAAAGGACGCAAAGAGCGCGAAGGAAGAAAGAGAAAGGAAGAAAGAGAGATGTTTTAAAGTCTTTGCTCTGCGTGAGAAAAAATATTATTTAAGTATTAATTCCTGATTGTGCTGCTGCTAATTCTTGAAGGAGTTGTAATGTTTCTGCTGCTTCTTGTTCGTTAATTCGATTCATAGCAAAGCCAACATGAACTAATACCCAATCGCCAATACAAGCTTCGGGCGGATGTTGTTCATCTACGATGCAGGCAATATTTACTTCGCGCTTCACACCACCAATGTTAACTAGGGCTAGTTTATGGTTAACGTTGGTAATTTCTATAATTTGTCCGGGGATTCCTAAACACATTTTTTTATTTTGAAGATAAACTAACCGCAGAGGCGCGGAGAACACAGAGAGAATTATTTGTCAGAAAAGGGTTGTCAAATATCAAGACTCATGTATTTCGCGGCTGCAATCACTGCTTGTCCTAGAGATAATCCGCCGTCGTTAGCTGGAACTAAGCTATGAGTTAGTACTTTTATACCCAATGTTTCTAATCGTTTGCTAACTTGCTGTAACAATATACAATTTTGAAAGACTCCTCCGGTTAAAGCTACCTGATTAATCAGATTTTCTTGACAAAGGTGCTTAACCATTTCCACAATTGCATTAGCTAAACCTTTGTGAAATTTGGCAGCTATAACTGGTTGGGGAATCTGCTGTTGCAAGTCATAGAGTAAGGCTTGCCACATTGGGCGTGAGTCTATACAGTAAATACTATCTGAAAAGCTAAAACTAAAAGGATATATTAGCGCTTCTTTATCATTATTTAAGCTGCTAACATCTACTATAGCTTCCATTGCGATCGCAGCTTGTCCTTCATAACTACATTCTTCAGGGCAAATACCGATAGCCGCCGCTACTGCATCGAACAACCGCCCCACTGAAGAAGCTGGAGGAGAGTTAATTTTTTTCTCTATAAGTTGATTGAGTAGTTTTAGTGGTTTTTTATTCAGCAATCTTACAATTTCTAAATCAGCATACTGTTGTTGGCAATCATCCCAAAGGTTAGCAGCTATTAATTGGGCGTAGGTATTACGCCAAGGCTGATAAATAGCTTGTTCAGCACCAATCATTGGAACTGGTTTAAATGTTGCTAGTCGCTGAAATTTCCGATAATCCGCTAAAAGAAATTCTCCGCCCCAGAGTGTACTATCATCACCGTAACCTAAACCATCTAAAGCAATACCTAATACTGGAGGTGAATTTAAAGGAATCCCATTTTCTGCCATACAAGCAGCAACATGGGCGTGATGATGTTGGATTTGATGAATTGGAATTTGATTTGTATCCGCTAGTTCTTTACCAAGTTTGCTGGAAAGATATTCAGGATGTTTATCAATGGCGATTACTTCTGGTGTATGTTCAAATAAATTCAAGTATAAGTTTAAAGTCTCTTGGTAAGCATTGAAAGCCGCAGCATTTTCTAAATCCCCTAGATGTTGAGATAGAATCGCTTCTCCTTCACGCAATAAGCAAAAAGTATTTTTTAACTCACTACCCATTGCTAAAATTTGCGGCAAATTGTCAAATCCCGGTGGTAAGCTAATTGATGCTGGTGCATATCCTCTAGCACGGCGAATTGTTTGGACTTTATCACCGATAACACGCACAACAGAATCATCTACCCGATTAATAATCTCTCGATTGTGAAAGAGAAAATAATCAGCGATTGTCCCTAATTTTTCTCTTGTTTCGTCATTATTAATACATTGTGGTTCATCGGCAAGATTACCACTTGTTAAAATAATTGGGCGATTCATCCGTCGCAGAATTAAATGATGTAAGGGCGTATAAGGTAGCATGAAGCCAAGCGTATTTTGCCCCAATGCTACCGATGGTGCTACTAGTTTTTTACCTGTCGCTTGTAGTAAAACAATTGGTGCAGCAGAACTTGTCAATAATTTTTTTTCTTTGGCGTTAACAGTACAATATTGTTCAATTATTTCAATATCTCGCGCCATTAAAGCAAATGGTTTGTGATAGCGCCTTTTGCGCTGACGCAGTTTTTGTACAACAGTTTCCTGAGTTGCATCGCAAGCTAAATGAATACCACTTAATCCTTTAATTGCGACAATCTCACCCTTTTGCAACAAGGTACAAACAGCATCCACATCATCCAGCATAGAAAACATGGAAGCAGTAACCGATTTACCATCAGCGCGTTCTAACCAAGCTGAAGGGCCACAAACATGACAAGCTACAGGTTGGGCGTGAAAACGGCGGTTTTCAATATCATGGTATTCCTTTGCACATTCGGGACATATAACAAACGCAGACATACTGGTATTGCATCTGTCATAAGGAATTGCACGAATAATACTCAGGCGAGGGCCGCAATGAGTGCAGTTAGTAAAGGGGTAACGATAAAAGCGGCTAAAAGGGTCAAATATTTCTTTTTGACATTGTGGACAAGTAGCTGCGTCAGGGACAATTTCTGTTTTAATGGCATTACTGACACTAGTAGAAATCACAAAATTATCAAATTTAAATTCACCTTCATAAGGAGTTCTAATTAGTTGATTAATTTTTGCCAACGGTGGACATTCTGTTTGCAATCTGGCAATAAATTTGTTTATTGTTTCCTCACTACCAGATACCCGAATTAATACACCTTGCCCATCATTACAAACATCTCCATACAAACCGCAAGCTTTAGCAAGACGATATACAGTAGGGCGAAATCCTACTCCCTGAACAGTACCGCGAACTCTAATTTCTTCAATCGGCATAGAGACTTCCAAATAAAAAAATACCTAAAAAACTCTCTTCTCCTCATTCCTCTGTGTTCTCTGTGTCTCTGTGGTTCGTTTATTTCTTAGAAGTCCCATAATTAAACTGCCACAGCAATATTCGGTTATTTCCAGAGTCAGCTATTACCAACCTATTGCCACAAATTTTTATTCCATAACACCAATTTAAACTATCTCGTTTAGGCAGTCCGAAATTACGATTTTCACCTTTACTTTGAAAATTTATTTGTCCTGCCAACCCATCTGCCATTAAACCTTGCAGTGATAAAATTGATTCTGGCTTTCTCCATCCTAACAACCGGGAATTAGCTGTATCTGCAACTACTAACCAGTCCCCAGCCACCCCCACACCATAAGGCATACTCAAACTACTACCACTAGGATAATAAACTCCTTGATTCATTTCCACAAAATTAAAGCTTTTTTGCCCTAAAACTACAGCACAAGGAGTATTATTTTCTGTTGGCATTCCCTGCCAAATCATCACTCGGTGATTACCTGCATCGCTGACAACCAAATTTTCTCCCCAAAAAGCGATGTCGTGACACCAACGCATACTAGCTGCGGTTGGAGAATCACCACCGTTTTCATTGCGAGATATCATATCCGGTTGTCCCAAAACTAAATCAGCAGGTTGACCATTTTCTGTTGGTAACTGATGCCAAATTAATAGTCTTCGATTACCAGTGTCAGCAATAAATAGCCGTCCTTGATGATAGTAAACACCATAAGGCCAGTGCATTGTACTAGCAGATGCTTGGTGATTACCTCGATTTGGTTCATTATCGGTAAAATTAACTTGCCCTAACACCAAATCTGCTGGAACATTATTATCTTCTGGTAAGTTTTTCCAAATCAAAACCCGATGATTCCAAGCATCTGCGACAGCTAACCCTTCGCCGCAAGCACAAATGCCTGTTGGTACACTTAAGGTTGCCCTTCCCGGTATATTTTTAGCATTTTGTCCTTCATGATAAAAGTCAGGCTGTCCAATTACCCAATCAGCCGGTTGACTATCTCTCGTGGGTAAATTTTGCCATCCTAATAATCGATGATGTCCTGTATCTGATACCCATAAAGGACCGGTTTCTGATAACAAACAAGCACCACGAGGCCCAAACATATTTGTAGCATTGGGCGTTACAGGTATAACTAATTGTTCGGGTTGAATAATGTTACCTAAAATTACCTCTGCACCTTGAGGTGATAGAGGTAAATCTTGAGAATTTTCTGTTGCTTCTAGCGGTAATTGTGATATGGGATTACTTATGATTGGGATATCCATGAACCGCAGATAGAGGCTGATAATTATTTAAAAACATTAATGTTGATTAGCATGTAACAACAGTAACGGTTTTGCATTATGCTTTTTTCAAATTTAGTTAAAATCTCTAATCAACTTCTGTATTAATCAAGCTAAAAAAAAATCAAGATAGCCTTTAGAGGATGTTTTAAAAGTCCTATTCTCGGTATTAAATAGTTTTAGAGCCCCCTAAATCCCCCTTAAAAAGGGGGACTTTGATTCTGGTTCCCCCTTTTTTAAGGCTAGGAGGGATCTAAAAGTGCCTAAAGTCACAGCAAAATACTTTTTAAATAACCTTTTAGTAACTTTTACTACATAAGGAATCTTTGGCATGACTGCGCGATTTACTGAAATGAGAAAGCAAACTGGGGTTTGAGAAAGTAAAAGCTTATTTTACTTGCGGAAAACACTAAAATGAGTAAGTCAAATGACCTTTTACTTGCGGAAAACACCAAAATGAGTAAGCAAACTGGAGTTTGAATAAGTAAAAGCTCATTTTGCTTGCGGAAAACACTAAAATGAATAAGCAAACTGGAGTTTGAATAAGTCAAATGACCTTTTGAGAAAGTAATATGCCTTTTTACTTTCTCAAAATACTAAAATCAATACCTGAATTACACAAATGAGAATGAATTTAGAGATATTGAGAAAGCATTCAGGCATTTTGCTTGCACAAAACACTAAAATGAATGCGCGAATTACTGAAATGAAAAAGCAAATTAGCCGTGATTGACTAATCGCCAAGTAGATTTGCTGAAATCTTACCTTTGCATTATCATTTTTGTAGTTTCACAAAAACCTTATCTTCTTTAACCTTGACTGGATACGACTGAAGCGAAACATCAGGCACAGTTAAGCATTTACCTGTCTCTAATTTGTACTGGAATCCGTGGGCAGGACAGGTAATAATACCATTTTCAACTTTACCCTTTTCTAAGGGAGATCCTAGATGGGTACAAGCATTACGGTAACATTTAACTGTAACGCCTTGACGATGTAAAATTAGTGAAGTACCAGCAAGTTGTACTGCGACTACACTAAATTCAGGAACTTCATCAAGGGTCGCTACTTTCATCCACGTACAAGTTATTTTTGCAGAGAATGGACTGATTAAACCAGAATTTGCGTTCTTAACAGCAGGGCTATTATTGACTGCAACAACTTTAGTAATTTCAGGACAATGGTTTTTTATTGCCTGTTCTACTCCCTGAGATAAAGTCAAGGTAGAAGCCGGACAACTGCTGCAAGTTCCGATTAATTTGACTTCTACTGTATCTGGGGGCTTAATTGCTACTAGTTCTACATCCCCATTATGGCTTTTTAAACCTGGGCGAACTTCTTCAAGGGCTGTTTCAATTCGCTGTGCTAATGGTGGTTTTGGTGGTTTGACTAACTCGTGATACAGTAGCACTGCATACACTAATTCGTCTGCAACAGCATGACGCAAAGCTGGCATTGATTCTTGTTTGAGGCTTTTAATCAAATTAGTCAATGCAGCTTTATGCAAAGCTTCAATTGCTCTTTTTAGACCTACTGCTACACACCGTTGGCTTTCATCCCACTCGGATATAATTGCCTCAAAACGATTAATTTCCTGAATTAATTCTTCAAGATTTGTCATTTGTCATTTTTCATTGGGCATTAGGTATTGGTTGTTTATCAATCAATACGGTTCAGTTAAGGCTAAAACTCTTTGCCAAAGTCAATTTTTTTACTAACCACAGAGACGCAGAGGGCGCTGAGAGAAGAAAGAAATGCTTAACTTAACTGTATTGGTTTATCAATGACAATTCACTTGGTTTTAAAATCTTTGAAGAGAAATGGCATAATCATGCCCGTCACTAAGCTAGATAATATGATTGGTAAGTAGAAGGGAATGGGGGCTTGTGCAAGTAACACTAGCAGTAAAAAACCTACGGCAATACCAATAGTAGTTTGCTTGACAAAAAATATTGGATTGCGTATTAGCTTTCCTTTAAAAAATAACTTGGCAGATAACCATCCTAGCTCTAACATATTTTCTCCTAATAATTTGTCAAGAAGTTTAAAGCAACAAGCCCTAAGAAGATGGCAGGAATTACACCCGCAGGGGCAAATAATGCACCAAGCATTGCTGAAAGTTGATATCCTATATCTTTACCAGCTAATAGCATTCCACCAATTGCACCGCCAACCATAGCCAAGGCTGTTGCTATAATTAGCCAGACCAATTCTGTTGCTATGTTAAGATCGCCATCTGCTAAACTTGTGAGAAAATTTATCAGATTTGGCGTTGTTAAAATGTCTCTCATGCTGTTTTTCCTCATTGTTAGGATTCAGGGGAGTGGGGAGTGGAAAGATGAGGGAGAAAGAATAACTAACCTATTCCCTATTCCCTATTTCTGCTTCTACATCTTGTAATGCTTGGACTACTACCTCTGCTTGTGCAATTTGTTGGTATTCCGTAAATATTTCTAAAGCAGTTTGATAGTAGATACGGGCTTGCAAAAGATTTTGAGGATTACCAGCTTCTGGTTTTTCAGGATCGTCTGGTAAGTTGAATAGGGCGTTGGCTTTGTTGGAAATTGTGTTAGCGTACTCTAAAGGTGTATCTTTGGGATTACGCACTTTTAGCGCTTCGTCGTAAGCTGCGATCGCACGTAAGTTATTCTCGACAGGATGGGAACTCACTAAATATTGCAAAGCGTTGCCTAAGTTGTTTTGCAACATCGCATATTCTCTAGGATGGTCAATCAAAGTAATGTGCTTTAGCGCCACCTCAAATGATTGCACAGCTAATCCTTGACGCAAGTATTCCCGTTCTGATGCTAGGGGCATAGAAAGGTAAGCGATCGCAATATTGTTATACAAAATCGCGTATTCTTGGGGATAATCCTCCCAAGTAAACACCCGCAACGCCTCATGATAAGCCTGGATGCTGTCGGTTATCCGTGCCAAATTGAATGGCACTAGCGACTGCAACACCAGCCCAAAATTCATCTGCGTTTCTGCCACTTCCTCTGGCATTGCTAATTGTTGTAAAATCGGTAATGCCTCTTCATAACCGACTTTAGCTTGCATCAACAGTTGGTAATCAGCATCCGGTATTGCCTGTAACGTTCCTGCCATCCCCACTTTCGCCCTGGCTTTCAGTAGGGGATACTCCTCACCACACATCTCGTAGGCCCGGTAATATAAACCAACTGCATTCCGCAAGTCTTGGGCAGCTTTGGGCTTTTTTTGAAAACCCTGTGCTATCTCAATCAGCATTTGGATTTTTTCTTCTGCTGAAGCTGACTCCGATGCAACAGCTGCGATCGCAGCCTTCACTGCTGAATCTGTAATGCTGGGGGTCATAACTCTGCCGTACTCTAGCCAATTGGGAATTGAGTCCAACACCCATGAACGAACGAGACACGTTTACGCATTTCATCACGGGCCATACTGATTTACGCAGGCTTCGAGTCCTTTAGGCGGAATTCCCCTTTTGTCTGAAACTAGAGGCTAGGGATTAATGATGCTAGGGACTAGGAAAAATTTTCCCAATACCTAATACCTAATCCTCAATCCTCTAAATTGAGTGAATCAATTTTTTTACTATAAAACACTCTATTTCTAAAATTCTAGGGGGAAATTGCCAATATTAATGTCAGCTTTAAACACCTTACATTTTGATAAGGTGTTCTGTATCATGACCTGACACAACGCAGTTCTTCTATATTGAATTGATAACATCTTATATATTTAAGACCTAACTTTGTTATCAAAATATAACTATTGACTTTGAACTTAAAAATAAATTTATTTACTATTTACTTTTTTTGGTTAGCGGTGATAATTCTTAACTTACAAGACTTTCACCTTTAAAATATTAGCCCATTTATATAGAGAAGTTGAGATTCCAACTCTTTCAGAATGATTTAAAACAGCTATCTAAAATCAGTGTGCTTAGTTTATTATTCAAGCTTTTGTGAAACATTCTGTTCTTGATACAACCATGTAAGCAATCTTAAGTACATTTAAATTCTTAGCAATGATTAATTTTTATTTAACAAAAGATAATTCAATAGAAAATCCACTAATATAAATAAATAAATATTGATAAATACGTGAGACTCTACAAGCATTATTTACTAAGTCACGTATCGCAAACAATACAAAAACACCTAGCCGATGACTAATGTACTATGGCTACAAGGTGGTGCTTGTTCAGGCAACACCATGTCATTTCTCAACGCTGAAGAACCGACAGTCTGCGATTTAATTGCCGACTTTGGTATCAATATACTTTGGCATCCTTCCTTGGGGCTGGAACTAGGCAACGATTTGCAAACACTGCTACGGAATTGTATTTCTGGCACAATTCCTTTAGATATCTTGGTATTTGAAGGCAGTGTTGTTAACGCCCCCAACGGTACTGGCGAATGGAATCGGTTTGCCGATCGCGCCATGAAAGATTGGTTAGCAGACCTTGCCAAAGTTGCTAAATTTATCGTCGCGGTAGGAGACTGTGCGACATGGGGAGGAATTCCCGCTATGTCACCCAACCCCAGCGAATCAGAAGGTTTGCAATTTCTCAAACGTCAAGAAGGCGGCTTTTTAGGGAAAGATTTCGTATCGCAAGCCGGATTACCTGTAATTAATATACCTGGATGTCCCGCCCATCCCGACTGGATTACGCAGATATTAGTTGCGATCGCTACTGGACGCATAGCAGACATTGCTTTTGATGAACTAAATCGTCCCCAAACCTTCTTCAACACCTATACCCAAACAGGTTGTACCCGCAACGTCCACTTTGCCTACAAAGCCTCAACCGCCGAATTTGGTCAGCGCAAAGGCTGCTTATTTTATGACTTGGGTTGTCGCGGCCCCATGACGCATTCCTCCTGCAACCGCATCTTATGGAACCGCGTCTCTTCCAAAACTCGCGCCGGAATGCCTTGTTTAGGTTGCACAGAACCAGAATTTCCCTTCTTTGACCTCAAACCAGGAACAGTATTCAAAACCCAAACAGTAATGGGAGTTCCCAAAGAATTACCGCCAGGGGTGAACAAAAAAGACTACGCCTTACTAACAATGGTTGCCAAAGACGCAGCACCACCTTGGGCAGAAGAAGACTTTTTTACAGTTTAGTCATTAGTCATTAGAGGATGTTTGAAAAGTCTACGCTTGTATCGAGATCCCCCCTAGCCCCCCTTAAAAAGGGGGGAATAACCTTCTCAAAGTCCTCCTTTTTAAGGAGGATTTAGGAGGATCTAAAGTTTTGGATACCTCAGTTACCATTTTTCAAACAACCTTTTATTGAACAACAAATGACCAATGACAAATAACAAATGACAAAGGACAAATGACAAATGACAATTCAATCATTAGATATATCGCCTGTTGGTAGAGTTGAAGGCGATTTAGATGTCCGAGTTGATATTGAACATGGAAGAGTAGTCAACGCCTGGACACACGCTGAATTATTTCGCGGATTTGAAGTTATCTTACGCGGTAAAGATCCTCAAGCCGGATTAATTGTCACGCCTCGCATTTGCGGAATTTGCGGCGGTTCTCACCTGACATCTGCATCTTGGGCATTAGATACAGCTTGGGAAACAGAAGTTCCCCGCAATGCAATTTTAGCGAGAAATCTTGGTCAAATTGTCGAGACAATTCAAAGCATTCCCCGCTATTTTTATGGTTTGTTTGCCATTGATTTAACAAACAGAAAATACCGCAATAGTCGCTTTTATGAAGAAGCTACCAGACGCTTTGCTGCTTTCACAGGCAAATCTTATGAATTAGGCATAACAATTTCCGCTAAACCCGTAGAAATTTATGCACTGTTGGGCGGACAATGGCCCCACAGCAGTTATATGGTGCCTGGTGGCGTGATGTGCGCCCCAACCTTAACAGACATTACCCGCGCTTGGGCGATTCTCGAATATTTCCGCACTAATTGGTTAGAACCAGTGTGGTTAGGTTGTTCATTAGAACGCTATGAACAAATCCAAACTTATGATGACTTCAGAGATTGGTTAGATGAAGACCGAAATCATCGAGATTCCGACTTAGGTTTTTATTGGCGGATGGGTTTAGATATCGGTCTAGATAGATATGGCGCTGGTGTTGGTAAGTATGTCACTTGGGGATATTTAGCCCATGAAGATAAATACCAAAAGCCGACTATTGAAGGGCGAAATGCGGCGATGATCATGAAAAGCGGAGTCTACGACAGCTTTGCAGACACTCACGTTTTAATGGATCAGTCATTTACCCGCGAGAATACAACTCACTCTTGGTACGATGAAGGGACAGAAGATATTCACCCTAGCGATCGCACCACTAAACCCACTGCAATCAATACCAAAGACTTCGATAACGCCTATTCTTGGTCGAGTGCAGTCCTGCACAAAGACTTCGGACGCTTGGAAACTGGCCCCTTAGCGCGGCAATTAGTAGCTGGTGGTCAACATGGCGAATCTTGGCAACATTACGACCCCTTCATCCTCGATGTCTTCAAACGAATGGGTGGTGCTAGTATTCATGTGCGTCAGCTTGCACGAGTTCACGAACTTGTCAAGTTATATCGCCAAGCTGAACACTGTTTGCGCGAATTCAAATTAAACGACCCTTGGTATATCAAACCCAAAGAAAAAGATGGTCGTGGTTGGGGTGCAACGGAAGCAGCACGTGGTTCCTTATCTCACTGGGTGGAAATAGAGGGCGGTAAGATTAAGAACTACCAAGTTATTGCCCCAGGTACTTGGAATATTGGCCCTCGTGACGGTGAAGGAATCCGCGGCCCCATTGAAGAAGCGTTAATAGGGACACCCATTTACGATTCTAGCGATCCGGTGGAAGTTGGTCATGTGGCGCGATCGTTTGATTCATGTTTGGTGTGTACAGTTCACGCCCATGATGCGAAAACTGGTGAAGAGTTAGCGCGTTTTCGTACCGCTTAAAATATGCTAATTTCTAATAGCTAATGGCTAATTATTTTTTAGTTAGTCATTAGCTGTGTTTTTTACTATGTTAGATATTATGCCATGATTAGAAATAGCTATGGCATGAGGGAAAAGTTTATGACTATAACTATAGAAGCTGTTTATGAACAGGGTGTACTGAGGTTATTACAGCCGATTCCATTAGCCGAAGGAACTCGTGTTGAAGTCACTGTGATTTCAACTGAGGCTAAACCTCAAAACAAAACTCCTAGAGAGATTTTGGCACAAATTGCAGCCATGCCCTTAGAAGTAAGCAATGATAAATTTTCTGGTCGAGATCATGACACTATTCTTTATCCTCCCCATAGTGCAACATGATCTTTGTAGATACCAGCGCCTGGTTTGCTAGTATTGTTCCTTCCGATACTGAGCATCAGGCAGCGTCTTCATGGGTTAATCAAAATATTCAGCCATTGCTAACAACAGATTACGTTGTTGATGAAACCTTGACCCTTTTGAGAACCCGTGGAGAAACGTTGAGGGCAATCAGCTTAGGAGAGGCATTCTTTTCAGATAATTTGACGACCATTTATTACCTGACAGAAGAGGATATTCAACAAACTTGGCAGGTTTTCCGTCAGTTCTCAGATAAAAACTGGAGTTTCACGGACTGCGCCAGTCGGGTTGTGATGAATAAACTCCATTTAACTCAGGCATTCACTTTTGATCATCACTTTCGTCAATTTGGGTTCGTGAACGTTGTACCTTGAGAGTTGCGCGATCGCGTAGCGTGCCGGAGGCAATCGCATTTGCTATTTCAGCGTTTGCATTTGCTATTTCGGCGTTCGCTGCTGCTTATTGCGTTCATCCACTTGACAAAATGTTGATTGCAGAGACTTCAGATAGAAGAAATGACGCTTGCGATCGCCGATTCAATGTTTAATAAGTACGACATTTCCCTACTTTGGGCAGCAAAATCGCAAGACTTCACCATCTTAAAACTTACTAGATTGCTCATTGACTTGACTCAATTAACCTCTAGAAGCAATAGTAAAAAACAAATTTATCAACGCCTTACCAAAAAATAGCCAATCTAACCAAAATACGATGTGAAGAATTGCTATCACCCAAAATACAACTTGATAAGAAACTTTGCTGCTTTTGTGATGTAGCTTCTGTTGAGCAACAAATGCACCTAACCAACCACCCATAAATTCGCATAGATGTAAAGTATTTTCTTGCGTTCTCCATCGTCCTTGTTGTGCGCGAGACTTATCATCGGCATATAGCCTAAAGGTAATGAAACTCATGACAGGATAAAGAATTAGCGGAATTGGGTTGCCAGTTGTTAGTGCAAGATGGATTGAACCTAACCCCGGTAGTAAAGATAGAAGTAATGTCTTTAATGCTAATGATGTAGATTTGTCTACAGTTCTGGATGTAGACTTCTTTGGTGCAGCAGAAGGTGAGGACTTTGATGTAACTCCTTTGATTGAAGCATTAAAAGCGCGTACCTTGCCATCTTTACTAGCTGTCAGTTGATAACAAATAAAATCACCAACTTGGGGACGACGGTTAACGTCTTTCAATGCTGTAATGTGTAGAAAGACTTCTTGACTACCATCATCGGGTTGTATGAAACCAAAGCCGCGATCGTCCTTCCATGTGATTAGTTGCCCTTTATGTAAAGCAGGTTTCATGAACAAATCATATATTTATATTTATCTTATAGTGTGCCCTTATTTACACAAATAAACAACATCAAAAATGCGTAGGCGTAGCCCGTCGGAGACATCGCTCCACCAACTATTTTAACTTAGTAAAAATCTGGTGATAACTAATGGACTATTCCCAATGCCTGATATTCAAAACTCGTAGCGTACCACACTAAAACTTATAGAAACAGTGCGTTAGGCTTGCGTTAATGCATTTGCATAAAACAGCAATTTACACGGTAAGCTTGTGTCTGATTTAGCGCTACATAATTATCTCCCTCGCGTTCCCGATGCAGCATTGCAAGAATACATAGAATGGTGTGTTTTAGAGCAAGCTCAAGCCGCAGAATGTAACTTTACTCCTGATAGAAGTAAGTTAGATAATTTGCCACCAGAAGACTACGTTCCGAAACTTATCGAGCAGTTCATGAAAGTTAAACCAGACCCAATTAAAGCAGGTTTGGTAGCTGCGATCGCAGGTAAGGAAGCTGACAAACACGCTTTATCTGGTTTAGCGATCGCTGCTGATTTTGTATCTCTTTATGTCAAGTATTTAATTCCTAAAGAAGGAAGTACTAAAGAACAGGCTGAAGAGATATTAACTCAAGCATCACAACACCAGTATGAGAAACTGACTGAAGTTGCAAAGAAACATGGTGTAGATTTATAGTTTCCTGCTGATAAATTATTTTTCAGAGGCTTTGTCTGTCTCATAAGTCAGAGCCTCCTATTTTGCAGATTATGGCAATAACTCGAAGTAATCACAGTGTCTCGGACGAACAAAACCAAAGTCACGACCATCTGCTTTAAGACCCCAACCACGTACAGAATCAATCTCGTTTTTTAATATATCTTCATCTTGTTCTGAGACATCAGTTTCCGCAGAAGCTCCTAATCCTGCAATAGACATTAGAAAAGAAGACCCATGATTGTTTACTTCTTTTTGCCTTGTCGATTTGTATTGAAGATATTCAACAAAGCTTGCTAGCTCCATTAATTTTTCATCTGGGAGAGCATTAATTGCCTCAATTAATGTCTGTCTATTTGTAGTCAAAGTATCCATACGCTTGACAAAAGGAAAGAATTGCTTTGACTTATTGTACTTTATGCGATCGCGCTGGTGACGGCTGAAGACATTGGCGTACAAAAAATGCTCACTATTATTGGTTGCGGAAATCTCAATCGCAGTGACGACGCAGTAGGCGTAATCATTGCCCAACGGTTACAAAAATATCTAGCTGAAAACCCTCATCCTCATGTGCGAGTTTATGACTGTGGCACCGCAGGGATGGAAGTAATGTTTCAAGCTAGAAGTAGTAAACAATTAGTAATTATTGATGCAAGTTCAACAGGTTCTGAACCGGGTGCTGTGTTTAAAGTTCCAGGAAAAGAACTGGAAGCTTTGCCAGAACCTAGTTATAACTTGCACGATTTTCGTTGGGATAATGCTTTAGCCGCCGGACGGAAAATTTTTCAAAATGACTTTCCCGAAGATGTAACAGTTTATTTAATTGAGGCGGCAAATCTTGGTTTGGGACTAGAGTTAAGTCCTGTTGTCAAACATTCTGCTGATTTAGTTTTTGAAGAGGTAGCTGCACTTATCAAACAGAATATCAACTTTTAATTAACAATCCAAAATTGAATCAAGCCCAATCCCGATAAACAGAAAGTTCATCTACCCTCATTTCAAAAGGTATGCCTTGACTTTCTGGCGGACAAACACGGATTTTAGCACTGTTAACAATTCCATATAGCAATGTCCCCATTGGCACAATTTTTTGTAAAACACGCCAATTAATAACTTGATCGGGACATTCAATTACCAATGTCAGAGCATTGGCGTGGGTTGTGACATACCACCGGCAATCAGACAACAGATTTTGAATATTGCGATCGCAAGCGTCATAAAAGTATCTACTAATAGAATCCTCTAATTGCTGTCGCAGTATAATATCCGCAGATGTCGGTTGCATAGGATGCGAATCATCACTATTAAAGTAATACATATTTCTAGCCATCTCTCTTTAGCTTCCTACTTATCTTCCAATCACCATTCCATAAAGTACATCTTTATTTGTTTCTAATAATTCCTGGGTTTCATCATCATAATAAGCACCTATTCCACTACACTGAATCCCCAAATAATTACTAGTTAAATAAAGTCTCTGTCCCAAAAAACCAGCTATTTGCATAGCAGTTTGGTAGTTTAAATAATCTGACACAAAAAATAAAGTTACAGCGCTATCTTTAGCAATAGCCTGATTAATACATAAGTAACCTGTCTTTTCACTAAAATTACCTGTCTTAACCAGATACGTACCTTTATATAACCCAGGTGTCATTCCCTCTACTCGATGCACGACTGAGTAAATTTCTATTTCCTCATAGTTTTCTGTCGGTATTGACTGTTGAAGTTGTTGCACTACATATAAATAATCTTCTTGAGAAATAAACTCTTTCCGGAAACGTCTAATAGAACGTCTATCCCAAACAACTTGAGAAAATTTCTCTTTGTCGAAGTCAAATTGAGGATATTCTAATTGCTGCTGGCGGCTATTTTGTAGAGTAGTTGCTTGATAGCCATCTTCAATAAATTGATTGGATTCAAAATAATCAGTACCAGAGACAAAAGGAACTTTCAGCCTGAATCGTCTGATTTTTTTATCTTGTACTTCTCCTGACATCGCACAAGCAGTAATAAACTCTTTATTCTCAAATCCCAAATCTGAATTGAGAGCAAGTTTATCAAAGTCGAAAATTAGTTGTATATCTCGGTTGTGGAGAAAAGCTGAAGCTGCGATCGCACCTAAATGGTGTCCGCTATCTAAAAAGCAATATCTTATGCTTCTATTTTGATATTTCCAGCTAGACCTATAATAAACACAACTAATTAAAAAGATGAATCCGTTGATACATTTACCCGGTATAATATAATTCTCTAACCCATCATCGATTAATTCATAGATGAGAGTTAGACAATTATTCTCAACTTCTAGATGGTATATACCATCTATCATTCCCTCAATCCCACGAACCTGTACGTAAACTTCTGTAGGATACAGAGCGCCTGCTGATGGATTCACTCGCAGTTTATAAGGGCCATCTTTATATACTTTTTCTAGTGTTATCGCACTGGTTAACGAGATAAAAGAGTGAACAGGATTATTGAGATTTAATTTTACTCTCCGATAAAACTTTGGATAAACTTTAAATGAAGATGGCTGTGTTGAAGCATCTACATAATTTGGATCGATTTGTACCGATAAGTAAGAATGCTTGGTAGCTTCATGATAAGCTTTACCCGATATCTGACTTGATGGCATTTTTAAGTATCCTTAAAACTTCTACATTGCTGGCAAAATCTATAGCTTTATAGTCGTCTAAGTTTTTCAAGTATAAGTTAGGATGATGTTGTAAAAGTAACTTGACGACTTCTGTTTTTCCGGCTGATGCTGCATACATTAAAACGGTTGCACCGTTATCATTTTGGTTATCAATATTAATGTTGACAGCCAACAATAAATTAATTAACTCGTAGTGATTACCAAAACAAGCAAACCATAAAGCATTGTTGCGATCGCTATTTCGAGCGTTGATATCCGCACCTGCATCAATTAATTCTTTGACGACTGCATACACTCCCTCTCTTGTGGCTTTCATCAAAGCTGTATCGCCATTTTCCCCTAGCTGATTTAAATCCCCAGGGTTATAGCCTTTTGCTATTAGCCATTGAGTTGTTGCTTCACTCAAATCTTGTCTGTTTAATTGACTCATAATTATTCTTTCAACGTCACACGATTAAGTATTTTCTAAGCATAAAATTGCTTGGAAAACTTAATGGTGGGCATTACCCACCATTCTTTTAAAATTTTATACGAGTAGCTAAAGTCTAGTTGTTTGCCAAAGCAACTTTGCTAAGTATTTAAAAGTTTGGTAAAACGAAAAAATCTTTCCCCACTCACTACTCTCCGCCCTCACCCAGCAATTTTATTTTGGTTTGCTTTAGTACTAAGTTAACTAGCAACAATTTAGCTTAGTTATATATTATCACTCTGATAAGTTTGAATTATGAATCATTTATAAAGATCCCTAGATATATCTAGAAAAAATATTTAATAACAATTAAAATGCAGTATTTTTTACAATGTTATTTCAGAATATAGACTAATAGCAAATAGACTTTTTGCGTAAATAGTCAGTCACTAGTACACTGTTGCGTAAGTTTGCCTAGTTTTATTTAACAATTTGCTCAAGCCTATAGTCTTGTCTTGCTTAAATTTGATGTCAATTTTTTGTGTTTAATAAAACAGAGATATTACGCTGAGATTTACTTTGATACCCCTGAAGGTTATTAAGAAATCTCAAATAACTTCCTTTTTCAAACCAAGTTTGCTAGTTTATTTAAGTATAAATAAGTAAAACACAAACGGAACATGGAAATTAGCGCTCGTAATTCTCTCAAAGGTACTGTAAGAAAAGTTGTGCCTGGTACAGTTAACACTGAGGTAATTTTAGAAATTGCACCAGGAGTAGAGTTAGTGTCAATAATCACAAAATCATCAGCAGAAAAGCTGGGACTTACAGAAGGCAAGGAGGCTTATGCCGTGATTAAATCATCAGATGTGATAGTTGCTGTTGAGTAAAAATAGGCAAATTGCCTTTTATTGCAAGCGGCTCTATCACTAATATCGAATTGCATTTATATCTCTCAATTTAATGACCTCACTCCTGAAATTAATTAATACAGGAGTGAGGTCAATTTAATTCGTAATGACGCTCGCGGACTCGCTACCGCTACGCTAACGTAATTCGTAATTGCTATGTATGGTCTTAATTACGAAGTCAAAAATTTTGGTTCAAGAAAACATTATTTATTATATATGTTAATTAATTAAATTATCAATAATGCGGACATAAATAGCTTGGATGCTTTCTGTATCTAGTGCTAAAGAGGTATTTTCTATATTAATAAGGAATGATGGAAAGTTTTGTTCTAAAGTAATAGTGGCTCCTGGTGTTACCCCTATTGATATCAGTTCGTTTAAGATGCTTTCATCCTGACTTTTACAGAAGGTGACGATTCCTCGCTCTCCTGTTCTCAATAATTCTAATGAACAGCCAGTTACACTAAAGGGGGTAAACATTTGAATTATAAATTAAGAATTTTGAAGGAAAGAAGGAAGTATATTTTCATCCTTCATCCTTCATTTTTCTTTGGTCGCTAAAGGCAGAAACCAAAGTAATACTTTATACGAGATACGCTTCTTGATGTGTTTTGATTGTGCAATTAGAACGAGGATAAGTTACACAAAGTAGAGCGTATCCTTTAGAAACCTGATCATCATCTAAAAAGTTTTGATCGTCTTGATTAACTTCACCTTCGACAACTTTACCAACACAGCTAGAGCAGGAACCTGCATGACATGAAAAGGGCAACTCAATACCATTCTCTTCTGCTGCTTCCAAGATTGTCGTCTCTTCGTCAACTTCAATTGTGGTGTCGATGTCTTCTTTTTTGTTGATTAATCTAACTTGGTAGGAAGCCATTTTCCGATTCTCCTCAAACGTTATACAGTTGGTTTAATTTCCGAAGTTTTTGAGCAACCTATCCTACTTTTTGCTTCCCTCTTTCTTACGGAGATGCAAAGTTTAGTCGGCTTCTCTATAGAGGTAAGGGATGCAATGCGAACGAGAAGCTACCTCAAGGCAAGGCGATAAGCCTGCGGCATGGCAACTCTTAGAGACGCTCCGCGAACGCTTACCGCATCTATGGAAAGCCTCTACAATCAGACTTAGCACTAACGGAATGATGTTAGCTGCAAGGTACACCAGTAGGCGTGCCATCGTCTGTTTTGAAGGACTTTCCACAACCGCAGGTATCAGTTGCATTGGGGTTGATGAATTTAAAACCGCTTTCCATCACTCCCTCAACGAAGTCAACGATAACTCCGTCTAATAACGGCGCACTTTTGGCATCAACGTAAACTACTACTTTGCCTTGGTGACTTACCAAATCATCTGGTTGGGGTTTGCTGGTGATATCGATCGCATATTCATAGCCACTGCAACCACCATCTTTTACCGAGATGCGGACACCTTTCGTTGCGCCATCAGCGTCGGGTGCTGAACCTTTGAGAAATGCTCGCAGATGGAATTCTGCTTTTTCTGATAAGATAACGGCCATGAAGTCTCCTGATTTGTAGCGATTAGTTGTTCTGATTTCAGGTGTAGGTTGTCATTTGTCAGTTGTCCTTTGTCCTTTGTTATTCACTAATGACCAATACTTCTCTACGAGAGGCTGCGCCAACGGCTTCGCTCAGTACAAGTGACTAATGACTAATGACAAATTAAGTATTTTGTGCAATACCCGTGGCTGTAGGTTCCATCGAATTAGATTGCGCGTGTCTCCAAGGCGCACTGTTACCGCATACTGGACAAGAGCGATCGCGGTGAGAACGGCGTTTAGCAAATTCCATCCGATTTAGGTCGATTGTCAGCAATTGCGACAACAGAGGCTGACTAAACCCGGTGATCAACTTGATAGCTTCCAAAGCGGTTAAACAAGCTAGGGTTCCAGAAACAGCGCCTAGAACTGAAAAGCCGCGCTGATCCCACTCAGGCTTTTCTGGAAACAGACAAGATAAGCAAGGAGTCACACCAGGAATAATCGTTGTCAGGTAAGCCTCCATCCCATTCATTGCAGCTTCCACCATTGGCTTACGCGATCGCACACAGGCTTCATTTAACAAATTGCGCTCTGTAAAGTTGTGGGCGCAATCAAGAGCCATATCAGCCGACTGCACTAACGAATCTACATTTTCCGGGGTGATGTAATCATGAACAATTTCCACTTGGACATCAGGATTAATCGCATCCAGAGTTTCTTTAGCTTTGAATACCCTTGGCTTACCTACCCAATCATCAGTCATAAGAACCTGACGATTCATATCATCTAGCCGCAAGTCACCACCCCGGACTAGGATTAGCCGCCCAACGCCCGCTACTGCTAAGTAAAGCGCCGCCGTACCGCCTAATCCCCCCACACCTGTAACCAAAACTGTCGCTGACTTCAGGCGTTTCTGTGCTGTTTCGCCAAAGTTCGGAAGCATCATTTGGCGACGATAGCGTTCTAATTCGGTAGGCGTTAGGTTAACCAATTTATACCTCCTAATCAGAAGTGATTTCTGTCAGTGTGACTACATTTTTCGGCTTGTCGTTAAACACTTTGAACAGCTTTTGTTCATAAGCTGTCGATTCGATAAATAGCTGATAAGCTTTTTGCAAAGCCAAAGAATATTGATTTAATTTCTCTTCTTGGCTTAAGTCAGGAGAATTATCATCAATTTCCTGCATGTGTTGAGAAAACTTTTTCAGAATATGTAGACGATGTACATTCACCACTTCTAAGTCGTAGGACATATTAAAGAATTGAAAAAATTCTTCTGCATCTACGAGCTTCTTGAATTCATCAATAGTTCCAGTCATTTAGCATTCTCCAATTGTTTCAGATGTTGCTTAAGTTCATCTAACTGGCGATAGATTTCATAAGTTGCGGCGGCAACATCCATAAGTTGTGTGTAATCTGTTGGCAGACCTTCAGCTAAATCATGCAGATCCATTTTCATTTGACCTGCTTTGCTGTTCAGCCGTCTGATTTTTGCTTGTATTTCCTCAATTGTCATTTGTCCTTTGTCCTTCGTCTGTTGTCATTAGCCATTTGTCTTTTACTAATGACCAATGACCAATGACTAATGACTAATTAAATTTTGCCAACTTCAGGAAAGCGCTTCGCCAAATCAAGACCTTTTTTGACGTAGTTTTCTCCCTCTTCTGCCAATTTTTCTAGCGAGTCAAAGCCAAAGCGATGAGCATCTCGCAGGGTTTTCACGGTTAGCAAAAGACGACCAGAAAAAACTAGCGCCCAGCCAAATCCTTCATGACTCAAATCAACTACAACCTGGGATATCAAACCTGTTTCTTGTTCAATCCCAGCCGCAACAGCTCGGAAAAATGCCATAATCCGGGCTTGAGTTACCGCATCAACTTCGCCCTCAACGGAGATTTCCCGTTTCTTTTGTTTGGTAACAATAAAGGGTTTGAGAATCAACTCATCCGACCAAGTACGATAAACTCCATAACTGTCTTGACCACGGATTTGTTTGATTAATACCTTAAGAAAAGGTGAGTTCAAGACTTCTGTTGTAGCGGTTCCGTTCACACTATTATTTGCGGTCATACTGTTGCTTCGTCTTCAATTTCATCAGCAAAGTTTGTGGTTTTTGGCTGTAAAGCTTTACGCAACCAAGGTGGAGGATTACCTTTGAGCGTTTTCACTAGCTTGTTTAGCACTTCACTAATTTCTTCTTCTTCCGATCGCGCCTTCACTGGGGTGACACCTTTCTTGATTAACCGAGCGGCGGCACTACCACCAATTGCTGTTACATAAACAATCGTACAGTCGCCTATTGCCTGAAGTTTTGGGTTGATTTTGTCTTCGTTACCATCTTCTTTGAGTTCGCCTTCAAAATTGAGGGTTTCTACGAAGTGATATCCCTCATCGGAAATTTCGTAAACATCAATCATTTTTGCCCATCCGAAGTGGGCATTAATATGAACTCGGTCGCTCGTCGTGAAGGCTATTTTCATCGTAATTCTCCTCTCTACAGTTTTGAATTTTGAATTGGAAAGAAGGAATTCAGGAGTCAGGAGTCAGGAGTCAGAATTCAGGAGTAATTAGAGTTTGACTGGCAAAACTAAATCTGCATATTTCTACCAGTCCTGAATCATTTGTGAAAATTTCTATTGATTCTTTTCTCTGTGTTCTCTGCGCCTCTGCGGTTCGTTAAAACAGTCATTTTCACAACTTAGATAGAAAGCATTCTGAATTCTGGATTCTGACTCCTGAATTCTTGAAGAAGAACTCAAAACTCAGCGCTCACAATTCCGAACTCTTGGAACTGTTTAACTCTCGCTTCTTCTGCCTCTAAAAATAGGTTGCCAATGCCAAACAAAAGTTCCATCGTGCCTCGATAGCCAACTTTGGTAAATTGACCATTACCTAAGCGGTCATAAATGGGCAATCCTAGACGATAAAGAGGAATCGACAGGCGTTTTGCGATCGCACCCACATTTGAGTTACCAATCAACAAATCAGAACCGCCCGCTAGACTCTCAAAGTCTTCTAAGTCGCCGATGGTGATGCTTTTTATCGGGAGTTTTTCTAGTAATGGAGATCGCGTGGTTGTCACCACTGCATGAATTTGCGCTCCCATCGATTGCAGGAAATGCACTGTTGACCACAACAAATCTGGTTCCAGCGCTAAGGAAACTCGTTTTGCACCAAAATAAAAATGAGTGTCCAGCATCGCATCTTGCAACTGACGACGTTGGCGGCGGTATTTTTCGGGTACGCTGTTACCGCTCAGAATCGCCAATGCTTGGATAAATTCATCTACTGGTTCTAATCCTGTCACTTCGCCAAACACCTCATAAGGTGTACCAAAGCGTTCTTCGAGAATCTTGGCAGCCCCCCGCATACTTTCGCCTAATGCCAGGGTAAAGGCAGAACTACCTACTTCTCGTAGCTGTTTTAAGGTAGTTCCACTGACTGTAACCGCACTATAATTATCCTCTAAATGTCCATCTAGAGAAGCGCCAAGGTCAGGTACAAAGATCGGCACTAATCCAAATGATGTGACTATCTCTTTGATTTCCTGTACATCCCCAGGTGTGAAAGCAGAACCCGCCAAAATCGTGACTTGTTCAGTTCTGAGTCCACCCGCGCGAGGAATTTCCTTAACTATGCTTTCCACAGCAACAGCAAAACCATCTTGCAACGCACCTTTAAAATCTGGGGTAGGTGCAAAAACGATCGCTAAATCATTCAATTCAGGATGGCGATCGCGGATTTCCTTAAGAAAACCCTCGATATCATCTCCTCTAGTTTCCGTTAACCCAGTACTACATAAACCAATAATTTCCGGGTTAGCCTTTTCCACCAGAGTCAGAATTGCTTGCTCCACATTCTCTTCACCACCCAAAATAGTAGTGACTTCCGTCATCGCTGTGGTAGCAAGGGGAATCGCTTCCCGGAAATGCCGCACCAGGACAACTTTAGCGAAAGCAGTACAACCTTGGGAACCGTGGAATAAAGGCATTGTCCCTTTCAATCCCAAAAAGGCTAAGGTTGCGCCCAAAGCTTGACTTTGCTTGAGGGGATTAACTGTCAGTGCTTTGTTAGAAGCGGTAACGATCGCCATTAAACTACCTCCTCATTTGCAAGCTCTTTACTCTGCGTTCTCTGCGCCTCTGCGGTTGAAAAATGATTTTTTTGAACCACAGAGTACGCAGAGGGCACAGAGAGAAAAAGATGAGAATTTGGTGTTGTCACCAAGGGATCTAGGAACGTTGCGATCGCCATTAAACTTCCTCCTCTTCTTCCCAAGGAGCGGGTTTGCGTATTTGTTCCCAAATCGGGCTATACAGAGCTTCGTACAATTCCCGCGCCATTTCAATCATTCCCACATAACCTGCATAAGGATGATGGCGTTCTTGGTTGATATCAAGGAAAGGAATTCGAGCTTTCAAAGCTGTGTATTGGTTACGTCCACCAGCAATCAGCATATCTGCGCGAGTGTCTTTAACCAGTTGTAGCAATTCTTGAGCGTTGCCTTTCTCCAGCATGATGCCGTCGTTGCCAATCAACTTCTTGATTTTGGCTTTATCTTCTTCAGTACTTTTCCGAGTACTGGTAGCAACAACTTCAATGCCTAAATCTCTAGCTGCCGAAATAATCGACCAACTCTTGACACCACCTGTATACAACACAACTCGCTTACCTTTAAGTCGAGCGCGATAAGGAGCCAGTGCCAAATCTAAAGCAGCCGTTTCTTCTGCAATGAGCTTTTCTGTCCGCTCTTGTAAATCAGCGTCGCCTAATTTAGCGGCGATGTTTCGCAGACAGCGATTCATATCATCGATGCCGTAGAAAGACTCTTCAATGTAAGGGATGTTGTAACGCTCCTCCATCTTTCTCGCCATATTCAGCAACGCTCGTGAGCAGATCATGACGTTGAGCTTGGCGCGGTGGGCGTAGCGAATTTCATTGTAGCGAGCATCGCCCGTAATTTTAGACAAAATACGGATGCCTAACTTTTCTAACAGTGGTGTTACTCCCCACATTTCACCGGCGATGTTGTATTCACCGATTAAGTTAATATCATAGGGCGTTGTATGTTCCGGTTCTGCTGTTCCGACAACATATTCTAATAAAGCTTCACCGCCAAAACGGTTGCCGAGATTTTTACTGCCAATGAATCCTGGGGCAATGACGGGAACAACAGGAATACCAATTTTCTCAGCCGCCGCTTTGCAGACAGCATCCATATCATCGCCAATTAAGGCTGTAACGCAAGTGGCGTAGACAAATATTGCTGCTGGTTGGTAGCGCTCTTTGAGTTCCAGAATCGCTTTGTAGAGTTTCTTTTCGCCACCGAAGATGACATCATTTTCACCCAAGTCAGTCGTAAAGCCCATTTTGTAGAGTTGCGGGCCAGACGACAGACTACCACGACTGCCCCAGGAATTACCAGCACAGGCGATCGGCCCGTGGACTAGATGCGCTGCATCTGCGATCGGCACTAGGGCAATCATTGCACCATCAAAGGCACAGCCCCCTTGAGCCGCGCCAGGTTGTGCCTGTTGAGCGCATGATTTGTTTTTCTTTTCAGTTTGTTTGTGCTGATTATGTTCGCATCCTGTCTCAGTCAGCAGCTCGTTGATTTTGCCTTGGGTGCTTTTCATCTCTCTTCTCTTAATTGTTAATTGTCCTTTGTCATTTGTCCTTTGTCATTTGTCCTTTGAATAATTAACAACTAATGACCAATGACCAATGACCAATGACTAATGACTAATGACCAATGACCAATGACTAACAAATGTATCTTGTGACATCCTCTCCACATACATCAGCGAGGTAAGATAGAGCGCGGAAACGCAATCCTACAAATTCGTCATATAAAGGATTGAGTTTACATAGTGGTGGGATATCAATAGTCTTCCCAAATAATTTAATTTGTCGCTCAAAGGGACAACAACAAGGAATTGTTTGGCAAATTAGATGAGCGAAGCGATTATTTTTAACCTGAATTCCATCTACCACACGGCGCAACGGATTAAGAAGATTGTGGAACCATCCTGGTTTTTTCTGGTTAGGTGGATGGTAATTAGGATGAGGATGAGTGTGAGTATGTTCGTGAGTGTGATTGATGGTTTCCATTGATCAATTCCTTGGGTAAATGCTATCAAGAAAAAGGGGAGTTGGGGATGGGAATTGGGGATTGGGTATTGGGTTTGGATATTTCCCTATTCCCTATTCCCTATTCCCTACTCCCCTTCTTTACCCTTTAATTAACACGTTGTGTTTCTACGCAATTTCTAACGAATCAAGTCGTAGGAAATATCTGTCTTAGAAGGAATGTTGGTGTTGCGATCGATTTCTTCAAACAGGGTGTTTACAGTCCAGTTGAGGAGGTTGATCACACCTTGATAACCAATGGTGGCATAGCGGTGTAGGTGGTGGCGATCCATGATGGGGTAGCCGATTCTCACGAGGGGAATCTTGGTGTCGCGCCACAGGTACTTACCGTATGTGTTACCAACTAAGAAGTCTACTGGTTCGGTGAACAACAATGAACGCATGTGCCACAAGTCCTTACCAGGCCAAACAGTTGCATGTTGACCGAAGGGGCTAGAAGCAAGCAGTTCTTTCATTTCTGCTTCAAATACTTCGTTGCTGTTGTGAACCAAGATATGCACAGGTTCAGCACCCATTTCTAGCATAAAGCCAACTACGCTGTATACTAAATCTGGTTCGCCGTAGATAGCGAAGCGCTTGCCGTGAATCCATGAGTGAGAGTCAGTCATGGCATCAACTGCACGACCGCGTTCGATTTCCAATTCTTCAGGAATGGGGATACCACTCAATTCGCTGAGTTTCATCAAGAACTCATCAGTACCCTTAATGCCCCAAGGACGGGAAACTGAGGTTGGTTGCTTCCATTCTTTTTCGATGTACTCGCGGGTTTTGGGTGTAGAGTGTGCTTGCAGTGCGATCGTAGCTTTCGCATTGATTGAATCTGCTGCATCTTCTAGCTTTGTTCCACCTGGGTACATATCGAATTCACCTGTGTTTGGTGAATCGAGGTAGTCGCTGTTGTCGGCTAGAATTGTGTAGTCAAAGCCGAACAAAGAAGCAATCCGCTTGATTTCGCGGTTGTTACCTACGTAGGTGTCAAAACCTGGGATGAAGTTGATTTTACCATTGCTGGTTTCTTTCTTATGACCTGCGGTCAAGTTAGAAAGAATTCCCTTCATCATGTTGTCGTAACCAGTGATATGGGAACCGACAAAGCTAGGGGTGTGAGCGTAGGGTACTGGGAAATCTTGAGGAACTGAACCAGCTTGCTTAGAGTTGTTGATGAAGGCTTGTAAGTCATCACCAATTACTTCTGCCATACAGGTGGTGCAGACAGCAATCATCTTAGGCTTGTACAGTTGGTAAGAGTTCGCCAACCCGTCAATCATGTTTTGCAGACCACCAAACACGGCTGCATCTTCAGTCATTGAAGAAGATACACCAGAGAATGGTTCTTTGTAGTGACGGGTTAAGTGGGTGCGGAAGTAAGCAACGCAACCTTGAGAACCTTGAACGAAAGGTAGAGTACCTTCAAAACCAACAGCAGCAAAAATTGCTCCTAGTGGTTGACAGCCTTTAGCAGGGTTAACGGTTAAAGCTTCACGAGCGAAGTTCTTTTCACGATAATCCCAACCCTTTGTCCACTCTGAAACCCGTTTTACTTCTTCGGGATCGTGACCATTTTCAAACTGCTTTTTGTTTTCAAATAGCTGTTGGTACTCAGGTTGGTGGAATAACTCGACGTGATCTTGAATTTTTTCTGGATTCTGAGGCATTTCTTCTGGACTCCAAGGTTACTGAATTCTTTTACTGATTGAGGCGCGAGTGGGGAGTAGGGAGGTGGGAATATGATTCAAAATTCAAAATGCAAAAATCAAAATAAATTTTTAATCTTTCAATTTTGAATTTTGGATTCCCAACTTCCCCCTGGGGTTTTAGCCCCAGGTTATCCTTACTTATCTCACTCTCCCATTTCCCTAAACGGCAGCCTTAGCCTTAGCTTCAGCCTTCTTAGCCTGAGCTTTTTCATTCCAAGGAGCGCCAATTAATCCCCAGGTTGGGCTGTTGAGTGCTAAGTCCATGTCACGTGCAAAGATGGCAAAGCCGTCATAACCGTGATAAGGGCCGGAGTAATCCTTTTTGTGGTTTAATTCTTTTCAATAGCCTAATGTTTGCAGTAAACAGTGTCTGTTCTAAACATTGTTCGCTGATAACACATTTATTTTTAGGCTAAATATAGGCTAAAAACACAGCGATGCATAATCAGGGTCAAGACAAGTATCAACAAGCTTTTGCAGACTTAGAGCCTGTTTCATCTACCGATGGCAGTTTTCTTGGCTCAAGTCTGCAAGCACAGCAGCAAAAAGAACACATGAGAACGAAAGTACTACTAGAATTAGAGAAAGTTAATCTGCGTTTGAAGTCTGCAAAGGCAAAGGTGACAATTAGAGAATCGAATGGAAGTCTGCAATTACGGGCGACGTTACCAATTAAACCTGGAGACAAAGATAGTAATGGTACTGGGAGAAAGCAATACAATCTCAGTTTAAATATTCCCTCTAACTTAGATGGACTCAAAACGGCTGAGGAAGAAGCCTATGAATTAGGGAAGTTAATCGCTCGTAAAACGTTTGAATGGAATGATAAATATTTAGGTAATGAGGCAATTAAAAAAGAATTTAAGACTATAGGAGAATTACTCGAACAATTTGAGAGTGAGTATTTTAAAACTCATAAACGAACTACTAAAAGCGAACATACTTTTTTTTATTACTTTTCCCGAACTAAACGATTTACGAATCCTAAAGATTTAGCGATCGCTGGAAATCTAATAAGTTCAATTGAACAAATCGATAAGGAATGGGCTAAGTATAATGCAGCTAGAGCGATCGCAGCATTTTGCATGACATTCAATATCGAAATTGATTTATCTAAATATTCCAAAATGCCGGAGAATAATTCCCGCAATATACCTACAGATGCGGAAATATATGATGGAATTGTCAAGTTTGAAGATTACCTAAATAATAGAGGTAATCAAGTTAATCAAAATCTTCAAGATAGCTGGCAACTTTGGCGCTGGACGTATGGAATGTTAGCAGTTTTTGGTTTACGTCCACGAGAACTTTTTATTAATCCTGATATTGATTGGTGGTTGAGTCAAGAAAATATAGATTTGACATGGAAAGTTCATAAGGATTCTAAGACTGGTGAGAGACAAGCATTGCCATTACATCGGCAATGGATTGAGGATTTTGATTTGAGAAATCCGAAGTATTTAGAGATGTTGGGGAGTGCGATCGCTAAAAAAGATAACACTAATCATGCGGAGATAACGGCGTTAACACAGCGAGTTAGTTGGTGGTTTCGCAAGATAGGATTGGATTTTAAACCTTATGATTTACGTCACGCTTGGGCAATTCGGGCGCATATTTTGGGAATACCAATTAAAGCGGCGGCGGATAATTTAGGGCATAGTGTGCAGGTTCATACCCAAACTTATCAGCGTTGGTTTTCACTAGATATGCGGAAGTTGGCAATTAATCAAGCTTTGAGTAAGAGGAATGAAGTTGAGTTGATTAGGGAGGAGAATGCTAAGTTAAGGATGGAGAATGATAAGTTGAGATTGGAGATTGAGAAGTTGAAGATGGAAATAGTTTATAAGCAAAGTTGAATTTACTGACAAATAATACCAGCTTTAGATAATTTGCTATGATTTATAGGTGAGAAATCATCAGTTAAAAGCTATGGCATTAGAAATTCTGAACCAAATACTTAAGCAGATTGAAACACTTGAACTAAAAGAGCTTCAGCAGCTTAATCAGACAATTGAAAAGTATCTTGCTGATAATGAAGAAACTCTTAAGCAAGCAGCATTTCATCAAGCCCTGATCGATTCTGGGTTAGTAAAACAGATTAAACATCCTACTTACGAGTCATTAACTGAGCGACGACTAATTCATGCTGAAGGAAAGCCTATTTCTGAAAGTATCATTGAGGAACGTCGTTAGATGGCAGTTTATTTTCTAGACAGTAGCGCATTAGTTAAACGTTATATTAGCGAAACTGGATCAGTTTGGGTTTTGGGGCTATTTGATCCGGCTCTGAACAATGAGGTATTTATTGCTGCAATAACTGGTGTGGAAATTATAGCGGCAATTACCAGGCGATCGCGCAGTGGAAGTATTAGCATTACAGATGCGACAATAACACGCAATCTGTTCAAAAAAGATTTACAGAAAGACTATCAAATTGTTGAAATCACAGAAAATATTATTAATTCTGGAATGATATTATCTGAAACTTATGGTTTAAGAGGTTATGATGCTATCCAACTAGCAGTAGGTCGTGTAGTCAACACCATTTCCATTGCTAATGGATTACCTTCTATTACCTTTGTGTCCGCAGATAATGAGTTGAATGCAGCAGTTGTAAGTGAGGGATTAATGATTGAAAACCCTAATAGTCATCCATAATGCAGACTCACTTGTGATATTTACTACTGAGGATGTAGTGCATTGCACTGTGCGACAATGCGCCATACTAGCTAAGTGCATTTGACTAGGTTTGATATAATTACTGATGCCAGTCAGCTATCTTAAGTTTAAGCTTTAATAAATTCCAACAAAATTATAAACTATGCAAGAAGATGATTTAGAAGAATTACGTAAAGGATTTCTTGAAGCTATTGCTGCTCATAAGTTCATAGAGTTAAAGCTTGGCAGTGACCGAAGTAATGAAATTAATAAGCTGAAGCAACAGTGGAGAAGAATCAAACAAATCTTTACTTATATTCCAAATTTGGATATGGAACCAAATCCCATTAGCTCTAAATACCAAGATGTTGAGTTGCAATTACTCAAACTTCAAAGGGAATTAGAATCTACCACAACCCAACTTCTGGAGCAGCAGAAAATAACCAACAATCTTATTAAGCAAAATTCTATGGCTTTAAAATAAATTAAAGAATTAACTAATTTTGTTAATATACCTTCTAATTTAGAGCAGATAGATTATTCAGATTTAGACATTTTAAAAAACCTGATTAATGAATTATATTGATTTTCAATACAAAGATGAGTGATGATGAACTGATCAAAGCACTGGAGGCTGCGAATGGTGGAAGAAAGCCTTCACCATTTGGCTCACTTGAATTTAAAATTCTAGGATCTCCGGTGTCTATTCAAGCAAAAAAAGCGGCAAGGGACGAGTACGTTACTCGCATAAAGTCTTCATTTGGAAAAATTGATTACTTCTTGATTGGTGATATTCATTTAGAGTTTTGCTGGTACATATCAGCCAAGAGTCGTTACGAGACTGATGCAAACTCTGATCTTGATAATGCTTTGAAGCCAACGATAGATGCGCTAACTGGTCTTGACGGACTATTCATCGACGATTGCCAAGTTAGAAGTCTTCATGTCGCTTGGTCACACTCGATGTCTGGGACTGAATATATTAATGTCAGAATAGATTTTACGCCAGACGAGTGGTGTTGCCGTGATGATATCATATTCATCGATATCGGACAGGGGCTGTGTGTATTAGCACCTAAACTTTTGCCAACAGAAGGAAAACAGCTATGGACAAGTATGTTGAAGACTATGGCTATTTCAAAAGACGCATTGCTTTCTTTTGGAGTATCTTATCCAAGCGTTGCCAGCTTGCTTGGAGTACCAAGACCTTTTCATAGAACTAGGGTTAGAGGGTTTGAGGTCGTAACTCTAAATGAGTATGCAAATAACAGCTAACAAGTAATTGCGATCACATCCCTCCTATAAAATGCGTTATTGCAAAAAGCCAAAGCTATTTTACTCAAAAACAACGCCACGATAGATTTCCGCCATCGGCAATTCAATACTAACTGAATCTAAAGAAATAGATAACTCTAAACCGCTAAAATCACTGAGCAACCAACCTTGAGCTTGCTTGCTATAGCGTTCTACAAAAGGTTCATCCTGTTCGACTAATAAATATTCGCTAAAACTCTCAATTGAGCGATACATCCGAAATTTACTGAGTCGGTCGTAATCTGCGGTGGAAGGGGATAGAACTTCAACAATCAGCACGGGATTTAATACTTCATCTAAACGTAGACGCTCCTGCGGCTTGTCGTAGACATCGCCATTTAGTTGCGGTTCGCCGTCAAAAACCATTACATCTGGGTATACTCCGCGTCGATGTTCAGGAATCCATAGTCGCAAATCACTGTTAATTGGCTCGAATTGAGTATCGCGCATCACAGAAGTAAAATAGGTCAAAATGTTTCGACCGATGCGGCTATGTTTGAGCGTTCCTCCAGGCATCGGTACAATTTCTCCATCTCGATATTCGCTGCGTCCTTCGGCTTTTTCTTCGATCGCACGATATTCATCCAAGCTGTAGCGGCGCGAGATGGTAGAAATCATAAGTTGTGAGCGATCGCTAATGGTTGGGAATTAATCAATCTATTATAAAGATATAGAAAGCCTGTTTGCGATCGCTACCCGCAAACAGACTTAACTTTTTCTAACTTTCTAATTTAAGCTTGCTCCCAAAGCTCACGGATACGGTCAGGAAGCCAGCCAGCAATTTCCTGAATCCGCTCTTGGGAAAGTTCGTCTTTGGTAGCAGAAAATACCGCTTTAACTGCCTGTTCTGCGTCAACTGTTCCTGGAATCCCTCCTTCATTAGCAACCCGCCGCAGAAATAGATTGGAATCAATTCCAATGGGAGCCGGGCCTCTTAAAGGTTGACGGATTCGACTTAAAAATCTCACAATCGGATTGGTGTCTTTCCAGAGTTCAGCCACTTCAAACTGGAGTGCTTTTTCATCTGTAGGCACAGCCTCTGTATGCAGTTCTGACTCCACGCGATCACTTGCTTCTGTGGTCATTAAGTCGCGCATGACGCGAAACACAACTTCGGTAAAGTCTCTTGCATCATACAAATCCGCAAATCCGCTTTTAACCATAACCTTTTCAAGAAAGGAGTGATGTTCATCAGCGATCGCAGTTCGAGTATCTTCAATCTCTGTTGGGTCAACTTCTGGAATATTTGTTCTAAAACTTTGATCTGGCATTGTTTTTCTTGGGGTTATTAATTTTGAGTGTTTATGCTGACTTTATATGTAAGGTCGCACAAATCAAAAAGCCTTGGAATCTTCCAGAAGTTTGAGATGACATCTATTCAAAAGTTAGAAATTTTTCTAATCTGTATTTAGATACGTAGCACTGTTATGTCTCTACAAAGGTTCTGGATAACGCATATTTGATTTAACCCGATGCTTATTAAGTAGAGCAATACTTGTAGACATCGCCCATTGGTGTCAAAAAACGTCAGAATAAATGAGTTGGTATAAAAGCAGGCGAAACAAATATGATAGAAACAACAAACATCGAAATTAATACTGCAAAAGTCAAAGTACCTAACAATGACTTAGAAATCGATGCTTACTTAGCTCAACCAGCAGAAAATGGAACTTTTGGAGCGGTTATAGTTTTTCCAGAAATTTTTGGAATCAATAGTAATATTCGAGATATCACCGAACTAATCGCTAAACAAGGTTATGTAGCAATCGCCCCGGCGATGTATCAACGTATTGCTCCTGGTTTTGAGGCTGATTTTAGCGCTGAAGATGTTGGGTTTAGTCCAGAAAGCTATAGGCTGGGGTTGGAATACTATCAACAAGTAAAGTATCAAGATATTTTAAGTGATATTCAAGCTACCATTACTTACCTTAAAACTTTACCCAATGTCAAAGATGATGCGATCGGTGTCATTGGTTTCTGTTTTGGCGGTCATGTTGCTTACATCGCTGCGACTTTCCCTGATATCAAAGCAACAGCTTCGTTTTACGGTGCTGGGATTACCACGTCTAGTTATGGCGAAGAGACTCCAACTATTAATCGCATCTCGGAAATTCAAGGTACTATTTATGCATTTTTTGGTACAAGAGATACATTAATTTCCCAGGAGGAAACCGAGCAAATTGAGGCAGAATTAAAGAAATATCAAATAAATCATCGTGTATTTCGATACGATGCCGGACATGGCTTCTTTGCCGGATTTTTCAAAGACAAGTACCCATTTATGGAACAACACCCAAGTTACAATCCTGAAGCTGCTCCTGATGCTTGGCAACATGTTATAGAACTGTTTCAAAATCACTTGTGATATGGTTACAAGCTAATCAATCTTCCTTTAAAAATGTTCGTAGTCGGGACTTTAGTCCTGATTTTGTTCGTATAGCGTCTCGTAGAGAGGACTAAAGTCCTCACTACAAAATTACAAGACTGCGATTCTATTGCTTTTAACCTTTTAAGTTTTTCAGCAGTAATTGACAACCACATAAAAACGGATTTGGATTTTCGATGCGATCGTCTACAAGCACTTCAATAGGAAGCTTGCTATTGTAAATCAATTCGTCATAATCCATCAATGCATCCCACTTAATTTTGCCAGTGGGAAAACCTAGCTGTGAAGCACCATCGGCTATTAACTCTTGCCATTTTTGAATCTCTGGATCTTGCGATTTGCAGTAATCGAGAATGGCAATCAATGCACCAGGTTTAGTAACTCGTAGGATTTCTTTAAGAGCAAGAACTGGATCTTCAACGACACAGAGGGTAAATCCCGATGCTGCTGCATCAAAGCTATTATCAGGAAAATCAAGATTGCAGAGATCCGATACCTTGAAGGTGATGTCTGCGGATACGCGTTTTTTACGTGCTTCATCCATCATCTTCTCAGAAAAATCAATACCCACAACATTTACCTCTTCCGGATAAGCTGAAAGATTAAGACCTGTTCCTACCGCAGCATCTAGCACGGTTTGTCCTGGCTGAAGCTGCAAAGAAGCAATTAAGGGTTCACGTTCAATGTGCCAATAACGCTTCATAATTGCGTCATAATCTACCGCCCCGCGATCGTAGGTTTCAATTACCTGATTTATCTGCATAGGTTCCTTAATAAATAGAACTACTGACTTCAACCATCTATCTGATGTATCATAATATTTATAAAGCTTGACTACCGTAATTGTCACTAAGTAACTTGGTAATTCCAAATTAGTGTTAAACCACTTCATTAACGTTTAGCTGGAGAGGAATCTGAATGATAAACTCAGTTCCTTTTCCAGGAGTTGAGAAACACTCTAGTTTGCCGCCATGTTTTTCTGTGATGATTTGGTAGCTGATAGACATACCCATTCCAGTTCCTTTGCCAATGGGTTTGGTAGTGAAAAAAGGATCGAATATTCGTTGCTGAAATTCTTTAGATATACCGACTCCGTTATCAGCGATCGCTATTTCTAACCACGTTGAATTAATTACAGATGTGCGAATCTTAATTCGGCTGGGATTTTCCTCAATCTCCTTATAGGTATGCTTAGTATTATTTTCTTCCAACGCATCAATCGCATTTACTAAAATATTCATAAACACCTGGTTGAGTTGTCCGGCATAGCATTCGACTAGGGGTATAGTGCCGTAGTCTTTAATCACCTCAATTTCAGGTTGTTCTGGTTTAGCTTTGAGGCGGTGCTGCAAAATCATCAAGGTACTGTCGATGCCTTCATGAATATCAACACTTTTGAATTCTGCTTCATCGATACGCGAGAAGTTTCGCAGCGACAGTACAATTTGGCGAATGCGATCGGTGCCTACTTTCATGGAAGACAACATTTTTGGTAAGTCTTCCTGCAAAAACTCTAGTTCGATGTCTTCGGCAACGGTTTGAATTTCAGCCGCAGGGTTGGGATCGTGCTGCTGATACAATTGCACAAACGCTAATAAATCCTGGGTATATTCCTGCACATAGACGAGGTTGCCATGAATAAAGTTGACTGGATTATTAATTTCGTGTGCGACTCCAGCAACTAGTTGTCCCAGACTAGACATTTTTTCACTTTGAATAACTTGAGATTGAGTGCGCTGCAATTCCTCTAATGTATTTTTGAGTTCAGTAGTACGTTCTTCTACCCGATCTTCTAGTTTTTCTTTACTTTTCTCTAAAGCGGTAAACGATTCATGTAGTTGCTCTGCCATGTAGTTGAAAGAGTTAGACAGGGTATTAAGTTCTTGAATAACGCCAGTTTCTACTGTCTGAGCTAAATTGCCTGATGCCATTGCCTTGCTTGCCAAATTTAGGCGCAGAATCGGGTGTACAATCCAATGGGAGGTAAATACGCTCATCACAGAGGCAACGACTAATGCACCAAAACAAAGTGCGATCGTGATGCCAGTATTGGCGTTAATTTGCGCCATAAATGCGTTTTCTGGCACACTCACTACCATCAGCCAATTCAAGCCGTACTTGTCACGCCAAGGTATAACATCGACAAAATGCCGTTTTCCTTGTACCTCAAGTTGAAAATCTGTGTCTTGGGTGATAGATGCAAACCCAGAGCTTTGGAGGTGTTTGGCAATATTTTGTATGATTGGGTCAGAACTGTCGATCGCTCGTAATCGCCGGATATCTTGATTGACGAGGACAAAAGGCTTTTCTGTACCAGAACTGGCGATTAATGTGCCATCTCGCTCTAAAAGGAATACCTGCCCAGACTTACTAATATCCAAATTGCGTAAAAAATCGCTGAGTTTTAACAAATGGATATCGCAGGCAATCATGCCTAGTAAGCGATTTTGCGAATCATAAATGGGACGACTGGCAGAAGCAGCTATGTAAGGGCCAGTAGGATAATTTCCAGTTACAATCTTTGCCCAAATAGGTTTACCAGCAGCGATGGGTTGAGTATACCAAGATTCCTTGAAATTGTTCCAATCCCACCGAGCATTAACTTGAGTTCGATTACCTTGATTATCTGTGGCATAAGTGGAAGTATTATTGGGAGGCTTGGCAGTCCAATCATCAATGGTGATTGTCTTGCCGTCATAACGAGCGGCTCCAAGACCCTCACCTGTCGTTAGCCCGATACCAATATAAGTCAGGTCAGAGGCGTGCATCTGATCCCAGAAATACTTGCCAAGGGTTTGGCGATGCTTAAGGCGGGCTTCGCCTACGCGCACGTCTAATATTCCCCTGCGGATGGCATCTGCATTGATCTGATTAAGGGTTTGTGGAATGGCAAGATAAGACTTCAAATGTTCATCCACTACCTCGCTTGTGCGATCTATTAACTGTTCTGCTAGATCGTTAACAGCCCTTTGTCCATTTTTAAACGACAAATAACCCACTAAACTGACCGCTCCAAAAATTTGGATCAGGAAGGGAACAACAAGAACAATCTGTAAGGGGAACGCTTTACCTTTGCGGGGATAGGGAATCTTCATTGCTGCAAACTGGAGGTTGTGCTAATTTGATTTGCTTCTATAATTCCCAAGATGCCCACATACTCACCTTTGTTTAGTTTTTTTAGTCTAGTTACCGGGTTAAGCGCTAGCTTTACCCAGATAGGACATGACACGCTGATTAATTCATAAGGATATAGAGGTTCAGTACATTTAGCGTAATTGTGAATGCGATCGCTTAGTAGCACTGCTACGTCTCTTTTTCAAAGAGTAATGTCTACGACAAACTGCTTCTCTACATTCGCGCAGTGTGTCGCAGACAGAGGCTTTGCGTAGCTTGCTTTGACCTAAGAGTATGCATTTACACAATTATTTAAACTAGACCAAATTTTGAGTAATAGCACACATACTAACTTGTTGCTGCTGTCTTTCCATTCTTGCTCTCCACACTGGCAACAAATGACGGTTGCTCATTACTAGGAGTTAGCGACTCGCCTCGCAATCCCTTACGACGCTGGCTTTTAGGGACTCCTCCCGCCATACCCTATTCTACACTGCTTTTGCTTGCGGAAAACACCAAAATCAGAAATCAAACTGGGGTTTGAATAAGTAAAAGCTGCTTTTGCTTACTAAATTTGACTTTATCTATATTTTTGGGCTGCAATGACCAGTTATGATTATCGTGATGGTAGTGCGATCGCAAAACATAGTGCCTAAAGGGAGCAATCCCAACAACTGCTAGAAATTGCTAAAACATGACTAAAGCTCGGTTTTAGGTGAACCGAGCATAGATTGAAATTTTATTTGATGATCGTCATGACGCTTAGAGGATGTTTGAAAAGTTCTTAAACCTCGTCTACCTTGAGAACTATAGTTTTGTAGGTTGGGTGCAGCGATAGCGTAACCCAACATAAATAAGGTGGTAATGTTGGGTTACGTTTCACTCCACCCAACCTACATATCGCAGTTCTGCATAGGTTAAAGACAACGCCAAACTAGGGTTTTAACTATGTAATAAGATGCAATGCTTTCCTAACAATGAGAGCAAAAAACCCTTTTACAACATCATCTTAAACAATTACAATTGCTTTTGTATTAAGGCAAAGGAATTTTACTTGCGAGTTAGGTTAAGCAGTTCTTTAGGAGAAGCAAGTAAATCAATAGCCACGAAATAAATTTGACCTTGAGGATCGAGTAAAAATCGCCAAGCAATGTTCATCCCAACATTACCTCCAAACCAAGGAGTTTCGACCGTACCAGTAATTTTATGCTGTGTATAACCATCTTCGATAGTTTCCGAAACGCCTTTAGTTGGCTTCATCACTAACCCTTGTCCCTCATCTCGTAGATAAGAAGTGATCGCTTCTCGACCAACAATTGGTTTTTGAAAAGGTGGTTGCAGCGCACCATTATTAGCAAATAAAGCAACAGCAGCTTCAAAGTTATCTGCATTCATAGCTTCAATGTATTTCAGCACTGTTGGTTCTGTAACTCCCTCAATAGTAAATTGAGGACTTAGAGATGTACGTGGGAACTTAAAGTTTATTTGTGCTTGCTTTTTATCAGCCAGAGACGGATCAAACCCCATATTTACTACAGTATTGCGTAGTACAGTAATTTGCTGACTCTGATCGATTTTCTGAACAGCTTCTAGCACTGCTTTAACTTGAGTTGACATTTGATAGCCAACTGGCATCGGAGCTACAATACCCTGTTTCATCCACTCTCCTAATTGCCACCAGAATCCCAGCTTGGCGTTGACACCAAAATATGCATAAGAACGACTAATAGGAGTGTCAGCATTACTCGCTAAATCTCTCATTAATTGCGTTTGCTCTTCATGAGACATCTGCTTAATTTCGTTGAATATACCTTCCATTAATTGGAGATTTGCTTTTCCGGGAGCAGCTGGAGTAATTGTACGACCTAGTTCAGCGTAGGCATACCAGAGAAATGCCAACTGATCATCAATGTTGAGTTCAGCAAACATTGCTGTAGTGGCTGGAACAGCATCTGCCACTTGAGTGCTAGAGAAAATGTTGCGTGCAGACTCGATAGTATAATTCATGCTTGTTACCTTAAAGATTTACCTGTTGAATAGTTACTTTCGGCTACATTTTGTAGCTTGGAAGATAAATCTAGGGCTTTTTTTTGAATGACATAATTATCCCTAGATATCTAAATCCAAATTATTATGATTCACTACTCTTGCATCATAGCTGGTAAACGTTAACAAAAGACTAAGATTTATCTAATGAATATCATTGAATTAAATGTATATACTATTATTTTTTAAATTTATAGGTTTATATTTTTTTTGAGGAAAGTATCTCCCTCTAAAGTAAGATATTAATGATTTAAGATTGCTATAGCATCTATAGCAATCTTAAATCATTGGCGAACATCCCTCTTTATTTTCTCTGCGTTCTCTACACCACTGTAGTAGCCAAGCGCAACCCAAAAAAGCCCCGGAAATGTTGAGTTTCGTTCCTCAAACGCCACTTGCTTCTCCCTTGGCGCTAGCTTCTCACGAATGGGAGAAGCGCAAGGGACACATATTTGATATTTGAAAAAATTAAGTACAGATCAAAGAGGTTTCTTGACTATTGCCTCTTGCCTCCTACGCAAATAATTATGGCTACGCTCCCGTGAGGGATACAAAAATCAAAGCGGATTGCTATATCTGGAATGTATTAAATAATTTATTATGCCTAAAATAATTAAATGAGCCGGGTAGAACAGATAAAACCATCTAGCTCGTGGGCCTTGTTTACCATTGAATTGAAAAACAATGAATCCTGCAAGAATTGCCCAATGTTGAAATATATTACCTATAAATAGAGTTAATAAAATAAAGTTAAAAATGCACCAGCAGAGCAACCATACCCTAGGTTTGAGTTTGTCAGTTAGAGACATCAAGAAAATTACTCCAATCCCATAAGCTCCATATTCAACACCCAAACTCTCGGCAACTGCTGCACTCAATCCAGTAATTATTAATTGCTGCCATAATTGTGAATAATGCCTTACTAAGCGTAACATCACAACTCCAAGAACAAGCGTGTAGAGAATATTAAGTGATAAACTCTGGAAAACAACACTATAGATAGGCTGAGATATAATTGCTGTAATTAATAGTCTGCTCCCATAGCGGTATACATTTTGGGTATGTTTTTCACCTTTAGCCAAAAGCCATGCAAACAGGGGAAAATTCAATCGTCCAATAAAGTGCAAAATTCTAAACTCAGGCATTAGTCAATAGCACACATGATCCATAACCATGAATACTGCGGCTAAGATTTTAATGCTAAAAGCTGAAACTTTAATCACAACGTTACAGTTACCTTGGATTCCTTGATATAAAATCCCTAAAATCTTATGAATTTAATATAATAGTTATTCAAAATCCTAGCAATTTGATAACATTAACAAAAAGAGCAATGTCTACAATGGGCTATTCCACATTGCTCTCTTTAGCAGGAAATGCAGAAACCCTATGGCAAAGCGTAAAAAAAGCAATCTTCAGTGGATAAAAGAAACGCTTGAATTAAAACCTGACCATCGTTGGGAATCTCCATCAGGTTACAAAATATTTGTAGCAGATAGAGGCGCTGTTCGCTTCAATGTTCCCCAGGATTGGATTCTTGAGCCACAAGACAAATCTTTCAAATTCCTAGATAAAAAACCGCCTAACGATGATTGCTGTCTAGAAGTATCTTTCAATCGTCTGCCACCCAATGACTGGAGCCAGTTTCCACTAAAATCTACATTAAAAAAAGTCCTGGAAGACGACAGTCGCAACGTCATTGCTAGGGGAGAAATTGTTACCATCAAGCGCCAAACTGCCAGAATTGTCTGGACAGAGATGAAGTTTATTGATGTTCAAGAAGAACCACGGGAAGCTTTTTCGCGGACTTGCATTGGTTTGGGGTCAAATATTCAATGCTTGATTACATTCGATTATTGGGCAGATCAAGCAGAACAACTAATACCCATTTGGGATGAAGCGATGCGTAGTCTCACACTAGGGTTGTATATCCGTGACCCAATGACTGGTTTAGCTTTCCCAGACTGAGCTACAGCAATAAATCGTGAGCATCTATTAAATTGATGCGTAGGCATAACCCAATGCAGACATTGTATTGGAGGTAATTTTTTTTGGGCGTTGTTGCATCAAGAGATGATTCTTATAGGGTGGGCATCTTGCCTGCCCCAAAAAACAAGGGACGAGTAAGATAAGCTTCATTCGTGATTCAAAGCTTAAAACCCTAACATTAGAGATTACTTAAGTCATAATTCAATAGTTACTTTTATCACTAGTTCATAGCTGTTTTAACTCATATCCTTATAAACATGAGACATCAACCAGATTAAGGTTTACTGAACTTTAATCATGTAGTTTAACAAAGGAGATTTAGTGATGAATATTAAACAAATTCTTGCTGGTGCAGCACTTCTTTTACCATTTGCTGTTACTTCTATTCCTTCACAAGCATCAGCATCACAGGTGATTGTTAATCCCCACTCTATTAATAGACCCGCTCAAATAATAGCAAAAAAACCACCACAAATTAAGCGTTATGCACCACCAGTGAAAAAGAAAGTGTTGGTTCCTGCACATTGGGAAAAAACAAATCATGGTCGCAAGTGGGTTGCGGCTCATTATATATACAAGTAAAAACTTCTAAAATCTCAAGCAATTGGGATATAAGAAGTTAAATCTTGCGATCGTCTCCCTACTTCATTGAGTAGGGAGAATGCCAAATGCAAAGCAAATCAAAACTTTTTACTCAAGATTTGAGAGATACTCATGAAATTGGCATTATTGACAAACGTTTTGGTTGCAGGTGCCATCGCTCTCGGTGCAACTGCAACCATCAATCAGCCAAGTCAAGCCGAAAGTAGGCGGGGATTTTATTGTGACACATCAGGAAACAAACCCGTGACGGTGTACACAAATTCTAGAGGTGTTTCTGAGCCTTGGATTCGCTGGACTTCCAATTACTTCAGAGATGTTGGCTACAATAAACTAACGCGCTGTCAACAGGTGAGCCAACGTTTAGAAACTTACCGCCGCGACAGAGATTTGAGGTTTATTACTGTTGGCAAAATGAACGGACAAAATGTGGTTTGCACTGCAAATCAAGCCAATGGGCGCTGTGAAAGGTTAATATTGACCCTCAAACCCAATGAAGATGGCGTGCAAGCGCTAACTAATCTCCTGGCTTGGCACCAGCCCCTCAGTAAAAGCAATAGAACCCCTTACGTTGATTTGAGGGAACATCTAGGAATTCCCAAAGAATAAATTACAGCGTTTTCCCTGTGCTAGATTGGAAGCGGGATAGTAATAAAGTTACAAAGCTATAGTTTAGGGTCTATATGCCTAACTGGTGCGCTATCATGCGTGATGAGCGTATGCCGCCGAGTACTTTAAACTATATCGTTTGATTAGCTCAGTTGGAAGAGCGATCGACTCATAATCGATTGGTCATAGGTTCGAGTCCTGTATCAAACCCCAGAGGAAGTTAGCTCAATTGGAAGAGCGATCGACTCATAATCGATGTGTTGTAGGTTCGATTCCTATACTTTCACCCAAAACCCTGTCCGGGTTAAAAGACACTACCCTGTAAAGGTAGCCAATATGGTACGGATCTTAACAGATTCGAGACCCCTCCTTTTCTCAACTCTGCGCTGTAAGTGTTTTGCTATCGGTCATTACTCGTAAGGGTGATGTTCGGTAGCCACAGTCAAGGAGCAAGCGCAACTGCATTTCTCCCTAACTTGAGTATGTTTCTTCGTTTTCTACATCTAGTTTTTCTTCGAGATTCTAGATTAGCAACCGAACGGCATATTTGAGCGCGGTTCTCTTTTTGTAGATTGCTATTGAGCAGTCGAAGAAAAGTAACAGCAATCTTAATCCAGCTTTGGAGAAGCTTTTGCCCACACCTAAACTGTAAACACTTGCACTTGCAGAGTTAAAAAATATTTTGCATTATGTACAGCAAAAATCTAACCACTACCCCATTAGCAACTGAAAGCAATCTAAAAAAGTTGCAAACTGATAATTTAGCACTTTTGCGATGGCTACGCCCGCCGCAGGCATCGTATGGTTTAGCTGAATACAATACTGCCGAAGAAATAGCCTTGGCGATGGGGATAAGCCTGGAAAAACTGCACTTTTTAACAACTAGTACATCCCAAACTAGACATTACCTCCCTTTCAAAATCTCAAAAAAGACAGGTGGAGACAGAATTATTTCTGCACCAAAGCCCAAACTGAAAGCTGCTCAAAGGTGGATTTTAGAGAATGTTTTAGATAAATTAGAAATTCATAATGCAGCGCACGGCTTTTGTAAAAATCGTTCGATAGTCACCAATGCTAAACCCCATGTTGGTGCAAATGTAATAGTCAATATTGATTTAAAGAATTTTTTTCAGTCAATTTCTTACAAACGTGTCAAAGAATTATTTTCTGGGTTTGGTTATTTAGAATCTACGGCAACAATTTTCGGGTTGATTTGTACAACTGCTGAAATAGCAATAAATGGACAAATTAACTATACAGCTTCAGAAAACCGCCATTTACCTCAAGGTTCGCCTGCAAGTCCCGCTATTTCTAATCTAGTTTGCCGTAATCTCGATAGTCATCTTACTGCGATCGCTGAAAATCTTGGGTTTTGTTATACGCGGTACACTGACGATTTAACATTTTCTGCTTCTGAAGATGTATCATCAAAAATATCTAATTTAATTAAAAATACTAAATTTATTATTACTAGTGAAGGTTTTACTGTTAATGAGAATAAAACTAAGATTTCCGGTAAATCAGTGCAGCAAGAAGTAACAGGTGTTATTGTAAATACACAATTAAATATATCTAAAAAGACATTAAAAGCCTTTCGTGCAACTCTATATCAAATTGAACAAGAAGGTTTATCAGGAAAAACTTGGGGTAAATCAACTAATTTAATTGCCGCAATTACCGGGTTTGCAAGTTATGTAGCAATGATTAACCCGAACAAAGGTGCAGAATTTAAATCAAGCGTGGAACGCATCAAGCAGAAATATGGTGACTCTCAAACTGATTAAGTACCTTTTTAAAGCTGCTTATTTAGCTAGAAAATACTTATTTAGGTGTACCTCAGCCAAAAATAGCCAGTGCGAATGGAATTCACTCTTTTAACTTTTTTCCTGTGCTAGATTTGAACCGGGATAGTAACAAAGTCACAAAGCTGTAGTTTGGGTTCTGTATACCCGACTGGTACGCTAACCTCTGGTAATAGCGTATACCGCTCAATACTTTCAACTATTTCACCATGAAAGTTAGCTCATTTGGTAGAGCGGTCGGTGTATCGCCGATTGGTTATAGGTTCGATTCCTATACTTTCACCCAAAAACCCTCGCCCTGGGTACGGGCACCTTGTTAGGGACAAGGCAGCCTTATGGCTACACAAATGTATTGGGTGTTCAAAAAACCTCAATCAAAAAAACTTCTTGTTTTTTCTTGTTTTTCCTACTCTGTCATGCAGGTATTTATAACAGTAAAAGAGCTAGCGCAACTGTCTCTCTCCCTAACTTGAGTATGTTCCTTCCTTTTCCTACATCTGGTTTTCCTTTGGGAATTCTGGATTGGCAAAGCGAACGGCATATTTGAGCGCGGTTATCTTTTTTAGATTGCCATTGAGCAATTTGGGAAAAGTAACAGCAATCTTAATCCAGCTTTGGAGAAGCTTTTGTCCGCACCGGAACTGTAAAAACCTGCACTGGCAGAGTAAATAACTTTTTTGTAGTATATAGTAGTACGCACTGCTAAAACTAATCTTTTAGCTTTTGTTTAAAGGGTTGTAAAGCCTAAAGAACCTCAAAATGAATTTTGTCTACTCTAGTACTTAAGCTGTGAGATACAGGTGGTATTTGAGTTCAAGCAAGGTTATAAATGTGTTGATCAAATCTTCTTAGCTAGTTGCAATCGTCTAGCTTACTTAAACTATCACACAAATTATTTATGCAAATTACTATGTGGCAAACGTTTTATATCAAACCTAACGAAATGGGCATCTTATATCACCGCAGTGACTTTAAGAAAATTTTGCAGCCCGGTACACACACATATTTTGGTCGCCATTGGCAAGTAAAAATTTATGACCTGAATCAGCCATTAGCTCAAATTGAAAACCTAGAACTGTTGTTGCGAAATCATGAAGCCGAACTACAAGAACATTTATTGATTATCAGAACCGCATTCAACCAAGTTGCGTTAGTCCGCTATGGTCAGAATTGGGTAAGCGTTGCACCAAATAAATTGATTGCTTTTTGGCGTGGTTTTATTGAGGTAGAGTCTCATCTATTCAACTTAGAGGAAAGCTTAGAATTGCCTGTTTCCTTTGTACAGCAATTGCGCTCAGTTGCGTTGAATGGACTGAAAAAGTTCCAAATCTCGGAGTCTGAGATTGGTTTACTATATCTGCAAAACAATTTTGTGCGACCTCTAGAACCAGGAGAGTATGCTTTTTGGTCGGTAGATAGAGATGTTACAGTCCGAATTCTCAGCCGGATTATCCCTAATCCAGACTTTCCCCTAGAAGATGTACTCATTGAAAAACATCCCGACTTTATTGCTGCTTACTGTGAAACCGTGCAATTACAGACTTCGCAAGTTGCAATTGTGCGATATAGAGGGAAAGTGATTTCTATTTTGCCACCCACCAGCCGCAAGTTATTTTGGCAAGGTATTGCAGTAGAAATTCTCGACATCAGCGCAGATGCTCAGTTACAGCCTAACTTAGTGGCTGAATTAGTTGAAGGTTCAACAGAAGTTAAATTGCTCAGTCGCAACTGTTTGCATATTTGCCAAGTGCCAGCACAACACGTAGGACTAGTATACATTAATCAAGAATTTCAAGGACTGCGATCGCCAGGGGTACATGCTTGGTGGTTATTTGGCCGCTCTTTTCAAACTGAAACCATTGACCTGCGACTACAAAATATGGAAGTATCCGGTCAAGACATCCTCTCTAAAGATAAAGTACCTCTGCGGTTGAATTTAACTGCTGGCTTCCGCATCCAAGACCCATTGAGAGCAAAAAACGGGTTGTCAGATATTTCCGGCTTCTTGTACAAAGAATTACAGTTTGCTTTGCGTGGTGCAGTCGGCGAACGCAACTTAGATGGTTTATTAGAAGATAAAGGTGCAATTGATAGAAGTATCTCTGAATACATTCGCCAGAAAGCCGCAGAATATGGAATTGAAGTTGATTCTGTAGGTGTCAAAGATATTATTTTACCTGGTGAGATTAAGGCTATCTTGAGCAAAGTAGTGGAGGCAGAAAAAACCGCTCAAGCAAACGTAGTCAGACGTAGAGAAGAAACTGCTGCTACTCGCAGTATGTTAAACACAGCCAAAGTCATGGAGGATAACCCCGTTGCATTACGTCTAAAAGAACTCGAAGTATTAGAGCGGATTGCAGAGAAGATTGATCGAATTCAAGTTAACGGTAGGTTGGATAGTATTTTAACAGACTTGATTCGGATGAATCCGCAATGATTTAGGGACTTCCAGTTAAAAAAATATCCCGTCGTAGGGGCGCAAGGCATTGCGCCTCTACAAATCTATAAATAATTTGGGATAATTTATTTTTTGGAAGTTCCTTAGTTATTAAAAGCGATCGCATAAACTAAGTGTTGAGTTATCTAGCGTTAATTACCGCGTTTATTAGATGTGCCGATTTATTATTTGCAATCGCTTTTCTCTATTGGCTATTTAAAACACAATGAAAACGCAGCTTTTGTTAGCATAATAATTTTGCTTCAATCGTTCTATTCCCGTGATAAAGTTATTAGATAATTTGTTCTTTATCTGAGATGACTAGTCTCCCGCATCCAATTCAATATCAAGGTAGTAAGAGAAATCTAGCTTCCGACATTCTCAGATTTCTACCCAATACAGTGGAAAGGCTGGTAGAGCCATTTTCAGGAACTGCTGCAATTAGTATCGCAGCATCTTCTAAAGGGATTTCTCAAAAATTTTGGATTAACGATCTAAATAAACCTTTAGTTGAACTAGTGAAATTGATTGTAGAGAAACCAGACGAAATATCAAATGCGTATGCAGAGATATGGAATGAACAGCATGAGGATTCTGTAAAACATTTTTATGAAGCTAGAGATAAATTTAATAAAAGTAACAATCCAAAAGTTTTTCTATATTTGTTGGCTAGATGTGTAAAAGGCGCTGTACGGTATAACTCTGAAGGGTTGTTTAATCAAAGTCCTGATAAAAGGCGAAAGGGAACCCAACCTGAGAAAATGAGGAAAAATATAGAAGGAGTTTCTAGGCTTCTTAAAGGTAAATGTAGATTTACATACTTGGATTATAGAGACGTTCTGGCTGAAGTTAGAAATAGTGATTTTGTCTATATAGATCCCCCATATCAAGGTGTATGCGGTAATAAAGATTCAAGATATTATTCTGGGATTAATTTTGATAATTTCGTTTTAGCTCTCAAAGAGTTAAATCAAAAAGGAACCTCGTTTGTAGTTAGTTATGATGGCAAACGAGGAAATAAAACCTTCGGTAACGAATTACCTGAAGAATTGGGGCTAAAAAAAATTGAAATTGAAGTCGGGCGATCGTCCCAAGCAACATTATTAGGTAGACAAGAAATTACAGTAGAGTCTTTGTACTTATCTCCAAGTCTATTGCGCGATCGCAATTTAGATTTGGAGAGCTATATTAGCAAGGCACATAAACAAATTACTCTTTTGAAACGGCATGGACAGTTCTCAACAGCAGCCTCTTCTACCCGATGATTTCATACAACTTTGTCAATTAGTAACCGCCAAAAGACCAAAAGCTGTAATCGATCATATCTTGCAATATGGTTTTGTCACAACAGAAGAGTTGAAACAAAGGTACGGCTACAATCATCCTCCTAGAGCAGCTAGAGATGTTCGGGAACATGGAATTCCTTTAGAAACCTTCCGCGTTACAGGAAGTGATGGTAGAAGAATAGCCGCTTATAAATTTGGAGATATCAGCAAAGCTAGATTTTCTAGGCTATCGGGTAGAACGGGCTTGTCCAAGCAGTTGAAAGATGAATTGATCGATAAATATGGCTGTAAATGCTTCATCTACTTGGAGAAAGTTGATAAGCGCGAATTGCAAATTGATCACCGAGTTCCTTTTGAAGTTGATGGAGAGCCAGAACTAGAGGCTGAAAGCTTTATGTTACTTTGTGGTTCTGCTAATCGAGCAAAATCTTGGTCATGTGAGCATTGTGAAAATTGGAAAAGTATAAAAGACAAATCTATTTGCTTATCATGCTACTGGGCGTATCCAGAAAGCTACACGCATGTTGCGATGCAACAAGTTAGGAGGATAGACCTTATGTGGCAAGGGGATAATATTGAAAGTTATGAAAAATTAAAACAACAAGCAGTAAGATTAAACAAAGAAATACCTGAATTTATTAAAGAGATTATTGAACGAGAAATTAGGCAAAATAATGACAGCTAATACCATTTTCATTTTAAAGCCTCACTAATAAATAGCAGGTGAATAGGAGCAGAATAGAAAGAGAAAAATGCTTATCTAAGTTATACTTCATAGATAAACTTTAATTATGCCGATTCAATGGCATGGAGTCAGTACAATGTCAATTGATGAAGTTGAAAACCAACAAAATAATGATCTAGTTCAAACCTCTACAAACTTAGTAGAAAAACTAGTAAAGGCAAAAGATAAGAAAAAATCTAAAAAATCCCAACGAATTTTCGATGGTAGCACAGAAGCTTTTGCCAAGAAAATTCCCAAAAAGACTTTTGAAACTGAACTAAAGCAACTCCAGATTGAGCTAGTCAAAATGCAATATTGGATTAAGCACACTGGCTATCGGGTTGTCGTCATATTTGAAGGGCGCGACGCTGCCGGCAAAGGAGGAGTAATTAAACGCATTGCCGATCCACTCAATCCTCGTGGCTGTCGTGTAGTTGCTCTGGGAACTCCTTCTGATCGCGAGAAAACTCAATGGTATTTTCAGCGCTACGTGCAACATCTTCCGACAGCAGGCGAAATTGTTCTGTTCGATCGCAGTTGGTACAACCGAGCCGGAGTTGAAAAGGTGATGGGTTTTTGTACTGAAGCAGAATATCAAGAATTCATGCAATCTTGCCCGGAATTTGAACGAATGTTGGTGCGATCGGGCATTGTTTTAATCAAGTACTGGTTCTCCGTCAGCGATGATGAACAAGAGGAACGCTTTCTCTCTCGCAGTCACGATCCAGCAAGGCGCTGGAAACTTAGCCCAATGGATTTGGAATCACGCGATCGCTGGGTAGAATATTCCAAAGCCAAAGATACCATGTTTGCTTACACGAATATTCCAGAAGCCCCCTGGTTTACGATTGAAGCAGATGATAAAAGACGGGCGCGGCTTAACTGTATTCATCATTTGTTGAGCAAAGTTCCTTACGAAGATATGACACCTCCTCCCTTAGAGCTTCCCTCTAGACCTGTGGCTGAGGATTATGTCCGCGCTCCTCGTAATGAGCAGTTCTTTGTCCCTCAAGTGTATTGAGCTACAACTTCTCGCTAATAATTGAATATGGCAAACGTTATCTATAGGTGTTGCGTAGGCGTAGCCCGTCGTAGACATCCCCTATAGCTCTCCTCCAAACCAATTTTGATTCTGGGGATAGTTCTGTCGAAAATTAGTCAATTACATAGCTTGGGAGCAATTGCTTTGAAAACAATACTAAGTACAGAACGCCGAAAGTGACAGAAGTTGATTGAAGTTGATCGAGCCTTATGGTTTTGATGTTATTGAAGGTAAGATTTAAGCCCTAAGTATGAGAGTTTGTGACAAATTACTGAAATCAAAGAGAGACTAATTAAATTCGGGCATTTGGAACTCGGGCAGTTGAATCTGCGGTATTTGGAACTCGGGCAGTTGGAATTCAAATTGAGGCAGTTGAAATTCAAATTGAGGAAGTTGGAACTGCGGCATTTGGAACTGTGGTACTTTAAACTGCGGCACTGAAGCCAACGATGCCCCTCCCATCACGCATTTCATCTCTGCATCAGAGAGTTCTTCAAGTTCAATTTGGCTGAAAGTTAGTTGTGCATTGTTTTTTATTTTTGCCATGAGTTTCCTTCTAGGGTTAAAAAACACAATACATCAATATTGTATCTCGAATGGGGTTAGTAGCGGGTCTTCCTATTTTTGCAAAGTTGCATTACAAAACGTGGGTTCGTAAGAGTTTCCAATCAAGCTGGTTGATAATACAGGTTCAGTATTGGACGATCGCAATCGCCACTCAGAGGGATATCTAGATTCTGTGCATCGCACATATCATCTCCAAATATACAGTGGCATGTTGTCAAGTTGGGGCGATCGCTTAACTTCACCCAGTATAAATATACAGTGGCGTGTTGTCGAACTGGGGCGATCGCACTATCTCGTAAATTAGTTTTATTAACACGCAATCATCGGGATTTGGGCAAAGTACCCGGATTGTTAATAGAGGATTGGATGGTTTAATGCGTAGGCGCAGCCCGTCGTAGACATCGCCTAGTTTATTGTTGAGTGAGGGCGTAGGCGTAGCCCGTCGGAGATATCGCTACAATGGTCTACTTCTTATCCATCTCACACACAATCTCTAAATATGCAGTAGTGTGTTGTTGAATAAAGGCAATGATTAAAATATAAGATTATCACGGAGAGGTGAATTATGTGCATTACAGAATTATTAAAACATCAGGGGTCTTCAGATGCATGTTATTACTCGTAAACGGCTGAATGAATTTGCTAAACTTCATCCAGATACAAATAACGCCTTGACTCAGTGGTATCAATTAGTCAAGGGAAATGAGTTTGTCTCATTTGTAGAACTCCGTGAAATGTTTCCATCAGCAGATCAAGTTGGTAAATTGACAGTGTTTAATATTGGTGGTAATAAAGTTCGACTCATTGCCGCAATTCACTACAACCGCCAAAAGGTCTACATTCGAGCTGTGTTAACGCATTCAGAATATGATGAAGGAAAGTGGAAGGAATAATGCAAAGCCTAAACTTAGATCAAACCATTACTGCTTGGTCATCCATTGCCGAAAACGTCTTTGTTCCTCACACACAGGAGGAATATGAACGCTTGGTTGAGATCCTTGATTTTCTCATCGATCAAGTTGGTGAAGATGAGACGCATCCAGTCGCGTCTCTAATGGAAGTTATCGGTGTTTTAATTGAAAACTACGAAACTGAACATATTCCTGAGTTAGAGGCGATCGCTTAACTTCACCCAGTATGAATATACAATGATGTGTTGTTGAGTTAAAGTGATCGCAACAACAGTCTACTTCCTTTACTGCGATGTCTACGACGGGCTATTCGGCGTTGCACTATCTTGTAAATTAGTTTTATTAACACGCAATCATCGGGATTTCAGCAAGATACACAGATTGCTAATTGAGGATTGGACGGTTTAATGCGTAGGCGCAGCCCGTCGTAGACATCGCCTAGTTTATTATCAAGTGAGGGCGATCGCAACAACAGTCTACTTCTTTACTGCGATTTCTACGACAGGCTATTCGGCGATCGCACTATCTCGTAAATTAGTTTTATTAACACGCAATCATCGGGATTTCAGCAAGATACCCGGATTGCTAATTGAGGATTGGACGGTTTAATGCGTAGGCGCAGCCCGTCGTAGACATCGCCTTATTGTCGAGTGAGTGCGATCGCTAAAACAGTCTACTTCTTCTGCATTTCACACTCATTTCTGCGATGTTTACGACGGGCTGCGCCTAGTTTATTGTCGACTGAGGGCGATCGCAACAACAGTCTACTTCTTTTACTGTGATGTTTACGACGGGCTATTCAGCGTTGCACTATCTCGTAAATTAGTTTTATTAACGCGCAATCATCGAGATTTGGGCAAAGTAGCCGGACTGTTAATTGAGGATTGGACGGTTTAATGCGTAGGCGCAGCCCGTCGTAGACATCGCCTAGTTTATTGCCGAGTGAGTGCGATCGCTACAACGGTTTACTTGTCGTGCATCTCACACACAATCTCTAAATATGCAGTGGCGTGTTGTTGAGTTGGGCTTTGGAGATATGCGGGTTTTAAAGTTAGCGCCAACTTATTCACTCCTAATAATTCTCTTGCAACTTCCACATAAATCTAAATTTTCTGCTTTGGCTTCTTCAATAGTTTTGAAAAATAAAATTGTTTTTCGATGTTCAGGTTTTTCTACACGAGGGTAATGACTGCAACCATTAGGTAGATGATAACAATATCTTCCCCGTTTAGCTCTAACTGGATAATCTCTGTAAATGGGGTCTTCGCTAATATTCGTACTCAAGTTTCCAATATATGAGTAAACCCAATTGAGTAGACGTGATGTTTGGTATAAAGTTTTGAGCCTTGGATTTTTTGCAATTTTTTCGTCCAAGACTTCCAGCATTTCCTGTATATTTTCCTTGGAAGATTCTTGATTTATATAAGAAACGATCAAATTTGTTAAAATTTTCTCAATTTTTCTGAAACTCTTTTCTCGTCTAATTGCTTCAAAAGTAAAAATTGCATAACATGAATGCCAAGTGTCTTGAATTTTACTTAACAAGCCATAATGTTTTTTCTTAAGAGGATCTAACCTATCAAGAATAAAATCTTTTTGTTCATCTAATTCACTTAATTTCCAATCAACTAAATCCCTATCAGAACTATTAATGCCTATTGTAAGTAACTCAATAGCTCTCAGGAGCAACCAATACTCTGAGTCAAGTCTGTTTAGTTTATTAGCTTCTCTCTTATCTGCTGTAGCAATTACTGACTCAGAGGTAGCAATATGATGAAGTTTTGCTCTAACTTCCTGCCATATTGAGTTAAGAGACTGATCTACTGCCTTATTCAACTGCCATTTATATATCTTAAACCCACTAAATAGGTAGTTGGTCAGAGATTGAACAAGGTTTATAGGAAAAGCATGGCTTGCAGTGAGTCCAAGAAAAAACCATGCGAAAAATACTACAAAAAAGAGTAGTAAAGTTGTTATGTAGTTCCAGAGCCTCCTCCAAAATGACTTTAATCTTAAGTGTTTAGGAAGCTCTGTTGCTAATGATTCAGAATTTGAAGAGAAATGTAAGTGAAGTTCTTCAGCCCCGAAAGTACTGATTTCCTCCTGCTATATTTCCTGTATTTTGTGGAGCATTAATATTTGATCCAGAACCAGTAGAAACCTGATTAACAGTTCCACTATTTTGATTTCCCTTAATCTCGATCAGCTTGCTAACTACACTTTCCAGTTCTTCACGAAAAGCGACATTGTTCGGAGCCTCTTTAATGATTGCTGCTTTCAAAGCTGCTGGATTTTGTGTAGCTTCCTGAATTTCTTGTTTACCAGCAAAGTGAGAGTATATTACACCCACTAACTTTTGAAGGTAGTCTTTTGCATCCGCTCCCAACTTTTGCAAAGCACCACCTGTAACTTGCAGTGCAAAATACTCCACAGCCTTGGTTGCTAAAGTCTCTAAAAGCATAGTTTGGGTAGATGTCTCAGATCATAGGTGAACAAGAGCATTGGTTTTGGTTATGCCTTACTCTTTGCGTGTAATATTGTTATTTTTATCACAGAGCCAGAAATATGGCAATATAGAATTCTTTAACCTTATGCGCTTTTAACAGATTTATTGGTTGCATCTCAAGCAAGTTAACAATTCTGCTGCAAGCAACGGCTATTTAATCTAAAAAATCGTCATTTAAAATAGTTTTTCATTTTACAGTTTTTCTTTGAGCAAAATGCAAGCAAATCCTAAAAGCCAGACTCCATAAGAGTTATACTGTCTAAAGCATCAAAACAGATTGTTCCTAAATAACCCTGCAACTTACATTTAGGCTAGAAATAGACTCTTTTTTCTCTCGCCGCCAAAAAACCTTGCATTATATGATGTTGAGGAGCGATCGCTAGGTTCGGAGTAATCCCAAGAGTGCATTTGACGGAAAGGTAGACCCATCTTTTGGAAGACGTACTTCTCTTTCACACCAGAAGCAACTAGGTCAGGCTTCAGCGCTTTGATAAATTCCTCGAATTCGTAAGCGGTAACGTCGTCATAAACGATGGTGCCGTTTTCGATGTAGTGAGTGGTACGTTTGTAGTCGTCATTATGAGCGAACTCATAACCTGTACCAATCATCTTCATGCCCAAGTCTTGGAAAGCTGGGACAACGTGGCGAGGACGTAGACCACCAACCATGATGGCTACAGTCTTACCATCCAAACGGGGGCGGTACTTAGCAACTACCGCATCCATTGTGGGCTGATATTTGGCGATAACTTTCTCAGCGTTTGCTTGGATTGTTTCGTCAAACTTAGAAGCGATTTCCCGTAAAGATTCAGCAATCTTGGTGGGGCCGAAGAAGTTGTATTCCAACCAGGGTATACCGTAAGCTTCTTCCATGTGACGGCTGATGTAGTTCATCGACCGGTAACAGTGGATGAGGTTCATCTTCACATTGGGGGTCATCAACATTTCGTTGATTGTGCCATCACCTGACCACTGAGCGACTACGCGCAAGCCGATTTCTTCTAACAGGATGCGGCTAGCCCAAGCATCTCCACCGATGTTGTAGTCACCAATGATGGCTACATCATAAGGAGTACCTTCAAACTTGAGTGTACCGTCTTTCTTAGCTTGGTCGGATCTGGTGAAAACCCAGTCACGAACCATGTCGTTAGCGATGTGGTGTCCCAAAGATTGGGAAACACCCCGGAAGCCTTCGCAACGCACAGGTACAACTGGCTTGCCAATTTCTTTGGCTGTCTTCCGAGCAACAGCTTCGATGTCATCCCCAATTAGACCGATGGGGCATTCTGATTGAATGGAAACACCACGGTTGAGGGGGAAAAGTACATCAAGTTCTTGGATGAGCTTGGTAAGTTTCTTGTCACCACCAAACACGATATCTCTTTCTTGGAAGTCAGAGGTGAAGTGCATGGTACCAAAGGTATCAATACCTGTGGTGCCGATGTAGTAGTTACGACGACCAGACCAAGACCAGTAACCGCAACCTACAGGCCCGTGGCTGATGTGAATCATGTCCTTAATAGGACCCCAAACCACACCCTTAGAACCGGCGTAAGCACAACCACGAGCGGTCATTACACCAGGAAGGGATTTGATGTTAGACTTAACGCCGCAGTCGGACTTACCTTCTTCGTATACACTTAAGTGCTTTTCCCGTTTTTTCTTAGCTTTATCGGGGTAAGCCTCTAGAACTTCTTTAATTAGTTCTTTTCTTTCTTCGATGATGTTTTGATTTTCTGGAGGTGTCATATTTAGCCTCTGTGACTCGTAAGGATCGGGGCATAGGGGGACTAGGAGTCCCCTCTAAGATTAGGGGGGAGATTAGAGGGAAAGGTAAAAGGTAAAAGGTCAAATGTAAGATTCTTCCTTTTTCCTTTTTCCTTGTGCTAAAGCGTTATTTCTTAGCAGCGACTTAGACTACAGGAGCTTCAGCAGCACTTTTGCCAACTAGCATTGCAGTATTTTCGTCGCTTTCGAGGATACCGAATTCAATCAACAATTCTTCTAGTTCTTCCATTTCGATGGGTGTAGGAATAGCTAGATTTTTGTTGTCGATAATTTTCTGAGCCAATGTCCGATATTCGTTAGCTTGGTTGCTTTCTGGTGCGTACTCGTTAACAGTCATCCGGCGCAATTCTGCGTGTTGAACAATGTTGTCGCGAGGTACGTAGTGAATCATTTGGGTGTTCAACCGTTTTGCCAAGGTTTCGATTAGTTCGATTTCCCGGTCAGTGTTACGGCTGTTACAAATCAAACCACCCAAGCGCACGCCACCGGTGTGAGCATACTTAAGAACACCACGAGCAATGTTGTTAGCAGCATACATCGCCATCATTTCACCTGATGTTACGATGTAGATTTCTTGTGCCTTGCCTTCACGGATAGGCATTGCGAAACCACCACACACAACGTCACCTAATACGTCGTAAGATACGAAGTCTAGGTTTTGGTAAGCACCATTTTCTTCTAAGAAGTTGATGGCGGTGATGATACCACGACCGGCGCAACCTACACCGGGTTCTGGCCCACCAGATTCTACGCAACGAACGTCACGGAAACCGGTTAACATTACTTCTTCGAGTTCGATATCTTCTACTGCACCACGTTCTGCGGCGAGGTGAAGAACGGTTGTTTGAGCTTTGCTGTGCAGCATCAAACGGGTGGAGTCAGCTTTAGGGTCGCAACCGACGATGAGGATGCGTTGACCCATTTCTGCCATAGCTGCTAAGGTGTTTTGGGAGGTGGTAGATTTACCGATACCGCCCTTACCGTAGAAAGCTATCTGTCTAATGTTTTCGTCTGTCATTGTTCGTGTTTCCCTGCAATTGGTTGGTTGGTGGGTCTGTGCGTTTGTCAGTTGCGTTCACGCCAGTTGAGCGACAGTAGTGAGCGCGTGTAGAGCATCGTTGGTAGCGTTGGCATAAATGCCTGCTGGGGGCGATCGCTCCACAGCCAAAATTATTGACAGTAAGTTCATCGATCTTCCTCGTTAAAATTTTTTTCTTTTGATTTTTTGTCCTTTGTCCTTTGTCATTTGTTGTGACAAAGAACAAAGAAAATTACGCGATTTACAAATACGTCATAATGTGTTTCAGCTTGCAAGATTCAATAGGACTTGATGTTGTTATTTGTCAACAATCAATACATAAGTCCTATTACTTGTTCAAAATAGCGCCCTTCATATTTGTGACGCGATCTAGTGCAGCTTTGGTGTCTTCTGCTGATACTCCACGCACAGCCATTGCTTCACCTAGATGCTTGGCGATCGCATCGAAGTGTTGTTGCTGTAGGTTCATTCCAGCGTGGGTTTTGTCCATTGGACGACCGCCGTATTGCTTTGGCCCTTCAAATATTTGACCTAAGAAAGCAACTAGATGATTGCGTTGCTTTGCCATGTCTGTACCAGCAAAAATGGGATTGAGGAGGCTGTCTGCGGCAATGCGTTTGTGGAGTTCATCTACTACTTGTTCAATAGCTGGTTGTCCACCAATGTTGTCGTACAATGTGCTCATATCCTGTTCCTTTGAAGCGAGTTGGATGATGAAATTTGCAAGTAGGCGCTTAATCTTTTTGCCTATATGCTGTTAGCCGTCATAGCTAATTTAGCTATCGGTTGTCGGTAGGATTGAAGCATTGATGTGGAGACAATTATATGGTTCAAATCCTACTTTCTGTTCCTGGCTGAATGCATATTAGAGCGTATTTGTAGAATACGTTAAGTCCTACAGCAATTCCTAAACTGCTTCGACTACAAGGCTCTTGCTGACACGATCTTGTAATCTGGCTTCGATCGCAATTTTCAGAGTTGCTGTACTACTAGAACAGGAACCGCAAGCACCTTGCAGTACAACTTTAACGCGATCGCCTTCTACATCATAGAGTTCTACATCTCCCCCGTCTGCAATGAGTACGGGTCTGACTTCTTCATCAAGAACCTTTTGAATTAGAGCAATCTTTTGGACGTTTGTTAGCGCTCGTTCCTTAGATGTAACAATTTCTGTGGCAACTTTTACGCCGTAATTGTTGAGAGCAGGTGAGGCGTATTCCTGTTGAACTGATCTAATAATATCATCAATATTCGCCAGACAGGAACCGCATCCGCCACCAGCTTTCACATAATTTGTTACTTGCTCGGCATCCGTGAGATGATTTTCTAGAATCACGCGACGAATTTTAGATTCGCTGATGCCAAAGCAACTGCAAACTAATGCACCTTCATCATCATCATCGTGGGTAGCTAGAGGTATGCCACGATAGTTGTAGATAGCGGCTTCTAGCGCTTCTTGTCCCATGACAGAGCAGTGCATCTTTGCTTCTGGCAAACCACCCAGGTAATCTGCAATGTCTTTATTGGACACTTTCAGTGCTTCATCTAAGGTTAAACCTTTAACCATTTCGGTTAATGCACTAGAAGATGCGATCGCACTAGTACAACCAAAGGTTTGAAAGCGAGCATCTAGAATCTTATCAGATTCTACTTCCACTTTCAGGTGCAATCTCAGAGCATCGCCGCAAGCAATACTGCCGATTTCGCCCGTTGCAACCTTAACTCCAGCTTCGCCCGTTTCTTCAATTTCTCCCTGATTCTTGGGATCGTAAAACAGTTCTAATACTTTATCGGTGTAGTCCCACATATTTAGTGCTGAGTAATGAGTGCTGAGTGCTGAGTGGGGGAGTGGGGAGTGGGGAGTAGTAAATTCTTTATTTCCTATTCCCTATTCCCTATTCCCTATTCCCTAATTAACGATGCGCTAATGCTTGTTCTTGTCCTTGCAACCAACCTGCATCATCATTTTTGAAGGGTGAGAGGGCGCGTAGACGTTCTACAATACCGGGCATTACCTCTATTACTTGATCGATTTCGGCTTCGGTGGTGTAGCGACAAAGACTGAAGCGAATAGAACCGTGCAAAGTTGTGTAGGGTAAGCCCATTGCCCGCAGGACATGGGAAGGTTCCAGAGAACCGGAGGTACAAGCAGAACCGGATGATGCACAGATACCGTATTTGTTCAATAACAGTAGAATTGCTTCACCTTCGATGTACTTGAAGCCGATATTGGTTGTGTTTGGCAATCTCTGCGTAACGTCACCGTTAACTACACAATCGGGAATTTTAGCGAGTAAAGTTTGTTCCAAGCGATCGCGCAGCTTTCTTTCTCTGGCGATCGCTTCTTCTAAGTGTAACAGTTCTAGTTCCGCAGCTTTGCCCAAGGCGATAATTGCTGGAACATTCTCAGTTCCCGCCCTCCGTCCGCGTTCTTGGTGTCCCCCAAGAATGAAGGGACGGAACCGAACCCCGCGCCGGATATATAAAGCACCAATTCCTTTAGGCCCGTGCAGCTTGTGACCAGACAGGGTTAACATATCCACGGTGCTAGTCTTCATATTCAACGGGATTTTTCCCACTGCTTGCACTGCATCTACATGGAAGATAGCGCCAGATTCTTTCACCCGCAACCCAATTTGCTCAATCGGGAAAATCGTGCCAGTTTCGTTATTAGCATACATAATTGTCACCAAGGCGGTGTTACCCGTCAAGGAAGCTTCTAGTTCATCTAAATCTAGCTGCCCTTGATTATTTACTGATAAATAGGTAACACTATAACCTTGGGTTTCTAATTGTTTGCAGACATTGAGTACTGCTGGATGTTCAACTTGGGTAGTGACGATGTGTCGCTTTTCTGGTTGCGCTAACAGTGCGGCTCGAATCGCCGCGTTATCTCCTTCAGTTCCACAACTTGTGTAGACAATTTCAGATTCATCGGCTCCCAGCATAGCTGCAAGTTGTTCTCTTGCGGTTCTCACTGCTTTACCGACTTGCCCACCAAAGGTATGCATACTGGAGGGATTGCCGTAATAATCTGTGAGGTAAGGTAACATTACCTCTATAACTTCTGGGTCTACCTTAGTGGTAGCATTATTATCAAGATAGATGCAGTTATTTTGCATTGTTGTCTTCAATTACGAATTACGAATTACGAATTACGAATTATTTGGGGTTGACGCTTTTGCAACTGCTCAGAGTATTTCTGAGAATAGCTGTTAAACCAGCGTTCCCAGTAATCTTGTTTATTTGTTAATTTAGCGACTACGCGGTTGTAATTGGCAAACCAGCCTTCCCAGTAATCGCTAGGCTGCTTAACGCAACCGTCGCAGGTGGGACAACCAGCTTTACACTGAGGTACGGTATGAATGCTACCAACACAATTTGTACAAAGTTCAGGGTCAATCCAGTGCTGTCCGTCAACCACTTTAACTGCATTTGTGGGACATACCGTTAGACAGAGATTGCAGGAAATACACTGGCTAGTAAGAATTTTGTAAGCCATGATTTATTCTCCTTTTGGGAATGGGGCATTAGAGTCAGGGGAGAGGTTACAGGTGACAGGTGATAGGTAATAATCTCTCCCCTGTCCCCTGTAACCTATTCCCTATTCGTTATTCCCTAATTCCTTAACGTATTGCTCGTAGAACTCCAAAGCAACCTTTTCAATTACGTCGTAAGCTTCAATAGTCTTGATTCCAGCTTCTTGCAATTTTTCTTGAGGACAGTTACCAATCTTGGAGACTAAAACTGCTTTGCAATCTGCGATCGCTTTCATAATATGCTCAAAAGAAGCTTCTTCGCCGTATCCACCTTGGCAGTATTGGTCAATTTTGCGATGACCAACAAAGCGAACTTCGTTTCCACCCACTTCGTAAATTTGGAATTCTTTCGCATGACCGAAGTGTTGGTTAACTAATCCGCCGCCTTTGGTTGCTACTGCAACTAAAACTTTCGGACTGTTGGCAATTTTCTTACCAGCTAGGGCTTTATCTTTGGCTACTTTAAGTTCTTCTTTAAACTTCTCAATACCTTCGTGAACAGTAGCGCGTTGTTCCATGTCATATTCGGGAGCCATTTCCAAGAATTTCTCTTTAGAAAATTCTTGGCTGCGGTCTTCTCCCAACAATCCGACTGCATCGGCACGGCACTGGCGACAGTGACGCATCATTTTCATGTTACCAGAGCAGTTGTCTTGAACTTCTTTGAGTTCTTTGGGTGTGGGGCCGCGTTGACCGATTAAACCGAAGTGTGTGCCATGTTCTGGTGCAGAAATCAATGGCATGATGTTGTGCAAGAATGCACCTTTCTCACGAATGACTCGATTCACTTCGACTAAGTGATGGTCATTAATTCCGGGAATCATCACGGAGTTGACTTTGCACAAGATGTCAGCATCTTTCAGGGCTTGCAATCCTTCCATCTGTCTTTCGTGGAGGATTTTCGCACCTTCAAGACCTCTATAGCGCTTGCGTCTGTAGTGAACCCAAGGATAAATCTTAGCACCGATCTCTGGATCTACCATGTTAATGGTGATCGTTACGTGATCTATATTTAATTGTTTAATGCGATCGATGTAGTCTGGCAGCATTAAACCATTGGTTGATAAGCAAAGCTTGATGTCTGGTGCTTGCGCTGCAATCAACTCAAATGTGCGGAAAGTTTTTTCTGGGTTCGCCAATGGGTCGCCAGGACCGGCAATTCCCACAACTGTCATTTGCGGAATCTTACCACCAATGACCAAAGCTTTATGTGCTGCTTCTTCTGGTGTTAGCAATTCGCTAACTACTCCAGGACGGCTTTCGTTAGCGCAATCATATTTGCGGTTGCAATAGTTGCATTGAATGTTGCAAGCTGGTGCAACTGCAACGTGCATCCGGGCGTAGTGGTGATGAGCGTCTTCGCTGTAGCAGGGATGTTTAGCAATGCGTTCTTGGAGCTTTTCGTCCCTTTCCACGGTGGTGCTGGTGGTGCTGTCACAGCCGCAACCACCTGATTTTGCTTGGGTTGGCGATTCCGTAGCGTTGGAGTTGAGGAGTCGTGTAGACGGTGATGTCATTGAGTTTCGCAAAAGGTCGGTGGACTTGGCTGCCACTGTGGGAGATGTTGTTGCTACTCTTTCATGCCCAGAATTGAAGTCGCGTCTTCCACACTGCCTGCAAACCCTTGGGTGAGGGCGACTTGTTTTCAAGTCAGGCAGGCGATAGATATCTGATGTTCGGCTGGTGTGTGTCAACGTTCGGTTCTTGGGTAGAATTGGTGCTTACAGCCGCGACTTCTCTTCACTTCAGGCATGGTGCTATGTCATCCCTCCACTCACTTTTCGCTTTGTTTTGTTTCAGAGCGTTAGGTGATTGGCGATATAAGATTTATAGCAGCCGTCTCCCAGCCAGATGTTGCGTCTCTCTAGGATAGAATTTATTGGATTTATTACTTTTGTACTCAAATACTAAAAACCCTAATTCTTCAAGCATTACAAGAATTAAAAAAGTTTTTTTCAGGTAGGGGTTCTAGTATTTTTTGGTTGGGGTTCTAGTGTTTATAGATAGGGGTTCAGGATTTCTTTGTACTCAGCCAAAACCCAATCCCAGTAAGGAATTTAATCTACTTGTAACTGGGTTTGGGTTATTTAAATGTGTACTCAGACTGCCCTCAAATTCCGTCAAAAGCAGTAAATGCCAAGGGTTTGAGGGTGAAAAACTGGAGTAGTCTACATCGTTCTACTCCAGAAACGTGCGAAATTCAATTCTGTATCTAACATATCATTTTTTTCAGGGTAAAAATGCAATTCATATTTATTTAATTTTTGCTTTGACAATGATATTCAATTGTGGTTCTAAGTCTTATCTGATAAGCGATATGAGGCAACGGAAATAGATATATTGCTGCACATAATTTTCAAAAAACTTAACTTTTAACTCCTTTTTTTTCATTCCCGCAATGAGGAGATAGGTAAGAAACTGTCGGATTTTGTGTTTAAGAGAAACAACAAACTATAATCTAACATGATTGAGCGATCGCAATGAATTTTCTGAATTGCTCACTACAAACCTTAACGAAAAACCCCCTTCCCGTGTTGGGAAGGGGGAAAATTTAAAATCTGACGAGTGGTGCTACTTGACCTCTATAAACGAGATTATGTTATCGAAGTCAGCCCCAACTGACTTATAATCACCAGCGCTAAACTCACGGCATCGACCACCAGTTTCATGTTGGCAGACACGTACAACGGTACCTGGTGGTACACTTAACGAGCTAATAGTGTCGTTTCCCACAACCTTTAAGTTACCTTGGTTGGCTTTGTATACTCCTGGAGTTGTAGGAAAAGACTGGGAAGAACCAGCAAAATTAGCATCTCTGTAGACCTTAACCACCTTTGCTGACGGCGTGTAGGAGAGCTTGTAGATGGTGCCGCTATAATCATCCGAAATTAACAAACTACCTTGTTGATCGACTACCATATCTACGGGTCGCCCCCAGATTTCTTGTGTTTCTGGAACTAGCCAACCGTTGACTAAATCCATCTCCTGCTCTGGAGCCTTTGTGCTATTGTTCCAGGGAAAGTAAGCTATTTTGTAGCCCGTTTTCTTCTGTCGATTCCATGAACCATGCAGCCCCGCCACTGCCCCATTTGAGTACAGGCTGGGAAAGTTAGTATTTTGTAAGAAAGTTAGTCCCAAGGGAGCGGAATGGGCTTGGATACCCTTGTTAATCCTGTCCATTGCATTGCAATTAACCTTGCCATTAGCATTGAACTCATAGTCGAGGTCAAAGGGCATATTGTTCACGCCATTTGAAGTATCAGGATTGGGGTTGCAAAATGGCCAACCGTAGTTACCGCCATCTCGGACTCGCGTAAACTCCTCTGGTGGGTGGTTGTCCACGTAGGAAGGGATAATCTTACCGTAATTGCCACTGCCATCGTTGAAGGGATAGGCGATGTTATCTCGATTATTAACAACTACCCAAAGGTCATTTGTGTTAGGCAAGAATGCTAATCCTTCGGCATTACGTAAGCCTTGGGCAAACAGCCGTCGATTGCTTCCATCTGCGTTGTACTGGTAAACTGCACCACGCACTGGGTTACTGATAGTATCTTCCTTGCAAGCATTGCAGGTCGAGGCAATGGACACATACAGTTTGTGATTGGCATCAAGGGCGATGTTTTTCAGTTCGTGACCATAAGCGCCTTTGAGTTCAGACGTGCTGCTGTCTGGTAAGCCAGTTACAACAATTTGACGATTTTTTGCGGTTAAGTCTCCAGAGTTGTAGATAAAGCGATTAATTTGATGAGTTTCAGAGATATAAACGTATGTGGTGTTGTTTATCTTATGAAACACAATGTCGTGTGGCTTGCGTAGACCCGTTACGAAGTCAGAAATAATTGGGTCTTTGCTGCCATTTGGCCGGACAATTAATACTTTATTCCCACTGGGTTGTGATACTAGAAGATCCCCATTGGGAGCAACTGCCATAAAGCGAGCTTTGTTTATACGAGCATAAACAGCGATGGAGAAGTTGGGGGGTACTTTCAAGTAACGGTTAATATTGAAGGGTGCATAGTTCATGCTACTAGGCACTTTCAGCTTGGTTTCAACAGACGCAGCAGGCGGTTGGCCCAACGCTGCGGGGGAAAAAACCTCTAAGGATATTAAACTAGCAACTGAAGGGATTAAACTAACTAGCGACGCAGATAATATGCGTCTGAGCATTGGTATTTGGTTTAGGGAAAACATAACCATTCTTAACTTTTCTCTAGCCTGGTAGTGATATATCTGACACGTAACTCTCGGCTAGCCGAATTTTCCGAGAGATTCAGAACAAAGATACTCAGGGTACTTGTTTTTGAAAATACTTCGTTAAATATCTTTATATAGTGCATATACTATTATCTTTCCTAACTCATCAAAAAATGGGTGAATCAAGAGTTGCAAAGAAAGGCATAGCGATCGCTCTTTTCAACTAAAATAGTCCTTAAAACCAACGAAATTATCACCATTGCACCTAGCCATAAAACCTTGTTTAGGCAGTCTTACAGCGTTATTTTCATATCAATAAGCCAAATTGGTATTTGAAAAACCATAAGCGTTCAAGACTTGGTTTTTCTCAAAGAATTGATTGAACCTGGTAAAATCTGTTTGGTAATTGAGCGCACATATCCCTTGGTATAATTAGCGGCAGATACCTGTGATATTTCTGCAATAACCCCGAAATCTGGAAACATTACTCCAACTAGTGGATATACTCGTAATCAAAATCTCAACAGAAGCGAGTATTATGCTGGACTGGTTAGCTATTTGGGGTGTAACTCAGGCCGCCGGGTTGATTTTTAAACCCATTCTGGAAGACTTAGCCAAGGATGCTGCTAAAGATTGGGCTAAAGATTTATTAAAAGGCATCCCTGGCAAGATTGTGCAGAAACTTAAGAAGGAAGACATAGAAATTGCTGCGGGGAAAGCGTTAAAGGAATTTTTGCAACTGATGCAGCAGCAGTTAAAGGTTCGTTGCAAACTTGCTGAAACTGAGATTAAAGAGTACACCACAGACATCAAGAAATTTATCAGCGATAAGTCGGTTACAGAAATTCTTGGTAAGGGTTTTGATATTAATTGTGAATCTCTAGACGCTAAAACCCTAGAAGATAGTTGGAACAGGCTGCAATTAAAACCTTTGCCATCTAAGTTTAACTGGCAATCACTTACAGAACAGTATTTTACCCAAGTCCAAGAACTTCTTTTAGATTCAAAAGATTTACACCATATCCTTGAATTACAAAAGTTATCTGATATTGAAGTTAATACCAAAGAAATTGCTGGGGTTATTGTAGATTTTAATTTAGTTAAATATCAAGAAGGAATCCGCGAACGCTATGGCAATCTTAAGTTAGATAGCTTAGATACTAGCGGCTATGCCTATAACGAACTTAAATTATGGCGGATTTTTACTGCTCAAAATGTCCGTAAAACTCATCAAGTTTTACCACAAGTTCACGAACTGCCTAAAGAACATCTTAGACGGTTGCGAGAAAGTGGCCAAGTAGAAGCTGAAGTGGAATTAGAAGAATTAGAACGCCATAAACGGGTTTATTTTGAACAGCCGATCCGTTCAGTTTTAGATGTTGTCAATAAAAAGCAAGATTATAAATATATTGTGATTTTGGGCGATCCTGGTTCCGGGAAGTCTACATTGTTGCAATTTCTGGCTTTGAATTGGGCAGAGTCTCCACTGGATAATGTTATCTCATTACCAATTCCGTTGTTAATTGAATTACGCACTTATATGCGGCGACGGGAAGATAAAGAGTGCAATAATTTTCTAGAGTTTTTTCATCAATGTAGTGGTGCTGTTCATCATCTCAATCAGCTTGAACTAGATAAACAATTAAAAGCTGGTAATGCCTTAGTGATGTTTGATGGTTTGGATGAGGTATTTGATCCTGGTGATAGAGAGGATGTAATTACTGATATTCATCGCTTTACTAATGACTATCCTGATGTGCAGGTAATTGTCACTTCTCGGATTATTGGCTATAAACCGCAACGATTGCTTAATGCTGAGTTTCGCCACTTTATATTACAAGATTTAGACTCAGAACAAATTCAGGATTTTATCTACCGTTGGCATGAGTTAACTTTTACCGATGCAGTTGATAAAGTGAGAAAACGGGAACGGCTACAAAGGGGAATTGAAGCTTCCAAATCTATTGCAGAATTGGCGGGAAATCCTCTGCTGTTGACGATGATGGCAATTCTGAATCGGAATCAAGAGCTACCAAGAGATAGAGCTACACTTTACGATCAAGCATCGCGGGTGTTGCTGCATCAATGGGATGTGGAACGCGCTTTGACAGAAGATAAGAGGTTAGATCCTAAAACGATTGATTATAAAGATAAGCAAGCGATGCTGCGTCAGGTTGCTTATCTTATGCAAACTGGTGAGAAAGGTTTGGCAGGTAATTTGATTAATGAAAATGATTTAGTCAAAGTTCTGACTGATTATCTCAAAACCATAGAATTTGATAAACCCAGAGAAGCTGCGCGGGTGATGATTAATCAACTGCGGACTCGCAACTTTATGTTATGTTTCCTGGGTGCGGATTGTTATGCTTTTGTGCATCGGACATTTTTAGAATATTTTTGTGCTTGGGAGTTTGTCTGGCAGTTTAAAGAAACGCAAACGCTGACTATTGAGGAACTTAAGAATGAAGTTTTTGGCAAACACTGGCACGATGAAAGTTGGCATGAAGTCTTGCTGCTAATTGCGGGAATGATTGAGCCAAGGTTTGTTGGGGAGATTCTTGATTATTTAATGATGCAAGATGGCGAAGAGGAAAAGTTTGTCAATTTATTTTTAGCGGCTAAGTGTCTTGTAGAAGTGAGAAATCGCTCTGCGATTGTGTTAGCAGTTACTCAATTACTTAACCAATTAAAAGATTTAACTAGATATGACCTCTGCTACTATTACGATATCGTGCGAGATAGAGAAGAAATTAAGCTAGTTAAGGAAATTCGCACTCAAGCTGTAACAGCAATTGCAATGATCTGGCAAGAATCTCTTGACACCAAAACCTGGCTCAAAGAACGCGCTACCCAGGATGATAACTACGATGTGAGATGTGTAGCAGTTGAAGAATTAGCGAAGAACTTCAAAGATGACCCCGACACTAAAACCTGGCTCAAAGAACGCGCTAACCAGGATGATAACCAGATTGTGCGACGTGCAGCAGTCGAAGAATTAGCGAAGAACTTCAAATATGACCCCGACACCAAAACCTGGCTTAAAGAACGCGCTATCCAGGATGATTACTACTTTGTGCGAGGTGAAGCAGTTCAAGAATTAGCGAAGAACTTTAAAGATGACCCCGATACGAAAACCTGGCTCAGAGAACGCGCTAGCCAGGATGATCATCAGTATGTGTCACGTACAGTAGTTCAAGAATTAGCGAAGAATTTCAAAGATGACCCCGACACCAAAACTTGGCTCAAAGAACGCGCTACCGAGGATAATAGCTACTTTGTGCGACGTACAGCAATCGAAGAATTAGCGAAGAATTTCAAAGATGACTCCGACACAAAATTCATCCTCAAACAACGCGCTACCAAGGATGATGACTCCGATGTGCGACGTGCAGCAGTCGAAGAATTAGCAAACAACTTCAAAGATGACTCCGACACAAAATTCATCCTCAAACAACGCGCTACCCAGGATGATGACTCCGATGTGCGACGTGCAGCAGTCAAAGGATTAGCAAACAACTTCAAAGATGACCCAAACACCAAATTTATCCTCAAACAACGCGCTACCCAGGATGATAGTAAGTATGTGCGAAGTGCAGCAGTCGAAGGATTAGCAAACAATTTCAAAGATGACCCTGACACCAAAACCATTCTCAAAGAACGCGCTACCCAGGATAATAGCTACTTTGTGCGAGGTGCAGCAGTCGAAGGATTAGCAAACAATTTCAAAGATGACCCTGACACCAAAACCATTCTCAAAGAACGCGCTACCCAAGATGATCATGAGTATGTGCGAAGTGAAGCAGTCGAAGAATTAGTGAAGAACTTCAAAGATGACCCCGACACAAAATCCATCCTCAAAGAACTCGCTACCCAAGATTATCATAAGTATGTACGAAGTGCAGCAGTCGAAGAATTAGCGAAGAACTTTAAAGATGACCCCGACACAAAATCCATCCTCAAAGAACGCGCTACCCAGGATGATAACTCCGATGTGCGACGTATAGCAGTCCAAGAATTAGCAAAGAACTTCAAAGATGACTCCGACACCAAAACCATCCTCAAAGAACGCGCTAACCAGGATGATAACTGGAATGTGCGACGTGCAGCAGTCGAAGAATTAGCTAAATACTTTAAATACCAACCTGAGTTGTTTGACATCTACCACAACTGCGCTATTAATGACCCCTTTGAGCGCAAGGAAGAGGATGAAACTAATCCTCGGCGCATTGCGCTAGAAATAATTATCAAGCAATTTCCTCAGCATTCCCAGACTTTACCACTGTTGCGCGATCGCGCAGACAATGACCCAGATGAGCAAGTGCGGGAATTTGCTCAGAAGAAGTTGGCACAATTAGAGAAGTAAAAGAGTTGCAAAAATATGAATAACACAGAAGTTCGTCAGCAAATCAACCAATATTTAGATGTATTATCTTCAGAACGCTTACAACTGGTTGCTGATTTTTTAGCATATCTAGCAGATAAGGAGAGTGAAGATGCTACCCAAGAGTTACTTGATATCCCTGGATTTATTGAATCATTTGAAGAAGGTAAAAAAGATATTGCTGAAGGTCGGGTAAAAAGCTGGAGAACAATTCGGTCTGATGTATAACGTTGTGTTATCTGCCAAAGCCGAGGAGATTTATGCTACAGCAGACCAAGCTTTAGCCAAAAAGGTTGCTAGATGCTTTGAGCAACTAGAACAAAATCCTCGGTTTCATCCTAATGTTAAACCTCTCAAAGGTGACTTTGCAGGTTATTATCGCTATCGCATTGGTAACTATCGAGTAATTTATCAAGTTGATGATGCAACAAACCAAGTTATGGTAACTACTATTGCTCATCGGCGAGAAGCTTATGAATAAATATACAATCGTGATTCAATGGTCAGAAGAAGACCATTGTTATGTGGTTTTGCTACCTGAGTTTACGCATATAATGCAGCCTTGCACTCACGGAGAGACTTACGAAGACGCTCTTAAAAATGCTCAAGAAGTTTTAGAGATTCTGATTGAGTCATCTTTAGCTGATGGTGAACCTCTACCAGAGCCAAAAACACTAGTAAAGTCATTAAAAGTAACGTTGTAAATCAGTAAAATTAAATAAAAATAGGTAATCTCATGACTACATCTATAAATACAGCCAAAGTCTACGATGAAATTATAGAGTTTATTGCTGCTGGAACCACTCCCCAAAGCGTTATCGATTTCAAACTCTCGGATGCAGCCAAAGACCGTTTAGAGGATCTCGTTTACCGCGCAAAAACTGAAGGGCTTACAGGAAGCGACCAGCGAGAGTTAGATCATTTCCTCACGCTAGAACATATTATGCTACTAGCAAAAGCAAGAGCTACTCAGTACATCAGCGCGGAGTAAGTATTCAAAGTGTCTCGTCCATATATTAATGCAGAATTGCGGCGTTTAGTTAGCGATCGCGCCAAGCATATTTGTAAGTATTGTCTCGTTTCTGAAGTAGATAGATCATCGGGTTGTCAAGTTGACCATATAATCAGTGTCAAACACGGCGGTGCTACAACAGCAGATAATCTCTGCTATGCCTGTATTTTCTGTAACCTGCAAAAAGGAACGGATTTAGGCTCAATTAATTGGCAAACTGGCGAACTTGTGCGCTTTTTTAACCCACGCAGAGACTTTTGGGGCGATCATTTTTGACTTGATGAGGCTGTAATTCAGTATCAAACAGACATTGGTGAAGTTACCGCACGCATTCTAGATTTTAACGGCGATGAAAGGATTGTAGAACGACAAGCTTTAATTGCATCTGGTCAGTATCCCTCAGCATCGGCGCTAAAACAGATAAATAAATAGGTTATGATGTGCGATCGCACTTACCAATGGGAATTCTATACTTAGCAACTATTGCTACTTCACCATTAGAACTCCCAAGGTAAATATATAATGGCTTATCAAAATATTACAGCGTCCCTTTCGCCACAAGATATCCAAGAAATTAAAGCCGCGCTACAGACAGTCCAAAAAAAGATGCCCTTTCTGATTACTCTCAGCAATGAAGAACGGCGTAAGTTGGTAAAAATGGGCGATAAAAGCCTAGCCTTTGTGAACAATAGCATTACTGCTGCTCAGTCTAACCGCGAAATTCTTCCAGCCACTTTTGACGTTGAGGAACTGGTTCAAGATTATCAATTAGCTGCTGCGCTTACCGAACTTTTAACTTCAATGCAGCAACTCAGTGAACAGGTAGATGATACTCTAATGGCTGTCGGTAGTGAAGCTATGACTAGCAGTTTGACAGTTTATGATTACGTGAAGACTGCATCAAAAAAGACTCCAGGCTTAAAAACTGTCGCTGAACAGTTGGGCGAACGCTTTAAAGCTATAAAAGGTAGACCGACTAAAGCTGCATCCGGTTCTTGAGTCTTTGATACTCATTAATGAGTCTTTGAACTCCATTAATGAGTCTTTGAACTCCATTAATGAGTCTTTGATACTCATTAATGAGTCTTTGAACTCCATTAATGAGCCTCTGAACTCCATTAATGAGTCTTTGAACTCCATTAATGAGTCTTTGAACTCCATTAATGAGCCTTTGAACTCCATTAATGAGCCTTTGAACTCCATTAATGAGTCTTTGAACTCCATTAACAAATCTTCAGATACCTCGTTCCCCGTCTATGGCTGGGAATGCTTATTAGCAGCCTCTACCTCACAAATTCGTGGCAGAGGCGCAATGAAGTACATTTCTAGATTCTACCTGGAACGAGATTTAAATCTGGAAACGAGATTTATAAAAATTTTGGCGATCGCTATTCCCAGACATCTATATAATAAGAAAACAGTCACGATGAGCGATAACTATATTTGGAAACGTATATCTGCATACAGACAGCAAATCCTAAAAGAAAATAAAGAAACCTGTCTTTCGCTCAACTCAATAATAGGATACTAATAGTAGTAGCATATACAAAAAATCAATTTTTAGCCTTATCAAACTGATATTTGAGTGCATCTGAGTACAACTTAATATATTGCAAAATATCTTGACGAAATCTTAGCAAAGGCTTACGGGTAAAGTTTCTTGTAGCGTGAACAGAAATTCTTAACCCCCGCCCCAAAAATACTAGTACCCCCATCGTTAAATACTAGCGCCCCTAACCCCAGACGAATTTTAACTTTATGTTAAGTCGGGGTTTCGGCGTTTGAGTACAACCTTAATCAATCCAATAAATCCAATCAGCATCGGGTTTTCTATCGAGTTGGATGTCACCTGATATAAGCATAAAAATAGCAGATGAATCTTTTACCAGATAGACATTACCGATGCAACAGTCTTTAGACAGTATTAGCGATCCCCCCAGTACCAAAACGCAGGATTCTGCACATAAATCCATGCTGAAAAATTTACTCTCTGGCGTTTTTTTTGAGCCATTATTGAGTGATTTTCGCATTATCTTTGAGCGTGATCCCGCAGCCCGGAATTGGCTAGAGGTGGTGTTTTGCTATCCCGGATTGCACGCACTCTGTTTGCATCGTCTTGCTCACTGGTTACATGGTCGGGGAGTGGGTTTTATCCCCCGTTTCATTTCCCATTTGGGGCGATTTTTGACGGGAATTGAAATTCACCCAGGTGCAGAGATTGGCCAGGGCGTGTTTATCGACCACGGAATGGGTGTTGTCATTGGCGAAACTGCGATCGTGGGCGACTACACACTGATTTACCAGGGCGTTACCCTTGGCGGAACTGGTAAAGAAACTGGTAAGCGTCATCCCACAGTGGGCAAAAATGCAGTGATCGGGGCGGGTGCGAAAGTTTTGGGTAATCTGCAAATTGGCGATCGCGTCCGTATTGGCGCAGGTTCCGTTGTCTTGCGGGATATCCCTAACGATTGCACAGTTGTGGGAATTCCCGGTCGAATTATTTCCCGAAATGAAAACGTCAGCCTTTCTCCTTTAGAACATGGAAAGCTACCTGATATGGAAGCAACCGTGATTCGTTCTTTGCTCTCGCGCGTTGAGCAACTCGAAAAACAACTGCAAACTTTAGGAGTCAAGAGTCATTAGTCATTGGTCATTGGTCATTTGCAAATGACAAAGGACAAAGGACAACTGACAAATGACAAAGGACAAAGGACAAATGACAAATCACGTTTTGCAGATTCCTCTGAGCGATCGCTGGCGAATCTATCACCGATTGCAAGAGTTAAAAATAAATAGCTCTTGTCCCCCCGATGGTTCTTTACGAGTGCAAGTGAACAATTTGCTAGAAATAATTCTAATTCGCAGTACAGTTATGCAATTTCTCGCTTCTCGCCAAGAATTATTAGAGTGGCTAGAGCGTTGCTGGCATTACAGCGATGAATCATGAATCTTCTCATTAATCTTGAATTCATGACGCAATCACTGAACTTTATCCTTTTTGTTCATGGATGCACAAAGCTTAAATAGCTTTAGAGTTTGAAGCTACTGTATGCTTGCAGAATTTATTGCAGACTGAGATGGATTAGATGAGGTTTAGATTTTGTTTCTTCTGCTAAATCTAAATTTCTCCTGACATATAGCAACAATTAAAAATGCGAAATTCCCAAATAAAAATTGGAATTTCTGATTTTTAAGTTTTCCCAAATTAAGAAATTGAAAGTTCAATCACTTATGGCGACTCGGAACAGAGATATAAAACTCCTCAATTATTTGCACAACGAACTTGAACTTTCAAATGCCGATATTGCTGTAGCTCTGCGACACCGTGAATTAGAAAATGGGCCACTACCGATGCTCCTCTGGCAGTATGGTTTAGTTGATTTGGAGCAGCTAGGAAAGATTTTTGATTGGCTAGCAGAACATAGTTAGCAAATTTGTACCTTGTAGCTCTGAGTCCCATTACCTGCCTAAAGTACACACTAATGCTCTAGAAAATCTGAGGTTACTAAGATGATTACATCCTTAATTGCTGGATTCTGTGTTTTACTTTGTTCAGGGTTTGCTAATAGTTATATTAGTTCATTGCTACTCGAAGAGGTTTCAACTGACATCGGTAAAAACGATTAGTAAATTATACATTGATTTAGTTCCCTGTCATACAGATGTGATGCTGCTAATAGGTCAATAATTAAGGATCATGTATCCTACATTATGAATTGTGATATTTTTAGCATTTGCCATCGCTGGGGATTGTAGAGAGAAAGGATATTAAGAATACTTCCAAGAGAGGGATATTTGCAATGAATCAAATCATAATTAATGACACTACACTACGTGATGGTGAACAAGCGGCAGGTGTTGCTTTTACCCTAGAAGAAAAAGTTGCGATCGCTAAATTTCTTGATGCCATTGGTATTCCCGAATTAGAAGTCGGTATACCGGCAATGGGTGACGAAGAAACCCGTGCGATCGCCGCAATTTCTGATTTAGGTTTACAAGCAAAACTCCTCGGCTGGAACCGCGCCGTCATCTCAGATATTAAGGCTTCTATTGCTTGCGGTATGAACCGGGTGCATATCGCCATTCCCGTCTCTGGTATCCAAATCGCCGCTAAATTCCACGGTCAATGGCGAGTAAGTTTGCAAAAACTCAAAGACTGTATCAGCTTCGCCGTCGATCAAGGTCTTTGGGTAGCAGTCGGCGGCGAAGATTCTTCCAGGGCTGATGAAAACTTCCTTTTAGATGTAGCGCTTTATGCCCAAGAATGGGGTGCATCCCGGTTCCGCTTCTGCGACACCGTAGGAGTTCTCGACCCTTTCACCACCTACACCAAGGTTAAACGGCTGGTTTCAGCTTTGATGATTCCCCTAGAAATCCACACCCACAATGATTTTGGTCTGGCAACAGCCAACGCCCTTGCGGGTATCAAAGCCGGAGCCTTATCTGTGAATACCACAGTCAACGGATTAGGCGAAAGGGCAGGAAACGCAGCTTTAGAAGAAGTTGTCATGGCAATTAAACGCATCTATGGCGTTGATTTAGGCATCGACACACCCAGTTTGCTGGAACTGTCTCAACTAGTTGCAGCCGCATCAGGAGCTAGCGTACCACCTTGGAAAGCGATCGTTGGCGAAAATACTTTTGCTCACGAATCTGGCATCCATGCTCACGGAGTACTACAAAACCCCATTACCTACGAACCATTTGCACCAGAAGAAGTGGGTTGGGAACGGCGTTTAGTATTAGGCAAACATTCTGGACGGCATTTGGTTTCAAACTTGCTAGAACAGCATGGAATTTTCTTGAACTCCCAAGAAACCCAATCTGTTTTAGATGCAGTGCGCCATCAATCGGTACAGAAAAAACGCAGCCTGACGACAGAAGAACTTTTGAATTTGGTCAGAGAACAGAGGTACTCTCATGCAACGCGATGAATTAGAGCTAAACTTGCCACCCGCTTTTGAAATTGGTGAAAAAGTCAGAGTTCGGAAACTGCTTAAGAACGATGGTACTTTTCCTGGTAAAGAAGTCGGGCAAGTTTTAGTGAACAAAGGAGATATCGGCTACATAGCCAGTATAGGAACATATTTGCAGACTTCCTATATATATGCTGTGCATTTCTTGGAAACAGGATTCGTCGTCGGCTGTAAGAAAAAAGAACTAGAATCTGTTGAGGAATCTCATGAAAGTAATGCTACGCATGAATGATGCCGGTACTTTAGTAGTCTACGTTGCTAAAAAAGACCTAGAAGAAGAAGTCGTCAAACAAACCGATGGAAATGATGGCAAGATTCTCACCCTAGCAAATGGTTGGGAATTAGAATTTCGTGATTTGCCAGATACAGCAAATTTACCCCAAACAGTAGAAGCTAAACGCCTCGCTTAAAAAATGGGGAGTAAAGAAGGGAATAGGTTATAGGTTACAGGGTACAGATTATTCCCTATAACCTGTTACCTGTCACCTCTCCCCTCTCCCCCAATCCCCAATCCCCAACAACTTTTTATCAATCATGGGTGACAAATATTTGACGTTATCAGAATTAAACCTTGAGGGACAGTTACTAGGTTTTGTTGGTGGTGAACCAGGAAAATATAAATATATGCAATTGGCAGTTCCATCTGGAAATGTGGAAATTAAACTGCCTAAAGAGTTGCGCCGATTACTAAGTTCATCTTTAATTCTTGGCCAGCAAATTCGCGTTTGTGGCCATAGTAAGATAGATTCGCGCACAAGTAAAATAAAAATTAAAGCCTATCGGGTGACACCAATCGATGGGTGTCCAAAGCAAGAGTTACCACCTCAAAGCAAAGCCAAAATTATGGTATGTCAAAAGGGCGGTTGCCTGAAGCGTGGCGGTAAAGGGTTATTATCGGAATTAGAAAAAACTTTGTGCGATCGCGGTTTGTTAGACAAAGTTACCATTGAACATACCAGTTGCCAAAAATGCTGTAACAGCGCTCCCAACTGTGTTTTACACCTTGGTAAAAAGAAATACAAGAATATTCACCCTGAAGCGATCGCATCTTTGCTAGAAAGTCACTTAACTTCAGAGTAATAAGCTTTTCTAGCTTTTCTTAAAATAATACACAAATTTGTAGGGGTAAATTTTTACCCCTACTTGTCGTAAGTATCGCATAGCAATCTTGTCTAACTGCGATCAGCTAAGTTATAACTGCTGCAACGCTCGTAATATCGACTACAAACAGAACTTATAAAATTTTTTGTAGTCTTGTTCAAGCTGGATTACAACCCTCATTATTGTGTATAAATCTCCGCAAATATCTTAAATAGCTAAAAATCAATGTCTTTGTTTAGTAATTTACTCAATCTGCATTCAGGAACTAAACCGTGTGAAGATTTTTTTACTGAAATTGTTGCTTATTTTCTGTCCCTGAATAATGATATTTTACTTGGTTGGCTAAAACATCACTCAATCATTAGTGATGATAATTATTCCAGCGTCAAGATTTCAACCCAACAAGAACACAAAGGACTTGAAAGCCATACAGAAGATAGCAGACTTGATATTGTAGTTGAACTGTCAACTGGTTTAACTACAGATGTAATATTTATTGAATCAAAAATTGGCGCAAAGGATGGAAATAATGCTTTAAAAAAATATGCTGAGATTTTGAGTAATTTACCAAATGTCAGAGATCGAATTTTAATTTATATTACCCGTGATTATGACCCAAAACAAGAAATCAAAACTCCAGCATTTAATTTAGAGCCAAAAATAAGTTTTTCTCAATTGAGATGGTATCAATTTTATGCCCGTTTACAACAACACAGTGCTGATATCTTAGCGCAAGAAATATTAATTTTTATGAGGAGAAATGGAATGTCTACCACTAATCAATTTTCATCGGTTGATTTATTGACAATGGTGAATTTTAACAAAACTCTGAATCTCATGAAATCAACTCTCAATGAAGAAGTACAGCACGAATTCAAGCTAGCTTTTGGAGGTGTTAAGCTGTTGTGCATTTAAATTGTGATAACAGCGTCGCCTTTATTTTTGAGTTTTCGTCCCCATTTAATAATTAACTCTCCTTCATTTAAAAGTTGATGTAATAAATATTCCAGGTCTTCAATTGATTTAAATAGCCGATTAGCAATATATTCTTTTGTCGAGTGCCAGACCAATTCAATTAAGTTATAATCTGGGCTATATCCCGGGAGAAACTCTAAATGAATATTCGGCATTTCTGTTTCAATTTTATTGATATACTCTCGCTTTTTGTGAAAACTTGCATTATCAAGAATAATAACTATTTTTGCTCCCTTCTCCGCAAAATCTTTAGCTTGATTACCAGCTTCTACCCATTCAAAAACTATTTCTTCATAAAAGATTTTTAGGACTTTGTAAAAATTGTCTGCATTCCCTTTATCGATAAATTCTACAAATCTTTTCTTATCTGAATACCTTAATCCTCCCATCATATTAATTCTTCCTTTTCTTCTGTCTCCTCTCACGTTTTTAGAGTGACCTTTTTTACACCATGATTTTATTCTTATCACCCTTAAACTAAAGCCACTCTCATCCCAAAACCATACCTGTAATCGTTCTGGATGCTCTTTCTCTATTCTTAAATACTCTGCTATTTTCTGTTTAAATGCTTTTCTTTTTTCTAGATTCCTCTTGGACTCTAAGCTATATTTTGCCCAGAGGTAGACGTACTTTTTTTCCCTAATATCCTCCTTACTTGAGAACCACTTAATTGTATGCCTGTGAGTTGCTCTAAATATGTTGCTAATCTCTGCGCTGTCCATCTGCCAAACTCGTATCCTAATTCTTCTGGTTCTTTATCTATAGTTTCTAGTAATATTTCTATATACTTATCTGTGGCTTTTTTATGGTTTCCCTTCATCCTCTCATCTTTTAGGCTTTCTAGATTCTCTGGGTCTCCATGTACACACCAATATGATACTTTATTTAAAGAACAACCCAAAAATTCTGCTATATTAGCTTGTGTTTTCCCGTCATTAAGCAACAAGAGAATTAGTATTCTTTCTCTTATTTCTCCATTTTCTTGCAATTTTAAAGCTTTTTGTAGTTTCTCTATCTGCTGAGAAGTTAAATAATTTTTTGCTGGCATTATTCCATTTTTTGACTGAATTCAGCTTTTTATTATACCCAATTTAAATGCTGAACAGCTTATCAAAGGCGCAGCAAGTATGACTCAATGGAGATGGGACGAGAGATATATTATCTATACACACTTTTCTCCTTCCACATGGGACTTATGTTGTGGTCTTGGATACTTCGGTTTAAATCCAAGTAATTTAACTGATTATCCATATTTAGGTATATTTTTGCAGGTTTCTCATAGGTTTGGACAACGCCCAAAAATTATTGAATCAATGCAGAAAGTAATTAACGATAAGCCTAATATATGGACTCCTGTTAATTTAACAATTTTGCCAGCATGGTCAGCTATTTTTTATCAAAAAAGCCTACAAGACTTTTTATCTGAAAAAGACCATTTATCTGCTATTAAATTATTTTTCCAAGAGTCAATAAAGGAATTAAAAACGGTTCAAGAAGAATATTTCGATTTTCCTTGTAAGGGTGTAAGTATAGAAACAGTTACAGAAGCTGATAAAGAAGAAGACCCAAACACCTCATCATCCTCTATCGCAGAAGTTTAATCAGCTACAGCTATATTAAGATAAAAATAACTCTGCATTCTCGTAGTTGTTATGAGCCTTACCACTGCTAAACGCTTTACTATAGCTGAATATCATCGTCTAGCTGAACTCGGCTTCTTTGAGGAGAATGACCGAGTTGAGCTAATTAAGGGTGAAATAATCCAGATGGCAGCAAAAGGTACACCGCACTCTGTTTGTGAAACACGCCTAGAGCGAGAATTATATAAACTAGTAGGCGATCGCGCAACCCTGCGAGGGCAACAGCCAATTACTTTGTCTAACGACAGTGAGCCTGAACCCGATAGAGTAATTGCAAAAAATAGAGATGATGACTATCTAGCGAATCATCCCAGCCCATCTGATATTTTACTCTTAATTGAGATTGCCGATTCATCCTTAAAATATGACCAAGAGGAAAAGCTACCTATTTATGCAGAAGCAGGTATTTCTGATTATTGGATATTTAATTTAGTAGATAATTATCTGGAGTGCTACAGTGAACCTTATCAAACTTTGCAAGTTAAATTTGGCTATCGTCGCAAGTTGATTTATCTGCCAAATGAATCAGTTAGTCTGCCCTGTTTTCCTGATTTAGTTGTGGATTTATCTCAGGTGTTTCCAGGTGAATAGGTTCTCTAGGAATTCCTGGTAATTCAAAGTCTCCCAAATTCGCAAAACGCTGCTCAATCATATTAGCTAAGTTTAAGGGCTGTTCCTGATTTTCTATTAGAGCCATACGAAGAATTTCTCTGACTTCTTCTTCGAGGGAACGACCATGTTTTTCCGCTCGTTTTTGTAGACGAAACTTGATGTCATCATCAATGTTAGATATAGTAATATTGTTCATAAGTAATTCCTCATCTTATTTTTCAAATTAATCCTTCCAACGCGTGTTGTAAATCATTCGTTACATCAGCAACCGCTTGTCTAGCACCTAAACGATTTTCCTTATAAGCTGGGTAATGCTCAGAAATAGATATGGGTTCACCCACAGTTATTTTTACCTTTTGCTTACCCAATTGCGGACGCTGCACAGCTTTATCGCCTTTGATTTTAGCAATCATCTGCCATAAAATTAAAGTCGTTTCAGCAAACCTTTCTACTGTGGGATTTTCACGAATATAATTACCAGAAACTGCCACAAAACTTTCTACTAAACGCATGTGCCACATCCGTGCATTCGCTTCTTCAGCAACGCGATCGCCTAAAGCTCTTTCTACAGCAGATACTCCTTTTACATCCTTAAATTCTTCTCTAAATATATAATTCCAACCCGCTTGTTCTACTCGCCGACAACGATCACTCAAACTACCTTTTGACTGCAAATTAAAATACTGTTCTGATATTAACAGTGCTGCATTCAACAATGCTTGTAAACGAACTGCTAATGCTTCATTTCTATCTGGAATTTGCCCGTTGACAATCTTGGGATCTGGCAGTTTCTGATGATAAAACCGGGTGTAAAATTCTTCCATCAGCAAAAGTAAATGTTCTGCCAAAGCCAACAACCGGGGATAAAGCGACTCTATAGAAGCGTTTTCTGCTGGATTCACAGGTAAACCACTAGCCGCTTCCAATTCACTTAAAAGATTAGCGATCGCATCCCAAGGAGCATCAACATAACTATATTTAATCCCAACTGGTACAATTAGAACCTGTTGGTCGCGTTCAGCTTTGTGCAAATCTTCAGCACACCAAAAGCCTAATTGGGCAATACCAGGTTCCAGGGGGCTAATATTCTCCGATAAACCATTGGTAGCACCTTCTGGCGCAGCCGCCATCGGAAATTTACCGTTGGCAAACAAGTCACGCGCCGAACGTAACCCCGTCCAGTCAGCCTTACCTCGCTGAATCGGAGTCCCACCTAAATGAGAAGCAATCCAGCCGACGTAGGAACCTGCCCATAGAGGAATGCCGCGATCGTAGATAAAATGAGCGTGAATTGGAAGTTGTAGTGTTGTACCTTGCGATCGCGCTGTCTTTGGTACAATTTGAGACAGCAAGTAACCCAAACAAAGTGGATCATCTGTTTTTGGATGGCGAAATGCCAGCATAAAACGGATCTTACCCTCCTGAAACTGGCGATAGAGATCCACCAGCACCTCTACGTTGTCTGCTTCAATTTGGGTAATAGGTGTTTGCCAGTTTATCCAACTGGGTAGCAACAGATGGACGAATCGTAGAAATAAAGGGTTAAACGCCGGAGGGATGAATTCTAAGGGTGCCTGTGCTTGATAAATTACATCTGCCAAAGTAGTTTCTCCTAAAGATTCCCTGATTTTAATCGCCTGATGGTTATTTCTTTTAAGATATCCTAACGGCTGTAATATGCCCTGAGTAATGAAGTCGAGGTAAAACCTGCCTCTTGCACTGTGCTTGGCACATTACTCAGGTTAGAAAACTAGGATACCTTCTTAGTCTACGCAGATTATTTTAATGAAGCGTACTTACGCAGACTTATAAAGTATTTTCTGCTGCAATGGAAAGTGTTGGCAGATAGTGGAGGTTTAGCAGCACTTGCAAATCTTAATAACAAGAAAGACTCAGACAAAATCCTGGTAATACATCTTCACCCGATAATTGTGTGGGTAGATTTCGCACTTCAGTATCTTGTTTTTGGCGATAAATTTCTACTTGCTGTTGTTGGGGGTTAATTAACCATGCCAATTGCACCCCTGTATCTATATATTCTTGCATTTTGGAACGCAACATTTCCAAATCATCCATTGCTGACCTTAATTCAATGACAAAATCGGGTGCAATGGGGGGAAATTTGCGTCTTTCTTCAGGTGTAAGTGCTTGCCAACGTTCTCCTTGAATCCAAGCGGCATCTGGCGAACGGTCAGCACCATTAGGTAATTTGAATATAGTAGAAGAACTGAAGGTAAATCCAAGGCCAGTTTGCCGATTCCAGATTCCCAAATCAATAATTAAATCTGCTTCTCTATTGCCGCTTTCACCTCCAACGGGGGACATAATGATTAATTCTCCGTTGGTAGTGCGTTCAAATTTCAATTCGCGGTTATTTTGACATAAGTGATAAAATTGTTCGTCACTCAGGTGAACGGTGTCTAGTTTTAATGTCAAAAGACTCATAACCTAGACCTAGATTAAATAGTTGCAAAGATCATATCATGCCATATCTTAAGGGCTGTAAGATGCCGATGCCTGCGGCGGGCAAAGCCATCGCACACCACGCAGGTTCAAACTAGGATGCCTTCTTAGTTCGCTCAGGCGGACAAGAATTTGTGTAGTCGCGATTTCTAATCGCTAGGTGGTTTATAAACAAATTAGAGATTCTGGAAAGGGATTAAACGATGCGACTTTCACAAATGTTATTTGTTACACTGCGGGATGATCCGGCTGATGCTGAGATTCCTAGCCATAAATTATTACTCCGTGCAGGCTACATTCGTCGCATCGGTAGTGGTCTTTATGCTTATTTGCCGTTAATGTGGCGGGTATTACAAAAAGTTTCCCAGATTGTGCGGGAAGAAATGAACGCTACAGGCGCACAAGAATGTCTCTTACCGCAATTACAACCTGCTGATTTATGGAAGGAATCGGGACGCTGGGACACTTACACCAAAGCTGAGGGGATCATGTTTTCCCTAATTGACCGCCGTGAGCAACAATTAGGATTAGGCCCAACTCATGAAGAAGTAATCACAGCGATCGCTCGTGATATGATTCGCTCTTATCGCCAGTTACCCCTACACCTCTACCAAATTCAAACTAAATTCCGCGATGAAATTCGTCCCCGCTTTGGTTTGATGCGCGGACGCGAATTTATCATGAAGGACGGCTACTCCTTCCATACCGATGAAGCCAGCCTCAAAGAAACTTACCAGGATATGTATAAAGCCTACAGCAACATCCTGCGACGTTCTGGTTTAGCTTTTCGCGCAGTGGAAGCCGATTCTGGTGCAATTGGCGGTTCTGGTTCCACAGAATTTATGATTTTGGCGGAAGCTGGTGAAGACGAAGTTCTCTACACTGAGGATGGCAAATACGCCGCTAACGTAGAAAAGGCTGTTTCTTTACCAATTGATGCGGAAATCTCACGGTTTACAACTTACGAAAAACGGGATACACCTGGAACAGAGACGATTGATAAGGTGTGTCAACTCCTCAACTGTTCTCCGACTCAATTGGTGAAAAATGTCCTTTATCAGACGGTTTATGATAATGGTATAACCGTGTTAGTTCTGGTGAACATTCGAGGCGATCAGGAAGTTAATGAGGTCAAATTGCAAAATGAATTGACCAAATTAGCTTCTGAATATGGCGCTAAAACTATTATTAGTTTGAATGTACCAAATGTAGAAGCCCAGCAAACGTGGACAGCCAAATCTCTACCTTTAGGCTACATTGCGCCAGACATCGCAGATGAGTATATTGCTGCTGATAAACAGATTCATCCCAAGTTTTTACGCTTGGTGGATCAGACAGCCGTTGATTTAAAAAACTTTGTTACAGGTGCGAATGAAGCTGGTTATCACGTAGTTGGTGCTAATTGGGGTGAGCAATTTAAGTTACCAGAGCGAGTAGTAGATATTCGCAAGTCAAGACCGGGCGATCGCGCCATCCATAACCCAGAACAAACCTTACAAAGCGCCCGTGGAATTGAAGCAGGTCACATCTTCCAATTAGGCACTAAGTATTCCCAAGCCATGGGTGCAACTTATACCAACGAACAGGGTGAAGAAAAGCCGTTATTTATGGGTTGTTTTGGTATAGGCGTGTCGCGGTTAGCACAAGCTGCCGTAGAGCAATCTTATGATAAAGATGGGATTATTTGGCCCGTTGCGATCGCACCCTACCACGCAATCATCACGATTCCTAACATTAAAGATGCTCAACAAATCGAAGTCGCCCAAAAACTTTACACAGAACTCAATCAAGCAGGAATTGAAACCCTACTAGATGACCGCGATGAACGAGCGGGAGTGAAATTTAAAGATGCTGACTTGATTGGCATACCTTATAGAATTGTAACCGGACGCGCGATCGCTAATGGCAAAGTCGAAGTTGTAGAAAGAGCCACCCGCAACTCTCAAGAAATTGTCATAGAGGAAGTTACAACCACACTCAAACAGTGGATTACCGCCGCCACTCAGGTAAAAAATTAAACTTCAACATTTACGCAGAGGAATCAATACTTTACTTTGCGTTCCTCTGCGTTTTACTCAGCGTTCCTCTGCCTTGTAAATTAATCATCTCCAAAAAGAATGAAATTTACATAATTTGGTAGGTGACGGATTAGAAATATAAATTCTAAAATTGAAAAAGGGACTTGCGGAATTAAAAATAATCGCCCTTTGAGGCATAAAGTCTCCTCCAGGTTTCGGGAAACTCTCTACTTGTAAGTATCGTCTTTAACCAGGCTGCTCCTCACATAACGACCATATCAGCCCTCAGTCAGGAAGGTTTTGAACATGAAAGACCAACAAGGATCTAATCGCATTTCTTCAGGCGCAATTGCAGCCGTTTCAGCAGTGGTTGTAGCGGTGGGTGGCGGTGTGGCTTGGTTTACTACACACTCCAGCAATCCTCCCACACCATCAAATCCCTCTGGGCCCATCGCTCAACCAGCACAGCCATCAACTAGGCAGCCAGCTAACGAGCAAACCCCTAATGTTTATTGGCTCAGACCAAAAGACAAAAGTGTTGCTTTGGTTCCCCAACCAGTTAAAGTCGCTTCTATACGAGCCAACCAGCCTTTAGAAGCAGCTTTCCAAAGTTTGTTGGCAGGGCCGACAGAAGGAACAGATTCCACAACTATCCCCAAAGGAACTAAGCTGTTGGGACTGAAATCAGAAAATGACGAAGTTCACGTTAATTTATCTGAAGATTTTACCAGTGGTGGTGGTAGCACATCAATGATGGGTCGCGTCGGACAAGTTGTTTATACTGCGACAAGTTTAAATCCTAAAGCCAAGGTTTACATTGACGTGAACGGTAAACCATTGGATGTTTTAGGTGGTGAAGGCGTAGAGTTACAACAACCACTAACTCGTGAAAGCTTTGAGAAAAATTATCAGCTTTAGTTCTTGGTCATTGGTCATTGGTCATTGGTCATTAGCAAAGGACAAAGGACAAATGACAAAAGACTAACGTTTACTATTTAACACACGAAAATTACGGGCTTGCTCCTCTAACCTTGTGGCCAGGCGATCACAAACCCGATTACACAAATCAAAAATCATTTCATCTTCCACCCGGTAATAGGCGCAAGTTCCTTCACTGCGGCGGCTAAGGATACCTGCTTGCCACATTACCTTCAGGTGTTTTGACACATTTGCCTGAGAAGTCTGTGTTGCCTCTACCAACTCTTGCACGCATTTTTCTTCATCCCGTAATAAGTGGAGCAGCCGCAAGCGCATCGGCTCACTTAACAGGCTGAAGTATTCAGCTACTTGTTGCACCACTTCTGGCGGTAAAGGCAACGTTTGTTTCATCAGGATTAACCCGCAAGGACTGAAGTTTTAACGATGACTCATTTCAGATGACTCATTTGATATATAGATTAATACTTAATCGGGGTTAATTCGCATCAAAGGTTGACCATATTCTACAGCGTCACCATTTTGGAGAAGAATTTCCATCACTTGTCCAGAGACTTCGGCTTCGATTTCATTCATCAGCTTCATGGCCTCAATGATACAGACGGTTTGACCCTTGCGGACGCGATCGCCAACTTCCACAAATGCCGCTTCTCCAGGCGCAGGAGCGCGATAAAACGTTCCCACCATTGGGGAAGGCACTTCTACTAATCTCTGATCGATGATTGAGGGAGCATTTACTGACAACTGCAATTGTGTGCTAGTACCAGTATTCTCAAACACGCGAGATGTGGACACCTCCGTTACCTGACTCGCGTTCACCTGGTTTCCCCCAGATGAACCCGATGTCAGTCCAGAACCTACCACACCGCCGAAGGTTGCTTGACCTACCGACAACATCTGATTGCTGACGCTCACAGCCTTACGGACTGTTAGTTCAAAATCATCGCTTTTGAGCGTGACTTCTGCAATATCTGTTTGTGCGATAGTTGCCAATAGTTGGCGGATTTCATTAAAGTCCAATGGCACAGTTTTTATTACCTCGACCTATCCGTAAATTAGCATCTTAAGTGTGGCAGGGATTAAATCCAGATGTAGGGATTTCAATCGGGAGCAAGCATCTCCATAGAGATGAAAGTTATTCCCTGCTGATATATTTATCTTCCTGGGTATCAACTTTGATGCGTTCTCCTTGAGAAATAAACAAAGGAACCATCACAATTGCACCGGTTTCCAAAGTTGCTGGTTTTGAACCACCGGTAGCAGTGTCACCTTTTAAGCCTGGATCTGTTTGTACAATTTCCAGAACCACAGATTTAGGCAATTCTACTCCTAGAACCTGATCGCCCCACTTAATAACTTCAGCTTCCATACCTTCCTTCAGGTATTTGACGCGATCGCCAATTTGTGCGCGGGTCAATCTGCCTTCTTCGTAGGTTTCCATATCCATAAAGACGAACTCATCGCCCTCTTTATAGGTATGCTGCATCGTGCTTTTTTCTAGAGTAGCTTGGGGCACAGTTTCCCCAGCTCGGAACGTTTTTTCCATCACGCTCCCACTTTGGACATTTTTTAACTTAGTTCGGACAAAGGCGGAACCTTTGCCTGGTTTGACGTGCAAGAATTCTAGCACTCGCCATACAGACCCATCTAATACAATCGAAACACCGGGTCGAAAGTCGTTACTGGAGATCATGAAACTTTCAAATTTTGGAAGACAATCGGCATTTATTGTACCCTTCTAGAGTCGTCATTGGGCATTTGTCATTAGTCATTTATCATTTGTCATTTGTACTGAGCGTATCGCTAAAGCGAAAGCTTCGCTAATGCGTAGCGTCTCCAAGAGTTGTCAAAGTATTTGTCATTTATCCTCCGCCCTTAACGTGGGAAGATTATTGATGGGTTACGTCCAGTCAACAATTTAATGCTGCATTTGAGTTATCCCATGCTTAACTTATTAAAATCCTGGCTGAAGAACAGCCTAATGGCAATACTGCTGGTAACAATATTTTTAGGCATAACTACAGCTGGGTGGACTCCCTCCAGTAGCGCCGCGCTGCCAGCCGGCAACGCAATCACCGACGGCAAGGCTTTGTTGCGGTATGCACTCCCGATAGATAACAAACCTGTACGGCAACTACAAGCCAGTTTAGAGGACATCTCTGCCCAACTGCGGGCTAATCGGCGATGGGGTGCTATTTCCAAAGACATCAGCAAAGCATCCCGAATTCTCGATAAACCCTCCCAAATCTTAACAAGCGTTCCCACAGAACGCCAACCCCAAGCAGAAGCTTGGATTACCGAGTTGAAATCTGGGGTGGGTAAATTAGAAGAATTGGCGAACAGCAAAGATAAAGAACAAATTCTTCAAGAGAGAGGCAAACTTCTAAATCTAGTAACTCAGATAGAAGAGTCAATGGTGAAAGAATTCCCCTTTGAAGTGCCTACTGAGTACAGTAACCTGCCACAACTGAAAGGTCGTGCCACGGTAGAATTCAAAACTAACAAAGGCGATTTGACTGTCGTCGTGGATGGTTATAGCGCCCCTGTGACTGCTGGTAATTTTGTAGATTTAGTACAGAGGGGTTTTTACAATGGCTTAGAATTTACCCGTTCTGAAGAATCTTACTTTCTGCAAACTGGAGATCCCGCAGGTAAAGATGTAGGTTTCATTGATCCCAAGACAGGCGAATATCGCGCTATTCCCTTAGAAGTTTTAGTTCAGGGTGATAAAGCACCTACTTATGGGATTACGCTAGAAGAAGCTGGTCGTTACGTTGATATGCCAGTTCTGCCTTTCTCTGCTTTTGGTGCAGTAGTCATGGCTCGTCCCGAAAGTGAAGTAAATGGTGGTTCATCGCAATTCTTCTTCTTTTTGTTTGAACCAGAACTCACTCCCGCCGGACGCAACCTCTTAGATGGTCGCTATGCCGTTTTTGGCTATCTCACCGAAGGCAAAGAAGTTTTGGATAAACTAAAGGCGGGTGACAAAATTGAATCGGCAAAAGTCGTTCAAGGAATAGAAAATCTGGTTGAGCCGCAAGCATCATAAGAAGGAAGCAGGGAACAGGGGGAGAATAATTCCTGTACAGACGCGATTAATCGCGTCTCTCCTAACTCCCCTGATTTAGATTCCCGGCGGTGAATACTTGATCAACTGTAATCGCTAATTCTAGAAAAGTCCGTGATACAATTTCCTGAGTACCAGTAAAAACTATTTCTTCGTAAAATCCATCTTCCAGTAGTAACACTGAAACCTTTGCTTCCAGTGGGTCTACAATCCAATATTCAGGAACCTCTAAGGCCGCATATTCAGAACGCTTATGACGATAATCCCGTTTAACCGACTCTGGACTGACCACCTCGACAATTAGTAAAGGCGGTGACTGAAATACTGCTGAGGCATTCAACAATTCCCTAGCTTGCTCAAGCGTCACCACACACAAATCAGTCAACCTAGATTTATTTCTCCCCGTTCTCACCCCACTTTCTCGAAAACACAGCCAAGGTGAGCTACAACGTTTAATTTCTGCATCTAGTACTTGCTCAAGAAATTTGGCAATCAGGAAATGTTCAATAGTAGGTGGGTTCATTAGCTCTAGCTTGCCATCCACCAGTTCATAATGAAAATCGCTACCATCATCATAGGTTAAGTACTCTTCAAATGTGATGCTGGTTACTGGTGTTGTTACCATCCCAACTGACTCCTAGACGATACCCTTATATTAAACAGTAAAACAAATCATCAGTTTTCTTAGTAATTTTTCAGCACGGAAAACCGATCGTGAACAGTGATTTCTCTTCTCAACAAGTAAAAGATATTGGTGAACAAGGTCTTTTAGAAAGATTGCAACGCTTCTGTCCTCCAGAAATTATCGGCGATGATGCAGCAGTACTTGTGACTGCACCAGAGCAATCTTTGGTAGTGACTACAGATGTGCTGGTTGATGGCGTACATTTTAGCAACCTCACCACTTCCCCAGAAGATGCTGGCTGGCGGGCTGCTGCTGCTAATTTATCAGATTTAGCAGCGATGGGTGCTTCTCCACTAGGAATTACCGTTGGGTTGGGACTCCCCGGTGAAGTTAGGGTGAGTTGGGTTGAGCGACTGTACCAGGGAATGACAGAATGCCTGCAAAAATACAATACCTCAATTGTTGGGGGCGATGTCGTGCGATCGCCTGTGACGACTTTGGCAATTACCGCTTTTGGTCAAGTTCACCCTAATCAAATTATCCGCCGTTCTGCTGCTGTAGTGGGAGATACGATCGTTGTTACAGGGGTTCATGGAGCCTCCCAAGCTGGCTTAGAACTGCTTTTACATCCCCAATCAGGACAAAACCTCAAAGATGTAGAACGCACGGCACTAATCCGCGCACACCAGCGCCCACAGCCACGATTAGATGTCTTACCAATCCTCTGGAAAATTTTAGCATCCCCATCTCCTATACCCATTGCCGGTATGGATAGCAGTGATGGTTTGGCAGATGCAATTATCCAAATCTGCCGCGCCAGTGGTGTTGGCGCTGTCCTAGAACGCAGACAAATTTCCATACCAGCAGCTCTTGACCATTGGCTAACAGAAGAGCAAGCGCTAGCTTATGCTCTATACGGTGGCGAAGACTTTGAATTAGTGCTTTGCTTGCCACAAGAGTCAGCATTAGCCTTAGTACAAAATCTTGGTCAAGGTGCTGCGATCGTCGGCAACATTACACCCGGATCAACAGTACTATTGCACGACGAACAAAAAAAATTCCCTGACCAAGTTCTGAGCCTTAGCCAGGGATTTCAGCATTTTAGTCAATAGTCCTTTGTTATTTGTCCTTTGTCCTTTGTCTTTTGTGAAAAACTAATGACCAATGACTAATGACCAATGACAAATTATTGCCACTTCTCAGCTACCAATTCTGCCAAATCCAAAACTCGTTGGCTGTAACCCCACTCGTTGTCATACCACGCCATAACTTTTACTAAGTCATTGCCCATAACCAAAGTCAAGCTGGAATCAACAATCGAAGAAGCATCGCTACCTTGATAATCGGAAGATACCAGTTCTAGTTCGCTATAGTCCAAAATGCCTTTAAGTGGGCCTTCAGCAGCATCTTTGAGAGCTTGGTTAACTTCTTCAGTAATAGTACGCTTCTCAACCTGAACTACGAAATCTACCATTGAGACGTTCGGGGTTGGTACGCGCAAGGCAACGCCATTAAGCTTGCCTTTCAGGTCTGGGATAACCAGCGCCACTGCTTTTGCTGCACCAGTGGAGGTGGGTACAATGTTTATCGCTGCGGCCCTCGCCCGTCGCAAATCCCGGTGAGAAGCGTCTAGCAAACGCTGGTCGCCTGTATAGCTGTGGGTGGTGGTCATCGTACCTTTGATGATGCCGAACTTATCGTTCAACACCTTGGCAATTGGTGCCAAACAGTTGGTAGTACAACTAGCGTTACTGATAATGTTGTGTATGTTGTGGTCATAATCATGATGATTCACACCAACCACAAAAGTGCCATCCTCGTTTTTACCAGGAGCGGTAATCAGAACTTTCTTGGCTCCAGCATTCACATGCTTTAGCGCTCCTTCTTTGCTAGTAAATACGCCTGTTGCTTCGATAATTAGGTCAATTCCCCAATCTCTCCAGGGCAACTTTTCTGGGTTGCGATCGGATACGCACTTAATGGTCTTACCGTTAACGATGATAGAGTTATCATCGGCACTAATCTCAGCACCTTTGATCTTACCTAGCATCGAGTCATACTTCAGCAGGTGAGCATTGGTTCTAGGGTCTGACGTGTCATTAATAGCGACAAGATCGATATTGCTATTCTCTCTACCCACCCAGCAACGCGCAAAGTTACGTCCAATCCGCCCGAAACCGTTGATTGCAACTCTAATCACAGTGTCTTGCCCTCTGTATTTATGCTTATATGTTGATATCGTTGACCCCAATCATATCGCAAAGGGGGGGGGCACTTATAACCATAAAGTGTTAGATCAATAAAAAAACACATAATTTATTCAGATTTGTTCGAGTACAAACTGTTGTTAGTGATATATGATCTGACCGCTTCCGGTACTAAATAACGAATTGACTGGCGATCGCGACACAATTTGCGAATTAGACTTGACGAAACTCCTACTAAAGGTATATTCAGGAGTTGCCAGTAAATGGTATGTGACTGCTCCTTTAGTTGTTGCTCCACTTGCTTGCAGATTAATTTGCTTTGAGTTATAGTCTCACCACCTAGCAGTCGGGGTGCGATTAACCAATCACACATTTGTGCTAGTTCGTGTCCACGGTACCAACGAGGTAAGGTTTGGAAAGTATCCAAGCCCACAATCCAGTACCAGTGAGTATTTGGGTAACAAGCAGATAAGTCAATCAGAGTGTTAATGGCATAAGAAGTCCCAGAGCGATTTGCCTCCACTAGGGAGATAGTAAACGCTGGGTTATCTTTTATGGCTAATTGCAGCATTTCCACGCGATGCTCAAACAAAGCTGCTTCTTTATGAGGAGGATTTAGGGATGGCACCCAAATTACCTTTTCAAGAGATACTTCTTGCATTGCTGTCTCGGCTACGAGCAGGTGTCCCCAGTGAATTGGATCAAATGTGCCACCAAAAATTGCTAGTTGCTGCATCCAGTTATGCCTGGGTTTTATGCAATTGAAAAATAGTTTCATTACCAATGTACTATTGTAGTCAATTCACGGCTAAACTTGATGCAATTTCAAATCAGTTTCACTAAACAATGTATTATGTAGCCAATTCCAGTAAGGTAGACAAAAATATGTATTTGACATTACAAGAATTTCTTTCCCGATGTAGCCAAAATTTTCAGAATAATCTTAACAACAGTTCAGAAATAGTAAAAACCTCCAACCAAGGTAAAATCATTCTGAACACGCAAAACCAGACCAGAAAACACATCTGGGCATTAAACATAAATACGATATAGGAGTAGTTACGGTAAAAATCAAATTCCTGTTATGATACGCGTGTCATTTGTGATTATGGTGTGGTGTGGTGTAAGAGGAGCAATAAATGACTAATTCTGTAGATTTTAGTGGTAGACCATTTCATTTTATTGGCATCGGCGGCATAGGTATGTCTGCTCTGGCATACGTTCTCGCCAAGCGTCAATTTCCAGTATCAGGTTCGGATCTTCGTCCAAACCACATGACGCACAAATTGGAATCTATCGGTGCCCATATTTTTGGTAGACAAGAGGCAAGTAATCTCGAATTCTTTCGTCCTCAAGTATTAAATTCACAAGAACAATTACCTGCTGATACTAAGTCAAAATTACCTCAAGTCATTTGTTCAACAGCAATTAACACTAATAATTTAGAATACAAAGCAGCGTTGGAATTAGGTTGTCCAGTTTTGCATCGTTCAGATGTACTAGCCGCCTTAATTTCCGATTACTACAGTATTGCAGTGGCAGGAACACACGGCAAAACTACAACCAGTAGCATGATTGGTTATATGCTTCTAGAAGCTGGTCTAGACCCAACGATTTTAGTAGGTGGCGAAGTCAATGCTTGGGAAGGTAATGCTCGATTGGGACAAAGCCAATATTTGGTAGCCGAAGCAGACGAATCTGATGGTTCTTTGGTAAAACACGCTCCAGAAATTGGCATCATCACCAATATTGAACTCGATCATCCTGACCATTACGATACATTAGAAGAAGTAATTGACATCTTCCAGACATTTGCTAAGGGTTGTAAAACTTTAATAGGTAGTATTGACTGTGCGACGGTGCGCGATCGCTTACAACCCACAATCAGCTACAGCTTACACTCAGATACCGACGCTGACTACACCGTTACTAATATTGATTATCGTGCTGATGGCACCACGGCTCTAGTTTGGGAAAGAGGCAAAGCCTTGGGCGTGTTGAAGTTGCGGCTGCTCAGTCGCCACAATCTCAGCAATGCTCTAGCAGCAGTAGCTGTTGGTCGCGCCTTGGGCTTAGAATTTGGAGCGATCGCCAAAGGTATTGCAACCTTTGAAGGAGCAAGACGACGCTTTGAGCTGCGGGGCGAAGTTGATGGTATTACCTTCATTGATGACTATGCTCATCATCCTAGCGAGATTCGCGTTACTCTCGCTGCCGCACGTTTACAGGCAAGACCAGGACAAAGAGTGGTTGCTATCTTCCAACCCCATCGCTATAGCCGAACACTGACCTTTTTAGAAGAATTTGCCGAGTCCTTTACCCATGCTGATTTGGTTGTGCTGACTGATATTTACAGTGCAGGCGAACCCAACTTAGGGCAAATTACTGGTGAACAGCTAGCAGCGGAAATTGCTAAACAGCATTCGCAGGTAGTTTATCAACCAACTTTACCCTCAGTGCGTGAGTACTTGTTAAAAACATTACGCCCAGGAGACTTGGCGCTGTTTTTAGGAGCTGGGAACTTGAATCAGGTGATTCCTGAAGTAATTACTGCACTTTGCGAACCTGCTAAAGCCACATCTTAAGTGGAAACTTTGCAAAGTTTCGTTTCTGAGCAAAGCGCCCGTCTAGCAACGGTTCCATCTATGAACTCTATTACCGTATCTTTGCGGTAAATTAATGTAAAAATTTTACCAATATAAAGTAAAAATGACCATTTCCCAGGCAGCTGGAAACGTCTGCACAGTTTCTGCTTTGAATACAAAGAAACATCAAACAACTAATTCGGTGGATAGTGAAGTAATTTACCTACCAAATACTGATTGTGCAATCAAGCCCCAGGCTTGCTTGTCAGCCTTTACTTCCTATAGGGTTGGAGGAGCAGCTGATTTGTATGTTGCCCCTCGAAACTTAGAAGCACTGCAAGCCAGTCTTAAATACGCAAAAGAACGTGATTTAAAGGTGACAACACTGGGAGCCGGTTCTAACCTCCTGGTGAGCGATGGCGGTATATCAGGCTTAGTTATCGCGACTCGTCACCTCCGCTTCAGCAACTTTGACCCCCAAACTGGTCAATTAACCGTTGCTGCCGGAGAATCAATTCCCAGTTTGGCATGGGCCGCAGCAGAATTAGGATGGCAAGGATTGGAGTGGGCTGTTGGCATCCCTGGAACAGCCGGAGGTGCTGTGGTGATGAATGCAGGGGCACATAATAGCTGTATCGCAGATATGTTAGTTAGTGCCGAGGTACTTTCACCCAATGGGACGCTGGAAACTCTTACCCCAGAACAGTTAGGTTATAGCTATCGGACTTCCTTATTGCAAGGTGGCGATCGCATAGTCACCCAAGCAACCTTACAACTCGCGCCAGGTGCAGACCCAGCAAAAGTTGTAGCAATCACCAAAGAACACAAAAAGCATCGCTTAAGCACCCAGCCATACAACTTCCCCAGCTGTGGGAGTGTGTTCCGTAATCCCAAACCTTACAGTGCTGGCTGGTTAATTGAACAAACAGGCCTCAAAGGCTACCAAATTGGTGGAGCGCAAGTAGCACTACTCCATGCTAATTTCATCGTTAACCGTGGTGGGGCAAAAGCTAGTGATATCTTCTGTCTCATTCGCCACATCCAACATCAGGTGCAAGAACGTTGGTCTATTAATTTAGAGCCAGAAGTCAAAATGCTCGGAGAGTTTCAAGGTGCTTGTGGATAAAGAATGGGGAATGGGGAATGGGGAATAGGGAATAGGGAATGAAGAATAGTAAAGATGATACTGCAAAGAAGAACAATTGATAACCAATGCCCAATGCCCAATTCCCAATTCCCAATGCCCAATTCTCCGATGCATTAATTATTGGTAAAAAAAGAGGCAAATTACTTACCGCATCTATAATTGAATTTGATTTGTTATTCAACGCACAAGCGTACAAATAATTATGACAGGAAAAGGACAGGGATTTGGCTTTGGCTTAGGAAAAATGAAGGAACTAGCCGATGCTTTTAAGAAAGCACAGCAAGTTCAAGAAGGTGCAAAGCGACTCCAAGAAGAATTGGAGCAAATGGAGATTCTAGGAGAATCTGGCGGTGGTCTGGTGAAGGTGATTGTCAGTGGAAACCAAGAACCCAAGCGGGTAGAAATTTCACCAGATGCTCTTGCAGAAGGTGCAGAAGTACTTTCCGATCTCGTGACGGTGGCAATGAAAGAAGCCTACAACAAGTCCACAGCAACAATGCGGGAACGTATGGAAGAATTAACCAGTGGGTTGGAGTTACCTGGATTTTAGTCATTGGTCATTAGTCATTGGTCATTAGTCATTGGTGAGCCAGTGCGGTCTTCTCCCAAAGGAAGAAAGGGGGTTTCCCCCATGAGCAACTGGTGTTAGCGTTCGCGTAGCGTCTCGTAGAGAAGTGGTAGCGACGCAGGAGCTTCACCCGAAGGGTCATTAGTCAAAAGACAAAGGACAAATGACTATTGACAGAGGACAAAAAATATCTATGCCTTACAAGTTGCTATTTGTCTGCTTAGGTAACATCTGCCGATCGCCATCGGCAGAAAACATCATGAATCATCTAATTGAGCAGGCAGGCTTGAGCGATGCCATCATCTGTGATTCTGCTGGTACATCTAGTTATCATGTGGGTAGCCCACCTGACAGACGCATGAGTGCTGCGGCTGGTACAAAGTTGGGAATTAAACTACGTGGTCAAGCACGCCAGTTTCAAAAGTCAGACTTTCAAGACTTTGATTTAATTTTGGCGATGGATCAAGAAAATTATGAGAATATTCTCACTCTTGATCGCACTGAGCAATATCAGCATAAAGTGCGTTTGATGTGTGAGTTTTGCTCTCGACACACCTTAAAGGAAGTTCCAGATCCTTACTACGGTGGTCAAGACGGATTTAATCAGGTTATTGATTTACTGATTGATGCTTGTGAAGGTCTGCTCACAAAAGTTAAAAGTGAAGAGTTCTGAGTTTTAATTCCTAACTCCTCACTTTTTTATTCGACTAAACCATGCTTCATAGCAAAACGCACTAATTCTGCTCGGTTGCTGGTTGAAGTTTTTCTCAATAAACTGCTAACGTACTTTTCCACTGTGCGAGGACTCAGGTGTAGCTGATGACCCATATCGGCATTAGACAAACCATGAGTCAATAACTCTAAGACTTCTTGTTCTCTATGAGTTAGGGATGAGTGTAAGTGGGATGTCTGAATTTGAGTAGACAGAGAATTATGGGCATCCCCCGCTTTTGTCGAGCCGGAAATGCCCAAATTCTCTTTATGAGAAAAGCGATACTCCGATTGAATAATTTGCGATCGCTCCAAAAGATTGCGGATTGCTGCTGCTAACTCTTCCAATTCAAATGGTTTGGGTAAGTATAAATCGCACCCTGACTGATAGCCCAGAATTCTTTCCTGGGTCTTAGTTCGGGCTGTTAATAAAATTACAGGTAATAAGCGAAACATTGGTTGTTGCCGCACCCTACGCACCAGTTCATAGCCATTCATCTGTGGCATGATGATATCCGTGACAATCAAATCAGGATTATACTCATCCACCATAAACAAAGCCTCTTGACCGTCATTAGCCGTGATCACTGAGTAGCCAGACAGTTCAAGATAGTCGCTAACAGACAGACGAGTGCCCAAATCATCATCCACTACAAGGATCGTCAAGGGCATGGACAATACACCCCTAGCATTTTTTTTACTCAGAAATTTGCTTCTACGCGCTTCATCGGTGAACACTGGCAAGAATAGTGTTCTTATGTTTCATACTATGACAGGATTACCAGGTAATGACTGCCTTCAGGGTTGATTTATAAAGAAAATCTTAAATCTTTTGGAAGGTTAACGAAGTGCAACTCACCTTTAACTCCCTCAGATCAGGAAGCATAGAGAGCTTTTTAATTTGTAACAACTCATTAATAAGGCAGAGCAGGTTTCCATTATAGTATAAATTATTATTAATTTTATCGGTAATTTACCAAAATATAAGTTAAGTAGGCATGAATTGAAATAAGTTTGTAGAGAAGGCTTCAGCCCTTTCTAGGATTAGCGTCTTGTAGCAAGATACCCAACAAGGTATACTACAAAACTTTAATTATTTACGCCGATTTACTTACAAGCCTTTGTGAAACTGCACAAAATCAAGCTTGGTGAAACTTGAGGTAAAATTCCCAAGTTCTGGATAAACCTCAGATGTAATCAATATCAGGTAACTTAAAAGTTACTAGAAAACTCTTAATTGTGAACTTAGAAAAGCTAAATTAGTGATATACAGTTCAATATTTCTAGCGGTTATAATGAATACCCTATAATTCGCCAGGCAATCCAAATAATTTTTTAGGTACATTTAAAACGCACAAAATTATCAATGAGCGACAAGAACGAAGGTTACAAAGTTATTGCTGACAACCGTCAAGCCCGTTATTTGTATGAAATTCTGGAAACTTACGAAGCCGGAATTGAGTTGACAGGAACCGAGGTTAAGTCAATTCGTGCGGGTAAAGTAAATCTCCAAGATGGCTATGCTTTGCTTCGCAATGGCGAAGCATGGTTGATCAATATTCATATCTCGCCCTACAACGCCAGTGGACAATATTTTAATCATGAACCACGGCGGACACGAAAGCTGCTGTTGCATCGTCAAGAACTCCGCAAGCTAATTGGCAAAGTAGAACAGCAAGGTCTAACTTTAATCCCTTTGAAAATGTATCTCAAACGCGGCTGGGTAAAAGTGAGTATAGCCCTTGGCAAAGGTAAAAAGCTCCACGATAAGCGAGAAGACCTGAAACGACGGCAAGATCAGCGTGACATTCAACGCGCAATGAAAAGCTATTAAGGATAATTGTGGTTCAAACTACCACACCAGAGTGAGAAACAGATTGCTGTGAAAACCATGTTGTATGTCCACAGCGTGACTTATAAAAAGCCCTAGTTTATAGCCATAGATTGATTTTATGAAGGTTGAGAATCGATACAGTGGTGAGTAACTTCGGATGGCATAAGGAATTGTCACAACTTATGAAAAGTAATTTCATTACAGCTGTTGGCGCAGGCATTCTCACCTTGAGTATGGGAATTTTACCCTTAACTCTATCCGCACAAGCTCAGACAACAACTGATCCCGGAGCCACTACTGCTCCCAGAACGACCACTTACGATCGCAACGATTTTGATTGGGGTTGGCTAGGATTACTTGGTTTATTCGGTCTAGCTGGTTTGGCTGGTAAAAAGCGTGATAACGAACCGACTGCTTATCGCGACCCTAATGCCCCAGGTGCCACTACTTACAGGGACTAGACAATTCAAAATTCATTCATTTGTCAGTTGTTCAGTAGAAAAACAACTGACAATTTGCTCGTATTAGTTTACTGCTGGTTCTGGGTTAGATGGATTTGTCTGGTTTTGAGTTAAAGGTGTCCAGTAGCTGGCAATTAAAGCAACGATGAGCCACCAGAGGGTATTGACTTCAGGACGATACCAGACAGTATCTACAGTGCCGTGAGCTAGCATACCCAACAAAATAGCGATCGCTCCAATTAACCAAAATCCCTCTACACTTCTCAATCGTCGCAATCGTCGCACTTGCAAAAGCGCCGTATTAAATGTAACGATTATTAGCCAGAGAAAGCAGGCTAAACCAACAAACCCAGTTTCTACAGTCACTTCAAACAAAATCGAATAAGCACTTAAAGCAGTGTACCGAGGGTGTTGGTAGAGCGGATAAACTTTATTAAAAGAGTTGTGACCGGGGCCAATGCCGAAAATTGGGCGATCGCGAATCATCTCAAAGACAGCATCCCACACATTTCGACGAAAATTATTACTGCTATCTTTACGGTCAGCAAAAATGCTGAACACCCGCAGGCGAACTGGCTCTACAAATATCACTGCTAAGAGTAATATCCCGATTAAACCTCCTAAGACAATGGGCAGCGACCAAGTACGCCAAAAAGGAGGCATTTCCACACTCTTCCAAAAAATTAGCAATGCCACCACAGCCAAAACTGCTACCACTAGTCCAATCCAACCGCCACGACTAAAAGTCAGGATCAGGCAGGCAGTATTGACAATTAACATTGTTAATGCTAAAGCTTTTTTGAGCCAACTTTGCCATGCAAAAATTGCCACCAAGCTAAAAATTACTGCTGGTAACAGGTATCCAGCCAATAAGTTGGGATTTCCTAAATAACTGTAGACCCTTGTAGTCTTAGACAGAGGAGATTCTGGATCAACCCAAGTTGCCAGTGCTGTGGCTCCAAAAAACCATTGCCGCAATCCATAGACACTGACAATTAAGGATACGTGCAGATAAAGGGTGAGAATCCAAGACCGGAGGCGAGGCGACCTTAATACCCTGGCACAAAGGGCAAATAGTAGCAAATACAAGGTCAACGTTCCCAAGTCGTTAAGTGCCGCTTTTTTGACTGGTGATAATGCTGTTGCGATTACAGCAATTCCCCAGTAGAGCAATACTAGTAGGTGAATGGGAGTGACTGACGAGACATTTGCTGGTGTGACTTCATCAGATAAAGTCAACAACAGCCAAAATCCCACACAAGCCACCAGTAACAAACCTACCAACGTACTCGAAGCAAAAGGTGCAAGGGCATATATTGAGCTGAGCAATACAGCTGCGATCGCATCTCCCCACTGAATCAAGACGCTGGTTTGCCGCCAAGACCTTAACAGTCCCACCAGAGAACGGTGTACGTAACTGGTAGCAAGATATTCTTTGAGCGGTAAAGATGATAAAGTAAATAGTTGCCAGACTAAATTCATAAAAAACATTGCGATCAATTAGCCTGCCGACGCAGAACTTGGATTTGATCATAATGCCTATGGCTATAAAAAGGTAATAACGTAGTTTGTAAATTAGTAATGACGCTTTTAATTCATGTACTTACTACATAACAAAGTATGAATTTGTCTTTCCCTATTCCCTATCACCTGTAATCGGTTCTCTACTGGCTGTGATCAGACATCACTAATTGCTTGCGAGGGAGTTGCCAGTTGCAGTGGCAAAGAAAGCACATAACGATATCCTGATTCTGGTGAACCTTGAATCAAAATTTGTCCAGCGTGCAACTCTGCTAGTTGACAACTTAGCAATAGACCCAAGCTTTCACGAGAAAGGCTTCCATGTAATTTAGCTAAATTTAGACCAGAACTCGCAGCAAGAAAATTGGAGTGGGAATCACTCAGGCTTTTGGAATTGTCCACTGCTACTGATGAAGTCTCTAGTTGCTGTTGTCCTTCTATATGAGTATTGTAAGTTGCGACTTCACCGGTTAACTCTAGCAGAGACAAAGAATTGAGACGGAAGTAGGGGTCAACCTCAGTAATGCCGTCCCCTAACCAGGGATGAGAAACCCAAATAGTAATGTTGAGCGTATCTTCCTTGTAAGAAACATGGATGCGAACAATGCTACCTGTAGCCGAAAGTTGAATCACACTGAAAACCAGGTGATATAACATTTGCCGCACCTTGTCTTTATCTAAAGGCCAAATGCGATTACGTCCCGGTTCTATAGAGAGGCGAATGTCTTGCTCGCGGCGATTAGCCACTTCTTCAAGGGTATTGATAGCTTGTTGACATAGCATTTCAATATCCACAGGAGCTAAATTCAGTACAGTTGAGTTGTCATCCATAGCTCCTAGTTCGGTAATTTCGTTTACTAGGGAAAGTAAGTACCGACCACTATGTTGGATAATTTCTAAATATTCTCTTTGCTTAGTCGTCAAAGGCCCATAAATTTCACGTCCTAAAACACTAGCCATACCAAGTACAGATGTTAAAGGCGTGCGTAACTCCTGAGTTAACTGACCCAAAAGTTCCAGTTTCAGTTGCTTGGTAGAAACAGAGTCGCTATCTTGAGTGGGTGCGGTGATTTTAATTTCAGTGTTACGTTCGTCATTAAGTGAAAATATAGGAGCGGTCTTGAGAGTGGTTGATTCGAGTTTGCCTTGCAAAAGTCGGTTACGCTCAAATTCACTCATGCTCCAACGAGCTATTATTTGTAAAAACTCAATGTCTCGGGTTGTAAAATTGCGCGGCACTAAATCCATCACTGCCAACGCACCCAAACAATGTCCCTCAGCATCAATGAGTGGCGCTCCTAAGTAAGCACGAATACCATAATCCTGCACCAGCTTGCTGCTAACAAGTACTGGGTCTGTAAGTTTATGTGTATCATTAATTACAAATATTTGAAGGCTCTCTACAACCTGAGTGCAGAATGATTCCCTGCGTGACAGTTGGCGGCTTTGTGCCAAATGATTCATTAGCCCCAGCCTAGATAAGCCCACTGCTGACTTGAACCAGTGACGTTCTTGATCCACAAATCCCAATATGGAAATTGGTGCTTCCAAAAAGTGGGCAGCAGTCTGTGTGGCTTCTTCAAAAACCGGAATCGTTTCTGGTTGCCGCAAACCTAAATCCGACAAAGCTTTTAGGCGTTGCTGTTCTCTTGATTCATGAGAATCCCAACCATCCTTTAGGGCAAATAATTTGTTTTCAGGCTCTATCATTGCCACTGCTACCTTAATAATTTCTCTATCGTGTAATTGATCCAAGTCCTATTTCTAGGTTATCAATTGCTATTTTTAAGCATTCCCTAATTTTGCCTCTGACAAACAAATTTAGGGCAAAATTTTTTTCTCCCTTCCATTAACTCGGCGATGCGGTATGCACAAGTTACTAATTACTGGTGCTAGATATTCTTTATTTAGTACTGGTGTAGTCTTTATTGCTTGGGATTTTACAGTCAGATTGCGTTAGATTTGGATTCAGCCAGGGTAAGCTAACCCTAAGGATACAATACAAAGGAGCTGTCATTCTTTATGTACAGAAGGAAAAATTCTTACTGGCAAACCCTAAGTAAATTAACTTACAAAATTATATTTGGGTAATTTTTATAGCAATTATTACTTATAACAGCTAACACTCGTGGCAGACAATCCTAGATAGTTTATGTAAGTCTCGATCGAATAGATTGAACCTATTACAATTTCATGCTGAAAATTGTTTAGGCTTTTTTATTTTTTCCATCTGAGGAAATATTTTTTAAGGACAACTACTAATGAATAAAATGGCTGTTAGAGTTCCTTTTGTAGACCTGAAGTTGCAACACGAACCAATTCAAATGCAATTGCAATATGCAATCCAATCTGTATTGGAACAGGGAGATTTTATTTTAGGGCAAGCACTCTCAGATTTTGAAGCAGCATTTGCGGCAGTATCGGGGGCAGCTTATGGTGTTGGTGTTGCATCAGGAACAGATGCGATCGCTCTCGGATTGCAAGCTTGTAATATTGGTGCTGGCGATGAGGTAATTTTACCAGCCAACACTTTTATCGCAACCTTGATTGGAGTTATCCGCGCTGGCGCGAAGCCAATTCTGGTAGATTGCGATCGCCAAACAGCTTTAATTGATTTAGAGGCCGCAGCAAAGGCAATTACGCCTCAGACTAAAGCAATTATTCCTGTACATCTCTATGGACAAATGGTATCACCATGTGAACTCATCAAATTTGCTGATACCTACAAACTACTAATTTTTGAAGATGCCGCCCAAGCACACCTTGCCCAAAGAGACGGATATCACGCTGGTTCAGTAGGCATAGCAGCAGCTTTTAGTTTCTATCCCAGCAAAAATTTGGGAGCATTTGGGGATGGGGGAATGCTGCTGACACGAGATTCAGATGTCGCCCAGAAGATGGGGCGTTTGCGAAATTATGGTGCATCGCAAAAGTATTTTCATACTGAACCCGGTACGAATAGCCGTTTGGATACTTTACAAGCAGCTATTTTGCACCAAAAATTACCATATTTGCCACAGTGGAATCGCGATCGCTTGACTATTGCCCAGCAGTATGATGCTGAACTAGCACCCTTGGCAACTACTGGTATTATTCCTATAGAAAATCAAAGTGATACAGGACACGTTTATCATCTTTATGTCATTAAAGTTGATGATTCTTGCCCAATAGAACGCCAGCAACTCCAAGAAAAACTCACAGCAGTGGGAATTCAAACCGGCATTCACTACCCAATTCCTTGTCATCTTCAGCCAGCATTCAGCAATTTAGGCTATCAGCCGGGAGATTTTCCCCAAGCAGAAAAACTGTCACAGCAAATATTATCATTACCGATGTATCCTGGTTTGAGCAGTAGCCAAGTTAAAGAAGTTGTAGCTGCGATCGCTCATGCAGTTTCAACAACTTCTCAGGTAGATGAAAACTCCAATGCCGACCTTGACAGCGTGGTAGCCTAAAGTTAATTCATACTTATATGTGCATCCAACAATTAGACATTTGTTCTTTGTCAGTTGTCCTTTGCAAATGACCAATGACCAATAAAAATCATGGTACTCCAGCAACAGATTAAAAAAAGAAACGCCTCAGACTTATTGAATATAGCTATTATAGGCGTTTTGCTGCTGCTTTATGCGCCTATATTGCTACACTGGTTGGATGGCTGGCTGAACAAAAATATCAGTACAGAACACGAATATTTTAGCCACGGGATTATTGGTTTACCATTTGCAGCTTATCTGGCCTGGATAAACCGAAAAAAGTGGAAACGTTTACCAGATACCACACATCCTTTGAGTGCTGTTTTATTGTTACTAGGGGCAGTGTTTTATCTTAGTGGTGTTACAGAGTGGGTTAACCTTTCCTTGCCCGTTATCCTGGCAGGATTATGTTTGTGGTTTAAAGGAATAGCAGGTTTGCGATCGCAAGGATTTCCCCTGTTACTGGTATTTTTAGCCACCCCGACAGCAGCACCCTATCTCATTGCGCCCTATACCTTGCCTCTGCAAAGCTTCATTGCTGGTACGGCAGGTTTCATATTGAATCAATTTGGTATGGACGTAACAGTAAATGAAATCAATCTCTACGTGGGAGGACGCATTGTAGAAGTTGCCCCCTATTGTGCAGGGTTGAAAATGTTGTTCACAACTCTCTACGTTGGTTTGATGCTGCTTTATTGGACAGATGCTTTATCTTCACGGCGCACAACCATATCGTTTTTATCCCTTGCTGCGATCGTTAGTACTACTGCCAATATCATTCGTAACACTTTACTGACTTTCTTTCACGGCACAGGTCAAGAAGCAGCTTTTAAATGGCTACATGAAGGTTGGGGTGGTGACTTATACTCTGCTTGTATGCTGGTGTCATTAGTACCCCTACTGAATTGGATTAATAGCTATTTTTCAGCATCTCTAGAAACTGAGCAAGAAACAGAAAGTTAGAACTATGGGCATTGGGAAGAGGACTTGGGGACAAGGAGAATTGGGGACAAGGGGAAAGACTTGTTTCAAGTTCTCACCTCTCTTGTCCCCTTGTCCCCTTGTCCCTGCTCCCCTCCCTCTTAATCTACTCATAAATATTACTGAACTCATGGTGTGATTTTATAAAGTAAAATTTTGCCTAAGTATCACAAATTTTACTGATGATTTCATTCTCCAAGTTTTTCAAAGAAAACCAGTTCAATCAGGTAGCAGCACTTTTGTTATTGCTACTACTGCTAGCAATAGGAGGGATTCCCGGATATCTAACAGGACATTGGCAATGGAAACAGCCGCTACCTGTTACTAATCTCCACGAGTTAAAACAGATCCGCAACACTGGGTTAGCCCTTCCTGGTTGGCAAACTATTGAACAATCAGAACAGCAAATTGGCGAACATAAATGGTCTTTGCAGGTAATGAAAAAAGAAGGTTCGCAATCCCAGGCAATCCTGCTTTTGCTACCGCAAAATGGGCCTATGGATCAACCAGAGGTAGAGTGGACAGATGTTAACGGCTGGGGAAGATCGCGCTGGGGAAAGTGGGATATAGCGCAATCTCGTTCTGCCGAATTTACTGTGAAACAGTCTGAAAAGTTGGCTTCTAATGTTGTTGAAACTAAAGTAGAAGCTAGGTTCTTTCGTGCTGCCACACCACAGCAAACCTTCGCTGTCTTGCAATGGTACGCCATGCCAGACGGCGGAAATCCATCACCTTTCCATTGGTTCTTGGCAGATCAAGTGGCCCAGTGGCGCAAGCAACGTATTCCCTGGGTAAGCGTGAGCATTCTAATCCCGATGGAACCTTTAGGGCAGGTAGAACAATCTTGGTCTTTAGCCAAGTCTATGGGGGAAACCGTGCAAAGTACATTGATGGCAGGCCCTTTGTAAAGTATCTGATGAATGCCCTTGTGCAGAGATTCATCAGAAGTAAGTTGGTAGAAATAAACCAAATTATGTTATGAAACGTAAATAGTCTTAAAGTCCTTACTAATGACCAATGACAAAGGACAAATGACAGCCCTTGCTAGTTAGCTTTAATTGCGCCAACCTACTTATCTTTATAAATTGCATTCAGCCTAAAACTTAGCCAAAAGATGTTAATAATATGAAGTTAGTATTTAAATTTAGTAAAGTTCTTCTCTTTTTCTTGGTAAATACTTGCAGACTCCAGAGACATTGGGGACATTTATAGAGTAAAATAACGACTCGGCGCGAATAATTCTCATATCATTTTTTCTGCACCGATGTTCATAGATCCCACTTCTTATATGCGTGCATTCAGCGCCTTTTGTTTTGTTAGTCTTCAAGTAGGAGTTTTTTTAATAACACCTATCCAACTTGTCGTTGCCCAACCTTTTCCATCTCAAGGACAATCACCAAGGCAACCCCCCTCGCCTGTGCCAGGTACTGAGACTGAGGTTATACCTACAGGTGCAAATGACGAAACTTCCAGCCAACTCAGCCGCTACCTCTTAGGGCCAGGAGATATAATTGGCGTTGTACTTCAGCGTCCTCCTGGCCCATACCGCTTAGGCATAGGAGATGGAATTAGCGTTTCGGTTCAACGCTTTCCAGATTTGAGTTTTCAAGCTTCAATCAACCCAGAAGGTAACATTGTAGTGCCACTACTGGGAACAGTTTCTTTACAAGGTTTAACTTTAGAAGAAGCTCAAGAAAAAATTCGCTTGGGTTTAAATCGTTATGTTGTCGATCCAGTAATAGTTTTAGCCTTAGCCGCGCAGCGTCAAGACTTAAGTTTTCAAGCTGTAATTAGTCCCGAAGGCACCATCGTAGTACCGCAAGTGGGAACGGTGTCATTACAAGGTTTAACTTTAGAAGAAGCTCAAGAAAAAATTCGCTTGGGTTTAAGTCGCTTTTTCCCAGATCCAATCATAGTAGTATCTTTGGCAGGGGCGCGACCAGTTCAAGTTACCGTTAGTGGAGAAATATTCAGACCAGGAATTTATCCGATTAATTCAGCAACACCCCGCGTTGCTGATGCCTTGCTAATATCTGGGGGTTCAACGTTGAATGCAGACCTGCGACAAATACAAGTACGCCGCAAGTTAATTGATGGTTCTGTGATTTCACAAACTATTGACTTATATGCAGCACTGCAAAATGGCGGTTCAATCCCTAATTTACGCTTACAAGATGGAGATGCGATACTCATCCCCCGTCGTGAAGTTGGTAATGATGACGGTTATGACCGCAATTTGGTAGCACGTTCATCCTTAGCCACACCACAGATTAGAGTCCGGGTTTTAAACTACGCTGCGGGAGGTCTCTCTATTCAAGCACTGCCTAATGGCAGTACGTTTGTAGATGCTTTGGGAGGAGTAAATCTTGATACTGCTAATCTCCGAGATATCGCTCTCGTTCGCTTTGATCCTGAACAAGGTAAAGCTGTTACCCAGAAACTTGATGCTAAAAAAGCTCTAGGAGGCGATGCGTCTCAAAATGTGGCGCTTCAAGATAATGATGTTATTGTTGTTGGTCGTAACCTCATAGGTAGAATTACTAATTTCCTAACTACCATTACCCAACCTTTCTTTAACGTTCAATCCTTTCTCCGGTTTTTTGACAACTTCGGTGGCGGGTCAAATTAGTAACTCTAAAAGAAGGATACAATCTGGAAATAGTTGGGAGTGTAGGAAGCCACATCTCCAACTGGTCTTTGAATTCGTGAATGTAAAAATATTAAACATATCAACCAATATATAGTATGAAGTTGATAGCGTTCTTTTATCAAAACCACTATCTTTAGTTTGGTGCTTCCTAAATTTTAAATTTTGAATTTTGAATTGGAGCGAAGCGACCATGACCCCACCAATTGTTAAGCGCTATCTTATTGCTTTTGATAAGTACAAGTGGATTGGACTAGCTAGTTTTGGTCTAGTTATAGTAGGGTCAACTGTGGTAGCTATGCAACCAGAGCCACCTACTAGCTATATAGCATCTGCCGCACTTACCTATAGTGGTCCACCAGTTTCTTTTTCTGCAACTGGTACAGAAATCCAACAGCAAGGAAAAGAACTGAATCAGGAAGTTTTACTCTCCAACCAAATAATTGCAGCAGTGGCAGAAAAAGTCGGTGTCAAACCGACAAAGCTGGGTAACAGTGTCGTCCTTTCTGTTCCTAAAAAAAACCCCAGGACTGGAGAATTGGAATCTAGTATTTTGGAATTGAAATATGTAGATACTGATCCCAAACGAGGTATACAGGTCTTGGCGGAATTGATGCAAGCAATGATCAAGTTGAGTAGTGATATCAATACTGGGCGATTACAAGCAATTATTGAAAAGATTAACGATCGCGTACCACAGGCTAAACGAGAGTTGCAAGTTGCTGAAAAGAAGTTAGAACAGTACGATCGCATCGAACGAACAGCAATATTAGCAGCCGAGAATGGCAGCTTGTTAAGCGCTGTTACTGCTAGCCAAAATCTCCAACGGCAGATGCAATTAACTATTTCTGGGGTTGATGGTCAAATTCGCAGTTTACAAAATAAGTTAGGCTTAACAGTCGGACAGGCTTATGTTTCTTCTGCTTTGAGTGCCGATCCAATTATTGGTAACTTACGAGCGCAAATTTATCAAAGTGAGTCGCAAATCGCCGTACTCAAAAAGGATTTGCGACCAGAACACCCAACGATGGTTCAGCTAATGCGTCAGAAACAAGCTGCTGAAGAATTGCTGCAACAACGTGCATCTGAGGTATTAGGTGGAGATGGGACGGCGGCTCCGCTTCAGGGTAGCGTTGCAGGTATTCGCACCCAAAGCAGCTTAGATCCAGCCCGCCAGCAATTGGCAAACCAAATGGTGTCTTTGCAAACCCAACGGGAGACGCTGCAACAACAATTAGTTCAAGAGATCCAACAAGAAGCGCGACTACGGCAAGAGTATTCTCTGATACCGAATAAGCAATTAGAGCGATCGCGTTTAGAACAGGAGGTTGCCCTCAAAAAATCCATCTACGACCAAATGCAGGTGAAGCTAACCGATGCTAAAACCGCAGAGGCAGAAACTACAAGCAGCCTCAGCATTGCCAGACGGCCTACAGCTGCTGCTGATATCAAACCCCCGAAGAGTGTACCTATTACCCTTGCTGTAGGCGGTTTCTTAGGTGTGGTGATTGGTGGTGGGGTGATATTTTTGTTGGGAGCGCTGGAAGGGACTTTCAAAACCAGAGAGGATATTCGCGAGAGCCTCAAGCAACGGGAAGTGGCAGTATTGGGAGAATTGCCTTTAATGCCAGTTGATGATTTGGATAAAGAGGCAGTACCGGTGGTCATTTCTGCTGATTCTCCTTATTTAGAATTTTATGAGAAATTCCGCAGTAATCTGCGCCGGATAGGTGGTAAAAACTTAAAGGTGGTGTTGATTACTAGCACCAGTAGTTTAGAGGGTAAAACGGCAAGTGCTTATAACTTGGGTATAGCTTCTGCCCGTGCTGGTAAAAGAACCTTAATTATCGAAACAGATTTGCGATCGCCTTCCCGTTCAACATCCCTGAAAGTAATTCCTGATCCCGATGCCTCAATTGAACCCCTACGTTATTACGCTAACTTAAGTGAATGTATCCGTTTAGTTCCTGATGTAGAAAATTTATACATTCTTCCAAGCCCTGGCCCTGTGCGCCAATCTGCTGCTATTCTGGAATCTAGCGAAATGCGGCGGCTGATTGAGGATGTCCGCGAGCGTTTTGATTTAGTTATTTTAGATACTAGCCCACTCAGCATCTCCAACGACCCTCTGTTAATCCAACCTTACAGTGATGGGATCGTATTAGTGACACGGCCACACTACACACAAGAGAATATGTTAGGTGAAGCTGTTGATCAATTGGTAGAAGCTGAACTGGGGTTGTTAGGAGCAATTATTAATGGTGCTGATATCATTGTTTCTGTACCGGAAGAAGTTGCACAATCATCAACATTTACATCTGAGGTAGAAGAATCAGAAGAAGTTTCAGCAGCTGCTAGCAAAAACTAATATCCCAATAGGGAAATTTCAATATTTCAATGTTGTATGGGCGCTTCTCTACGAGACGCTACGCGAACGCATTTTCACTGGGTAAGTAAGCAAAGGTTAACGCAGAGGTTTGATAGCTAGCAATTTTTTCGCTATGAATTTAGACAGAAAATGCTGTATTTAGTCCTGCCTAAACAACCCAAACACGGGAGCGAGAATTACCCCAAAAACAAAACCCCCGATATGCGCCCAATAAGCAACTCCACCGGTTTGTACAGTCATGTGAGCAGCTGTTTGTAAGGTAGCAAGACCAGATATAACATTCTGCACAAAGAAAAGTCCAATTATCACTAGTGCTGGAATTCTGATTGTGGTGATGAAAATCCCCAAAAAAACTAAGGTCATGACTTTAGCGTGGGGAAAGCGGATGATGTACGCACCCAAAACCCCAGAAATTGCACCACTTGCCCCCAAGGAAGGAATCTCAGAATTCATACCAATAAACCATTGGCATAAGGCAGCTAAAGCACCACACGCCAAATAAAAAATTAGATATTTGGCATGACCTAATCGATCTTCAATATTGTTTCCAAAAACCCAGAGAAACAACATATTTGAGATTAAGTGCCACCAACCACCGTGTAAAAATTGTGACGTAAATAATGTTATCCACTCTCCACTCAAATTAGTGGTTAACTCTTGAGGTACTACCGCATACTGACTTAAAAACTGACTCAATTGTGCATTTGACAGGCTTACCTCGTGGAGAAAAACTACAATATTCATGCCAATTAACCCGTAGGTGAAATACGGGGTGATTCGCGTCGGATTTTCGTCGTAGAGGGGAAACACAGGTGTTTTTCCTAAATTATTGGCTAATTGCAATATAGCTTGTAAGGCTAGTAGTTGCGAAGCTTAGGCAATTTCACCTATTAAATCAATCAGTCTTATTGATAGTTCCAATAAAAAATCATTTATACCAAGATTCTTCCTGTGATTTATCGTTAAACAAACCCAACAGAGGGCCGAGAATTGCCCCAAAGATAAACCCACCTGCATGGGCCCAGTAGGCAATACCGCCGCTTTCCATACCGATATTAGTACGTGTTTCGAGGCTAGCAAGCCCATAGAAAGCTTGTTCGAGAAACCAGAATCCCAAAAAGAAATATGCCGGGACACGGAAAGTTGGGAAGAAAATTCCTAAAGGCACTATGCCGAGAACTTCAGCATTGGGAAAGCGGAGAATGTATGCTCCTAGAATGCCTGCGATCGCACCACTTGCACCCAAAGATGGAATGCTAGAATCTTGAGCGAAAAACCACTGTGTTAATGCTGCCAAAACACCGCAAGATAAATAAAACAGTAAATATTTGGCATGACCTAACTTATCTTCAACGTTGTTACCAAAAATCCAGAGGAACAGCATATTACCTGCTAAGTGCAAGAAACCACCATGCAAGAATTGCGAGGTAATCAAAGTTGCCCATTCTGGTACTGGTTGATGTACGGAGATACCACCAAAGCTGAGGGTGAGTTCTCGTGGAACTACAGCCGCAAGGTGTAAAAAGCCATTTAATGCTTGTGGGGGAAGACTTGCTTCATAAAGAAAAGCGAGGACGTTGGCAGCAATCAACCCATAAGTTACATAAGGCGTGATTTTTGTGGGATTATTATCGCTAATTGGAACCACGGGCGTTTTTCCTGAGTTTAAGACAGCAATTCTACAATACGGAATTTTGTAAGTAGTTTCTTCTACCTCGTGGATGGATCTGGCTTTGATATTTGAGATTTATTCTAGGAGTTACCCTGAAGCAGTAGGCTTCATACGATCGATAAATTTCCAGTTAGAGAAGAAAGCAGCTTGACCACACTGCTGATTGTGTTCATCTAAAACGTTCCATAGGATAGTATCTTCTATGTAAAAACGTTTACCAGTGCTAGAAGTACGGATACCGGAATAATTCTTGATGAAGCCTTTAGTTGCTGCTTCTGATAATAAGCGATCGCGTTCTTCCTGTACTACCTCTTCAGCCGATTGGCGGGAAGGCATTCTGGTAAATTCTTGCCAAGAAAGCTCCCATAGTTCCAACGCTTTGCGATTACCATAGTTGAAAATTGGGTCTGACTCAGTGCCGTGAGAAACTAATACAAAAGGTGCTTCAAATAATAGTTGTGCTATTTCCTGGGGTACACCATTTACATCCAACAAAAAATTTCCCGTCCAATGATGAAAACTCTTTATTAGGCACTGACTATGGTGAATAATTGCCTCTTGCTGCCAGGGAAATTCGATAATACTGGTCATGAGAAAATTAATACATGGCATCAAAATTATGACATGAAACAGTTTTTTTAAAGTTAACGCTTCAGGAAATCAGCAACGCGTAATATTTGGAAGATTGACATACTCTCCTCAAAGCTGAAAATATGTTAGTTAATTTTCTATATAGGCTTGGCAACTCATGTTTTTTTCAAATTCTCTGGAAAATCAACTCCAGCGCTGGAACGAAACCATTCGTAATCAGCCAGAAAATCCTAACGCTTACATTCGTCGGGGTATGGTTAACTTTCAATTGGCGAAAATTGATGAATCTATTAAAGATTTTGATATAGCAGAGGAACTGGATACCCGTATTAAACCCTACCTCTGGCAACGTGGGTTATCGTATTATTATGCAGAAAGATTTTCTGAGGGTGCTGAACAATTTGAAATAGATTTGACTGTGAATGCTCAAGATGTAGAAGAAACAGTATGGCGATATCTCTGCATAGCTCGTTCGTTAGGTATTGAAGAGGCACGTAAATCTTTACTAACTGTGAAAAATGACCCTCGACGCATCATGCAGTACGTATATGATTTATATGCGGGAGATTGTACACCAGATGATGTTTTAACTGTTGGTCAATCAGAAGGTATAAAGGGAAATTTTTACAGTCATCTTTACTTGGGATTATATTACGAAGTCGAGAAAAATGTTGATTTGGCTCAAGAATATATAGTTAAAGCTGCTGATAATTACAAAATTGATGATTATATGTGGTATCTAGCGCAGGTACATAAAAAATTACGAGAGTGGATATAGTGCTTATAGTGACAACTGGTTTAATCCAAAATTAGCCTTTCAGGAAGTGTGACTATTTACAACTTCTTCAGAATTTCCACCATTGTATGCGAAGCATCTGTGGAGATAGCATGAAATTCAAAGATTAACTTATCATGTCAATTTTCGGTTGCTTCAGTTTCAAACTGCACTTGGCGGTACAAAGAGGCGATCACAATTTCCACATCTACAGATTCCAGCCGCAATATATCGCCTAAATTATACTCTGACAGCACCCATTTCCCCTGTTCGTTGCGCCGAAATACTTCTACAATCGGTTGAGCTACTTGTACTAAGACATATTCTTGCAAGGTTGGAGATTGGCGATATTTGGCAAACTTTTTCCCCCTATCGGCAGCTTCTGTTGAAGGTGATAGAACTTCGATAATTAAACAGGGAAATTGTACCAATTGTGGATCGGTATCTCGCTCATCGCAAGTTACCACCACATCTGGATAAAAATACTTTTGCCCCGGTTCTACTTGCACCTTCACATCTACAATGTATACTTCACAGGTGCGTAGGCGTAGCCCGTCGTAGACATCGGCTAAGGCATCATCTAAGAGCTTAAAGAAATTGAGACAAACCCGATTATGGTTGCGTGTACCACCGCTCATGACCACAACTTCGCCATCCCAATACTCGTAGCGTTGCTCTTGGGCGGGTTCCCAAACCAGATATTCCTCTGCACTCATCAAAATGTTGTCGGGTAAAGCAACCATTGGCGCGATCTCTTAATGATTCACTTGATTTAGGATAGCGAAAAAAGGGCGTTCTCTTTTAGTATGACTATTCCCACATCCTCTGAACAGAATAAGCATCGAATTTTTTATCCCTGCTAATAATAATTAAGGAGTGATTGATAGCCTGTGCAATCAACATCCGGTCAAATGGATCGCCATGATGTAGCGGGAGATTCTGAATTTGAACTGTATCGGCAAAAGATATCGGAATTATGAGGATATCTGAAGCGTCGATCACAGAACCTATCGTTTCATACCTTCGGTAAAGCGATAATTTGCCAAGGTTCAATTTGATGGCAATTTCCCAAAGACTAGCGATGCTGAGATAAACTATATCTGCGCTATTGATCATCATCCTCAGATTATCTGGAAGGCTGGAGTCATTTTCAGTTAACCAGATAAAGGCATGAGTAGCTAAAAGGAAACCACTCATTCCATATATTCCTGAAAGACTTCCAGAGGTTCATCAAAGTCATCAGGCAAAGGTAAAACAAAAGTTCCTTTTAAGATGCCAGAACGATGCTTTTTTTGTGGTAAACTCTCTTGGGAAATAGCTTTTGAATAATTCTCAACTAAATATTTGGCATAATGCAAGAGTTCTTGTTTAAGTGGCTCTGGCATTTGATCTAGTGTTTGTAAAATTTCTGCATCAATAGCCATTATTTTTCCTGAGAGGTTCTCCTGTTTGTAATTTTATAGGAATTTTTGGAAGGGATTTTATTTTTCGGTTGCTTTGATTTCAAACTGCACTTCGCGGTACAAATGGGCAATGTCTACGACGGGCTACGCCTACGCACACTGTGTCAGAATGGCTATTGTAGGCGATGATGCTGGTTAGAAGTGGTATGTGCTTTTCAGATGTGTAGCAAATTAGGCGATCGCCTCGAAAAAAACTTTCCGGTCGTGTCTTAACAGATAACCTAAACTATCTAACGCCCAAAATGAGCGGCAGCAGCTAACCTTTGCTTCACTACTAAGATATCTCAAATGTCCGCTTCGTCGACTTGTTAACTGACTGGATAACACCAAATTATTGATCATCAATCCAATCGCTACACAGTTCACAAAACGAATCAGCTTCATTATCTATTGAATTTACCCAAGTAGGATAGCTAGAAATCTTAACTTCTTTCTCCCACTCTTGCAGAAAGGAAACGTATGGCTCCTCACATTTGAGGCAGTAGTGAACCATATATTCTGCTAGACAGTTGAAACAGTGAGCGATTCTAGGATATTTTGCAGTTGGGTCAGGAACAACAATTGCCTCCTTGTCGCACACTTCACACGTAAAATATTGATAATCAATCCATTTTTCCTTTGGGTCTGAAATAGGTATTCCTTCTGTCTTCATGTGCTGAATGTAGAACAAATAAGCCATAGACAGAGTTCGATAAGTACTTTCACTTTCAATATCATCAACTTCTACTCCATTTTCAGAAAGTTCCTCTTTACGGATTTCGTCGAGGTTGTCTAGTTCAGTTTTGAGGCTCAAGCCTAATTCCTTATCTACAAACGTATCCAGAAAAACAAAAGCAGCACCTAAAAATTCTTTAACTTCACTTGGCTTGAGAGCAACTTCTTTATGTTCGATTGAATTTCTGGCTTTTCGCAAAGCATCTAATGCTCCACCCAGCTTGTATTTTCCTGATTCCTGACGTTCTGCATACTGGAACAGCGATAGCTTGGCTTCTCTGACTAAGAGATCGATCGCTTCATCAGAGCCTACTGTATTACCACTTTTTCGGTTTTTATAGATAAATGACTCATCATGTTTAGCCAGTCTCGCTTTTAGAAAGAGTTCAACGGCGTGAAAAACATGCAGAATCACATATTTCCAATCTGTGTTTCTTTTGCCGTAAAGATGATGCTCTACACCATGCACAAGAGAATCCATTGCGTTCTCTTCAAGCTTTACGACTAATCTCTGCTGGTTTGAAGTCGTCTCGTTTGTCATTTCTATCTCTTTACTAACTCAAATCACTGGCTAATTTCAGTTTAGCGATTTGCTCAAATTACTTTACTGCGCGATCACTAAAAACGCAGCTAACCCAAAAGACCAAGAATCCAACAGATAACCTTAATACGGCGCCCCAAATTAGAAACGAAACCAGCTAACTATATAACTACGAATTATTTAGATTTTTCGTAACAATTCCCGAATAGCGATCGCACAATCACCAAAAGCTAAAGGTGAAATTGTCACATCCTCTGCAAGTATGCTTTCACTGTGATAGCCGTCTGGACTAGGGAGACGATACATATACAACTTGCGTCCATTGACATCTAAAATCCAGTACTCAATAATACCTGACTTAGCATAAGCGATCGCTTTTACTTCTCGATCGTATTTGAGACTGGAATCAGCTATTTCAATCAGTAAAAACACTTCGGAAGCATTGGGATGGTGATCCTCATAATCTGATGGATTCAGCTTCACCACTGAAATATCTGGTTCTGGTTCCGAATAATCATCAAGTTGCACTGGTGACTGGATTCTTAATAAAACTTTGTCACCCAAACGTTGACGTAATAACCTTTCTGTGCGGGTAATTGCTGATTCGTGAGCAGTACCTTTTGCTGACATTCTGATGATTTGTCCCGCGATTAATTCTAAGCGTTCTTCAGGATGAAAAATCCCCATTTCCGCCATTTGGTGATATTCTTGAACACTAATTAGGCGAATATTGGTCAGCATAAGATTCACGTTAACGTCCTAGCATTTTATCCCGCAGATGTTTAATGCGATCGCGCAATTTACCCGCCTCTTCAAATTCCAGTTTTTTCGCCGCCTCTTTCATCTGCGCTTCTAACAGAGTAATCAACCCTGGAATCTGTTCTAATGGCAGTTCATCTATATGTTCATCTACAACTTTCAAGTCAGTTGCATTTAACCGCCGAGATACATCTAGAAAAGCCAAAATCGCATTACTTGATTTTTTGACAATTGGTTGTGGTGTAATTCCATGCAGTCGATTATGTGCTGTTTGAATACCACGCCGCCTGTCTGTTTCATCAATGGCTTTAATCATGCTACCTGTCATATTATCGGCATACAAAATCGCTTGTCCCTGGACGTGACGCGCGGCTCTACCAATAGTTTGAATTAAGGAACGCTCGGTTCGTAAAAAACCTTCTTTATCTGCATCCATAATTGCTACTAAGGAAACTTCGGGTAAATCCAAACCTTCCCGCAGCAAGTTCACACCAACCAAAACATCAAATTTTCCCTCGCGCAAGTTCTGCAAAATCTCAATCCGCTCAATAGAAGTAATCTCGGAATGTAAATACCGTACCCTTATACTGCGGTCTTGCAAATATTCGGTTAAATCTTCCGCCATCCGCTTGGTTAATGTGGTAATTAACACTCGTTCATGGCGATCGGCTCTATCTTTAATTTCGCCTAACAAATCATCAATTTGTCCTTCTGTAGGACGCACAGAAATTTCTGGATCAACCACCCCAGTTGGCCGAATTACTTGCTCAACTACATGGTCTTCAGAAACTTCTATTTCCCAAGTTCCGGGAGTTGCGGAAACAAAAATACACTGATTAACCTTTTGCCAAAATTCTTCTGCTTTCAAAGGACGGTTATCAGCAGCACTAGGAAGCCGAAATCCATGTTCAATTAAAACTTTTTTTCTCGCTTGGTCGCCGTTATACATACCGCGAATTTGGGGCACGGTTACGTGAGATTCATCAATAATTAATAGCCAATCTTTGGGAAAATAATCAATTAAACATTCTGGTGATTCTCCAGCTTGTCTTCCTGCTAAGTGACGTGAATAGTTCTCGACACCGTTGCAGTAACCTACTTCGCGCAGCATTTCTAGGTCATAACGTGTACGTTGATCTATGCGTTGCGCTTCTAATAGTTTCCCAGCTTGTTCTAAGTCTAGTTTTTGCTGTTTCAACTCGGCGGCGATGTCGTGACAAGCTCCTTCTAAGCGTTCTTCTGGGGTGACAAAGTGACGCGCCGGGTAAACATTCACTGCTTCCAAGCTTTTGAGAATTTCCCCTGTCACCGGGTCAATATAGCGAATCGCATCAATTTCATCACCAAAAAATTCGACGCGGATAATTCGGTCTTCATAGGCTGGGCCAATTTCTAAGACATCACCACGGACACGAAATTTTCCTCGGCCCATTTCGATGTCGTTGCGGCTATATTGAACATTTGCCAAATCCCGTAAAATTTGGCGTTGATTTACTTCCATACCTATTTGGAGAGGGAGGGCAGCTTTCAGATATTCTGCTGGCATTCCTAAACCGTAGATGCAGCTGATGGAAGCAACGACAATGACATCACGACGTTCAAACAGCGATCGCGTCGCCGAATGCCGCAACATATCTATTTCGTCATTAATCGCCGCCGTTTTTTCAATATAAGTGTCGGTAACGGGAATATACGCTTCTGGCTGATAATAATCGTAGTAGCTGACAAAATACTCGACTGCGTTGTTGGGGAAGAAATCCCGCAACTCGTTACAAAGCTGTGCAGCCAAAGTTTTGTTATGCGCCAAGACTAGGGTTGGCTTGCCAATTTTCTCAATAACTGCTGCCACCGAAAATGTCTTACCAGTTCCAGTGGCTCCTAGTAAAGTTTGATAACGGTTGCCTGATTGGATACTAGCGGTTAGTTGTGCGATCGCTTGCGGTTGATCGCCTGTGGGACTAAAGGGAGCTTGAAGACAAAATTCTGTCATACAGTTTTGCTGGAAATACCCTATCTCATGGTGACAATTTCGCCCTGTATCCATTGTAGCTGGCTTATCAGACCATATAAATGGCAATAATTTTTTACAAAACTTATTAATTAAAATTTACTTATGTATCAGTTTTAAAGATACTTATATCTATGTGAGGTTTTTTAAGGTTAAACTTTAATATATATGGGAAAAAATTTCATCTTTCCTTAATTATTGTAAAATTCAATTAACAAACCAGAGGTCTTCGTTTATGACTATTAGCAGCGCTGGCAAAGCAATCAATTCTCGGCAAAAGCCTGCCAAGTCTCCAGGGGAAACTACAGAGGAAGTTGAAAATCAACAAGACCAGAGCTTGAATGCAGATAAAGTCGAGGAAGTTACTGAACTGCCAGTGGGAGCTTCTGGAACACTCGCCATTTCTGGAATTCGTCCCATAGGCGCTAGCGACTTAGAAGTTGCTGAACACCTGTCAATTGCTGGAGTGCGTCCTGTTAGCACCAGTACATTAGAAGTAGTTGAAACCTACAACTCAATGGGTATTCGTCCAATTGGCGCTAATACATTCCAAGTTGTTGAAAGTATTAATCTCTCTGGGATTCGTCCAATTGGCTCAAGTTTATTGGTAATTGATGAAAGCTATTCCACCTTCGGTAATCGTCCAATAGCATCAAATGAGATTGACAATTCTGAAAGCCTGATGGGTTTTCTAGATTAGACAAAAGAAATATCCCCATAACTTTATTAACCCAGTTTCTATAGGAATCTGGGTTTTTTATTTAAATAGTCAAAAGTAGAAATTACGATATTCGCCCTTTTTCTATGTCTTTTAGCATAGGTGACTAAACTGTTATTGCTTTAATTTACATTCAGTCAACAGCCATAACGCTTACTATGACTACCTTTCTTAATTACGAGTTAAGCATTAGGAATTACGTTTTTTTTAATATGTCTTGTGGTGGAAGGCTTTAGCAAAAACTTTAAGCTACTGTGTAAAAGTAATCACAAAATATTTCAAAGTTAGTTATAGCTTTGAAAGGAATTTTTTACAAAATCAGGAGTACAAAATGAGTATTGAAGATCGCGCTAAAGCTGCTGCTAAAAATGTTGAAGGTAAGGCCCAAGAAGCATTAGGAAATATCACTGGAGATCCAGAAGATAAAGCCAAAGGTAAAGCAAAACAAGCTGAAAGCGAAGTCCGTCATGGGATTGAAGACGTAAAAGATAATGTGAAGAAAAATATTGACTAACAATTCATAATTTTTTTGCAGAAACTCTAGGGATATCAATGGGGTGGATTCCATTTTTGCAAGAAAGTATGAAGTGTTCAAGATTCATTCAATGCTATATATTTTTCTTGTCATCTTAGCAAGCATGGAAAGATAAAGGACTAGCTTGATTGGCATAACTCTTGCAGAGGTGTAATTTATTACTCCTCTGCATTACAAAATAAATTTATTAATTTAGAGGAATAACCTCTATAAATTCCAATTTTATAAATGTCAGCAAGATGTAAGAAATTAGTTTGAACGTACAACTTATTCTATCTGTTATTTAAAGTGTTTTTTCAGGAGGTAAAAAAATGATTCTGTTTCAACAAAGTCGCAAAATATTGGCGACTTTCCTTTTAATTGGAGTATTGATGATAACTACCGCCTGTGGTGGTGGTACTGTGTCACAAGTTGACCGCCCAACAACTCCTTCAGCAATTGGCCGAGATGTAACTTATGCAGAGTTGGAGCGAGGCAATACTCCAAGCGGACAAACCTTTGGTAACTGGGTTGTGCAAACGTCTCAAGGATTGGTTCAGGACGCTTATGTTCGTGATAATAACAAACTAGGTGTTGTGATTTCCCCTAAAGTTAGTCCCAACGAAGTGCGACCATTAGCAAAATCCTTAGTTCAAGGTTTTCGGAAGAACTTTCCTAATCAAGACTTAAAGGTTTTGGTTTATGCGCCTGATAAGAAATTGATTTTGACTACTGAGTATGATGTTCAGACTAATCAAGTTAAGTATAGCTAATTGCTGTATTTGCAATGAAAACTTGAAGAGAGTTTGATGAATTGGAATTTAGAGTTATGGCTTGGAAATACCAGCCATCAAAATAATTTGACGAAAAAAGGAGATAAGTAAAGTGGCAAGTAGCGAACAGTATAAACGTCAAATAATGAAAGATTTGGCTCAGGGTGATGTTGAATCTTTAGATGATACTACAGCCGAATCAACGGCGGAATATCAAAATTTTGATGATTTCGCTCAACGGACAACACCAGATCAACGTCGGCAGTTATTTGGTCGATCTTTACATCCAGATCGGATTCCAACCAGCCAGATGGAGCCAGAATTACAGAATGCGATCGCACAAATTAAACCCAATGAACGGGATGATGTAGCAAGAGCCTTTTTCAAACACTTGAAGGAAAGAAAGCTTGACGAGAAGCATCTAGAGCAACAGTTGGGGCTTTCTACACACCACGCCAGCCGCATGACTGCTGATGATGTTAGCAAACTCGCGTCTTTCGCATATCATAACCACCCCGATATTTTCCGCGAAGTGCTGGCAGAGCAACCAGGGATTATCAAGTTTCTCAGTAATCCTGTAGTAGCAGGTATTCTTGGCATTGCAGCGGCTAAGTGGTTGGGTAGTCGCAAGTAACTTCTGAATTTTGAGTGTATAAGTAACAAAGTCAGGTGAGCTATGCTCACCTTTATTTTTCGCCTATTTATTATTTGGTAAAGATTATATATAAAGTATTATTAAATTATTTTTAGCCAAATAAAATTCACATAAATCTTATATGTTTTTTTATTTAACTGGGTAATAACCTTATTGTTTGTAGCTTATTAGCTGCATTTTAAAAGGTTTTGATCAAATATATATTTTAAAGTTTTCATAAATATAGGTAATTTTTTGTTGAAAATATTTTTTTTCAGCGATATTAACTTTGGAATTTACGAAAAAACACGTAATTTTCCCTAGCATCACAAATAGTCGTAATGATTGTCATGAGTAGATTTAAGGTAAGACAGAAGTTACAGAAATATTTTGCTGCTGACATACACAAAGCTACTTTGAGTACATTTGTATTCTTTGGTGTCAGTTTTGGGTTTGCTGCCTTAAGTTCGCCAGCATCCGCAAGTTTGTTGTTTCGTGAGAGCTTCGACAATGCGGCACTTTCCATAGATGCTTTTGGTAGCACCAGCAACAATGGTACATTGCAAACAGATGTACCTGTAGGTGCAACTGTTCTCAAAGCTTATCTTTATGCGTCTTCCGTTTGGGAGAATTTTAATGGGCCTGTAAGTGACGTCAAACTGAACGGTAATTTGTTGAAGGTTGCTGATGCCTTTCTACTCACGCCCGATGAGAACCCAGCAACTACTGTACGTTGGGATGTTACCAGCCTTCTCAGCTCTTTGGGGGGTTTACAGAACCATACTATTGAAGAGCTAGGAGACAATGACGGTGAAACTTTAGTTGTGTCTTATCAAGATGCCACTACCATCGGTTTGTCGTCTTTTATCTTAGACGGCGAACTATCTCCCACAGGTGACACAACCAGATTGAATTTTGATCAACCTTATAGCGGTGGCGATTTTATAGTATCTTTTGCCGATACCTATAGCTTTCAGCCATCTGGTCAATTCACTATTGTGGACGTGACAACAGACTCTACTAGCTCTCGACGCTTAACTAGCTCTGCTGGTGGTCAGGATGATGGAGAATCATCTAATGGCGGTCTAATCACTGCTGGTGGTATTGGTGATAGTTTGACCAACCCAGATCCATTTGCCTCTGATTCTGGCGGTTTTAAGACTGATGATGAACTTTATAACCTAGCCCTTGGTAATAGCACTGATCCTAATCCTTTTATCCAGTCAGGTGATACCTTCATCGAGTTAAATACTGTAAACCCAACCAATGATGAGAATGTGTATAGTCTGTTTATTACCAGCAAATTCAAAACTAAAGTGTCTGTGCCCGAACCTTTAACTACATTGGGTTCATTAGCAGTTGGTGGTTTTGGTCTAGCTTTCTGCCGCAAGTACAAGCAGCAACGAAAAGATACCGCAAAAGCTTAGGTTAACAACTTATAAATAGGTAAATAAAGTATGTTAAATGTGGAGTTAAAAATTCATAACTCCACACTTAAGACTCTGTTTCATGTATTCTTTAATGAAAGATTGCATAACATCACCTGAAAATTAATTTAATTTCTGCTGCTGCGCCAATGCCTACTCAAAGAGTAGCTATATTTACGACTGGCTGTCTAGTGACGCAACTTTACACAATCTGAAAATCATTCCAAAACTCAAAAAATTGTAGTAATATACCACAGGCATTAACTATCTTCAGCTACATCTGATTGTTAGCGCTCTTAAATTTACAATCGATGAGAATATACCGTGAGCCTAACTCTTTATTTCCTCCGTCACGGACAAACAGAATGCAGTCGCAATAATTACTTTTGCGGTTCAATAAACTCAGAACTTACTTCTGAAGGCTTGGAGATGGCAAAGGCTTTTGCAGAGACATATAGTTCTATGGATTGGACAGCAATATTTTGTAGTCCAATGCAACGAACTGTATTGACAGCAAAACCCTTATGTGAAGCAATAAATATAGAACCACAACTCAGAGATGGTTTGAAGGAAATAAACTATGGTAAGTGGGAAGGAAAAACACCAGAAGTAATTAGTCGTGAATATCACGATGATTATATTCGCTGGTCAGCAGATCCCGCTTGGAATGCTCCAACTGGTGGAGAAATGGCGGTTACAATTGCTTCTCGCGCCTTGCAGGTAATTGAAGAAATTAAACAAAATTACAGTAGTGGCAATGTTTTAGTTGTTTCACACAAGGCAACCATCAGAATTATTCTATGTAGTGTACTGGGGATTGATGTGGGACGCTTCCGGTTTCGTTTGGGATGCCCTGTGGCTTCGGTGAGTATTGTAGAATTTAGTTCACATGGGCCGTTGTTAAAGGTTTTGGCAGACCATAGTCATTTAGATGAAAATTTGCGAAATTTACCAGGAACGTGAGAGGAGAGACGCGATTAATCGCGTCTGTACAATAATATTATTTTTAACTTACTCTGCCTCACTATTGGGTTAGATTTTTATAGGACTTACGCACGATTTACGGAATAACGTAGACACGTTCGCGTAGCGTCTCGTAGAGAAGTGGCTTGCCGCAGGCTACCACAGAGGCACAGAGGGCACGGAGAAATCAGAGTTTGAGAGATAATTTGCGTAAGTCCTATTTTAATTCAGTACAGATACAGCGATAATTTACTCAAATCATCACCGAGTTGTTTCATGCTGCCAGTTATTGAAAGCATTGTATTACGTCAAATGGCTTCGGGCGATCGCCTATACTTACAACTATACAAATTCATCGGCGCTAAACCTGGTAAAAAGGTATACATTCAATCTAATCTACACGGTGCAGAAATTGCTGGTAATGCAGTAATTCATCAGCTAATTGAGTTTTTATTAACAATAAATGATACAGATTTAGCTGGAGAAATTTGGCTGGTTCCCGTTTGTAATCCGATGGGGACGAATGAACGCGCTCAACATTTTTCTCCTGGGCGATATTGCGTTTATGAAGCTAAAGATTGGAATCGCATATTTTGGGATTACGAGAAAGAAGCTGATGATTTAGTAGCTTTTACTAAATCTCAACTTCACATTGATCTAGAGGTCGTTCGACAAAATTATCTAACTATAATTAAGCAAAGTTTTGCGAAAATTTTAGAAAAAATTAATTCTTCTAGTGGTGTACCCTATACTGAGCTTTTTGCCTACAAGCTACAAAATCTGAGTTTAGATGCAGATTACTTAATTGACTTACATAGTTCTACAAATCAAGCTTTAGACTACGTTTATTACTTCCAAAATCGAGAAAACAGTGCAAAATACTTTCTACTTGATTTTGGAATATTGCTTAATAAATATGATGGTGATGCTTTTGATGAAGCTTTTATCAAACCTTGGTTAGCGCTAGAAGCTTGTTTTAAAGAGTTGGGTAGAGAAATCAAGTTTGATGTGGAAGCTTGGACACTAGAATTAGGCTCAGGAATGCAAATGAACCCTGATTCAGTATCCAAAGGTATACGGGGTGTGAAAAATTATTTAGTGCAAAAAGGTGTATTAGAAGTTTCTAATTTATCAGATGGCATAAAAACTCATGATATGACTTTTGCATCTAGCAGCAACCGGAAAAAATATTATGCGATCGCAGGTGGTATGATTCAATCCAGAATCGAATTAGGTAGTACAGTCAAAGCTGGAGACAAGCTCTATCAAATTCTCAGTTTTAATAAAGAAGGTCAACTACCTACTGTAATTGATGTCTGCGCTCACTATGATGGATTAGTTTATGATGTCGCAACCAATCAAGCTGTAAATGAAGGCGAGTTTGTATTGGGAATTGTGAGTTAGTCATTTGTCATTGGTCATTTGTCATTGGGAGTTTAGAGTTTTTTAACTCCTCACTCCTCACTCCTCACGGGCTAAACGCCCCGCTACCGCTAACAGCACTCAATTCAGTCTCCCAAATAAATACCCATACCACGAGCGGTTTTAACCAAGGTACCATTGGGATCGACGGCGCTATATTGAGCGATCGCTTCGGTAATTGGTACACTTAATACTTGGCGATTTTGCCATGTCACCATGCGATCGTATTTACCCTCTGCAATGAGATTAACCGCCGCTACGCCAAAGGCTGTTGCAACTAATCTATCTAGTGGCGAAGCAGTTCCACCGCGTTGAATGTGTCCTAAAACTGTAACTCGTGTTTCTACACCGATGTGTTCAATAATTTTATCTGCCAAATATTCACCAATTCCACCATATCGAGATTGACCTAAGCGATTTGTAATTGTCACATTTTCACCATCGTGGGTACGAACCGCTTCAGAAACAATTATCAAACAATAGTTTTTGCCTTTCTCTTGGCGTTCTTTGATTTTGTGGCAAATATGCTCAACGGTGTAAAGGATTTCGGGAATTAAAATTACATTTGCTCCCCCCGCAATTCCCGCAGCTATTGCTATGTGTCCGGCATCACGCCCCATTACTTCTAAAATCATGACTCGGCTATGACTTGCAGCAGTAAAATGTAACCTATCTAGTGCTTCCGTGGCAATATTAACTGCTGTATCAAAACCGATAGCGTGTTCAGTAACGCCAATATCGTTATCAATGGTTTTGGGAATACCTACTAGATTAATGCCACCTTGTTGGGCAAGGCGACGGAGAATTGCCAAGCTACCATCACCGCCAATACCAATCAAAGCGTCTAAACCTAGCTCATGATAACCTGCAATAATTTCTTCGGAGCGATCGCATAAACTACCATCCGCCATTGGAAAAGCAAAGGGGTCGCCTTTATTGGTTGTCCCCAACATTGTGCCACCCGCAGTTAATAGCGAGTCAACTTGATCAACTTCCAGTTTTGTGAATTGTTGTGGACGCGCCATTAATCCTAGAGTCGCTTGACGAATTCCCAAAACTTCCCAGCCGTAAGTATCCACTGCACAATTTACTACAGCCCTAATCACAGCATTTAAGCCAGAACAATCACCTCCACTGGTAAGAATTCCAATGCGTTTGGGTTCTTCCATATTTTTTATTGACATTTTGATCCAGATATATTGAGTAGTCGATGAAACTTAAGCCAAAATTAGCAACAGATTAAACCTAAGTTAATGCGCTCCTTGTAATGCCAAAGTAATTTTATGTTTGTTTTGTATCTAAAAACAAAACAAAGTTATCTCAGCTGTAAAATATAGGTGTAGAGCCAGTAGTAGATTAAACCTCGGCAAAAGAAATCCCTAAAAATGCCAGGGTAATTTTATGCTTGTTTTGTGTCTAAGAAAAAACCAAGTTATCCCAGCTGTAAAATATGAGGGTGGAGCCAAAGGTGACTAGTATTGATAATTACAACTTCTCTTTTTCAGGAGAAGTAACAATCCCACAGGCTCCTCCTGATTTTAAATCAGGTTTTATCGGCATTGTTGGTCGTCCAAATGTCGGTAAATCTACTTTGATGAATCAATTAGTAGGACAAAAAATTGCCATTACCTCACCGATAGCACAAACTACACGTAACCGTTTGCGCGGTATATTAACTACGCCAGAGGCGCAATTAATTTTTGTAGATACGCCAGGAATTCATAAGCCCCATCATCAATTGGGCGAAGTATTGGTGCAAAATGCCAAAATTGCCATTGAATCGGTAGATGTAGTCCTATTTGTGGTAGATGGAGCAGTCGCTTGTGGATCGGGCGATCGCTATATTGCCGAATTGCTCAGTCGTAGCAAAACCCCGGTGATTCTGGGCGTGAACAAAAGCGACCAACAACCGTCTGATTCTCAGTATCTAGATGATAGTTATGCTCAGATGGCCCAGTCACATGAATGGGAAATCGTGAAATTTTCTGCCAAGACGAGTGCAGGATTACCGCAACTTCAAGAGTTATTAATTGAACATTTAGAAATTGGGCCGTTATACTACCCGCCAGATTTGGTAACAGACCAGCCAGAACGCTTTATTATGGGTGAATTAATCCGAGAACAAATTTTACTATTGACTCGTGAAGAAGTACCCCATTCAGTAGCGATCGCTATTGACCTAGTAGAAGAAACTCCCAGCATTACTCGTGTACTTGCTACTATCAACGTTGAGCGTGATTCTCAAAAAGGCATACTCATTGGCAAAGGTGGAGCGATGCTTAAAGCAATTGGTAGTGAAGCCCGCGAACAAATCCAAAAGTTAATTGCTGGTAAAGTTTACCTCGAATTGTTTGTCAAAGTCCAACCAAAATGGCGACAGTCGCGAATTAGTTTAGCAGAGTTAGGCTATCGCGTGGAAGAATAAATTAGTCATTAGTCATCGGTCACTTGTACTGAGTTTCGACTGCGCTTAACTACCGCGTAGTCGGAAAGCCTGCGGCATAGCTACGCTTAGGGCGCAGCCTCTCCAAGAGTTGTATTGGTTAAAAAGGCAAATGACAAATGACAAATGACAAAGGACAAATGACAAATGACTCTTAATAAATAAATAATGTCTTTAGATACTCGCTATCCCTTAAATTTACCAGTCAATGCTCCGCCGTTGCGGGTGTTAATTGTCGAAGACGATCCGATGATGCAATTGGGATTAGAGCAATCATTAATGGCTCATCCTCAGTTGGAGATAGTTGGACAAGCAGAAGATGGTTATTTGGGAGTTCAAGCCGCACTGCAACTCAAACCCGATTTGGTGGTTATGGATATTGGATTGCCGCGATTGGATGGCATTGCAGCGACACAGCAAATTAAGGCGGCGTTGCCAGCAACTCATGTGGTGATGCTGACATCTCATCAAACGGAGACAGAAATTATTGCCGCACTATCTAGCGGTGCAGATGCGTATTGCATCAAAGGTGCAAGTGTGGAACGATTGTTAAGTGCGATCGCAGCCGCAGTTGATGGTGCAGCCTATCTCGATCCCCAAATTGCGCGGCGAGTAATTGATAATCTCAAACCACCTACACCTACCAGCAACAACGCCAATTTATCTGGGCGCGAGTTAGAAGTGTTGAAACTCATGGTAGACGGGTTGAGTAACCCAGAGATTGCTGAAAAACTCTATCTCAGTCCCAACACCATCAAAACCCACGTGCGGGGGATTATGAATAAATTAGCAGTAGACGATCGCGTGCAAGCAGCAGTTGTGGCACTGCGTTCTGGGTTAGTTTGATTTCTGCAAACCGCACACTCGAATTGTCCCAGCAAATCCAATACAGTTCAGTTAAGCATCTCTTTCTTCTCTCTGCGTTCTCTGCGCCAACTCTTGGAGACGCTGCGCGTTGGCGGAAGCCTCTCGTAGAGAAGGCGGTTCGTTAAAAAAACGACTTTGGTAACAGAGTTTTAGCCTTAACTGAACCGTATTGCCAGCAAATTATCATTCTCTACGCAGCCCGTAGCACAATACACTTGAGTTAAGACTTGATCGGGACTTACGCATCTTTGGCTTTCAAGTCTGCCCGACTTTTAATCCCATTTACAAGTAAAGGCGTACATAAGTACGCCTTTCTAGCCGATTCATTTGTTGCCAAAATTTTTGAAAAATAGTCTACCTCAATGCATTTTAGTTAAAAGAGTTTGAGAATTGATTGGGGTCTAGATTAGTAGGAAATAATAAAATTTCCTTGCCTTCTAAGTTTGCCTTCTGGTGAAGCAAAATTGCCTTTTCCAAAGAACAATATTTAATTGGAACCCATCTGTCGCTATAAAAGTAGACAGTTACTCGGCTCATTGCATACTCTTTCAACGGCAGTGGAAGAGACCAGGACATGTCCACAGTTTGAACCTTACCTGTTGAGTCCATGCTTTGAACCTCAGTTATTAAGTATATATACTTTGACCCATTAGGATGATTTAAAGTAACTGTCATAAGTTACAAGAAACTGCCTTGAAGCTGAATCTTTAGGTAAAAATTAGAATAATTAAAACTAACCTAAAGACATGGGATAAGTCAGTCTAAACTTATCATTTTTGGGTTCAAGGCTCATGGAATTCAAAGACTCGTTCACGAGTATCAAAGACTCATCTGACGAATTATAGCGGTACTAATGTTGATGCACTCGTTCAAGCAACCATAACGAAGCAACAGTACCCACAAAGTGAGCAGCAATCCCAGTGATGTCTGCCACAACCACAAAAACATCCATCGGTCGAATAATGTTATAGGGGTTGGTGATTGCGACTCCTGGAGGTTGGGATATAGATTTTGCCACTAGGACGAACACGGTTGAACCAGCACCGAAGAGAGTTAATAATATTCCTACTAAACTCACAATTATCCCCAGTCGGAGGATTTTAGTTGTATTTGGCTTAGTGGGATGCAAAGCTGGATTGGAATTTTCTAAAGCTTTGCCTATGCGGGTGTAACGAAAGTTCCAATAGAGACTGAATAACAATAGTACAATTCCGCAGACAGCCCAAAATATACCAATTCCAAGACCAGCATTCTGTTGCTGAACAAATTCACGACCAGTCAAGGCAAACAACAAAGCTAAGACAGAAACCACTCCAATTGCCAATTGCAGCCAGAAAGAAATCCAACCTGTAAGGCGAATAGTATTACCAATTCCTCTAGTTTCTGCTGGTAGCGATCGCACTTCTGATTCTGTTTGCATAAAAATTACCTTAATTTCCTACTGCCAAGAATATTGCCCCGGTTCGCGCCATACCCCCATCTTTAGACATAATCACAACATCCTGGGGAATAAATAAGGCAGGGGCCCAATACTTCTCGGTTAAGGGGAAAAGGGGAAAGGGGAAAGGGAAAAGGGAAAGAAAAAACCCTTAACCCTTACCCTTTAACCTTTTCCCCAAACCCGATTCCGAGTTAAAAATGCTTTACCCGAGCAGTATTGGGGGCCAAGGGGGAGAAAAATTACCTCTTTCCCTTCTGCCTCTTCGTAATGCTTATAATTTAAAGTCCTGCCAAACGATGTCAAGGTTTCAAACTCAGGGACGATGAATAATTAGCAATTAAATTGACAAAATTACACTATAAAGAGTGATATTAAGCGATAGATAGCGCTTTTAAAGGACTAACGGGCATGATTAAATCTTGGATGGTGATTGGGGGCGTGGCTTTCTTGGTTGCTTTAGCCGCTAACGTGATTACGCCTAGCGATCGCCAATGGTTCAAGCGCTTACAACGACCAAGATGGCTAACTTTTGAGGGCGCGATTCCAATTATCTGGACTGTAATATTTATTTGCGGTGCTTGGTCGGCTTATATTATCTGGGAAAAAGATCCAGGAAGCACCTCAACCTGGTTAATCATGGGTTTATATCTGCTGTTAGAAATAATTACTATCGCTTATACGCCTGTAATGTTTAGGCTTCGCAGTCTGAAAGTGGGTACAGTTCTTGGAGGCACAGGTTTTATCATTAGTGCTTTATTGATACTTGCGATCTTAGGTATTTCTGGTTGGGCAGCATTGCTACTAGTTCCTTATTTGCTGTGGAGTCCCATTGGTACTTATACCACTTGGCAGATGATCAGTCTCAATCCTCAAGATGCCTAAAATTCGCACCAACGAATGATTAAAGCTATGCCCTAAATTGTCAAACTTGCAGTGTATAACTTGACAAAATACACAAAGCTTGAGGTCATTATGATTCCATCTTGGCTAATAATTGGGGCTGTAACTTTTTTCATCGCCCTTGGTAGTTTCTTGATTACGCCGCGTGATGTTAAATGGTTTGCACTGTTAAGTCGCCCTCGCTGGCTAGTTTTTGAACCTCTAATTCCACTCATCTGGACTGTGATTTTTATTTGTGGTGCAGCTTCAGCTTATATTGTCTGGGAAAAAAATCCCGGAAGCCCAATTACTTGGTTAATAATGGCTTTGTACCTTTTGGTGGAAATTATCACCGTTGCCTACATACCTATAATGCTGAGGTTTCGTAGTCTCAAAGCTGGGGAAATTCTTGGGCTAGTTGGTTTGATTTCAGGTGTTGTCCTCGCAATTTGCGTTTTGCCGATTTCTCTAATGGCGGCGCTGTTACTCCTTCCCTATCTAATTTGGACTCCCATTGGTACTTACACCACCGACGAGTTAAAAGAGTTAAATCCTCAAGATGCTTGAAGAAGTATTCAGTAGTCTGAATTCAGTAGTCAGAAGAAAGTGTGGGATGAACGCTTATTTATTGCTTATGGATTCCGCAAGAAAGATTTAGCATTTAGTTTCACCATTTATTCAGCGTTTGATGTGAGTAAGTCCGCCAGTCAGACTCCAATTCAATTCTGTAGCTTGCTTCCCTGAAAGGGTATTCTGAATTCTGACTCCTGAATTCTTTTGTGATAACACATCTATGCAATACGGCCATAACGTGCTGTGACAGGATTTGCTGGATTGGATTGATTATTTAGCCAAGCCCACATTTGATCGCCAACAGAAAAATGCCACCACTCTCTGGGATTGCGTTGAAACCCTGCTTTTAACATTACATCTTGCAATAGCTGGCGGTAAGCATGATACTTTTGTGCTTCTGGGTTGTCATTATTGGCATAATAATCGGGATGCGATCGCTGTGACATTTCATCAATCGGCGAACCCATATTTACTATTTGCCCAATATCATCTACTAAAGTCACATCCACCGCCGCACCTGTACTGTGAGGAGGCGGAGTTTTTTCATCCAAACTTGGTGCAGCCCAAATTGCATAAACCGCTTCCCAAACTTCTTGACGTTGGTTTGGGGATAACTCCACGTTAGTTAATCCCCTATCCTGCACTGCTTGAGTGAAGCTGTAATCTACCATAAACTGCTGAACTGCGATCGGGCGATAAGCATCAAAGATTTGGATATGCCAGTTAGGATGCAACACTTCAAGATAATTTTGCGCTTGCCTCAAATTTTTAATAACGCTTTGACGAAGATAATAAGGAGAGTGTTCGCCATAGGGCGCACCTAATTTTTCATAAGGATGAGGAGATTCCACCGCAAACAATTCTAAAGGAATTTCAATTAGCGGTTCACCACACTCGAAAATTGGGATTTGATGATAAGGTCTCATCTAGTCAGCCACACAAAACATTACGGATTTCAACGCAAGCATAACATTCTTAGGACTTACGCAGAAGAGATCCCCCAACCCCCTTAAAAAGGCAGGGCTGATTCATTCCATTTCAAACAGGATTTGTCAAGATGGTTAGCAAGAAAATTGTAAGTAAGCGTGACGAAGAGATGAACATTTAAGCACTGAAATATCAGTAAAATAGTTGGTTTCATCGGCACGCCAGTAACAAAATAACTAATTTTTAATCGCTAGAACCCTTGATTTTTAAAGCTCTTTGGGGAATGAATCAGCCCTGCTTAAAAAGGGGGCTAAAACTCATATTTGATTTTTGAAAAACCTCGTACAACTCAAAAAGCCTTCTTTCCTATTGCCTATTGCCTCTTGCCTTCCCACGCAAATAAGTTTAAAAATCAAAGCGGATTTCTATATAAGATTAAACTCTACTTGAATATTGTGCTGTTTCCTTTGTGTCCTTGCGGTTTGTGTCTCCAAAATGCTCAATCAAAACCAAACACCATTATTAGATGCGTTAAAAGCCAATGCAGCAAGACCTCATGCACCTTTTTACACCCCAGGACATAAACTAGGTAAGGGAATTTCTCAACCCTTGGCTGATTTACTTGGTAAGGCTGTATTTCGCGCTGATTTAACCGAATTAGCAGATTTAGATAATCTCTTTGCACCCCAAGGTGTTATCCAAGCAGCGCAACAACTAGCAGCACAAGCTTTTGGCGCTTCGCAAACATGGTTTCTTGTCAATGGTTCTACCTGTGGGATTGAAGCAGCAATTCTCGCTACCTGTGGTACAGGCGATAAAATCATTTTGCCTCGCAATGTGCATTCTTCTGCGATCGCTGGTTTAATTCTCTCCGGTGCAATACCAATTTTTCTCAATCCTGAATACGATCCAGTTTTAGATATTGCCCACAGCATCACGCCCAATGCTGTAGAATCTGCACTCCAACAACATCCAGACGCTAAAGCAGTGTTGACAGTTTACCCAACATATTACGGCGTTTGTGGAGATTTGAGTGCGATCGCCAATATTACCCATCAATACAATATTCCTTTACTCGTAGATGAGGCACACGGCGCACACTTTGCCTTTCATCCCAAATTACCCACTCCAGCTTTAGCCGCAGGTGCAGATTTAACTGTACAATCCATCCATAAAGTACTTGGTGCAATGACACAGGCATCAATGCTGCATATCCAAGGTAATAGGATAGATTGCGATCGCATCAATAAAGCTTTACAACTTGTACAATCTACCAGTCCTAGTTATTTACTTTTAGCTTCTTTAGATGCAGCACGTCAGCAAATGGCACTCCACGGCAAAATGCTGATGTCTCGCACACTGCAACTTGCTAATGAAGCTAGAACAAAAATCAGTCAAATTCCTGGATTATCTGTCTTACAGATTCTTAGCCCCCCTTATCAAGGGGGGTTGGGGGGATCTCCCGACTTTGTGGCTTTAGACGAAACACGCTTAACTGTCACTGTTTCTGGTTTAGGCTTAACCGGATTTGAAGCAGATGAAATTCTAGATGAAAAATTTGCTGTCACTGCTGAATTCGCTTCACTGCAACATATCACCTTTATCATTAGTTTAGGCAACACCCCAGCCGATATCAAGCAATTAGTGCAAGGTTTTACCACTCTTGCTAAAGAATATCGTCGAAGCAACTTGACTGTTACAAATCCTAATTTGCAAAATCTTTTAACTACACAGGGTCATACTTTACATTCTTCTCCCCGTGAAGCCTTTTTTGCTGTCAGTGAAACATTGCCTTTAGCACAAACAAGCGATCGCATCTGTGCCGAAATTATCTGTCCCTATCCCCCAGGAATTCCTGTGTTAATGCCGGGAGAAATCATCACCAAACCCGTCCTTGATTACCTGCAACAAATCCAAGCAATGGGGGGATTTATCAGTGGTTGCAATGACTCTAGCCTCAAAACTTTGAAAGTTGTGAAATAACGTCCTAATGTTAATTCGCCACAAACGCAATCAAGCAACTTGTCTGAAATAATCAGAAGTTTTTGACAGCATAGCGCATGACGCGAACTTGTTTAGAGATTTTCGCTCATCTGTTATTTCCTTGCTCTCTAGCTTCTACAATAAGGATAGACTTTATTGAGATTTGTATAGTTGGGGAAAAGCTGTCATGGCTCCCGCCGTTTTAATTCAGAATCTGCAAAAACGTTACGGTACAGTGGTTGCCGTCCAGGATGTTTCATTTCAGGTAGAGCCGGGAGAAATCTTTGGTTTACTTGGCCCCAACGGTGCTGGGAAAACTACTACCTTGCGTGCCTTGTGTACGCTGACCACACCGGATGCTGGCAAAATCGAAGTATCTGGCATCTCTGTGTTAGATAATCCGAGGGTGGCAAGGCAACGACTAGGCTATGTTGCTCAGGAAGTAGCTATAGATAAGGTGCTAACTGGAAAAGAACTGCTGCAATTGCAAGCAGCACTTTATCACCTTCCACGCGCAGTAGCCAAACAGCGCATTGAGACAGTATTAGATTTACTCGGTTTGCAAGAATACGCCAATAAAAAGACAGGAACCTATTCTGGCGGTTTACGCAAGCGTCTAGACTTGGCTGCTGGATTGCTCCATGCACCAGATGTTCTGGTATTGGATGAGCCAACTGTAGGACTTGATATAGAAACCCGCTTTGTGGTATGGGATTTCCTGCGAAAATTACGCGCTTCTGGGACGACGGTAGTAATTACCAGCCATTACCTAGAAGAAATTGACGCTTTAGCCGATCGCGTGGCAATTATAGATCGGGGCGTGGTAATTGCCTCTGGGACACCTTCACAATTAAAAGATCAAGTCGGGGGCGATCGCATCACCTTGCGAATCCGAGAGTTTTCCCCCAGCGAGGAAGCAGAAAAAGCGAAAAACCTCTTGCAATCTTTGCCCTTTGTGCAAGAAGTGATCATCAACAGCGCTCAAGGTAATTCCCTCAACTTAGTGGTGACACCTCAAAACGATGTTCTCATTAACATACAGCAAGCGCTGAATACTGCTGGCTTGCCCATATTTGGTATTGCCCAATCTCGCCCCAGCCTCGATGACGTTTATCTCGCCGCTACAGGACGCACCCTAATGGATGCAGAACTGGCAGCCGTCGCCACCCGCGATCCCAAAGCTGAGAAAAAGCAGCTTATGAGATAGGGAATGGGGAGTGAAGAAGGGAATAGGTGACAGGTTACAGGGTACAGATTATTCCCTGTCACCTGTCACCTCTCCCCTAATCCCAATCCCCAATCTAAAATTCAAAATCCAAAATCTAAAATTTCTATGAGCGTTACTCCTAAATCTGATATCAATTGGCAATCACTAGCATCGCCACCAGCAGATGTTAATGCTGCACCTAGCTTTTTCGGTGAATTAGTACAAGAGACGTTGGCTTTAACTCGTCGCTTGTTTATTCAGTTGCAACGCCGTCCCTCATCTTTGGTTGCCGGAATTATTCAGCCAGTCATGTGGTTGATACTGTTTGGTGCTTTGTTCCAAAATGCCCCCAAGGGTATATTTGGCAATACAACAACAAATTACGGACAATTTTTAGCTGCCGGCATAATTGTGTTTACAGCCTTTGCTGGGGCGCTGAATGCTGGTTTACCCGTAATGTTTGACCGCGAGTTCGGCTTTTTGAATCGTTTGCTGGTAGCACCGTTAGCATCACGGTTTTCCATTGTCTTTGCTTCGGCAATCTTTATCATCAGCCAGAGTTTGCTGCAAGCAGCCGTGATTGTAGCGGCGGCGGCGTTTTTGGGCGCTGGACTACCCGATGCAGTCGGTTTAAGTGCGATCGCTCTCATTGTCTTCTTATTAGCTTTGGGCGTAACAGCCATCTCTCTCGGTTTAGCTTTCGCCCTACCCGGACACATTGAACTGATTGCAGTGATTTTTGTCACTAATCTACCATTATTGTTCGCTAGTACTGCTTTAGCTCCTCTATCGTTCATGCCTCAGTGGTTACAGGTTATCGCTACCCTGAATCCTCTTAGCTATGCGATCGAACCCATTCGCTATCTGTATCTTCACAGTAGTTGGGGACTAAGTAGTGTCGTTATGCAGGCTCCTTGGGGTGATGTTACCTTTGGGGGAGCATTGCTGGTATTGTTTGGCTTTGCCGTTGTCGCCTTACTGAGCATTCAACCCCAACTGCGGCGGACTCTTGCTTAAAGAGATAAAATAGAGCAATTTTAGCGTCAAAATCCCATGAAAAAACCATTTTTACAAATTCCTAGACTCCTTGTAGCTACCGTGGCAGGCATTAGCTTTGCTTCCTTGCTCATGGCTCAACCCAGTTCGGCTCAACAAGTCAGCCCAGCCGATGCTTTTCCCAGTAATAGTACAACAGACCAAAATACCGATCCGTTCTCTCGTTCAAACGCAGATAATTTCAATATGTTTGACCTGATTCATCGGGCAAATTTTGGGACTCTCAACTGGAATTCTGACCAACAGAACGAACAACTAGACTCAGCCGCAGCAGCCTTTAAAGCAAGGCAACAAAAACTAATTCGAGGTGAACAACAGCAAGCAAGTCCCAGTTTGCCATCGTTTACACTACCATCAGCTACGCCGCCATCGGTTACACCACAATCAGGTAACTGAATTCAAGCAAAGAACCCCAAGCCTCTAGAGGCTCGGGGCTGAGACTATTTAAAAAATCCTAGGTAAAAAACTACAGCCCAAGTGCAGCTAAAACATCGCTAGCGTGGGTAGTGGTATTTACAGCAGTGTCTACATGGGTAATTTTGCCGTTGGGGTCAATTACGTAGGTGACGCGCTTGGCATAACCACCGCCATCCACATCGAAAGCTTTGATGAGGGATTTGTCGCTGTCAGCCAATAGAGGAAAATTCAAATTATATTTTTGGGTGAATGCCTGATGGGAGACTTCATCATCTGCACTGACTCCCAAGATTACAATATCTTTACCTTGATATTGAGCCTGGGCATCTCGAAAACTACAGGCTTGTTTGGTGCAGCCTGGCGTGTCATCTTTGGGGTAAAAATACAAAACAACTGTCTTTCCCCTCAAATTAGATAACGAGATTGTGTTGCCGTTTGTATCTTTGGCGGTAAATGCAGGTGCATCCGTACCAACTGCTAGAGGCATAATTAACCTTTCCTGTTTCAGATTGTTGATGCACTTGAAATTTTACATTAATTTATAATCATTAAATATAATTACTAAAAAATAGCATAACTATACTTCAGGTAACTAATTTTGGTTAAATGAGGTATATAGTACAAGAAAAAATATATTCTTGAATTAATCTTTTTAAGAAGAAAAATTTCTCCCCCTACAAAATGGCTGCTGCTGATTCCCAAAACCCAAATATTTTTGTCTATCCTCAAAGCACAGTAGAAAGAGCCGAGCGATCGCTAGTGTGTTCGCCCTTCAATTTATCTTTATTTGAAGTCATGGGACACCAGAGTGTTTCAGTAACTGCGATCGCTTTGGAAAATGGACTCAAACAGGGCTATACTAAGCGCCCTTTATCAGAATTAGCCTGTGATAATGCCTTGGGCTGGCTAATCCAAGTGGGTGTATTGCGGCGAGAAGTCGATGGACAGGGAATTACAGATAGTTTTCGGCTCACTCCCTTGGGTCGCCAGCTGGTGGAACAATACCACGGAAAAAACTGGCGGACACCTTCATGGCGCGATCGTTTATTCGATGCTGTGATTCGTTGGTTACGGATACCCTTTTAGAATAAAAAACCAAAGAGTTAGCATTAGGCAATCAAAGGGAATAATATATACGGAAACATCACATTTATTCATGAAGTCTTTACCGTAATCATCTAATTGAAATTTGTGATTCTAATGGTGGGTGTGGGGTATGGTGTATTATTTCTTCCCCTACTCCCTCATCTCTCCTTGCTCGCTTATTTTTCGTTTCTAAAAATTCACTCTGTATCTTGAAAAACTAACTAATAGCAACTATGAAATCAATTATGGTGGTGGGGACAACATCCCATGCAGGGAAATCACTTTTAACTACAGCTATTTGTCGTATTTTGTCGCGGCGTGGCTGGCGGGTGGCTCCCTTTAAAGGTCAAAATATGGCTTTAAATGCTTATGTTACTGCCAGTGGTGGAGAAATTGGCTATGCCCAAGCAGTTCAAGCTTGGGCTGCGGGAGTCGTGCCTTGGGTAGAAATGAACCCAATTTTACTCAAACCTCAAGGGGATATGACTTCCCAAGTAATTATCAAAGGTAGGTCTGTAGGGAAAGTAAGTGCCTCAGATTACTACGAGCAGTATTTTGAACTGGGGTGGCGGACAATTGAAGAATCGCTACAGCATTTAGGAACAGAATTTGACTTACTAGTTTGTGAAGGTGCTGGTAGTCCAGCAGAGATTAACCTCAAACACCGCGATTTAACTAATATGCGGGTGGCAAAATATTTGAATGCACCAACGATGTTAGTAGTTGATATTGATCGGGGTGGTGCTTTTGCCCATGTGGTAGGAACTTTAGAGTTATTGGAACCAGATGAACGCGCTCTAATTAAGGGTGTAGTAATTAACAAATTTCGAGGACAGCGATCGCTCTTAGATTCGGGAATAAAATGGTTAGAAGAACGCACGGGTATTCCTGTTGTTGGTGTTATACCCTACTTGCAAGATGTGTTTTCGACCGAAGACTCCCTAGATTTGCTAGAGCGTCAATCGTCGTCAAGTAAAGCCCAAACAGACCTCAACATTGCCGTCATCCGCTTACCTAGAATTGCCAATTTCACCGACTTTGATCCACTAGAATCAGAAAGCACAGTTTCAGTAAAATACCTCAGCCCTAAGCAAGATTTAGGACATCCTGATGCCGTAATTATCCCAGGTACAAAGACCACAATTGCTGATTTACTGCTGCTGCAAAAAAGCGGTATGGCAGAAGCTATTCAACACTATGCTGCTTCTGGTGGAACCGTTTTAGGTATCTGCGGTGGCTATCAAATGCTCGGTCAAATCATCGCCGATCCCGAAGGGATAGAAGGACAAGCTGGCAGATTTCAAGGGTTAAATCTTTTACCAATTAGAACCGTAATTACTGGACAAAAAATCGCCCGCCAGCGCCAAGTTAGCTCAAATTATCCACAACAGGGCTTGCCAGTAAATGGCTTTGAAATTCACCAAGGGCGATCGCGCATCGAGCAGCAAGGAATAGATCCTCAATCCTACCATGCCCTATTTGACGATATTAATTTAGGATTAGTGGATAGTTGTCAATCAGTGTGGGGAAGTTACCTCCACGGGCTTTTTGATAACGGCCCTTGGCGACGCGCTTGGTTAAATCGCCTCCGTCAACAGCGCGGTTTAAAATCTTTACCTACCGGTGTTGCTAACTACCGAGAACAGCGAGAGCAGATTTTGGATTCCTTAGCCACTGAAGTTGAAAGCCATTTAGACTTAACTCCATTTTTGTCTTAAACTGATACCATTTTTAATTTTAGATTTTGGATTGAGAATAGCTTTCTAAATCTAGGCGTAGTGAATTTATCTCTCACATCATGTTTCGAATTTGATATAAGTTGCATAAAAGAAATTGCACTTTTTTTCGTTAAGATGGTTATTTGTCATTTGTAAAGACAAAAGGCAAATGACAAATAACAACCCTTACGAATCAATTTCAAATCAAAAGTGTAAGATTCATGATTGTTCGTGTCCACTTTTTACCAGATGATGTGACAGTAGATGCCGAAGTGGGAGAAGCCATTTTGGATGTAGCAGACCGGGCTGGAGTATTTATTCCCACCGGTTGTCTAATGGGGTCTTGTCACGCTTGCACCGTCGAATTAGAGGATGGAGAGATCATCCGCGCTTGTATCACCGCAGTACCGCCACGCGAGGAATTGACAATTAATTTGTTTAGCGATCCCACTTGGTAATGTCAGCCCTGTTATTCACAAGAACTAGTATAGTAAAACAAGTCATGTACAAACAAAAATCTAATCAATGATTAGATTTTTTTGGATAGACGGCAAGGAATATTTGAACCATTATTTCTTACCGTGGCGATCGCATTTTTTAAGAAAATTAATGCCAAAGAAAATCCGGGAACTGAAGCAAATGCTTTCCCAAGTAGGTTTTACAGAAGTCCCAGGAAAAGGAAGTCATACGAACTGGGTACATCCCCTCTATACTGGAAAAATCACGATTTCCGGCAAAAACGGAGCAGATGCTAAACGCTACCAAGAGAAGGAAGTGAGACAGGCAATTGAGGAAGTAGAAGGGAAAGAAAAAGATGAGTAAGCTTAAGTACCAAATGATTATTCAATGGTCTGATGAAGATGATTGCTTCTTAGTCGGATTTCCTGATTTTCCAGGACAACGTTGGCGGACTCATGGGGATACTTATGAGTTAGCTGTGGCAAATGGAATTGAAGCTTTAGAGTCTCTAATTATTGCTTACGAAGCTGTAGGTGATCCACTTCCAGAACCAACAGTAAGTAGAGTACGCTAACGCAATTGAGTAGGTGGTAACTAGTGCTGAACAATATCAATTAGCTTTAACATTCAGCGCATATTCTTTAAACCTTTCCAAATCAGCTTGAATCGTCGATTCAACTATCCGTCCCAAAAACAAGTTATCCATAATTTTGCCAATAATGCCGGGGATAGCATAGGAAATACTCATTTTGACAATGCTACTATTGTGGCGATCGTAAAAGCGAATCGCTCCTTGATTAGGCAAACCATCAATCGATTCCCATTGGATAATTTGGTTGGGAATAACTTTAAGAATTCGGGATTGCCAATTAAATTCTAGACTACCGGTCTTTAATTTCCAAAGAGATATATCTGGATTCTCTGGCGGAATTTTTACCGAATCAATCCACTTCATCCACCGGGGCATTTGCTCCAAATCAGACCAGAGGCTCCATACTAAATCTATGGGAGCCTCTACTTCTACCTGCACAGTATGCTCTAACCAATCTGACATTTCTCTTCTTCTTCCTTTGCGTTCTTCTCTACGAGATGCTATGCGAATGCGTCCTTGGCGGTAGCCTGCGGCAAGCCACTGCGTGTCTACGTTATCTCTTCAAAGTTTCCAAAATCACTTTTGCCGCCCGCCGTCCAGAAATAGTAGCACCTTCCATGCTGTCAATATAATCTTGCTGAGTATAACTCCCTGCAAGGAAGAAATTATCTACTGGTGTTTTTTGGTTGGGACGATACGCATCCATCCCTGGCGCTTCTCGGTAAAGAGACTGAGCAAGTTTTACTACACTATACCAAGTCATATTTAGCTCCCGCGACGAGGGAAACAGTTCATGGACTTGCTTGAGGACATGCTGTGCGATCGCTTCATTACTCTGTGCAATAAACGGATCTCCCGGTGTCAGCACTAGTTGTAACAAAGATCCCTGTCCTGGGCGATAATAATCAGCAGGGCTAGTCAACGCTAAATCAGCAAAACACGAAAAATCAGCATCGGCTGTGTAGAGTAAATTATCGATTCCAGCCGCATGATTTAGCTGTTTACGCTGCCCTTCATCGTTGAGTTCTGTTACCCAACCATCGAAGCGTAACTGCACTGTAGCCACTGGTACTGCATCCAGTTTGTAAATATTGTCAAATTCTGACCACTTACGCCATTGCTGGGGTAGGATACGTTGAATTCCTGGAACATCACAGGCAAAAACGTAAGCATCAGCAGTAATAGTTTCGACTGCATCACCTTGGGCAACTGCTATACCAGTGACACGGGTTTGTTCGTTTGACTCTATAAACTGAATTTCTCGCACTTGCCGACGCGTATAAACTTTAGTGCCTCTGGCTTCTAAATATTCCAGAATGGGCTTGTGCAAATATTCAGCTGGAGAACCTTCCAACATTCGCAAAACTGAAGCTTCAGTTCTGACTGCAAATAACTGGAATATGGTTAACATACATCGGGCAGACATATTTTCGCAATCAATAAATCCCAATGCGTAAGCAATGGGGTTCCATAAGCGCTTAATGCTGCCATTACTGCCACCATGACTGCGAAACCAATCGGCAAAGCTAATTTTATCCAAGTTGCGGATGGTTTTCATCGCCCCGTTAAAGTCTACCAATCCGCGAACTATGGGACTAGTACCCAAAGCGATCGCATTTTGCAATTTATCCTGCAACGATAGTTGGGAAGTCGTGAAAAATGCCTTTAAGCCATTGAAAGGCGCACCTGTAAAGAAGCGAAAATCCAAACCACCAGTGCGCCCCCCTTTATTAATAAAAGTGTGGGTATGTTCCTTGAGGCGTAAGTTCTCTAACACCCCCACTTTCTTCATCAAGTCAAATAGTTGGTAGTAGCACCCGAAAAATACATGCAACCCCATTTCTAGATGGTTGCCATCTCCATCAACCCAACTGCCTACTTTACCACCCACAAACGGACGAGACTCAAAAATCTCTATTTCACAACCAGCATCAGCTAGATCCACTGCGGTTGCTAGTCCAGCAAGTCCCGCACCTACGATTGCAACACGCATTCCGTCGTTCCTTTTCAGTTTCTTTACAGATTGTAACTGGGTTGGTGTCGGAATTTGCTACTTAATATCAACTCTACCAGCATATTAAGGCAAGCAATGTCGATACTAAAACCTCTTTAATTACTTCTTTTAGTCCCCGTAATTGACCAGACGCGAGCAAAACGCGCCTGTATCAGCTAGACAAATTATTGTCCATTGCGGCGCACCCAAAAAAGTATCAGAGCTATTTTGTTGGTGGCAAAGCAGTTATCTAGTAAGTAGTGAAAGTATAGTCTTACTTGTTTACATCTTTGCCATCGTCGGAGACAGGCAAACTTCTAATCAGTTCGCGAATCACATCGGTTGCGGGTCTACCTGTTTGTTGGCAATATTTTTCTAGTTTTTCCGCTTCCTGCGTTGCGAGATTAACTGTTATGCGTTTAACGGCCCATTTTTTATTTGTCATTATCATGCTATCTGCTGTATATCTAGATTGTCGAAAGAGTCTAAATTAAAGAGGGAACCGATAAGATTATCAGAATTTGTCTCAGGAAACAAGTAATACCATTAATATTAAAAATTGTCGTTTTGTCAAAGGATTCATAATTTTCTAAAGAAATCAAAAAACTACACTTTATTTGTTACTATTTTGACAGCAAAAACAGCACATAGTTCCTTCTGAGGAGGATAATCCTACTAACAGCATCAGTAAAGCCTGGCAATGAACTTCTATAAATGAATTTGAGATACCAAATGTTGACTCAATCAAGATTTACAAAATTATTCTCTATCGAAATAATTTGACCATATATCTTAACCAAGTTTGCCAAACCCACTTGGTGAGAACATCTGGTATAACAGATGAAAATAAAGCTTTAGAATCATTGTCAGGCTAAAATTGTGTCTTACAGGCGGCTTCAGGTGAGATATACAGTTCGGAAATAATCACTTAAAAGTAGGCAAATAAGCGATAGCTCTAGAGCAAACATCTATCTGTATCCATTGCTGTAATCAATAAGCTAAGAGCGACTTAAATAGTTAAGGCTTTTGGCTCACTGCAATTAAACTGATTACTTCACCGTGCTAATGTTGTAGTCATAAACAAAGGTATAAGATTCAGCTCACTGGGTATAAAAAACCAAATATTTTGGTAAATTTTAACAGAATTACCTGTAATTTCACTCAGAAAAATTAACCAAGAATAGACGTGATGTTACTTGACTGTCGCCAATAATAATATTTTACTTTTGTTTCATGTTTTTACACTAAGTCCCCCGAAATATATGATGAAATCCTAGATATTTTTTCTCTTCCCCCTAGCGATATAATTTGTTTTAAAGTCAGTATTGTTTCAATTCCTTGCATTCACGTATTTCGAGGTTACGAAAATTATTTTTAGCCAATTAATACGCTAAAAAACTTGCTTATTAATATCTAAGCTAAGAGAAAAACTACAGCTAAAAAAGTCTTGCATTAAAACCCCTATTGATTAGTAAATGTAAGCATAAAAGCAATTTTTTACTTCAATATTTTTGTTGAGTGTATTCATTATAGCCATGATTTATGGGCTTTAAATAAACTTTATTTAGGCACTAAAACAACTCATATTTACACTTTATAAAAAAATTACAAAGAAAAAGAGATAAATATGAGCTTTTGCTTAATGATATTGATACAGAACAACTTTTTAAGCTCAAAAAGTTGTAAAAAAAAGATTCTGAGATTGAAGTGCGTCGGCTAAATTTGATTAAACTCAACTTGGTAAATACTTAAATAGTAGTCTGTACTTATTTATACTGATAAATATCCAAATCAAATTACTGAAAAACCATGAGAATATAGATACTTCATGAAATTTAGGTAAAGTTAGCTGTCATCCTGGGATATTTACTAGTAAACCTTCGCAGAAATACAGCTAACACCTCAATTAACAAGACTTGGAGAAAAATTAATCCTCTTTTCAAAGTTAGATAAATTTCCGCCTTGCCGTAACAGGTGCATCAAACCTAAGTATTCTGTAGTTTACTTAGTAGTCAGTAATGCCCCTAAATTCTCAGCGCGGAATCTGGTTAATACGCGAATCAAATATATATCAACTTAATTTCTTATAGCCGTAATCCTGAATGTCAGATTACAGCTATGAATGCAACTATTCCAATTTGAATTGGGGCATGAGTTGGAGAGTGCCAATACCTAAATCTTTTGGTGAAACCGATCGCGTTTCAAACAAAGCCATCATGTCTCGTAACTGAGGATTGCCACGGGAAGCTCCTGTTAGTCCTTTAGCAATGATTAAGCCACAGTAGCCTTTAGTATTTTTACACCTCTGATTCCATTTTTTTCGAGCTTCTACATGAATAGGATCTTCATCTAAAAATTCACCAAATAGGAACAATTCACCATTTTGAGTTTGCAATAAACCCAGATCGTAGCGATCGCCATCGAAAGGATCGGCACCTGGATTAAAGCAAATTGCTCTCAGCCCGCCTGCTGCTTCAATTCTTTCAATTACAGTTTTAGCCTTGGGGCGGGAAGTTTGAATTAAAATCACCGGCAAACCGTCACCCACTTGTTTAATTTCACCAGCCTTATGGTAGATTACCCCCTTACGGAGGTGATCCAACATTTCCCAGGACACTACGCCTAAGCTGAGAAAGGAGTCTTCCGGTATCAAGTCATCTTGCAATGATTGGAAATTTGAGGAGTTAAGGTTATCAATTTCCTGATCATCGTCACCAAAACCTGCCATTTCCTCTAATTCTGCTGCTAACTGCGGCATGGTAGAGACTGTCACAGCCACAGATTTAGTTGATTCTTCCGACTGCGGCAGAGATATGCGATAACGACGGCTGAGGCTAGGGAAAATGTCCTCATGCAAATGGCGGCGGTGATCGCGAATAAAGCGGATCAGACTTTCGATCGCAACGAAGATTACCAGCGCTTCTTCATCATACAAAACAGACCGCAGTCCTTCTAAGGGGTGGATATTACCGAAAGTGGGGTCAATTTCTGATAATGGCAGATCCGCCAAATCACTTTCTTCGTCATCGTCTTCATCTTCGTCTTCATCAGCACTTTCAAAAGTGAGAAACAAGCAATCTTGCTTGAGGAACGCTTCTTCTAGATGCTCTGTTGAGTCTTCATCTTGTAAAACTGCGGTGCGAAACTGTTTTAAAGACTCTTCTGAGCGATAAAACAAAATCCCATACTCCATTCCCAGCATTCCCATGACTGAGGCGTAGAGTGTGCCGACATCCCACTTATTAATCTCGATTGACAAAATTTGCTGTTCTTCCAAAAATTCCCAAGGTGCTGCTTGCCAAATTGCAAATGCTTTCTCTCGCAAGATTTGTGCATACTGTGGGGGTAAGTCAGGAGTTTGACTATCGAGGATGTCAGCGAATCCGCGAAATAGTTCGTCAATTAAAGGCAGTTCTGGTGCGTAGTCAATGGCAATATCCAAATCTTGCAGCACTCCCCGCAGGTAAAATTGGATCTCACGGTCTTTGACTACAATTCTTTGGGGCCTAGCAGGTCTTGCCGGACTGTGGGGATGCTCCATTGCTCGCATTAAGGTACGAACTATTGCTTCTGGGCCAACATCTGAAGCTACCACGTCCATTCCTCGGACAACACCTTGGGAGTAATCTACCCAAAGAATGCATTCTCCCTTTTCCTCAGAGTCTGAGTGCTGGTTTGGTGATGACAACGGACGGCGATCGCCCTCCCATACAGAAGGAATTTGAGTTAATTTCTTCAAGCGACGACTGGTAGAGCGATTAAAACTTGTCATAGAGTAAGTTAATCAAAAGAAGCAATTTGGAAGTAAACTTTGGGGGATAGCTAGCCTCGGATTAGGTTTTAATGGCTGCACCTGAAAGATAGTTGCTTCTCAGACAAGCCATGCTTGAACTCCAAAAATACCGAATCTCTAAACACACTGAGTCTCTCAATTCTAGAATAAAAACCTTTGGCTGCTTTTAACGGAGTGTTTACAATTTGGCATCTAACGACATCTGAGCCGCTAGAATGAATACAAAAACACCAAGGGAAACCCAGAGGCATTAACAAGCCGATATCGGGTAAAGCTTAGACTAATTAAGGAGTGAAAAAAGCAGATGACACAAGCAATTCAGTCTCAACAACGCGGAATTCTGTTGAGCGAAGCGGCATTGCACCAGGTAAAATCCCTCCGGGACAAGCAAGGCACAGACTTCTGCTTACGGGTAGGAGTCCGTCAGGGTGGCTGTTCTGGGATGTCTTACATGATGGACTTTGAAGACACTAGCAAGATCACCCCGCAGGATGAAGTTTTTGACTATGATGGCTTCAAAATTGTCAGCGATCGCAAGAGTCTCTTATATCTCTACGGTTTAATGCTCGATTACAGCGATGCCATGATTGGCGGTGGCTTTCAATTTACTAACCCTAATGCCAACCAAACTTGCGGTTGTGGCAAGTCATTTGGGGTTTAGCCAAGAGGAGCCGATCGCGTGCGAGGTTTTCCAAAATTGATTGAACTCGCCCTCAATAGTCAAGAGTCAAGGTTTTCTAACTCTTGACTATTGGCCTATGACTATTGAATCATGGCTAATGACTATTAACTAATGATTATTGACAAACTTACTATGACTCAAACAGTTGAATCCCTGTTTGATACAGGCTTAGAACGCTATAAAGCAGGAGAGGCAGTAGATTCTTTAATCCCTGTATTTAAAGAAGTGTGCGATCGCGCTCCTAAAACGAGTGCTGCTTGGATCTGTTTGGCGTGGTTGTATCTACTCGATAACAAGCCCAACTTGGCTTACAAAGCTGCACAGAAGGCTGTCAAGTTAAATCCACAAGACCCACAGGCTAGGGTCAATCTCGCTTTAGCAATGCTGGAAACAGGTCAAAAAGGTTTACGAGAACATATTGACATTGCACAGCAGCTAATTTTTGTCAATGAAGAATGGCGCGATGAAATAAAAAGCAGTATCGAAGACGGTTTAACTAGAAAACCAGATTGGCAAAGTTTAACAAAAGTCAAAAATTGGCTGTTGGAGGAGTGAGAAGTTAAGAGTAGAGATGCGATTAATCGCGTCTCTACAGGAGTGAGGAGTTAAATTCAAGTCGAGAACTCTAACTTCTAACTTATCCGTAACTGAGTTAGCAGTCATAAAATTTTGGGCAATTAGACAACAGGGTAGATGAAAGATAAATTGTTAAATTGGCTAAACACAATTTTAGTCGCAGATGTTTTTTTAGTTTTGTTTGGCTTTGTTTGGTTAGCGATCGCAGCGATCGGTGATTCTGTGGGAGTAAATTTGGGTTTAGATTTGTGGCATCAACTTTGGCAACCCGTATTTAACCCAGCGATCGGCATCCTCATGGGCGGTGCAATTCTCAGTGGTATTATCAGTTGGGTTTCCAAAAAATTTCTCTCTAGTCAAGAATAAAGTGATTGGGGATTGAAAAGAGGCAGAGGGGCAGGGTGCTGCTCTTGCTGAGGGGAAAACTATTCTCCCTTGCTCCCTACTCCCTTGCCTCTTCCCCATTCCCCTTGACCTACGCAAGAATTTGTCTTAGTGCTGACTCTAAATTAGGATATTTGTACTCAAATCCTGTTTCCACGGTGCGCTTAGGAAGGACTTGCTGACCTTCTAAAACTACTATAGCCCCGTCTCCTAAAAGAGCTTCGATCGCAAAAGCCGGAACTGGCAACCAAGAAGGACGATTCATCACTTGTCCCAACGTTTGGCTTAAATCTGCCATTCGGACTGGGTTAGGGGCAGTAGCATTGTATATGCCTTCTATTTCCGGTTTAGTTAAAGCTTGCATAATCAAGTTAACTAAATCGTCTATGTGAATCCATGAAAACCACTGCTGACCACTGCCAATGGGGCCACCAGCGAAGAGTTTAAAAGGCGGAATCATTTTACCTAAAGCCCCACCATTGCCTAGAACAATCCCAAAACGCAGAATTACCAGTCGTACACCAGCATCTTTTACCTTTGTCGCCTCTGCTTCCCAGGCTTGGCAGACCTGGGCGAGAAAATCGTTACCAGATTGGCTTGTTTCATCAAAGTTTGCCGTTTCACTGGTGCCGTAGTAGCCAATAGCCGAAGCATTAATTAACACAGTTGGCTTGGGGTTAGCATTGACTATTGCTTCAACTATTTTTTGTGTGCCTAACTTTCGGCTATTGAGGATTTCTTGTTTGCGTTCTGGTGTCCAGCGCCCTTCACCAATAGGTTCTCCTGCCAGATTAACTACACCATCACAACTAGCTATGACACTTTGCCAAGAACCAGATGTATTTGGTGTATAGGCAACAATTTCTACATTGGGGAAAGCCTCAGATGGAAAAACCTTTTGAGCAAAGGCGGTGTTCCGAGTTAATACTACTATTTTATGACCTTTTCCGTGGAGTCGTTGTACCAAAAGACTACCGACAAATCCTGTTGCTCCAGTAATTGCTACTTTCATTCATTTTCTACCTCAGCCAAACTCTTATTGTAAAGTTTTTGATCAGACTTTCAGCCTACAGCACTTTCTTTGTGGATAGAACAGATGCAACTGTATCAGACGCAAATAATAGCTAAAACCCTGATTCTAAAGTAGCGGCTATTCATTAATTGCCCGTACAGCGCGTAGTTTTGCGTAAGTCAGATGTATATCTGGTGATGCCTAATCTCAAAACTCAAAAACTTTGCTTTTTGAATGACTTTCCGTTTAGATGCTTCAGTATTATAGGATGGACGGAGTGTTGCAAGGCGTGGGGCTATTATGGCTCGCTATACCTGTTCGTTTATTGTTTCTGTTGCTAGTGACCATCTGTTGCCGTTACTTGTAGAACTTCTACAGGACTGTCAGTTGGATATTCAATACCACACGGGCGATTACATTATCGCTCGTCAGACTCCTGGTAATGTTCCTTTTCCTAAATTGATCACAGTAGAAGTACTGGTTGATAAATCAAAATCTACTGAAACAGAAACCCGGATGAGTATTGTGATTAAAAATGAAGAACTACCTCTCCAACTAGATAATTACTGCCGACAAATGTTTGAATTCATCAAGCAGGCTATAGAAAGTAGCCGTCATTGGCATTTGATTGAAAGTATTGCAGGATAGCTTTGGTAATTAAATTGACAATCCCACGGCTTTAAGCCGTGAGAGTGTCAAATTGTGGTTGGTAGTTATAATTCAATCTCCCAGATCCTCTAAATCCTCGGCCATACCGGGGTTTATTAGTGTAATGTCATACTCGCTTGAATCCGTTTGTCCCAAACGCTGAGTGTTTTTTAAAAGGTAATAAATGGCACGAACCTGAGGGCCAAAAACGATCTCGTCTTCATTTCTGAGATCGTGGTTTGGTATTTTACGTCCATTAATCATCAAACCGTTGGAACTAGCCTTACCTTTGGCATCGCCATCTACAATCCGGTAATAGTAGCTATGACTATTATGTTCTCGTGGCAATCTGACTAATGTGGCATGGCGGCGGGAGACAAACTGAGACATCAAACGGATATTACACTCGCGGTCTCTACCGATAGAGTAGACGGGTTGCTCCAGAGAAAATTCTTTGCGACCTTGATCGTCTTCAATAATCAGTAGATGGTTTTCATTAGTTTCTGCTGCCATTGACAAATCGGTGGAAATGTGATTTAACAAGATTTGTTTCGTATCGTATTTTGCCATTTTCGGGCACCGTCAGTCTGTGGTGCTAATCTAAATAAGCTTTAAAATTGCATAATACCTTGAAAGAGTAGAACTTGGTCGTTCTACTCCAGTAGCTATGATAGCTTTTGTAGGTGTCTGAACAGGCTTTGTGATCTGCGTAAAACCTGAACATCGACTCAGTGTAACAAATAATTACGAATTCGTAATGACGTTCTCTACAAGAAGCAAGCTACGCACAGCGTCTCGTAGAGAACGTCATTAGTAATTACGAATTAAAAATTGTTAAGTTGAGATGGGAAATTTTAGGTTCAACAAAGTATTCTACGAGTGACGAGCTAATCGCCTTAATAATATTGAGTTTGTGACGACGCTAACAGAGCTAAAAGCCATTAATGCAGCAGCACCAGATGGGTTAAGGACAAAACCCAGACTAGGGAACAAAACACCTGCTGCTAAAGGAATACCAACTGTATTATATGCAAAAGCCCAGAATAAATTTTGGCGGATTTTGTTGAAGGTGGCGCGACTAAGCTGAATAGATTCGACTACATCGTTTAAGCGATCGCGCATTAGGACAATTTCAGCCGTTTCCATCGCCACATCTGTCCCGGAGTGTAAAGCAATTCCTACATCTGCTTGGGATAAAGCTGGAGCATCATTGATTCCATCTCCGACCATTGCCACTACCGAGTGGGTAGTAGGGGGTGAAGAGTTAGGAGTTCCTTTTGTCGTCCCTGCTTGTTGTAAAGACTTGATTGCATCTGCTTTTTTCGCTGGGGGAACACCTGCTATGACATCAGCACTATCTAATCCTAATTGTTTGGCTATGGCGCTAGCTGCTTCTTTGCGATCGCCACTGAGCAACATTACCCGTAATCCCATCTGACGCAACTTGTCTACAGTGGATTGGGCATCTGGTCTGAGGGTATCAGAAACAGCAATTAGTCCGGCTAGAGTTCCCCCAACGGCTACGCAAACGACTGTTTTACCATCTGTTGCCAAATCCTGTGCTACCTGTTGTGCAGTTTCACTAATGGCAATACCATGCCAGCTTAACCAGTCCCAGTTACCCAAAAGTACAACTGTTTCCTCCACCACAGCAGACACTCCTAATCCTGGTTCCGTGTGAAAGTCCACAGCTTCTGGAATAGATAACTGTTGCCGCAGTGCTTCTTGCTGAATCGCTTTTGCTAGGGGGTGATGAGTACCACTTTCTACGGCTGTTGCTAGTTGGATTAAGGATTGGGTATTGAGAATTGGGCTGTTATTCTCTGCCTCTTCCCCAGTTCCCAATTGCTCGATTAACAGACAATCTGTAACGATAGGATGACCTGTGGTCAGAGTGCCAGTTTTATCAAATACTACGGTGTCTAACTGGTGTACTTTTTCTAAAACATCGCCGCCTTTGATTAACAAACCTCGTTCTGCGCCCATAGCAGTCCCAACAAGAATAGCTGTTGGGGTAGCAAGCCCTAAAGCACAGGGACAGGCGACTACCATAACAGCGATCGCTAGTTTTAAACTAATTAATAAAGGGGAGTGGGGAGCTTGATGTGTAGCGTGGCTCATCATCTCCATCTCACCAGACATGGTGATATCAGTCCAAATATGAGTGCCGAAAAAGTACCAAAAGACAAATGTTAATAAAGATGCTGTTAGCACCCCGTAGGTAAAGTAACCAGCTACTGTATCGGCTAATTTTTGTACTGGGGCTTTCCGAGTTTGGGCAGCTTCTACTAAAGCAACAATTTGAGCTAGAGTTGTATCACTTCCAATCCGGGTTGTCTGAATAGCGATCGCTCCTGACTGGTTTAGTGTCCCCCCTGTCACCGAATCTCCAGGTTGCTTAATTACTGGCACTGCTTCCCCAGTCAACATGGATTCATCGACTGTTGTTTGACCAAGCACCACTTCACCATCGACAGGAATTTTATCACCTGGCAGCACTTGTAACCATTCACCAACCCGCACCTGTTCGGCAGGAATCTCTACACTAGAAGATCCCACTCCTCCTTTTTCTGGGTTGGCAATCAATCGCGCTACCTGTGGCTGGAGTGCTAGTAATTTCCTAAATGCAGCAGCAGCGCGACCTCTAGCTTGTTGCTCTAATGTTCTTCCCAAAAGAATAAAGCCCAGCATCATGACTGGTTCGTCAAAGAAGCACTCCCAACCCATTTGGGGAAAGAGCAGCGCTACTAAACTCGCAATGTAGGCTGTCAGCGTTCCCAATCCGATCAGAGTGTTCATGTTAGGCGCATTTCGCCGCCAGCCTAGCCAGCCATCTACTAAAATCGGGCGACCGGGAATTAATAACGCCACTGTAGCCAATCCACAGTGAAACCAAATGTTATTTAACAGTGGCAGCACTGAGCTACCAAGATTACCAAAATGTCCACTTCCCGACAATAACAGCAACATTGCAGCGATCGCCAACTGCCTAACAGAAGACCGCATTTCTCGGCGTTGTCGTTCTGCTGGATCTGGTAAGGTAGATATTTCGCCTGCTACTGTGCCCCTAGCTTTTCGGGGTTGAGTTGGAAATCCAACCGCTGTTAATCTCTCTGCTAGTGCATCTGCATCTACCGCACCAGTTTCTGACTCTACAACTGCTACCTCTGTGGCCAGGTTCACACAGGCACTCTTGACTCCTGGATGTTGGGTTAGCTGTCGTTCTACCGCGTTCACACACCCAGCACACTTCATACCTCCAACATCGAGAATAATTTTCTCTAAAATTGGGTCAAGTTCTGGGGCTAGCTTAGTTTTTGGGACAAGTTGCATGGCAAGTGTTTAGATTCGCTACAGAAATTCAACGCCTGACTAAAAGCGTCTCTAATTTGAGCGTAGGCTAAATATGGAACTACGACTGTATGTCAACCCTATTAAATTTCTTAATTTATCGTACTTCGCTAAGGGTCACTGACGACTCCAGCGTAGATAAGTCACATAAATGATAGCTGTAACCTGCATTGGCATCAGGACAATCAGGCTTTTCCAAAAATTGTGAATTTCCAAATTAGACATGGCGCTGAAATAGCCAAAGCCCAACAACAAGAAGAGTATCCAGATCAGCTGTTTACGTTTGATGGTTAGCATAGCAGTAGGATTCATAATTTTTTAACAAAAAGCTCTAGTTATACCTAGAAATCTGCACAGAATACACAATAGCTTTCATGAATAGTTACTCAAGAAAGAAGTTTACCCAAGGGAGAGTTGATAAATTTTCTGCCAGTGCTGCAACCAAATTGCCTTGGGAAATAGCCATAAAGGAGCGAGTCATCCCACAAGTGGGACATGGAATTCCAGTTAAATGCTGGATAGGACAAACTAAGAATCCTACTCTATAACCTTGGTGATAAAAATAAGTAGCAAGTAGGGGTGTACAGGAGAATCCTAGTAAACCCCACCGAACTAATTTCCCTTCGTATGACAAAGGATAAGGAGATAATTCAAACGGCAAAAACAATTTTAGATGGAGGGAGTTAAAACCAGCCTTTCTTTTCGACAATGTAAGTATTGAGGAATTCTTCATCAGTCTTGGTTAAGTAAATGATACCTTCAACCAAACCGACAATCCCCATCACTGCTCCACCCAAACCAAATGTGAGTATGGTAACGAGCAGCATGATTAGACCTTGAGTAGTGTAACCAAGAATAAACTTGTGAATACCTAAAGCTCCTAACAAGATAGCGCAAATACCAGCAGCAATTTTTTTGCTGCTAGCATCACTGGGGTTGACATTAGACACTATGAGAATACTCCTCAGCTATAAATGACATTCCCAATGTTAATGTAATTATTCTTACTTAGCATCTACATATCTCTCATTAGTAATAAATTGTCAGATTTAATCTAGTTCAGGAGACAAATAAGCACTAAGTGTTACTGGAAACAAATTCGGAAATCCAGTATTAACAAACTTATAGAACTTACGCAAACACTAGCCGAAACCCTTGTTTTCATGTAGATGCAAAACTTTTCCCACAGGGTATTGCCCCTAAAAGTTGTAGTTTTCCGTCAGCACTAACTTATTCTAAAGATACACTCAAAATATATAACTTTACAGAGCAACCCAAATGGGAAATCTAAGTTTTTAGAACCAGCCCTGCTTATTCACAAAGTAGGTATTTACAAATTCTTCAGGGGACTTATTCAAATAGATCATGCCTTCTATTAAACCTACGAGTTGCATAATTAACAAGGCAATACCGTAGGTGAAAGAACCCGCTACTACAGAAACTACCAACATGATAAAGCCTTCTGGAGCGTATCCTAGAATAAATTTATGAACCCCAAATCCTCCAAGGATAATGCCACAGTAACCAGCTAGAAGTTGTTTGGTAGGGTGACTGGGGTTGAGATTTGACATATTAAATGCTGCTCCTTGATAAGTAAGTGAGATATAAAAATAAAGTCTTTATTGTAATCAAAGCAAATAGATTTACTTGCTTAATAAATAGATTTTTAATTTTTTCAGTACAAGTAGGCCCCAAAATGACTAAAATCAGCGTGCTTCTGTTCTAGAGGAGACGCTAAAATGTCTTGCGGCATAGCTTGAAAATCTGGCGCTCCTTAATAAATTTTGGTGGATTGGATGACTGCAAACTCTGTTGCAGAAGTTTTGCACATTTTCAAGTCAGACATTTGGTCTTGAGAAAAATAAATCTCAATAATCATCAAAAACTGCTATACCACTTTTTACAAGTACATCAGTATTATTTCCGGGTTTTTTTATGAGCGCTTCCACTGGTAGTGAAACGCCATTGCACCAATGACAAGATTCAGTTATTGGCTAAAATCACCCGGATAAGAATAAATGCTTAACTAGATATTTTGTTGTCTATGTTAACAGCATTATTTGAATTGGCTTTTCAGCTAGTATTTATGCTTGTAACCAATTAGAACCAGTAAATTGTTCTTACATAAGCAGATAAAATCAGATATTTACATTTTTAGCAACAGTGCAATATAAGTATTAATTACTACCTAAAACAAATAGGCTTAATAATGTACCACTATTCCAAAGGCTGTGTAGGAGCATAGGAGCAAGGAGGTTGCGCGATCGCGTGTAAACTACCCCTAAAACGATCCCCAATGCAGTGAGGGGCAGAATTTCCGACAAGCTGAGGTGAGCGATCGCAAACAACAAACTACTGATTATAATCGATCCCCACACGGGTAAGTAACGCGTTAGAGAAGGTAACAAAAAGCCGCGAAACAGAATTTCTTCAAAAAATGGAGCTGCGATCGCTGCTGTAAAGAAAAATATACCAAGTGCTACCCCATTTTGGCTTTCCAGCGCTAGTTGCAGCAGGGGGTTACTACCACCCTGTCCTTGCCATAGCTGTTGATTGATTAAAGATACCATCACAACTATAGGCAAAGCCGTACAATAGCCGCCCAGTCCCCACAGAAACCAGTTATCTTGAAAACGGAAGCGGAACCAAAATTCTGGTAACGGAAAAAATGGCTTGAGAGAGAAATACAGCACTAACAGCGCACCGAATGCTACCAATAGGTAACTAACCAAAACAGAAAATGCCTGAAGTCGCACATCAACAATAGGGCGCGGAATGGGTAGCACCGATATCACCAAGGGCACAAAAATTTGCCCCATAAAGAAAAAGCCTACAATAAAAACCTGCAAAACCGTTTCACCATCCCAAGGCGTTGACCAAGGAATATCAGCATTTTGAGCTAGTAACGAGGCTTTTCCTTTCAAGAAGCGTTGAGCAAATAATAAAATCAGCAATATTAGACCAATTAAAGCCGCTAAGGTAGGAATAGTACCAATAACTGCTAATTTCAACACTGCTTGAGCAGCAGTTTCTTTTTGTGCAGCTTTTACTGCTAATAAAGCATCTTGTCGTTGTTGGAGTTGGTATAGCTGAACCAAAGCAGTAGAACGAAACCAACCTTCTAAATTCTTTTGAATCCGTTCTTGAGCATTTTGGAGCAGACGGGGAGGATTACTCCACAGTCCACTCAATACAGCTGCGGTTTCTCCAAACTCTGGATTGACATCTGAGCGTTGTTGTAATTCGCTCCAAGTTTTCAAGGCTGTATCCGTCTGTCCTTGCTGTGCTTGTAAAATTCCCAGGCGCAGGTCTAATTCAGCCAGTAATTTTTGTAATTGCTTTAGCGACTGCTGTAACTGTTGCTTTCCTTGTTTAGAGGTTTTAGTAGTCGGAGGAACTTCAGGTAGAGGTTTAGGAGGTGTGGGAGTTATTTCAGATTGAGAGCGTAATTGTGCAAGCTTATTGTTAACTTTGTCCAAATTCGCTTGAACTGACTGACGTGCCTCCTGATATTGCTTTGTGGCGCTTTCTAGGGGTTGATCACCAAGTATCGCTTCCCGAATCCCTTGAAGATTGTCATCACCGCTATCTTCTGATTGCCAAGCTTGGGCCTGCAAAGCAATATTGGTTTGGTACAGTTCCAGGCGACTTTGGAACTGGGGTTCTTGCCAACTACCGAATAAAGCCGAAACTGCCAACAGAACTGCTATCGGCGTTAGCACAAAAATTAAAACCAACCGCTTGAGTGTCATCTATCCCCCTTTGACTAACCAGTGGAGAGCGCGTCCCCCTTGGGAATTATCGCAAGAAAAAGTCAGAGGTGGATAAATATCATCAATATAAAGGTTTTAAGTTTGGTATCGCTAAAGAAACTCCAGTCTTAACTCAAGACTTTGAAATTCGATACTGCTGGGCAATGTAATAAAACAAACGATAGTAATCTTGAAATTCTTGGCTTTTGCTTCGTCCCTGCCAACAGTATTTCACTTGATCCTGAGTGAGTGTCAGTGTCATAGAACCTACTCCTTGATCAACTTCTACAACTATCATCCCAGATACTCCTTGGGCGGTTTGAAAGTTGGGTTTGACCTTTTTCACTGGCTCTTGCTCTGTAACAATCGAATTCAGTAGCTGCTGACTTGCCCACCCTCGAATTTCCACCGTTTTGTTTTGGGGCGAAATAAACGCAATTCCATCACCATTTGCTGGGCCTGCTGAAGAAGTCCAGTTACTCGGATATGGAAATTCAAAGCCATAACGAGAGTTGCTATAAGTTTTCCATGCGATCGCTCCAGCGTTAAAATCATTTGCAGTACAACCCCAAAGAATTACTAACAGGGCAATAATCCCGCTAACGCTGGCAGCAAACCGATAAATTATTCGTCCCAAACTACAGGTTTTATTAGCAGTAGCCATTTACATTACACATTTTGCCAAAGTCACTGATTTTATAGAAATACCAGAAACTCAGATCAATACCTTGCACTGAAAGAGCGCTCGTTAAAAATTAAATATTCTTTCAGGATATTTACCATTCTCTTTTGACTCCTCAGTAGAGAAGCTTATAAAGAGTGCTTTATCACACATTTTATGTACAGCGCATCTCAGACAGCCGAGCTAACTTTGGAGCTTTTTCACTTCCAAACCAACACATCTTTACAATTTCCACCAAATCTTTCTGTAATTTCCATTGGTAAACCAAACGACCAAAAACCTCCAGATATTGATATCTCTGGCTTACCAGATTCGGATGTGTCATCTCGCATCCACGCACAAATTTGGGTGAATGGGGACGAATACCATATTACCGATTTGGGCAGTTCTAATGGTACATACATTAACGGTGCGAAACTTCAACCTCAAGTTTTTTGTCCACTGCATCCAGGAGACAGAGTTTCCCTTGGGCAGGGAGACAAAATAACTTTTATGTTTAGGGTGCAGCAACACTCTGCATCTACCGCGAAAAATCCTACACCAAATTCCGCGCCAACGAAAATTACAGCGCCTACCACAAGTAAAGAAGAGGAACAAGTAATCTTTGCTAGTAAGCTTATTGGCTTAGGGCTAATCCTCGCAGGCATTATATTTTTAAGTACAAGTATTTATGTGAGCGTCTACTTACGCAGCACACCTGGAATTTTGCTGTGTATGGGAGGTGTAGTAGCTCTAAATTTGGGTGGGCGCGATAATCGGAAGCTAGGATGGGTTTTGATTGGGATCGGAATTGCTCTATTCATCGCCAGTGGTGTTGTAATCGGCTCTGTGTCTCTTTTTTCTCTGCTAGTGTCATTCGCTGGCATCTCCTGTGGATATCAGTTGTTTACAACCGGAAAGGTGTTCAACTTTAATCCGCTTACACTCCAAATAGTTAAAAAGTAAGCCAAGTTAGGGAATCATTAATTAGCGATCGCTAATTGCCATTGAGGTTTCAGGATTTGAATCCTAAGCCCTGATTAACTTCGAAGAGGTTTGTCGTGAGGGATTTATCACTCAATAAACAGCATTTCAGCTTCTCGTGTAAACAAATGTAACAAAAGTAGCGTCAAAACGTTTTGCTGTCTTGACAACCAATAGAAGAACCGATAAGTTGATATACATACCCGGGTAAGACCGTTAAAGAGTTATATGCAAACGCAAACTAAGCAAAAGGTCACTTTGTATTTATCGCCAGAGTTGCACAGAAAACTGAAGATTCGTTCAGCAGTCGATTCCGAACCAATGTCAGAACTTGCCGAACGCGCCCTTGGTTTTTACCTATCTAATCAAGAATTGGTTGACGAATTAGAAGATTCTTCTTTTGGGCGGACTCATAGAGTTTATTCATGCCCAACTTGTGATAGCTCACTAGTCTTACGTGATGGGGAACTGGTTACTTTGGGCAATCAACCAGGAGTAGTCGGTCAAGAACATCTTTCCATTGATGAGATGGATGGAGATGAAACCAACCCCAAGGGTGAGGAAGAGTTAGTTCCTTGCTAGATAGATAGGAATTATGGATTATTCATTCATGATTCGGTTGTCTTTACCAGAAGCAATGTCTCTACTGTCTCTATAAGGTCTCAAGTAGGTCGAAGTATGAAAGAAGAGCTCAATATCCTAATTCAAGCTCAATACCCTTTAATCTACCTTGTGACCTCCGAGGAAGAGCGGGCCGAGCAAGCAGTTTCCACAATCGCCCAGTTGTTAAAGCCCCAGCGCCGAGTATTTGTTTGGACAGTAACACACGGGATTGTGGAGTATGGTCAGCCCCGGAATGTCACTCAACATAATACCGTTTCTCCAGAGGCGGCGATTGAGTGGATAATCCGGCAGAAAGAACCGAGTATATTTATTCTTAAAGATTTACACCCCTTTATTGATGCGCCTGCAACAAATAGATCGTTACGTGATGCGATCGCTAGCTTTAAAGGTACGCAAAAGAACATCATTCTGATGTCTCCAATGCAACAAGTACCTATAGAGTTGGAAAAAGAAGTTGTTGTTATCGATTTTACACTGCCAGATATGGCAGAGTTAAATAAAGTACTGACTCAGCACGTAGACCAAAATCGTGGTCGGCGATTGACAACAGAGGCTAGAGAAAAGCTTCTCAGAGCAGCTTTAGGTCTAACTAAAGATGAAGCTGAGAAAGTCTACCGAAAGGCGCAGGTAACTACAGGGCGTTTGACGGAAGATGAAGTAGATATCGTTTTATCTGAGAAAAAGCAACTAATTCGGCGCAATGGAATCTTAGAATACATTGAAGAAGATGAAACCATTGATGCAGTAGGTGGCTTAGAAGAGTTAAAAAGATGGCTCAAGCAACGCTCTAATGCTTTTACAGAAAGAGCAAGAGAGTATGGTTTGCCTCAACCAAAGGGGATGTTAATTCTCGGTGTTCCCGGTTGCGGTAAGTCATTGATTGCCAAAACTACTTCCCGACTGTGGGGCTTACCACTGTTGCGGTTAGATATGGGCCGAGTCTACGACGGCTCAATGGTGGGACGAAGTGAAGCAAATCTGCGGAACGCCCTGAAAACAGCAGAATCTATTTCCCCAGCGATTTTATTTATCGACGAATTGGATAAATCCTTTGCTGGTAGTGGAGGTTCTTCTGATTCCGATGGGGGAACATCAAGCAGAATCTTCGGCTCTTTCCTCACATGGATGCAAGATAAGAAATCTCCAGTGTTCGTGATGGCAACTGCCAACAGAGTAGAACGCTTACCTGGGGAGTTCTTGAGGAAAGGACGCTTTGATGAAATATTCTTTGTCGATCTGCCAACACCGGAAGAACGGCAACACATTTTTAATATTCATCTGACCAAGCGCCGTGAAGACATCTCTAGATTCGATCTTGAGCAACTAGCTAAGATGTCTGATGGCTTTTCTGGGGCAGAAGTTGAGCAAGCGATCGTTGCGGCAATGTATGAAGCTTTTGCCCAAGATCGGGAGTTCACCCAATTAGATATTATTGCTGCACTGAAGGCAACATTGCCGCTGTCTCGAACGATGCAAGAACAAGTAACGGCTCTGAGAGATTGGGCCAGACAGCGCGCACGCCCCGCAGCATCCTCCGTAGCTGAATATCAGCGAATGGAGTTTTAAAAGCTTTCCTCTGCCATCCCAGGGGGAAAGGCTAGCTCTGAATGCTAGCAGTTATAAGAAAAAGCCGCATCCTGCTAAGAGCGGCTTCGCCCGAAACAAACCGTTGTCGTTTTTCTCAATCTTCTCATTGGAGGAAACCCAAATGTCTCACTTTAGCACCCTGCGTACCAAGATCACCGATGCCGAAATCCTCAAAGCTTCTTTGCGCGACCTCGGTATCAGCGTAAAGACTGAAGCTGATGTCCGTGGTTATAACGGTCAGCGCGTCCGTTCTGACATCGTTGCTATGTTAGATGGCGAATATGACCTCGGCTGGTCTCGCAACAGCGATGGTTCTTTTGACCTAATCGCTGACCTGTGGGGCGTTGCTAAGAAGCACAACCAAACCGAGTTGATCAACTCAATCAACCAAAAGTATGCCGTTAACAAAACTTTGGCTGAAGTAAAACAGCGCGGTCTGCAAAACGCCAATGTGAAGTTGGTATTGCAATAACAATTTCTCTGCGCGTTCCCAAAGCTGCACGGGTTAACCATATAAATAGCGGTTAGCCCGCTTTTTTATCGGGACTGAGATTTATTTCTCAGTCCCGATTTTTTTGGTAATCACAAAATGTAGGGTAGATAATTATGATAAATGAAGCAGATATTCGAGACTTTTTAACACAGAATTTAGATATTGTAGAACCTAATTTGAAATTTATTAAGAAGGAGTTTAGCCTTGAAAATAGTCTTGGTGCTGGTGGTCGTATAGACATTTTGGCAAAAGATAAATTTGGATTTTTTGTCATTATTGAAATTAAAAAAAATGACAAAACTGCTAGGCAGGCTCTACATGAACTTCAAAAATACATGGCTTTATTTAAAACGAATTATGGTCTGGCTACTCACAAGTGTAGATGTATTCTACTTTCTACTGATTGGCATGAATTACTTGTGCCATTTTCGGAATTTTCAAGGGTTGTTGATTATCAAATAGATGGCTATCAACTCATAGTTAATGAAGAAGGGATACCTATAGGTAAAAAATCTGTACAGTTGGCTCCAGAGGGGGAAGAAAAATTTATCTTTCCAAGACACAATATTTTCTTGTATGAAATCATTGAGAATAGAGAGATAGCAATAGAAAAGCTAGAAGATATTTTAAGAGAGCTAGAAATAACAAATTATTACGTTTTGATCATAAATTACGAGGGTGATTCTGAAAATGTAATATATCCTTTTGCTATATACTTAGTTCTTGATATATTTAAAGTTTCAGAAAAAGAGAGGATTAAAAAAAATCTGAATATGCTTGATGATGATAGTTATGAGTTTGATAATGAAGATGAAGATATACATATTAAACCTTTATTTGAAGAAGAAGCTTTGTCTGAAATTACTAATAGGCTAATAGGTTTAATAGACACTATGGAAGTAGGTACATCTGAAAAACTTCAAGGTATGATGTCTAATGGGTGGCATATTAATAAAATTTATCCAGGTAATCAATTATTTAAAAATTTATTAATAAATGATGAGGAAATTATCAAAGAGATTATCAGTTTTGAAGGTGGCAATTCTGTTATTTATACATCAGTTACCACACCTAAAATTCAACCTTCATGGAAAGCAACTTCTGAAGGATTAAAGCATTTTTTATATGGGAATGATTTATGGCAAATTGGGTCTGACTGGTTTTTTAAAAAAGTAGAATCTGTAAGCAAAGAAGCTACCGTAAATTTTAGAATTTATTATGGCTCTGATATATTATTTAGCCTATATAACTATTTCTGTAGAGGTGTTTCTTACTTGCCAACTCTTGAAATAGTGGCTCAAATTCCAGGAAAACCAAACAAAACAATTATTCTGGTGGGTTCTCTTGAATGGGATGGACATACTTTTCCTAACGCAGATTCAATTTTTAATAAAGATAATCCTTTGGATCTTTTTTATAAGCAAAAACTTTACTTTAAAGAAGAAGAATTATATGAACTTCAGATGATACACAAACATGGCATAGAGTACTCCCTATTTGAAATAACTATAGAGCAAAACACTCAGCCTGTTATTAAACGTCTTGAGCTAGAAGAAGATGACACTATAAGTTTATTACCCATAACAGATGAAGTAGGATTAATAAGCTTAAGAGATTTCTTTATACACAATCGTGGCTATATTTAAGAGCTTTGTTACATTGGAGGTTCATGTTTTCACTTCGTAAGCTGAATAAGTCTTGGTGCTGACCGAACTGCACTATTGTTCAAGCCGAGGCAAGTGTAATTGGTAGCATAACCGTGGCTTTTGGTCAAAATGAAGGCGATGTCTACGACGGGCTACGCCTACGCACTGCGATTTATCTGAGTGATTGGGTTCTTTTCAGCCTTTAGCCATCTTAACCAACAGCGAACTCGGTAAATTGTCGTTTAAAGGGGGAATGAAAAGCCAAAACGATGTCTTTTTTGGGTACACCTCGATTAATAAGTTCATTGGCGATACCTCCTTCTGTACCATCGTGTTGAATCCAAATTTTTTCGTTTTTAATATCTAAATGCAAAACACAGCCATATACACGGCGCTTATTTGACCAACCCGCATGAACAACTTGGTAGCGATCGCGTTCTCGATCAAAAATAACCTCTGCTTCGACTTCTTCGTTGCTGGCTTTGATTTCGCTGTAAGCTAGCAACAGTTCTTGAATAAGTTGACGATACTGTTCTACTTTTGCCATTTTACGATCGCCTCCTCTTCTGGATCGAAAACAATCAGCCGAACTTGGTAACGTTGGATTAATAAGCCTGGCAGTTCTAAGGTAAAAAAAGAACGATAGGTGTCTAAGGGAACTGCTAAATATAGAAGTCTCTCAGGTTGTTCTTCTTCAAGTGCTAATTTATATTTAAGATACTGTCCTAAAGCAGTACTAAATTCAGTTGTAGTAGATGGAGCAACAAAGCTTTTAACTTCAACCGCAATTTTTTCTTGATTTCGTTCAGCTGCTAAAACTTTCTCTGCACCGAGGTCGATGTACATATCCAAACCACCAAAACGCAGGAAAAGCGGGTCATTAGTGATGAGCCAGCCCTCTTTCTCCAAAGCGCGTTTTACTGCATCATGGAATATGTCTTTCGCCGCCATAGATTCCTAGAATTTTGATTTCGGTACTATAAAACTAGCTTACTCCCTACCAAACCTGACTTAAATCCAAAACAAACCCAGGTAGCAATGGTTCACCATCAAGGGTTTTAGGGTTATCTAATACCTCAACCGCAGTATTACGACGATAAATAAAAACTTGGCGTTGTTTTCTATCAATTAACCAACCAAGTTGTGTGCCATTATCAATATACTCTTGCATCTTATCTTGCAAAATTTGCAAGCGATCGCTCTCTGAACGCAACTCAATCACAAACTCAGGACAAATCGGTGCAAACTTTTTTCGCAGTTCTGGTGGTATGGCTTCCCAGCGATCGCGTTTTATCCAAGCTGCATCAGGTGATCGCACTGCACCATTAGGCAAAGTAAATCCACCACTAGAACCAAACCCTACACCTGTACCATCTTGCTTTACCCAAATACCCAACTGAACAATAACGTCAAAGTTGCGTTCATCAGTTTCGGAACCAGTAGGGGGCATAATCACTAATTCTCCAGCAGCATTGCGTTCGATGCGAAAGTTGTGGTTTAGCTGACAAAACTCATAAAACTGATCTTCGGTTAGTGCGATCGCAGGTTGCAATTGCAAGACCATTGGTATAATTTCTGTGGCTATAGGTAAGTTAATGGTCATAATTCATATTTTGGGGCTTCACCTATCTTTAAGATATATCTTGGCAAAATTTTAGGGGTGGTTATGTAACCACCCCTTTATTGCCCTAATAATTTAGAATTTACTTGCAGATCCCTTAATGGGAAGTTAATTTACTCAGAAATGTTAATCGAACTTTCAACTTGAGAATTAGCCAATGTTGGCGCAGAGAAAATCCGCGAGTACAGATTTGATGGTTGCTGATGAGCAACGACTGGTAGAACTTCACGAGCATGGGCGGCCAATTCTACTGCCTTCACATCATAAGTCTGCGTTGCCAATTTGGGATAAAACCCGATACCGATGATTGGCAGCAACAAACAAGCGGTAATAAATATTTCGCGGGGTTTGACATCAGATATTACAGCATCGAGGTGCAACTCTTCATTTTGCTCACCGTAGAACACTTGACGCAACATCGATAGTAAATAAATTGGTGTCAAAATCACGCCAACGGCTGACAGCAGCACGACTACAACTTTGAAGCTAGAACTGTAAACATCACTGGTGGCGATACCGAGAAATACCATCAACTCACCCACAAAACCACTCATTCCGGGTAAGGCGAGAGAAGCCATTGAACCAATGGTAAACAGAGCGAAGGTTTTGGGCATTACCTTGGCCATACCACCCATTTTATCCATCATCAAGGTGTGGGTGCGATCGTAAGTTACGCCAGACAGGAAGAACAAGCTAGCAGCAATCAAGCCGTGGGAAACCATCTGTAATACTGCACCACTGATACCCAGTTCTGTGTAGGAGGCAATCCCAATCAGCACAAATCCCATGTGGGCAATTGAAGAGTAAGCCAAGCGCCGTTTGAGATTGGTTTGAGCGAAGGCACAGCAAGCACCGTAGACAATGTTAACTACACCCAAAATTGCCAGCACTGGGGCAAAAGTCACATGGGCATTGGGCAACATTTCCACATTGAAGCGGATGAGAGCATAACCACCCATTTTTAACAACACACCAGCCAAAATCATCGAACCGGGTGCTGATGCTTCACCGTGGGCATCAGGTAGCCAAGTGTGTAAAGGGAAAATCGGTAATTTTACACCGAAGGCAATTAAGAAACCTGCATAAACCAACAATTCCAAGGTTTTGGGGTATTCTTTCATTCCCAGAGTCGCCATATCGAAGGTGACGGTATCTCCAGAGAATGCCATTGCAAAACCGGCAATCAAGATAAATATTGATGCGGCGGCGGTGTAAAGAATGAATTTGGTAGCCGCATAACAGCGGTTTTGTCCTCCCCAAATGGAAATCAGCAGGTAAACCGGCACTAACTCGATTTCCCACATTAGGAAAAACAATAGTAAATCCTGGGCGACAAATACGCCAAGCTGGGCGCTGTACATCGCTAACATCAAACCATAAAATAATCGCGGCTTGATGGTAACTTTCCAAGCCGCGAATATTGCGAGGGTATTTATTAAGCCTGTCAGAAGCAGTAAGGGCATCGATAAACCATCAACCCCCACAGCCCAATGCAAACCTAACTGTGGTATCCAAGGATAGTTTTCTACAAATTGGAGTCTTGAACTCTGAAAGTCGTACTTATACCAAAAGGCATAAATCATCAGTGCAAAGTCAGCGATCGCAACTCCCAAACCATACCACCGCACAGTTCTACCTTCTTTGTCTGGGATCAGGGGGATGGCTAAGGCAGCCACCAAGGGTAAGAGGATTATGGCTGTTAGCCAGGGAAATTCAATAGCATTCATCACTTCTGACAATCAATTTGGCTTCTTGCTTTTGATTTGATTATATTAAGGAATCTATACTTTTGTAAATATTCTTTAACTATAGAATATTAAATTTTTGGCATAGATAAGAATATATACTCATCGAATTTCAAATTATCAGGATAAATAAGAATAAATACTTATCTGATTTTGCCGATTCCATTCTAGATGTAAAGTATTGCAACGTCAACTAAAGCCGCCGTTACAATACGGTTACATTTTCTAGTTAAGTTTAATTGTCGATTGACATAAAATATCGACGCAGCTACAGTGCCAAGTTGCAAAACCTGGGATTATAGCTGCGTCAATATGTTGATAAGTAGAATTGTATAAACTATGTTACGTGGAAAAAGAGTAGCCCTAAGCAGTTGCAGATTGGTTTTCGAGGGGAAAATCTGGCTTTTAAATATAATTGCAACAATTTCGAGCAATTGTCATTCTAGATAAACCTTTAGAATGCGTTCACCATTTCGACAATTTTGTAAAGATACCCGATAGAGTTGATTTGTCCATGAGTTTTAGGGATTCCCAACTGGCTAGTTTTTTTATGGTTCTTCCAGCGTCGGCTTTATTGTATGTTTGGAAAAGTTACAGTTTAGCTGAGATAGCGTACTAAATAACCATAATTCTGCTTAATGATTAGGACTTACGCACACTCTACAAATTATTCTCTTCTCTGCGATAAATTCAGCTTTTTGGCAATTTTTGCGTAAGTCCTAAATCTTAAATTGCTGAGTCCGTTATGAATACTGAATTTTTAATGCAATAATCCCAATTAATACAGCAAGACCTAACGCTCTACGGAAATAATTAACGCCTTGAAATAATTCTAGCCACGCCCAAGTAAACAAAGAGCCATTTGCTACCACGTCTAAAACTGTATTGATTTTACCATTTGTAAAAATTAGAGCGAGTAAACTGGTTACTATCCAAACAATCAGTGGTAGGTTTGGCATCTGAACTAAAACAATTTTGCCATCGCTATCACGAAAGGTTTTATCAATTAATGTATTTTCCATTATTTAAAACTGCTACCTAGTTACAAATGATTAACTTACAGAAACTATTGGAAGGTCTATTGAGAATAGGATTACATTGAGTTGTAAATTCCTTAATGTTATTAAATCATGTGGGGAAATATTTTTCCAAGCATCTAACTGCTGAGATTCTGACTATGCTAATAGACATAATCACATAACAATATATCTGTCGTAAGAATGAATGCAATTTAGAGCAGTGAAGATTAGGGATGCTCACATCATGATTATTTGGAAGTAGGAGATGCCGCAGGCAAGGGTGACGATTAAACAGATTACTGAGTCGTTGAATTAGCGTGGTTACTAGCTCGTTGCTAGCGATCGCAAAATAAGATTAGTCGAAGATTTCGATCTCAGATAAAAACACAGAAATTGCAAAGTAGGAGCAATGCATTAATCGCCCCTACTTATCTAGTTAATTGACATGATCGCTGAATTTATGCTAGCTATTACAGCACGGCTTTTTTAGGGCTTAAGATCGCGGCGATTTCCGTCCAGAATGATACAGTACAGTATTTAAGTTTTATGCTATCGCTCAACAAATAACATTCCGTGAAAGCTAGAAGTGATAGATTGCACGATCAGTTGGGCAATATTTAAGTAAGTGGTGTGACTATCCTTTAAGGTATTAGTAATTATTTATGGCTTTCCCAATCAAAGAACGTCGTTGGCTATATATTGGTCTGAGTATTTTGAGCTTGTGTTTGGCAGTTACTATTACTCCTGTTAAAGCATCTGTGCAAGTATCAGCAAAATCTACTCTGAATACCCCAGCATCTACTAACCAGATAGAACAGGGACGAAACCTCTACCGTTCAGGACACTTTGCAGAAGCCGTAATGATTTGGCAAACGGCAGCACAAGGCTACCATACTCAAGGCGATCGCCTTAACGAAGCTCTAAGCTTAAGTTACCTTTCACTGGCACAACAAGAACTTAACCAATGGAAAGCAGCCGAAGAGTCTATTGAGCAAAGCTTAAAACTCTTACAAACCTCTATTCCCTCTGCTGATGCGATTCTCTGGGCACAGGCACTCAATACCAAAGCAAATTTGCAATTGCACAATGGCAAAGCCGAAACTGCTCTCGAAAGTTGGCAACAAGCTCAAAAATATTATGATCTAGCAGGCGATAAAATGGGCAGCTTGGGTAGTCAAATTAACCAGGCACAAGCTTTACAAAGTTTGGGATTTTATCGTCGTTCTAAACAGCAGTTGGAGGAGCTAAATCAAAAGCTAGGAGCAATGCCAGATTCGGAAATTAAAGTTAGTGGGCTAAGATCGCTTGGTTTAGCTCTGTTGATGATTGGCGACTCTGGCAAGAGCCAACAGGTGTTAGAGCAAAGTTTAGCGATCGCTCGTAAAATTGAAACTACACCTCAGTTGAGTTCCATCCTACTAAGCTTAGGAAAAACCGCCGCAGACTTAAAAGATCCAAAGGCGGCATTAGATTACTTTGAACAAGCAGAACAGGTAGCGACAAATCCAGGCGATCGCTTACAGGCACGTTTAGGGCATTTTAAACTTTTCCTCGACTATGACAAGCCTGAATTGGCTACCCCACTCGCGCCTCAATTACTAAAACAACTCACAGAGCTGCCCCCGAGTCATACCTCTCTCTACGCGGCTATTAATTTTGTTGCCTCACTGAATCGGCAGTCAAATTCTAGCCAAATCATACCGATGAAAGACCTGGCGCAACTCATGGCAGTCACAGTCAAGTCTGCACAGCAGATCCAGGATGCTCAAGCAGAAGCTTATGCACTGCATCAGTGGGGAAAACTTTATCGTCGTACACAGCAGTTATCACAAGCGCAGGAGTTAACTCAGAAATCCCTCAACATTGCACGTCAACTCCAAGCTGAGGATATCATTGCTCAATCTGCATGGCAGGTGGGACAGTTGTATAAAGAACAGGGCGATCGCTCAGAAGCAATTACTGCTTATACTGAAGCAGTCAAAGCTTTAAAGTCAATCAGGGGAGATTTAGTTTCAGTCAACCCTGATGTTCAGTTCTCCTTCCGTGAAAGTGTGGAGCCTGTTTACCGAGAACTTGTAGGTTTACTCCTAGATCAGCAACCCAGTCAAGCAGAACTAATGGAAGCTCGTGACTTGATTGAGGCACTCCAAGTTGCAGAACTCGATAACTTTTTCCGGGAAGCTTGCTTAGATATATCTCAGCAGATTGACCAAATTGACCCCAATGCAACCGTTGTTTATCCGATTATCTTGCCAGATCGCCTAGCGGTAATCCTTTCCAAAACCGGACAACCGTTGCGTTACTATGTCACACAAAAATCTCAAGCCGACATCGAACAAACTCTAGAAAAATTATTAGTTGCCCTAAATCCTGTCTCCAACTCCAAAGAGCGCGATCGCTTGTCCCAAGAAATTTATAGTTGGTTAATTAGTCCTGCCGAAATGGATCAAGCTTTTAAAGATACCCAAACACTAGTATTTGTTTTGGATGGTCGATTACGTAATATTCCCATATCAGCTTTGTATGACGGGAAGCAATATCTGATCGAAAAGTATGCTGTTGCCCTCTCACCGGGAATGCAATTGATGAGTGCGCGATCGCTCCAAGCAAATCACATTAATGCGATCGTCGGCGGTATCAGCCAATCTCGTAATGGCTTCAGTGCTTTGCCTGCTGTAGAATTGGAAGTTAAGCAAATCTCGAAGGCAGTCCGATCTTCGATGTTGCTCAACCAACAATTCACTAGTCAAGCTCTTGCCAGTCGCGTCAAATCTAGTAGTGCCGATATTGTCCATCTGGCAACCCACGGACAGTTTAGCTCCCGCCTTGAAGATACCTTCCTACTGACTTGGGATGGAGAAGTCAACGTTAAGGAATTGTCAGAACTTCTCAAAAATCGGGGTGGTGAATCATCAAAAGCAATTGAGTTGTTAGTCCTGAGTGCCTGCGATACAGCAGCAGGTGACGATCGCGCCGTTCTTGGACTAGCAGGCTTGGCTGTAAAATCTGGTGCCCGCTCAACCATTGCCACTCTCTGGCCCGTCAAAGATAAAGCAGCCGAGATGCTGATGACGCGCTTCTATGAGCAATTGCGACAGCCCAAAATTACCAAAGCCGAAGCACTGCGACAAGCCCAAATCAACTTAATCCGTCAAACTGATTTCCGCGATCCTTTCTTTTGGTCTGCCTTTGTTTTGGTTGGTAACTGGCTGTAAAGAAGGTAGCAGGAAAAAGATTTAGTGAGGGATTTAAACCGCAAGCTTCGCTCTACTTTCTGCATCTCTTTTTTACTAAGTAAAGTTACTTAGTAAAATTTTAGTAATTTGTACAAACTTTTACGGTATAAAAGTCAGGTTTCGTTTATATTTTTAGTAGGTATTGAAGCCTTTGACTCTCAGCCAAAAAGATTTATCCAGCTTTTTCCCACAATCAGAATCAATGTATTTAGTATTAATTTTCTCAAATGAGGTGCTACATCATGAAACGTCGATATTTAGCTAGTACATTAAGCGTCATCGCTCTATTCACCAGTACTACATTGAATAGTGCCAATGCTGTTACATTTACCCCACCAATCAACAATGGCGCTCCCAACCAAGCAACCGGAGGAGCTTCCCGTGGTAATTTCTTTATCCCTGCTTCTAGCAAAAGCGCTCCCAGCCAAGCAACTGGAGGAGCTTCCCGTGGTAGTCTTTTTACACCCAGTGCCGGCAAAAGCGCTCCTAGACAAGCAACTGGAGGAGCTTCCCGTGGTAGTCTTTTTACACCCAGTGTCGGCAAAAGCGCTCCCAGACAAGCAACTGGAGGAGCTTCCAGAGGCGACCTCTTTACACCTAACGCTGGTAAAGGCGCTCCCAGGCAAGCAACCGGAGGAGCTTCTAGAGGCGAACTCTTTACACCTAGCGCAGAGAAAAACGCTCCTCAACAGGCAAGTGGAGGAGCTTCTCGGGTTGGTACTTACTACTTAAATCCTTCAACTGTAGGTGCAGCAGGCCCAGCGGCCCTAATTGCACTCCTACCCGAAAGCTTCTATGGCACAACAGTGTCTGAACGTCCCACAATTCTGGTATATCTTCCTGCTTCTAATGCAGAAGAAGCCGTGTTCAGCCTCAAGGATGAAGCTGGCAATACACAGTATCAAATGACCATTCCTGTTGCTCTCAAAGCTGGAGTAGTTGCTGTCAAATTACCAGCCGAAGCACCCGCTTTAGCAGTTGGAAAAAACTACCATTGGTTTCTAGCTGTCAAACTTGATGGACAGCTCGGCCCAAATACGCCTTATGTCGATGGTTGGATTCAACGCATCCAGCCGAATGCTGAACTGACAACAGCAATGGAGCAAAAAGATGCTCTGAAGCGAGCGGCGGCTTTTGGTAAACATGGCGTTTGGTATGACTGCGTAAAAACACTTGCAGCCCTACATAGCACTCAACCTAGCAATGTAACTCTTAACAAGCAATGGGAAGAACTACTCTCCTCAGTTAGCTTGAAGGAGATTGTCACAGCTCCGTTATTAGTATCTACGAAGTAATTTTAGGCATGGGGCATCGGTTATTTTCACCCTGCTCCTTGCTCCCTACTCACTACTCCCTAATCCCCAGTCCCCATGTGGCGTAGATTCCAAACCTTTATCCAACATACTCGTAGTGTTTTGATTATTACTCCCACTGTTGCCCTGACTGTCATTGTCGGGCAATCGTTGGGATTTTTCAATTTGCCTGAATGGAAAATTCGTGATGAATGGGTTCGTCAGCGATGCCAACGGCCGGCTACGCCAACGCAAGAGACGATAGCGGATGAGATTGTGGTTGTCACAATCGATGAACGCGATATTCAATCGGTGCGTAAATGGCCAATTCCAGATTGGGCATTAGCAAAATTACTAGAAAAAATTCGGGCGCAGCAACCCAGAGCCATCGGACTGGATCTCTATCGAGATTTACCAGAGGGAAGCGGACATGAAGAACTTGTAAAAATCTTTCGTAGCACTCCTAATTTAATCGGTGTTGAGAAAATCACCGGGGAGCGCGTCAATCCAGCACCAGAGTTGAAAAAACTTAATCAAGTAGGGTTAGCAGATTTAGTGTTGGATGGCGATCGCTTTGTCCGTCGCGCCCTCCTGACGGCAGTTGATGCCAAAGAGCAAAACACGCTTAAAGCTGGGCTAGCAACTCTTGTAGCCCTCAAGTACCTAGAAGCTGACAAAATTACCTTAGAAAGCATTGACCCCAAGCAGCAAAAGTTTCAGTTGGGTAAAGCAATTTACCTACCACTAGACAATCAAGAAGCAGGCTACTCCGATGCTGATTTAGGCGGCTATCAAATTCTGCTCAATTGGCATGGTTCAGAAGCGGCATTTCGGACAGTTGCCATGCGCGATGTCTTAGCAGGGAGAATTCCAGCCAACCTAATGCGCGATCGTATGGTGTTTATTGGATCAGCCGCCGCTAGTACCAATGACTTCTTCAACACACCCTTCAGTTCCTCCTGGGTCTCTGCCCAAAAAACGATGCCTGGGGTTGTTGTCCATGCCAATATTGCCCATCAACTGGTGCAAGGGGCAAAAACAGGGAAGACAAACCTGTACGGCTTTTCTGGCGGTGCTGTGTCGCTCTGGATTATTTTTTGGTCTGCGATCGGCTCTAGTGGTAGTTGGTTCTTATCCAGTCGCAGGATGCGGATTCCTGGTGGCAAAATTCTCTGGGCAACTATAGGCATCTGTGGACTGTTTGTGGGGGGTGGCTATGGGATGTTTTTACATGGCATTCTGATTCCAGTTACACCTGCTTTAGCCGCATTCATAAGCAGTGTAATTGCAACAACAAATGCCTATAAACAGAGGCGTTTAGAAGAAGCAAATCAGCAACTAGAAATTGCCAATGCTCAACTATTAGATTATTCCAAAACTCTGGAGTTCAAAGTTGAAGAGCGAACTCATGAACTGCTTGAGGCCAAGCAAGCTGCTGATGCTGCTAACGAAGCAAAGAGCGAGTTTTTGGCAAATATGAGCCACGAACTACGCACACCGCTTAATGGCATCCTTGGTTTTGCTCAGGTGCTAGAAGTATCGCCAAACATGACAGAGAAAAATCTGGAAGGTGTCAGCATTATCTATCAATGTGGGACACACCTGCTGATGCTAATCAATGATATTCTCGACCTTTCAAAAATTGAAGCTCGTAAATTAGAATTGGTTACGACTAATGTACATCTGCACACTTTTTTACATGGTGTCACCGAGATTTGCAGTATCCGAGCAAAGCAGAAAGGGATTTCATTTAATATTTTAATCAGCGATCGCCTACCAGTTGCCATTGAAGTGGATGAAAAGCGACTAAGGCAAGTTTTGATCAACTTACTAGGTAATGCTATCAAATTCACAGACACCGGTAGCGTCACCTTCAAAGTAGATGTCATGAGTCATTCGTCATTGGTCATTGATCACGAGTTGAAACCAATGACAAATGACAATGGACAAATGACACATCAGAAGATTCGCTTCCAGATTGAAGATACAGGTATTGGGATGTCACCAGACCAATTAGAGAAAATCTTTTTGGCTTTTGAGCAAGTAGGTGAAGCAGGGCGGAAATCTGAAGGTACTGGCTTGGGATTAGCAATCAGTCAAAGAATTGCGGCATTGATGGGCAGCCAAATTCAAGTACAGAGTCATCTGGGTGAAGGTAGTCTCTTTTGGCTAGATTTAATCGTACCAGTACCAGTTTCCCATGACTGGCAAATAGAAGCGATATCTACGACGAGCGTAGCAGCAGCTCTAACCCATCAAAAAATCACTGGGATTAGGGGTACTGCACCTCAAATTCTCATTGTCGATGATGATACTAACCACTGTTCTATGTTGATCAGTTTGCTCCAAGAAATTGGCTGTCGAACCTTGGAAGCAAGTGATGGCAAATATGCACTACAGATGGTAACTGAACATCACCCAGATGTGATTCTCCTTGATTTAGCTATGCCTAACATGGATGGCTTTGAGCTAATGGTTCATTTACAAGAAAATCCACAAACTCGTTTTATTCCAATTATTGTCTCTAGTGCCAGTGTCTTCGAGGAAAATCGGCAACGAAGTTTTCAGGCAGGGGCCACAGCATTCTTGCCGAAACCTCTGCAAATTGATGAACTATTTAATGCACTGAAATCGCTGCTAAAAGTGGAGTGGATTTACGATCAATCCATACCTCAAAAGTCATTTTACCAGTCTGAGCAGAAAGCTGATGCTGAATTGGTTCTGCCATCACCAGATGTTTTGCAACAACTTTATCATCTGGCAATGATGGGAGATATTCCAGCAATTGAGGAAATCATAAAAGAGTTAACTAAGCAAGATAGTCAGCTAACTCCTTTCGTACATGAGTTGAGCAAATTTACTGCCAACTTCCAAACCGGAAAAATCCGTAAATTCCTTAAATCTTTTGTAACCACTGAGTCACGTCAATGATGATCGAATCTCTCTTAAAACCAATGCATATCCTTTTGGTAGATGACAATCCCAACAATCTTAAAGTGCTATCAGAAGCGATTCAGGGATGTGGTTGGAAAACACTCATGGCAACCGATGGAGAATCCGCCATCGAACAAACAGAATACTCTGCTCCCGATCTCATTCTCCTAGATGTCATGATGCCGGGTATTGATGGATTTGAAACTTGCCGCAGGTTGAAAGCCAATTCCATCACTCAGAATATTCCGATCATTTTTATGACTGCCTTGGCCGATGCCACAGACAAAGTGAAAGGACTAGAAATTGGTGCAGTTGATTATATTACCAAACCCTTCCAGCAAGAAGAAGTCATTGCTCGATTAAAATTACATTTGAAAATTTCCTATCTTACCCGTACCCTCGAACAAAGAGTGCAAGAACGCACCGCAGAATTAACCCAATCTCTCCAACAGTTACAAAACACCCAACTACAACTAATCCAGAGTGAGAAAATGTCCACCCTTGGACAACTTATTGCAGGGATAGGTCATGAGATTAATAATCCGATTGGTTTTATTAGTGGAAATTGCTCCCATATTGAGGAATATGTCAAGGATCTCCTGCGTTTGGTGAATCTCCAACAGCAAAAGCTACCACATCCAGACCCAGAAATTGAAGAACTTGTTGAAGAAATTGACTTAGAGTATCTAGTTGAAGATTTACCAAAAATTCTGGGATCAATGGATCAGGGAATTGGTCGTCTGAAGGATATCAGCCTTTCTCTAAGAACCTTTGCTCGATCTGATATCTCATCTATGGTGGAGTTTCAAATTCACGAAGGAATTGATAGTACCTTAATGCTATTAAAACATCGACTCAAAGACCAAGGAGAACGCTCTGTAATCGAGGTTGTTAAGCAATATGGTGAGTTACCTCCAATCACTTGCTATCCTGGACAACTGAATCAGGTATTTATGAATATTATCGCCAATGCCATTGATGCATTTGATGACCTCTATCAAAACCGCTCAGTTGAGGAGATAGCTGCTGCTAGCCCTCACACTATCACGATCGCTACATCAATCCAGCATGAGCAACAAACCGTGACAATTTGCATCGAAGATAACGCTCTTGGTATGCCTCCTGAAGTGCAAGCGAGAGTTTTTGAGCCATCTTTTACAACTAAGCCCGTGGGAAAAGGAACTGGGCTAGGATTAGCTATTAGCTACCAAATTATTATCGATAAACATAATGGACAAATCAACTGCTCGTCAACCTCTGGTCAGGGAACGAAGTTCATTATTACTCTAGCAACTTCAGTTGACCGAAAGAAAATTTCTGCGATCGCTTTAGGCTAGTGTTCCAAGTACCATCTTGACTTTAATACTGAAGAACATTGGTAAAAAGGCAAAGACTAAAAATTTTTAATATGACACATGCGTAAATGCTTAATGGCTGATAATAAGAACTTTAGTTCTTGGCTTTCAAGTACTAAAGTCCTTAGTAGAAAACACAAATTAAATTTTTAAATCGCGTAGTGCTAGACGAATTTGCTCCAAGCGCCTACGGTTTACACCAAAATCTGAGTCTCCAAGACGTGATGCGGAACGCAGATGAATTACTGATTCATTAGCAGGGAAATAAAACTCGACATCATCCACAAATTGGAATATCCGACTCTTAGAAAGAGCATGGATGTAATTATCTGTCTGTTGGATAACCTCTGTACGTGGAACAACACTAAGAACTTTGAGTAAAGTTGCTCGTGCTGTCTGGAGGTCTACATGGTAGGCGATCGGGTCAATGCTATGTTTGGAATCAGCATCTTGACTGACAGCACAGTTCGGAGAAGGCGGACAGGGAGCAAGATGGATATTGTCAACTCCCAAGCCAGAAGTGGCAGCCCAAGTAGCAGCAGGAAGTATGAAGCTGCTAGTCAGGCTGAAGAATATTACAAAGATAATACTCCACATAAGTCGCTGCACGTACCTCATTTCCCCGTTCACGGAGCGTTCCGTAGGAAAGGGGTATGTTTTTAGCAGACGGAACATGATCTATTTACTCCTTGTTAAGAAACATAAATATACCTGAAACACTCACCAATGACAAACAATAAATGACCAATGGATCTTCACAAGTTCCTCAAACTCTTTATATGTAATTGAAAGCACAGCGCATTCCAGAAGCTAAAAACTAATTCTGATACCAATCCTGTATGAAGATGCGCTAAACCATATTTAAGTACAAGACAGAAGAAAGAGAAACGAACCGCATACTCCTACGAAGAAGCAAGCTACGCGCAGCGTCTCGTTAGAGAAGAACGCAAAGGACACAAAGAAAGAAAGAAGTTAAAAAGGTTTGGCGCAGCATCACAAAGAAATGGTATGAGGACTTACGCAAGTTTCATTTTTTCGCCAAAATCGTCCAAAGTCAAAAATCCGAAAAGCTTGACTTTTGACCCTTGACGCGAAGATATGTAGCATAGCGAAGCGATCGCCTGCAAAAAGACCGCCGCACAATTATAGAAATGCTGTTTGCTCGGTCTGTGTCGCTAATACTAACTGTGAATTGTAAGCCTTGAACCACAAGAAGGACGCGAATTTATTAAGTTCGCTTAACTTCACAAGTTACTCAAATTCTTTATCTAAGTTGAAAGTGAGACAATGACACAATAATTTTAGAATCAATTATGGGTATGGCAATTAATTATCGGGAAAGAATCATTACTCTTTGGACAGTATTTCTACTAGGAATATTGTTTCATACACAACTTGGTTTAATGCCGCTTTTTCACGGTTTATCTGTTATTGAATCTCAAAAAGCTACAACTATCAACGATATTTCTGGAATTATGTGGTTGATGTTAGGCTTTTTTGTGCTACCAATGCTGGCAATTATTCTCACTATTTTTACCGATTCAAAGCGTTATCGAATCATTCATTTTGGCTTAACTGTCTTTTACAGCATCATGAACTTACTACACGTGATTTTAGATTTATTTGTCCAGCCAGTTCTCTGGTATCAGATAGCCTTGATGGTGTTGTTATTTTTTGTGGGTTTATTATTAAATATCACTGCTTTTAAATGGATGCAAATACATAACAGGTCTAATAAATCACAAATACAATTAGAAAGTTCACATTTGTAGATTTTATTAAACCCGTATTCTAAGCTTTATTATAAATTTGATTTTGAAGAATTTTTGAATGAATATTCAATATCCATATTTTTTAACTTGATTTAATCAGTTTTAAAACAACCAGCGACAAAAGTTATTTTGTAACATTCAACATTCATTCTTCTGTAATTTCCATTCCAAAATGCAAATCTACCGAGCGCGATAATGCTTAATGGTAGGATAACAGAAGCATGAAATTGTGAATACAAAAGCCCTCATTTCTCCTCAAGAACTCACGTCCATATTAGCAGAAAAGTCATCACAGGCTGTCATTATCGATACACGAACTCCCGAAGATTATGCTATTTCTCATATTCCTGAATCCATAAATATTAGAGATTTTTTCACCTATCTTTTAGAGAGTTCCTATCCAGCAGGATTAAAGGAATTACAAGAGTATTTTGCAGAAATTATGAGCAAGCTGGGAATATCGGGTGCGGAACGGTTAATTGTGTACGAAGATGCCTTAAATAAAGGTTATGGTCAATCTTGTCGAGCAGCTTTTTTACTGAAGTATTTGGGTTGCGCTGAGGTATCTATCTTACACGGAGGATATAGAGCATGGCTGACAGAGGGATTACCTACAACCGATGAAGTACCATTATGTGAAAGTAGCATATTTAGATTGCATCCCAACACTGACATGATGGTGACTACCGCCGAGATGTTGCAAGCAATTAATAATCCAGCAATTATTAAATTAGATGTGCGCGATCGCAACGAATGGCTTGGACTGAGTTCTTCTCCCTATAATCCTGACTTTTGCCCTCGCAAAGGTCGCATCCCTAATGCTGTATGGTTAGAATGGCATCATCTGATGAATTCCGAATCGGAAATCCCCACATTCCGATCGCCAGATGAAATCCGAGAGATTTGTCAATCAGTAAGTATTACTCCAGAGTCCATTGTGTATATTTACTGCTTTAAAGGTTCAAGGGCTGCTAATACATTAATAGCCCTTGAACAAGTAGGAATTTCTGCTAGAAATTATTTTGGCTCTTGGAATGAATGGTCTCGTGATTTTTCCCTACCCATTGATAGCAGAGTCATTACCGTGTAGGTAGCGCAGGCTCAGTTTTTTGCTGTTACATAATTGACGTTGGGTTTTCGAGACGCGATAAATCGCCGTCAAGACAAGTGTTTTGGTCTTATCTGAACTGTATTGCTTTATAACTCGGAATCTGTTTTGGGAAAAGGTTACTGGATTTGGCTTAAAGGTTTTTTCTTTACCATTACCCCCAGAGGACGACACCACCTTCCCCTTTTCTCCAAAACCCAAGAAGTATTGCCTGGTTGGAAACAAGCATGAACTGCGATCGCTAGCAGAGCAATTATACTTAACCCAATTGTAGGAAGTATTTTGGTGGGCAATTGTGCCAATCTAGCAAATAACTTTTGTTTGGATAGACTTATGGCTAAAAAATCTCAACCAAATGTAGAACAATACCAAGATGTCAGATTATCTGCCACTACAAGAATTTGGGTAATTACAGTCGCCATTCTCGGAGTTTGCGTCCCACTCTCAGCCGTTACTAGAAGTGGTGCTATTCTTCCTTTAGTTGCTATTGGTGGTGCAGCAGTTGGTACAGTTGCTGTTTGGCGTTCTGATGAGCAAAAATCAAAAACTAACTATTTGCAACAGCAGCAAATAGAACTGTTAGAGCGGAGATTAGCGAATTTAGAAACAATTGTTAGCAGTGATGACTTGAACTTGCAAATGAAAATTAAACAGATTGAGGCAAGAGATACTTTTGGTGACTCGTCTGATGTAAGTACTATACCCAGACAACCAAAACGCAAAGGTTAAAATTAGCTAATATTCACCATTTATGCCAATTTCAGATGATATACCCGAAAATCATCGTTACTAAGTCATTTTAGTGGGGATATTTGTTGACTTAACGTTGCCGCAACCTTTAAAATGCCTTTCACATTAAACTTTCCTTTGCATCTAGAAGTGTTTCCTTAGAAACAGTATCTTGTTGTCCATCTTCGTTAGAATTGACTGACATCATTTAATTCTATATACTTCAACTGCATCAGTTCATGAAATGTCTAAGTGCTATCCATCTCTATTTTTCCCGGAAACATCTGCCAATGGCTGTGTTTTATTAGACTGCTAACATTACTGAATTTTTAATTAACTAAGGTTATAAACTTGAGTAATTGCATTGGTATAGCTTACCGTAGGTATGCAATAGTTTGCCGCAGGAATGCAGATGGATTGGATTAGCTTACTTAAATTTCAACAAGCTGACTTCCTTCAACGTGTGAAGAAACCTAAAACTTATGACTTATCTTTATTGGAAAGTCAAGTCAAGGGTTGTCACACTGAAATGATGGCTTTTTGGGGCGAACCATTGGCTAGACTCCAAGAATTTTCTCGCCAACAAGCAGAAGTTCTTGCCAAAAATCCACCGCCTACGCCACCAGAATATCCTGAGCCTCCCGACTGGACGATACCTTTTCCCAAATACTTCCAGCGCCAAGCGGAAGATTATCTTTTGCGGGAAAAAATCGTTGACCTGGTGATAGCTGAACGTTTGGGGAAGTTGGTAAAAAAGGTATCACAAGATACTTTGCAAAATATGATTTTAGATGATGAGGGAAATTTGTGTGGCGAAAGCAAATTTTCTTATGTACTAAAAGATAATCCTCAGCTAAGTGTTCAAGTTTATGTTGCTGATGGAGAAAGTTTTAATGGTATTAAGAAAGACAAAATTAAATGGTCGGTTACTCAAGAAGATTTAAAAAATCACCAAGTATTAATTTTTCTCTGTTTGTTTTATCCATCAACAGGTCAGTTAGGATACGAAAGACAGAGTATAATTACAGGATTTTTACCTGCAAATCAAATTGAACTTACTGAACCAAAACTGTATATAAGTCCGAGTAACTTGTTGTATGCCGGTGGTCTGAGTTGGTATTTAGAATCACTTATTGGCAAAAAAGACACGTCGCCAGTAATTAATGAGAAAGCGATCGCAGATACAATACAGACTCTACCACCAGAGCATTGTCTTAAGGGTATAGTTGGTGACTGGGAATGCTGGCAAACTTTACAAGGGCACAATAGAGGTATTAATTGCCTAGCTTTCAGTTTTGCGTGCAAGAATGGTAAAGCCTTACCCATATTGGCAAGTGGTAGTCGTGGAGAAACGAAACTCTGGGATTTAAGCAAGGGTGAATTAATAGATACATTATCAGAATATCCTTGGGTGATACCTGGGCTAGTGGATGAAGTGAATTCCCTGGCTTTTAGTTCAGATGGACAGACTTTAGTGAGTTGCGGTGCTGATTCCACAATTAAACTTTGGCACGTAGGTGCTTTAGACTTGATAGATATTTTGCATAAACATAATGGGATAGTGCGGTGTGCTGCCTTTACTCCAGATGGCAGAATGTTAGCTACAGGCGGAGATGACAGAAAAATTTTGTTTTGGGATTTGATGCATCGTCAGGTTACGATCGCACTTTCTTTAGATGATACAGCTGCTCATTCTCTGGTTTTGAGCCGAGACGGGGAAACTATAGTTACAGGTAGCTACCGTAAAATCAAAGTCTGGCGAACTTCACCCCAGACGGGGATCAAAAGTTTAAAGGACGCACAACCTCTGCATACCCTCATGGGTCATTCTCACATCGTTCGTTCCTTAGCAATCAGTGCAGATGCTAAACTGCTCGTGAGTGGTAGCTGGGATCAAACAATTAAAATTTGGCAATTGGAAACTGGAGAATTACTTCATACACTTAAAGGACATAGAGATAAAGTATATGCGATCGCCTTAAGTCCTGATGGACAAATTATCGCCAGTGGTAGTGCTGATAAAACCATCAAATTATGGCATTTACAAACCGGGGAGTTGCTGGGTACGTTTACAGGTCATGGAAATATAGTCACAGCATTAGCCTTCACAGCTTCTGGCGACATGTTGGTTAGCGGGAGTTTGGATAAGACAATTAAAATTTGGCAACGGAGTTAAGAATTTAAAATTAGAGGCTGATTGCGATCACGAAGGTGTCATAAGCATCTTCTTTGGATGCAACTTATGAAAATTTTGTTGGTAGAGGATGATGTATTACTTAGTGCGGCATTGGCAGAGTTGTTAAGTGCAAATCGTTATACTATCGACGTAGCAAGCAATGGACAAACTGGGCTAGACCTAGCAATATCGGTTGAATATGACTTGATTTTGCTGGACTGGTTAATTCCTAAGCTGGATGGGATTAACTTGTGTCGGCAACTAAGAAGGCAAGGCTACCGTAAATCTATTCTGTTATTAACAGGCAAAAATTCTAATGCAGATATTGTAGCGGGTTTAGATGCGGGAGCAGATGATTACGTCATTAAGCCCTTTGACCAGGAAGCATTACTAGCAAGAATTCGGTCTTTGTTGCGGCGGAGTGGAGTGAGTGATTCATCTACGTTAACCTGGGGAAATATCTGTTTAGATTTAAGTGCCGGCAGAGTGACTTGTAATGAGCAAGAAATTTTGCTTACGGTAACAGAATACAAACTGCTGGAGTTATTTTTGCAAAACCCAGATCGCATCTTTAGTCGTGCAGTGATTCTAGATCGGCTTTGGGGATTTGATGATGCACCGACTGAAAATGCGGTTACGACTCATATTAAAGACTTACGAAAGAAACTGAAAACAGGAGGTCTAACAGAAGAATTTTTAGAAACAGTATATGGCATGGGCTATCGCATCAAGCCTGTACCTAATCCTTCTATCGCTGTTGGGGAAACAAATCAAGATGGGCAGAAGAAACCCGGCCCCAAAGATATAACTTCTGTGAATCGAGTGCTGGAAAGATTTCGTAATTCCTTTGGCGCACAGGTTGTAGTACTAGAGCAGGCAAAAATTGCACTCTTAGCAGGGAATCTAAATAAAGAGTTATATCAGCAAGCATTGCACGAAGCCCATAAGCTAGCAGGTTCGATGGGAACGTTCGGTTATGCAGAAGGTTCCCGGCTAGCACGGAAAATAGAGCATTTGCTGCTTGCAAATTTCCCCCTCTTAACAGATAAAATCTCTGATTTTTCGCAATTGCTAGCAACATTACAGCAAGAATTAACTAAGCCTGCTGTCACTTCCACCGCTCAAAGCGTCCCGATGAAGCAAACTTATCGGCTGTTAGTAATTGATGATGATGCGACGTTGACGGAGCAGTTGCAAGCAGAAGCCGACTCATGGGGGATCAGGATGAAGGTTGCACCCAACTTAGCAGAGGCCCGATCGCGTCTAGCTTTAAAAACTCCTGACGCAGTTTTACTCGATTTGAGTTTTCCGGGAACAGAGGAAGACGGATTAATATTATTGAGCGAGATTGCACAGCGATCGCCAAATATCCCAGTGATTGTCTTTACAGGACGAGATACCTTGGCAGATCGATTGGCAGTATCGCGTTTAAGAGCTAGACAATTTTTGCATAAGCCTGCGACAACCGAGGAGATTTTTCAGGCGATCGCTCGTGTCCTACCTCAACCGAAAATTTCTGAAGCTAAAGTCTTAATCGTAGACGATGACCCTGTAATCCTGGCTGGACTATCGGCGTTGCTAACCCCTTGGGGGGTGGAAGTAACAACCCTCTCCCAATCACAGCAATTTTGGAAGGTTTTGATGGCAACATCTCCAGATTTGGTAGTACTAGATTTAGAAATGCCAATAGTTAATGGATTAGAGTTGTGCCAAGTTGTGCGACAGGATGCCCAGTGGGGAGATTTACCTGTTTTGGTAGTAACAGCCCATACTGAAGCAGAATCCCTTCAGCAAGCCTTTGCTGCCGGAGCCGATGATTTTATTAGCAAACCAGTGCTAGGGCCTGAACTTGTGACAAGGGTACTAAGCCGCATTCAAAGAACGCGCTGGCGCTCTCAGGTAGGGAGAATTAAGGAGGCAGGAGGGGGAAGGCAGGAGGCAGGAGGTAATCCCCATAAATAAATTTAGGGGATTTATAATAGACGCTGTATTTTTTGCGCTGCGCGTCTCAAAATACACTTTTTATCTTTATTCATAAATAAATTTAGGGGCTTTAAACCCGTTTGGCAGAGAACAAAAAATATATTTTCTTCCTCCTGCCTTCAGCAAAAACTGCCCTCTGCCTTTCTTCGGTAAAAAATAATGAGAAATTATCAGCGATTATTAGTCTATGGTGTCGCTATTGGCTCAACTGCGATCGCCTTAATGCTATCGCTCTGGCTAGAACCGTTTATATCTCCAACTATTGGTGCTTTTTTTTATATAGCTATCATCGCCAGTACTTGGTATGGTGGCTTTCGACCAGGGATTGTTACAGTTGTGCTTTCGACACTGGCGATTGATTATTTTTTTATCCTGCCGCGATATCAACTGGGGATTAATCAATCAGAAGATATATTGCGGCTAGGTCTTTTCGTAGTGGTTGCCTTGATAATTAACCTGATAACAGGCAATCTTAAGTACAGCACAAAGAAGATTCAACAACTCAACCAACAATTGTCTCAGGAAAATGCCGAGCAATTGCGGATGACTCTTGACGATCGCAAGCTGGCACAAGAAAAGCTGCAACAGCAATTTGAGCAACAACGCTTAGTGATGGAGATGAGCCAGCGCATCCGGCGATCGCTCAAGTTACAAGATATCTTACAAACCACCGTCGATGAAGTGCGGCAGTTTCTTGAGTGCGATCGCGTCATTATCTTCCAATTTTATCCAGGTTGGGGTGGAACAATCGTAGTTGAGTCTGTTGTACCGGAATGGATGGCGATTTTACCACTCCAGATTTACGACCCTTGCATTGGCGAAGAGAACGTTGAACCCTTTAAACAAGGCTTAGTTACTGCGAAAGCTGATATTTATACTGCTGGGATTAGTCCCTGTCACGTTGAATTTTTGGCAAGTCTCCAGGTAAGGGCAAATCTGGTCGTTCCTGTTTCATTGGGAGATGAATTGTGGGGATTACTAGCAGCTCATAACTGTGCAGCTCCTCGTGAGTGGCAATCTTCAGAAATTGTCCTGTTGCGGCAGTTAGGAGCGCAGGTAAGCATTGCTATCCAGCAAGCAGCTTTATTTGAACAGTTACAAACAGAACTGATGGAGCGTAAACAGGCACAAGTTGCCCTGCAACAACTGAATACCGAACTTGAGCAACGGGTGCTAGAACGCACTGCACAACTAACAGATACAAATAATCGCCTGCAAGAAACAGTTAGAGAGCAGCAACAAACCCAGCTCATACTTTTAGAACAGGCGCATAAGCTAGAACTTCAGGCTGTAATCACCCGAAATATGGCAGAAGGGATTTGCTTAGTCAGAATCGATAATGGAATCATTGTCTATGCCAATCCGAAATTTGAGCAGATGTTTGGCTATGAATCTGGTGAACTCAACGGTCAGGATGTTTCGATTGTGAACTATGCCAGTGAATCGTCAACTGATGAAAATATAAATCAAGCCATTGTGTCTGCCGTCTTACAAAATAGTGAAGCCACTTATGAAGTCCATAATCTTAAAAAAGATGGCACACCATTTTGGTGTAGTGCGACGACTTCTATATTCAATCATCCCGACTACGGCGATGTTCTAGTTGCAGTTCATCAAGATATCACTATTCGTAAACAAACTGAAGAAGCTTTACGCCAAAGCGAAGAAAAGTTTCGTCAGTTGGCAGAAAACATCCAAGCAGTATTTTGGATGACCGATATTCAAAATCAGCAGGTTCTCTATGTAAGCAGTGCTTACGAAACCATCTGGCAAAGCAGTTGTGAAAGTCTTTACCAAAATTATTCAGATTGGTTCGATGCAATTCACCCAGAAGATCGCCAGAGCGTCGAATTTGAAATCGTTGAACAGATGAGAACAGGGCAATACGATAAAAAATATCGAATTATCCGTCCTGATGGTTCAATTCGTTGGATTCGCGATCGCGCATTTCCGATCAAAAATGAACTAGGAGAGTTAGTTAGGATTGCTGGGATTGCCGAAGACATCAGTGAAATACAGCAAATTGATCTGATCAAGAGTGAGTTTATTGGCATCGTTAGTCACGAACTCCGCACTCCCTTAACTGCAATTCGCGCAGCACTGGGTTTACTACAAAGTGGGATCTACGACAAAAAACCAGACAAGTTTAAGCGGATGATTGAGATTGCAGCCATCGACAGCGATCGCTTAGTGCGTCTTGTCAACGATATTCTCGATTTGGAACGCTTAGAGTCGGATCGAACTTTGTTAGAAAAAACAACCTGCAATGCGGCTGATTTAATTCAACAAGCAGTAGCGGGAGTGCAAGCGTTGGCGCAGCCCGCCGCAGGCATCGCCAATCAGCAAAATATTACCTTTAAGATCCACCCCACCAATGCTCAAGTTTGGGCGGCGGCTGATGCCATTGTTCAAACACTCACCAATCTCTTAGGTAATGCGATTAAATTCTCGCCTGCCGATTCTACTATTACTCTGAGTGTCCAACAGCAAACAGATCGCGTCCTGTTCCAGATAACCGATCAAGGACGAGGCATCCCATCAGAAAAGTTAGAAACAATCTTTGGACGATTTCAGCAAGTAGATGCTTCTGATTCTCGCACCAAAGGCGGCACAGGCTTGGGATTGGCAATCTGTCGTAGTATTATTGATCAGCACGGTGGGCAAATCTGGGCTGAAAGTACTCTTAGTGTCGGCAGCACGTTTTTCTTCACTCTGCCATTACCGGGAAATTATGCAGGGGAGCAGAGGGCAGAGGGGCAGGGGAGCAGGGAGCAGGGGAGGCAGGGGAAGCAGGGGGAGAATGACAAATGACAAAAAAATTGTTAATTGTGGATGATGAAGAACGAATCCGCGAATTAGTACAAGCTTGTTTAGAAGACTTGGGAGGATGGGACACACTGACAGCTGCATCAGGGGAAGAAGGATTAAAAATCGCCCAGACAGAACCCATTGATGCGATTCTGCTTGATGTGTCTATGCCTGACATGGACGGCTTTGCAGTATATGAAAAACTTCAGGCAAATTCCGCGACTCAAGCAATACCAGTGATTTTTTTAACTGCGAAAGTCCAAGCAAGCGATCGCGTCCGTTTCGCTCAGATTGGAATTGCCGGGGTGATTACTAAACCTTTTGAACCCACCTCTATTTGCGAAGAAGTTACTGAGATTCTTGGATGGGACGATTAATTTTGAAGTTTTGGTTTTTTATTTTTGTAATTTATTTTTCTCAATATTACCCATAAGCTTTTAATCCCTCCAACCCTCTTAAAAATACTACCGTGTCGTTGTCTACATACAAATCTTTGAAAGTTGCTGTGTAACATAACGTCGTGAGCTAATCTTTGCAAGTCAATGCATTAGCATTGCAGGTCCATGCATTTACATTGCAGGTCGATGCATTAGCATTGCAAGTCCATGCATTAGCATTGCAGGTCGATGCATTAACATTGCAGGTCGATGCATTGGCATTCCTCCCCAACAGTGACGACAAATTGCAGACAATTATTTAAGTTAGATATGCATTCTGAAAATGAATGATAAAGCTCATATACCTTGAGAACTGTAGTTTTGTAGCTTGGGTGCAGCGATAGCGTAACCCAACGTAAATAAGGTGGTAATGTTGGGTTGCGTTTCACTCCACCCAACCTACATCAATATATCTTTTAAAAAACTCTAGGTTTCAACATAGATGAGGTTTATTTCTCAAAAACTATATCTGGCAGTAAGAACTGTTAAAACCCATAAAGCATTTTTAAGTTCAAACTCTTTGATATAGTTAGCCTCTTTTATCAGGTTGCTACACTGCTGGATTTGCATCTTAACTTCACGAATAGATTAACGAACGCAGTCTCCCTAATTATTTTTTTTGTAAAAAAACTAGAATCCTCACCAAATCTTTAGATTTAGAGATTATTTTTTGAAAGTCTCAATTTAATTGTGACTAGCGCTTAGAGAATCTCGCAGGTGTAAGAAGATGAACAACAGAAGTTTTGCAACTATAGACGGCAATGAGGCTGTTGCCCAAGTCGTCTATCGACTAAATGAAGTCATTACTTACTCGCTTACTTCTTCTTCACCAATGGCTGAGTGGGTGGATGCTTGGGCTAATGAAGGTAAACGCAATATTTGGGGTACTGTTCCCTCAGTGGTACAGATGCAGAGTGAAGCAGGTGTTGCTGGTAATGTACATGATGCTTTGCAAACTGGTTCACTGACAACCACATTTACAGCATCGCAGGCGTTATTGTTGATGCTCCCCAATATGTACAAAATTGCCAGAGAATTCACACCTACAGTTTTTCATATAGCAGCGCGATCGCTAGCCGCGCAAGCTCTATCTATTTTCGGCGACCATAGCGATGTTATGGCAGCACGTGATACTGGTTTTGCCATGTTGTGTGCCGCATCAGTGCAAGAAGCACAAGACTTTGCTTTAATCGCAACACGGGCAACTTTAGAATCACGAATACCCTTTCTGCATTTTTTTGATGGCTTTCGTACTTCCCATGAAATTGACAAAGTAGAGACTTTAACAGATGATGACCTGCGAGAATTCACTCCCAATGAATTAATATTCGCCCATCGGTCACGCACCCTCACCTCCAATAAAACTGTTTTGCGCGGTAGAACACAAAACCCTGATGTTTACTTCCAAGCCAGGAAAACTGTCAATCCTTACTATTTAGCTTGTCCAGACATTACCCAGAAAGTCATGGATGAATTTGCTGCGATGACAGGGCGACAGTACCAACTATTTGAATACCACGGCGACCCAGAAGCCGAACGAGTTATTGTGCTGATGGGTTCCGGTTGCGAAGCTGTACATGAAATAGTAAATTACCTGAACACCCTTGATCAGAAAGTGGGGGTTTTGAAAGTTAAACTATATCGCCCTTATGATGCCAAATGTTTTGTCGCTGCTTTGCCAGAAACTACCCGTAGCATCGCAGTTTTAGATTGCATCAAAGAACCAGGCGCATCTGGTGAACCATTGTATTTGGATGTAGTCGCTGCTATCCATGAGTCATGGGGAGTAGGGGAGCAGAAAAGCAGAGGATCAGAGGTAAAATTAGAGTTAGATTCTCCCTTACCTCTGCGCTCCTCTGCATCTTTGCCTAAAATTATTGGTGGTCGCTACGGTTTATCTTCCAAAGAATTCACGCCAGCCATGATTAAAGCTATCTTTGAAAACCTTGCTCCTACTCAACGAAAAAAGAGAGTAACGCAAGGCAAACGCATCTAAAATATTGGCGAGATCCTGTGTTTAGTAATTTACCAACCCAAAATTGACAGGTGGAGGAAGACTCTTGAGCAGGGAAGCAGAGGAGCAGAGGAGAGGCAAATACCAAGTCTTTTTTCCTCTGCCCCTCTACTGAGAACCAAACAAAGTTTCCTTAGCAGACTACTAGAGCGCGTTGATGATGTAGTCGATGTAGGAGTTGATCTCAAGTCCAGGATCGCCTGTTAAACCATGATTAGCCTTGATATACTTGAGCGCTTCAGCATACCAACTGGGAACCAATTCAAAGCTGCTGTGCATTTCAGCCAGACCTGCTAACATATAATCATCAGCAGGGCCCGTACCGCCTGCAATCAGGCAGTATTGAATTATCCGCACATAATAGCCGATATCACGTAAGCACTTAGCTTTGCCGCGACCATCAGAAGCATAGTTGTTGCCTTGCATGGTGGTGGTATAGGGGAACTTTTGGTAGACTGCATTCGCAGCACCTTCAGCCAACTGTTGAGCTTTCAAACCCAGCTGCTTTGCTGCTTCCAGGTCTGCGGTAGCCAAGCGGAGGCGACCAAATGCAATTTGAAGTTCGACGTTGCCTAAGTAACGACCTTGAGAATCAGCAGATCCAACCGCTTCAGTCAATTGTGTTTTCATTTAAATGATATTTTCCTAATGTTTCAAAAAGTTTTATCTGGACAAAGAGCCTACGGACTTTTAGCTTATTGCTGCTGCCGCCCGATCAAAGTAGCTGGATAATTCAGCCATCAAAGAGCTACAGTCACCCGGTTGGATATTGTTGCGATCGTTTGCGATCGCAATGGCAGCTTCTTTCATCTTGATGATGCTGATTCCCGTGGAAGGCCCAGGAACACCCAAAGCCAAATAAGTTTCACGCAGACCATTCAAACAGCGATCGTCCAGAACGCTGGAATCTCCCAGGAACATCGCATAGGTGACATAGCGCAAAATGATGTCCATATCGCGCATACAGGCAGAAACCCGACGGTTGGTGTAAGCATTTCCACCAGGAGCAATCAACTGGGGTTGCTCTGCAAACAATGCACGAGCTGCATTGGTGACGATCGCTGAAGAGTTACTTGTAATCCGGTTCACAACATCGGTGCGCTTCGCACCATCTTTAACCACAGCCAACAAAGCATCAATTTGCTCGTTACTGACTAACTGACCACGAGTATCGGCCTGGGAAACAACCTTGGTAAAGGCATCTAACATTAATCCAGTCTCCTAAATTTGTTCAATTGAGTAAAGTTATGTCTCAAAACTGAGAGGTTCAGTCTTTGTAATCTGTTTGTACAATGCAGTGAGAAACATTTTTATGAAAAATCATTGATACCTTTCGCATCAATGAGAGTTTAAGGTAATTGCACTAATGTCTGCGAGGGTGCAGAAAAAGGAGACAAATCCAGATTGGAAACTGCGTTTCGGACAGAGAACTCAGCAGTTCATCTCTTACCCTTAGCTGCAATTTTTGTTTCATTGATACTATTCTTCACACTCGAATTATTTCAAAAATGTTACATTTGCCATCATTTTCTGGCTAACTCTCGCGATCGCACCCGTTTACCTCAGATCGGAATTGCTGGGGTGATTACCAAACCTTTTAAACCCAACTCTATTTACAAAGAAGTTATAGAAATTCTGGGTTGGGACAATTAATATTGAAGTTTTGTAACAAATCCTATATCTTCATTAGTTTTTTATTTTTTGGATTTATCTTTCTTAGTTACAGATAAAAATATTTTGAATGATAGGAAAGTCTAATTAAATGAAATGAATATAGTAAAGGAGGTAAATACAATTAGCAAAACGATATTGCTAATTGATGATGAATTGAATGTACGTGAGATAGTAAAACTTTGCCTCCAAGATTTAGCTGGTTGGAATGTGGTGACAGCAGATTCTCCATTGGAAGGATTACAGAGTGCAGTACGCGATAGTCCCGATGCAATTGTATTAGATATCTCAATCCGTGATACTGCTAGTTTTGAACTTATAAATAAAATCAGAAATAATCCAGAAACTCAAGCTATTCCTGTAGTCCTGCTTAGTGCTAAAGTAGTACGATGGCTGAATTCGCAAATTCTGCGACAGTATGAAGTTGCAGGTGTAATTCTCAAACCTTTTGATCCAGTTACTCTACCTGCTCAGATTGCTACACTGCTGGATTGGGATTTCACTTCACTAATCAATTAAAGAATGTGTAAAACATCCAAATACAAGTAAGTGGGCGTAAATAATTGTTGTTGGGATAGGGCAATAGGCATAAGGGTTTTAGCCTAGTTAATTTTCCTTTACATAGTTTGATTTTATTCTGCCAACTTACTTATAGAAATACGCTTGGGTTAGTGCCAAAATCCTTAAACTGCATAGTGGTCTATCGCATTAATTTTGCTAGGTTTGTAGTGAGCGATTTATCGCTCAAATCAAGGACTAAAGTCCTTACTACGAACTTTTATAACCCTTCAGAATTAATGAGACAGACCAATAGTGGTTCCAATACTTGTCGGTTAAGGGGAAAAGGGGAAGGTGGGGCCCCCTCTGGGGATAAGGGGCGGGGGAAAGGGGAAAGAAAAAACCTTTAACCTTGCAGGAGTAAGCGGTTCATTCTCTTATCCCTCAAAATTAATGCGATAGACCAGTAATATTCCCCATGCTGTATGGGCTGTGAAACCGCGCGTTACCTGGAATGACCAAAATAGCTTTATGATTCTCTACAAAACCATATTTGAAAATATTGTGGTAGTAAACCTAAATATTCTCAAGCTCAGTCTGAAACATAGTAAATTACTTAAAAGTGATTCGTGCAATCTGGGTATTGAACGTTCTTCCAGGGTCAAATAAAGTGCAGGGAGATGAAAAGTATGGCTGAACACCCATTTCATGACCAACTGAGTTTAGAGGAACAAGCTGAAAAGCTTGGAAAGCAAGCAGTAAGTTTGGGTCTGATTCCCAGTTTTGTGGTGCATTACTTTCCAGATACTTGGGTATTTTATATACCTAATGAAAGTCAATCAGAAGCGCTGACACCAGAAGAGGCATACTTTCGTTTAAAGCAACTGGTTAAACAGTAGATATTTTAACGACAAATTTTTGAAGATAACAGCTAAGTACTGTAATTGTTAAGTAACAGTAGTTATGGCGAAACCTGCAATTTTAACCGTCGATGACGATCCAGAAGTGTTGCAAGCGGTGTCACGAGACTTGCGGCATCAGTATGGCGATCGCTTCCGTATTGTTCGGGCAGATTCCGGTATTACCGCTCTGGACGCGGTACAGCAACTCAAATTACGGAATGAAGCAGTTGCTTTATTCTTGGTGGATCAAAGAATGCCTCAAATGGGAGGTGTGGAGTTCCTTGAACAGGCAAAAGTCATCTTTCCTGATGCCAAACGTGCTTTGCTGACGGCCTATGCAGATACGGATGCTGCGATTAAATCAATTAATAGTGCCAGGCTTGATTATTACCTACTCAAGCCCTGGAATCCACCAGAAGAGCGGCTATATCCAGTTTTGGATGATTTACTAGATGACTGGCTAGCAGGATTCCGTCCACCCTTTGAAGGGATTCGAGTCATTGGTAATCGCTGGTCGCCTTTTTCCCATCAGGTAAAAGACTTTTTGGCGCGTAACCAGATTCCCTACAAGTGGTTGGATATTGAACTAGAGCCAAATGCAGCCAAATTAATAGAATACGCCCAAGCTGATGGCAGGCAGCAATTGCCCTTGGTGCTGTTTCCCGATGGTTCCCGATTAATCCAACCATCTAATTTAGAGATTGCCGCTAAAATTGGGCTGCAAACCCAGGCAGAGCGACCATTTTATGACTTGGCGATCGTCGGTGCTGGCCCTGCTGGACTGGCAGCCGCAGTCTATGGCGCTTCTGAGGGATTGAGTACAGTGTTAATTGAGCGTGAAGCACCAGGCGGTCAAGCAGGCACAAGTTCGCGCATTGAAAACTATTTAGGATTTCCTGTTGGCTTGAGCGGCAGCGATTTAGCCAGGCGGGGAGTCACTCAGGCGCGGCGATTTGGGGTAGAAATCCTCACTCCTCAAGTAGTAACTGGAGTTAAGCTGCAAGATCCTTATCGGGTTCTGCAATTGGCGGATGGCAGTGAGATTAGTTGCCATGCACTTTTAGTTGCAACCGGAGTTTCCTACCGTTGGCTAAATGTCCCAGGAGCCGAAAAGCTGACAGGAGCCGGAATTTATTACGGTGCTGCCATGACTGAGGCGATCGCCTGTAGCAATGAAGAGGTTTACCTCATAGGTGGGGCAAATTCTGCCGGACAAGCAGCAATGCACTTTTCTAAATATGCCAGCAAAGTGATTATGCTGGTGCGGGGCGAGTCGCTTTCATTGAGTATGTCCCAATACTTGATTGACCAAATTGCGGCGACTGCAAATATCCAAGTTTGTACAGATTGCAGCGTTGTGGAAGTCAAGGGAGATGAACATCTAGAAGAAATTGTGATTGCCCATGCCAAGACTGGACAAACTGAAACCATGCCAGCGCGATCGCTTTTCATCTTCATTGGTGCTATCCCCAAAACTGATTGGCTCGATGGTATTATTCGACGCGATACTCAAGGATTTATCGTCACAGGCCCCGACTTAACGCAAAATGGCAAATCTCCTCTAGGTTGGCCTTTGGAACGCTCACCTTTCTTGCTAGAATCCAACGTTCCTGGCATATTTGCAGCCGGAGATGTGCGATCTGGATCAATTAAGCGGGTGGCATCCGGTGTGGGTGAAGGCTCGATCGCTATTCAATTCGTTCACCGCTACCTGAGCAATGTTTAGCTGGAACAGGAAAAACTAAGGAGGTTGATTCATGTTGTGTATTGAAGAATTGATCAACTTAGACCCGTTTCAACAGCTTTCTCAAGAGCAATTGGAGTGGGTTTGCGATCGCGCTCAAACAGTTGAACTTTCTGGTGGAGAAGTGTTGTCTCATGAGGGAGACCCTGCATGTCGCTTATTTATCTTAGTCAAAGGTAAAATCAACATCACCCGCCGCAGTGAAGGAGTTGAAATTCCCATCGGGCAACACGAAGCCCCATCCTTTTTTGGTGAAATTCCAGTCCTCACAGATGAACCTGCACCTGTCACAATGCGGGCATTGACAAATTGCCACCTCTATCAATTAAAAGGAGAAGATTTCCGTAAACTGCTCCATGAATGTCGTAATTTTGAGCGGATGGTCTTCCGCATTATGGAACGTCGGATGCGGGGATTAGAGTCTTTTATTCGGGGACGGGAAAAGATGGCGGCTTTAGGGACACTTTCCGCCGGTCTAGCTCATGAACTCAACAACCCAGCTTCAGCCCTCGTTCGGACTTTAGGGGAAATGCCAGCCGCTATCCTGGAACTACAACGAATGAACTTAGTTTATGGGCAACGCAATGTTGAAGAAGCCCATACTCAAGACTGGTTGAGAATCCGGGATCAAGGCTATGATGCGATTTTAAATAATCGCCTAGATCCAGTGACATTAAGCGATCGCGAAAATGTCTTGCTGGAATGGTTAGAAGATTATGGTGTGAAGCAGGCATGGAAATTAGCCGAACCTTTAGCAGAAGGTGGTGTTGAGGTCGAAACCCTAGATAAGATGATGGAACGTTGGCGCAACGACGAGACTGAATTGCGAGAAATGGGATTGCACTGGCTATCGCTCTCATTTGAAGTCATGTCAATGATTAAACATGGTTTACGAGGAGCCGAGAGAATTTCCGAACTTGTGCAAGCGATGAAGTCATACTCTTACCTCGATCAAGGCGTTCAGCAAGAAGTCGATGTGCATCAAGGTTTAGAAGATACATTGCGACTGTTTGTTCATAAACTCAAGTGCGGCATCCAAGTACAACGTAATTACGAGCAACATCTTCCCAAAATTCTTGCTTATGGGAGTGAACTAAATCAGGTGTGGACGAATTTGATTGATAATGCCATAGATGCAATGGATGGTAAGGGACTGCTGGAAATTACAACACACCATTGCGATCGCTTTGCCCATATTGACATCATCGATTCTGGTAGTGGAATTCCACCTGAAATTAAAACCCGCATTTTTGAACCTTTCTTCACCACCAAATCAGTGGGGCGTGGTTCTGGACTCGGCTTGGAAACTGTTCGCCGGATTGTAGAAAATCGTCATCACGGTACACTCTCATTTGAATCACAGCCAGGTAGAACTTGTTTCACTATTTGCTTGCCCAAGTCAGCCCCTTTAGGGAATTAAAAATTAAAAATTAAAGATTAAAAATTAAAGACAATCAGTGGGAGCCTGTCTGACTTTTCACGGCATCTGGAAAACCTCACTTCTATTTCTCTCTCCAACTTAGCTACGGTGTACACACAAGTACTATCTGAAAGGGTTTCAGGCGTTATAGACCCCTTAAATTGTCATTACGAGCGCAGTGATAACGGAGCGAAGTAATCACATAATCCTGTAGTTAAAGTCGATTGCTTGTCTGCGACACGCTCTTGCGAACGTCGTTCCTCCTCTCTACGAGACGCTGCGCGAACGCTCCGGACAGGCTTCAAGAGCGATCGCAGCCCCGGCGGATACCGTTGGCGAATTCCCCAAACAGCTAAACTGAACCGATTAGTTCAGCAATGAAACGATTGAGAACCTTGCACAAGTCAAGCTACGTGGCTTGGTTTGTGCGCGGGTGCAGTGAGAGCGAACAGGACAAATTGAACAATCGCCAGCACGGAAGTTAATACGAATTACTTGGTTTCCATCAGCATCTTGAGTTTTTTTCCAACGGATACTGCGCTTGTAAACAAAAGCCATCTGCCCCAATGAGGATAGCCAATGCTTCTCGCTCACTCGTAGTTTTGGGCAGTCGATAATCTTCAAAACGTTTTGAATATCGGTCGTACCACTCAGGAGGAGCCAGTAACTTAAGCCAACCTGGGTCAACTTCTGCTACAGCGTTCAAAGCATACCTGAGAGTTTCCCCTAGATTTTCTAATCGACTTAATTCTCTGACTACTGCCAGAATATGGGTAGAATCGGTGCGCTGTTTTCCTCTGGCTGATAGTAGTTTTAATTCCTGAAATCTTGAGAGCATCTTGTCTAGTATTTGCAGCTCGATTCCCCCGGCAATTAGTCGGTCACGGAATTCGCTCAAAACACTAAAATCAAAGCCTGAGTCGGTTAATTCTAACGATAAAGCATATTTCCAATCAATTCTTGCTCGTACTGAAGAAGCTGCTTGTCTATCAGACAGGTTTTCTAAGAATTGCATTATCAGTACCATCGCTAGTCGCCACGGTGCTTGTGCTAACTGCCCCCTTAGAGGATATACAGATGCAAAGTCTTCATCCTGAAACAAGATTCCCAGTTCGTCGCGCAAGCGCATATATAAATTACCTTTTGGAAATGCAGCCTTGGCTACACGTACCGTTTCATCGGGAATAGGAGGAATTTCTTCGAGATGTAAGCACATATACTGCCTCCAAAGGTATTTCTTCTAGTTTATTGATAATTGAGGCAGCTAACGTAATTTTTTATTACCGTGTAATACATGGAAAGATAGTTCTACCTTTCCATGTATTACACGGAAAAATGACTGTTTTTATATTAAGTAATATTTCGCCAACGGTATCCCCACCGTAGGCGATCGCAATTTGGTATAAGTTGACCATTATCTGATTGATAACGGCCACTTAATTAATTACCCCTACACATTAAATCGGAACAACATTACATCCCCTTCTTGCACAACATATTCTTTTCCTTCACTGCGAACCAACCCTTTTTCCTTCGCAGCATTCATCGAACCAGTTGTTACCAAATCTTTATAAGCGACAGTTTCAGCGCGAATAAATCCCCGCTCAAAATCACTGTGAATTACACCAGCAGCTTGAGGTGCAGACATTCCGGCATTAATTGTCCAAGCGCGGGTTTCTTTAGGGCCGCAGGTAAAATATGTCCGCAAGCCGAGAAGCGAGTAAGTTGCCCGAATCAACGATTTCAAACCGCCTTCTTCCACACCTAAAGATGCAAGAAAATCAGCTTTATCTTCCTCTGGTAATTCCACTAATTCAGCTTCAACTTGAGCCGAAACTATCACAACTTGGGCATTTTCTGTTGCTGCGATTTGCCGCACTGTTTCCACAAAATGATTACCAGTTGCCAACTCATCTTCAGATACATTCGCGGCGTAGATAATCGGTTTATAAGTGAGCAAATCCAGCCCTTTAATAATGACTTCTTCTTCTTCATTCAAACTTATCTGACGCACCGATTTACCTTCATTTAAAGCCGCAGCTAATTTTTCTAAAACTGTGATTTCAAACTGTGCATCTTTGTTGGTACGAGCTTGTTTGCGAGTGCGATCAATTCGCCGCTCAATTTGTGATAAATCTGATAAACCTAATTCTATATTAATGATTTCAATATCTCGTGCTGGATCAACAGAACCAGCAACGTGGATAATATCGTCATTTTCAAAACAACGTACCACATGGACAATCGCATCAACTTCTCGGATGTGGGACAGGAATTGATTTCCTAGTCCCTCACCCTGACTTGCACCTTTAACTAAACCGGCAATATCTACAAATTCCACCCGCGCCGGGATAGTTTGTACCGAAGTGGCAATCTTAGCAAGAACATTTAACCGTTCATCCGGTACTGCGACAACGCCGACATTCGGTTCAATCGTGCAAAAAGGGAAGTTAGCTGCTTCTGCCTTGGCATTAGCAACTACAGCATTAAATAAAGTAGATTTTCCGACGTTGGGAAGTCCGACAATTCCGGCTCTTAGCATTTTGGATTTTAGATGTGAGATTTTGGATTACATTACCAAGGTAATCTAAACAGGTTCCGGTATGGTTTGGGGAATTGGCCCTGGAACCGTCTGAGGAATAGGAGCAGGTACTGTTTCTGGTACAGGCCCCGGCAAGGGTTGAGGAATCGCTGGCCCCGGTACAGGTTCAGGACTAGGTAGCGGATTCGGCTCAGGATTGGGGCTAGGTAGCGGACTCGGGCCAGGAGTAGGAATTTGTGGTTCTGGTATAGAAATCGCAGTAAAATTAATCATCGTAAGTCTAAATTAAATTATTCAACCTTCCCACGCTAGATGACAACCTCATCTGTTGACATCTCCCCAAATACCTATACCCACGAATACATCCTTTAATAATTTACCCCTCTTCTGATTCTCTGCGTCCCTCCGCGCCCCTTTGCGTTTAAACTCCACCCCTCAATTCCCCACCATTTGCACAAAACTACTCCTCCTTAACCTTTTCCACCACCTCCGGCACTGGATCGTAACCACCTGGATGAAACGGATGACAGCGCAAAATCCGCCGAGTTGCCATCCAGCTACCACGTAACACTCCAAATCGTTCAATAGCTTCAATAGCATACATCGAACAAGTTGGTTGAAAGCGACAAGTTGGGAGAAACAACGGCGAGATAAACATTCGGTAGCCCCGAATCAGCCAAATAAATAATAGTTTCATTGCAGTTACCTAAATCTTATAAATTAGTAACAGAGGTAAAATTTTTCATTTTGTTACATCTTTGTTGATTACATTTTCTGACTTAACCTCAATTCCGGTTTTATGGCTGCAAATTGCAATTACTGCAATTTGGGTGTTACTCATCCTCGTAATTGCATGGGTGGTAAACCGCTTTGCCGACAAGCCAGAAATCGTGCGGAAGATAGTTCATATTGGCACTGGTAATGTAATTTTACTTGCTTGGTGGCTAGATATCCCCGCCAGTGTAGGGATTACAGCTTCCATTCTAGCGAGTGCAATCACCTTATTATCCTACCGATTGCCTATTCTTCCTGGTATTAATAGCGTTGGGCGGCAAAGTTTCGGGACATTTTTTTACTCTGTTAGTTTCGGTATTTTAGTTGCCAGCTTCTGGTACTTACAACAACCCCAGTACGCAGCACTAGGAATTTTGATCATGACTTGGGGAGATGGACTAGCAGCCTTAATTGGACAACGCTTTGGTACACACAAATATAAAGTCTTTGGCACACAAAAAAGTTGGGAAGGCTCCCTAACTATGATGCTGGTTAGCTATTTCATCAGTATTTTGATTTTAGTTGGAAATCAAGGAAACAGTTGGCAAACTTGGGTAATATCACTTGCGGTTGCATTTATCGCTACAGTTTTAGAGGCTTTTTCTTTTTTGGGTATTGACAATTTGACAGTCCCTTTGGGTAGTGCAACCCTTGCCTTCTTTTTAAGTCAGTTAGTCTATTTCTAATTGAGAAAACAAGAGATACTTGCCAGATACGTTTCTCTAAATATCTAGTTCAGCACTCTTCTATCCCCAATCAATTAACCTAGAAATAACGCTCTTAATACTGGATAAAGTCATGGTTCAGCAAGTTCTAATCAATGATGATGATTACTATGTGCCAGATGCCAACCAGCTAGTAACTGAAAATGATACACCTGTGGACAATTTCGCATCTGCCAAACAACAACGCCTTTTAGTCGGATCTCTTTACAGTTCTCTACAAAACCAAACTTTTTTAGCTGAAGCGAATGTAGGTATTTACTACACAGACCTTCAACCACCCATTGTCCCTGATGTCTTTCTCAGCTTAGATGTCCAAGTACCTCAAAATTGGTGGGAGAAACAAAATCGTTGTTATATGGTTTGGCGTTTTGGCAAACCTCCAGAAGTTGTCCTCGAAATTGTCTCTAATAAAGAAGGTGATGAACTGGAGAAAAAACTGCGAATTTATGAACACATGCGGGCTAGTTACTACATCGTATATGACCCAAATCAGCAATTAGCAGAAAAAATCCTGCATGTTTATGAACTTAGAGGAACACGCTACTTTGAAACTTCAGGAACTTGGTTAGAACAAGTTGGTTTAGGTATAACTCTATGGGAAGGTAAATTTGAAGATAGACAGGATACTTGGTTACGCTGGTGCTACCAAGATGGTACTGTTTTGCTAACTGGAGATGAACGCGCCGAACAGGAACGACAACGCGCCGAACAAGCTGAACAACGCACCCAAATTTTAGCAGAACGGCTACGAGCTATGGGCATTGATCCCGAAACTCTCTAGGACACTCATGTAAAAACGCGAAAATTTTGCGTCTTTATAATATGAGCAAAAATCTCACGAAGAATGAGCGCAATTTGTAAACTCATTTATCCGATGCCAAACCTTATCTAATAAATCAGGATTATTCGCATCAAACCATTCAATTTGGGGATATGCGCGAAACCAAGTGCGTTGTCGCTTGGCAAATTGTCGTGTATGCAAAACTATTAACTCTTTCGCTTCATCTAAGGAAATATCCCCAGCTAAATATTGCTTGATTTCTTGATAGCCCAAAGTATTCAACAAAGACAAATCAGTGCCATATTTTTGACAAAGATATTCCACCTCCGCAACCAAACCATCTGCTATCATTTGGTCAGTACGCTGTTTAATCCGATTCCCCAACTTTTCAACATCGCAATCCAAACCAATTTGCAAAATCGGGTAATTCGGCGGATTCTCCCCTTGTTGTTCGGAAATCGGGTATCCAGTAACATAATATACCTCTAATGCTCTTAGAGTTCGTACTGAATCATTAGCATGAATTTTTTGTGCTGCAACGGGGTCAACTTGTTGTAACATGGCGTAGAGTTGAAGCTGACCTAGAGATTCAAGTTGCGATCGCAATTCAGTTTGTGGTGCGACTCTCGGAATTTTCATTCCTTGAACAATGGAACGGATATATAAACCAGTACCACCAACTAGCAAAAGTGGCGTAACATCAACAGAAGCAATTAACGCTTGTGTTTGTTCCTGGTAGTCTGCTACTGTCATCGTGTCTGTGGGATCGCAGATATCTATTAAATAGTGCGGCACTAATTTTTGTTCAGCCACAGTTGGTTTTGCCGTCCCAATATCAAACTTACGGTAAACTTGACGAGAATCGGCACTAATAATTACAGAACCAAACCGCATCGCCAAAGCCAAAGCCAAACTCGATTTACCCGTTGCCGTCGCCCCACAAATCACAATTAATTTAGTCATTAGTCATTAATCATTAATTTTCTTCTCTTTCTCCCATGCCCAAGTTTGGCCTTATTGCACGGTAGTGCAACCCTAGTATAAACTTCTCTTGAAAATGCCCTACAGACGCTAGCAAGGCTTTTGTGTTACAATTTTGGAGTGTTTTTGCTTTTATTTATTTTTAGGCGAGTTTAACCCCACGCATCAGGAGAGTTTACATGACGAGCAGTTACAGTGCCGATCAGATTCAAGTTCTGGAAGGTCTGGAAGCCGTCCGCAAACGACCAGGAATGTACATTGGTACCACCGGGCCGCGAGGACTCCACCATTTAGTTTACGAGGTGGTGGACAATTCAATCGATGAGGCTTTGGCGGGTCATTGCACTCATATAGAGGTGGATATCAACGCTGATGGTTCCGTAACTGTAACAGATGATGGTCGCGGTATTCCCGTTGATACTCACTCGCGCACCGGGAAATCAGCTTTAGAAACCGTGATGACGGTACTACACGCTGGTGGTAAGTTTGGCGGCGGTGGCTACAAGGTTTCTGGAGGATTGCACGGGGTTGGTATTTCTGTTGTTAATGCCCTATCTGAAGTTGTAGAAGTTACAGTTTGGCGAGATAAAAAGGTTCATCTCCAACGCTATGAACGCGGTATCCCAGTTACCGAACTGCAAACCAAGCCTTACAAAGAAGAGAGAACTGGAACTTCTGTCACTTTCAAGCCAGATACCCAAATCTTTACAACTAGCATTGAGTTTGATTACATCACTTTATCAGGTCGCCTACGGGAATTGGCGTATCTGAATGCAGGTGTCAAAATTACCTTTACCGATAATCGGCTAGAACTACTAAAAAGCGATACACCGAAGGTAGAATCCTACAATTACAAGGGTGGGATCAAAGAGTACATTGCTTACATGAACCGTGAGAAGCAACCCCTGCATGAAGAAATTATCTATGTACAGGGCGAACGCAACAACGTACAAGTGGAAGTTTCTTTGCAATGGTGTACTGATGCTTATACGGATAATGTGCTAGGTTTTGCTAACAATATTCGCACGGTAGATGGTGGTACGCACTTAGAAGGGTTGAAGGCGGTTTTGACTCGGACATTAAATGCGATCGCTCGCAAGCGCAATAAAATTAAAGAGAATGAAACTAACCTCAGTGGTGAACACGTCCGCGAAGGTTTGACTGCGGTAATTTCCGTTAAAGTGCCAGATCCAGAATTTGAAGGACAAACCAAAACCAAACTCGGTAACACCGAAGTACGAGGAATTGTCGATTCTCTGGTGGGAGAAGTCCTCACCGAATATCTAGAATTTCACCCGGCGATCGCAGATTCAATTTTAGATAAAGCTATCCAAGCTTTCAAAGCCGCAGAAGCAGCGCGTCATGCGCGGGAATTAGTTCGACGCAAATCTGTACTAGAATCTTCGCCATTACCTGGTAAATTAGCAGATTGTAGTTCTCGTGATCCTAGCGAATCTGAGATATTCATCGTGGAAGGGGACTCAGCAGGCGGGAGTGCCAAACAAGGACGCGATCGCCGCACTCAAGCTATCTTGCCTCTACGTGGTAAAATTCTTAACATTGAAAAAACCGACGACGCTAAAATTTATAAAAATAACGAAGTTCAATCGTTAATTACAGCCCTCGGTTTAGGTGTCAAAGGTGATGAATTCGATTCCAACCAACTGCGTTATCACCGCATAGTCATCATGACGGATGCTGACGTAGATGGAGCGCACATCCGTACTTTGTTGTTAACATTCTTCTATCGATATCAACGAGCGCTCATCGAACAAGGCTTTATTTATATTGCTTGTCCCCCACTGTTTAAAGTAGAACGGGGACGTAATCATGAGTATTGCTATAGCGATCGCGAAAAGAATCAAGCGATCGCCAAATTCCCTGCTAACGCCAACTATACCATCCAACGCTTCAAAGGTTTGGGTGAAATGATGCCACAACAACTCTGGGACACCACCATGAACCCAGAAACCCGCAAAATGAAGCAAGTCGAAATTGAGGACGCTGCTGAAGCTGATCGCATCTTTACAATTTTAATGGGCGATCGTGTCGCACCCAGACGAGAATTTATCGAAACTTATGGTTCTAAACTCAACTTCACCGATTTAGATATTTAATATCAATTCCCTACCACTACTCTAATAATTTGTGACATTGGTAATGAGTGATACGTTTTCACCCATTACCTTTTTTATTTCCTAGGCTTCTATAAAAATACTTCTTTTGGGTGATGACAAAGCAAGATTTCATAAATGCTTTATACAACTGTACCTCTGCGGTAGCCTTCGCCAAGCCGCTTCTCTACGAGAGGCTACGCCAACCGTCTATGTTATTCCGTAACTCTTACGTAAATTTGAAATTTTTGATAACTCATATAATTTGCTTATTGTCAATATCTGACGAAAATTCAATCTTCTAGTGTTAGCAAAACTACCAACTTTACTGGAAAGCTAGTTGGCACAATACTTTTTGCACTGACTAGCTAATTAATTTTGTCCACCAACTAGAAACACATTTGTTATGCTTTAAGAAAATCACTGAATATCATCTATCAAACAGCAATTAATAAGTATTTTGAGGATTTCTCATCATAAGATGACAGAAAGTTACCGAAATATAAGTATTGAAATTTACAATTAAGTTACGCAATCCAGCTTTGTAACTAAAATTATCAGGTAATTTTCTGGGTTCTCTCGGCTTCAGATAATGCTACTGGAAGCACACACCATCTGGCTGAAAACTTGTTAATATCTTCATGTACTGCCGTAGCGATCGCGATTGTATCGTATGTATCTAATGAAGTTTTGCCAGAAATAGGACTATACTGGCAAATCCACAGGACAAATTGTTTTTGAATTGATTAAAATATCCTTGTATACAATAAGAAGAGTTTGTCAAGTTTCATAGGGCTGAAATCGCCACAGTGCGCTAACGTGTGAATAAGGCCGAATTAGTTAAACCTAAATTGATCTGCCATCAGGTCGATATGCTACAGCCTCAACTCCTCAGTTCAGGTAATTAGTAAGCAGAAGGTTAACTCTTTAAGGCAAGCACCGCCACCCTGGTTGTATTTACCCAATCGAGAGACTAGCTTTAATCTCAGGAATGCGTAATTTATGAAGGAAATGTAAAAATGGCTAGATTAATACTTGTCGTCTGAGTTAACATACAATGCACTCTTCCTAAGTAATTAATGTTGTGTAAAATACATGAAATCGAGCAGGAGCAAGCGTACTTACTTTGTAATGTAATAAGAACGTCACTGCAATTCCGAAAAGTGGAGAAAAATTTCAGGGTATAACTCTTGTTTTTAATGTCTTTTTGGTAATGGTGGCTAATAATTACTCTGGGAGTTCATGATTAATACACAAAAAGAGTGCAATTTCTGTGAAACAGGCTACAATCGGAAGAGTCTTTATAAGAAAATCTGCCAGCAGTCTGAACTCATTAGTATAGAGTGGCAAATTTTTTCAGAAAGACGAGTATTTTTTTTGACCAGTTAGTTGAAAGCAGTATGTGATAGCAACACATATAACATTTACTAGGGCGAGCAAATCACTTTTAGGAATGGCTTAAACTAAAGTAAAAAAACCTCCTACCGGAGGTGCAAAAGATCCGAAAATATTTCTGGCAAATCTGCCAAAAAGCTTATTTTCGGTTGACAATTGGCTCGTTTAAAAGAGCAGTAAACACATCTTGAGTAATTGATTCTGCAAGGAGCATGAGGAACGCGGCATGAACCAGGCTAACAACGTACTCGAAAGCATATATCAGCCTGACCTAGAAATAATGAATCAGCCTGAGCTCGAGTTAGAAGAACTCTTAATAGATGATGAAGAGGACTTGCTTATCATCGATGAAGGTGACGATGAATTTTTAGAGCCTCAGTCTGATGAGGACGACGCAAAGTCTGGAAAAGCCGCTAAATCGCGTCGTCGGACACAAAGCAAGAAAAAGCATTACACAGAAGATTCCATTCGGCTTTACTTGCAAGAAATTGGTAGAATTCGGCTGTTGCGGGCAGACGAAGAAATCGAATTGGCGCGGAAAATCGCCGATTTACTGGAATTAGAGAGGGTGCGGGAAAGACTCTCAGAACAGTTGGATCGCGATCCTCGAGATAGTGAATGGGCAGAAGCAGTACAACTGCCCTTACCAGCTTTTCGTTATCGCCTGCATGTTGGTCGCAGAGCGAAAGATAAGATGGTGCAATCTAACCTCCGTCTTGTGGTTTCAATTGCTAAGAAGTACATGAATCGTGGTTTGTCGTTCCAAGACTTAATTCAGGAAGGCAGTCTCGGTTTGATTCGTGCCGCTGAAAAGTTTGACCACGAAAAAGGCTATAAGTTCTCAACTTATGCTACATGGTGGATTCGTCAAGCAATTACCCGCGCGATCGCAGATCAATCCCGCACAATTCGTCTTCCAGTTCACCTTTACGAAACCATCTCTCGGATTAAGAAAACTACCAAGTTACTGTCTCAAGAAATGGGTCGCAAACCAACCGAGGAAGAAATTGCCACTCGGATGGAAATGACCATTGAGAAATTGCGGTTTATAGCAAAATCTGCCCAGTTGCCTATTTCATTAGAAACGCCTATTGGTAAAGAAGAAGATTCTCGATTGGGCGATTTTATTGAATCCGATGGTGAGACACCAGAAGACCAAGTTTCCAAAAATCTTCTGCGCGAAGACCTGGAAAAAGTCCTCGACAGTCTCAGTCCCCGTGAACGCGATGTCCTCAGACTACGTTACGGCTTGGATGATGGTCGCATGAAAACCCTTGAGGAAATCGGCCAGATTTTCAACGTCACCCGCGAACGGATTCGTCAAATTGAGGCTAAGGCACTTCGTAAGTTACGCCACCCAAATCGTAACAGCGTTCTCAAGGAATATATTCGGTAGTCAATTAGTTAACAGTCATTAGTCATTAGTCATTGGTCATTAGTAAATAAACAAATGACAACTGACAACTGACAAAACAATAAAAAACCTGGTAGTGAATTAGCACTCCAGGTTTTTTTATTTATAGGTCATCTTAAATATAAAAACTTATAGGATGCCCCAAAAATGTAGAAAGCCTTGACCAGAAAAAACTTCAACCAAAATAGCTGCTGAAAAGCCAATCATTGCCAAGCGACCGTTCCAAATTTCTGCTTGTGGGGTAAAGCCCCAGCGCCAAGCGTTGCGATCTTCAATTACAGGAGTAGTGACTTTTGTTGTGCTTGCATTTGTCATGGTTCGGACTCCAAAGTTTATTTTTAAGGTTTATTGCCTTATGTAAACTAATATAACAAATATTTTTAGAAAGGCAACATTTTTTATACTTTTGTTTCCATACCTTGACATAAATAGATATAGCTATTTATACAGATTAAAACATCAGCCTTCAGTAAGATTTACACAGATCGAAGAAATGTTATCTAGACTTTTACCTTTATAAACAATAAATCTTATTAAGATTAATTATCAAGTAATTTAGTTATATTGCTTTATTCACTAAAGTTTTCGGATTTTAAAATAAAAATTTATTGATGATTTAAATCATTACAGACCAAATCCATTTCTTTTGAAGTCGAAACAAAACCAAGCTGCTAGTAGATACGTTTACCATCCTCAGTGGCGTGAAGCCAGAGGCGTTTTGCCTCAGTTTCTCTCATAAAGCTGTTGCAATTCCCTGTCCTCGCCACATCGGAATTGTATAAACGTTCATAATATAAGCTTCTAAGCCTGAGAGATTGCTGTTATAAGGCAATAAGGTTCAGTTAAGGGTCACTGACAAAAATTTTAGGTTTTTGAGACGCGATAAATCGCCGTCTCTACAAGTGTTTTGGTCTTATCTGAGCTAGGTTTGTGGTGTCAGAGTCACCTTTAATATCGCCAGCCTCCCGCAGGAGTTCGAGACACAATTGGATTAGCGCCTCTAAATCCTGCAAGTTGGCTTGTCGCAAGTTGAACATCACTCTGATTTACGATCGCACTTCAGCCACAGTGATAATTTTTTCATCGCGGTTGAGTTGGATGATACTTTCACCTTTGATATCCCGGCCTAAAATCGGTACTGTTTCCACAGGTATCCGCACTACCCGTTCCTTATTCGTCACTAAAGCTATCTCGCCAGATGCGTTGGCGTAGCCCGCCGAAGGCATCGCTATGACCATACCAGCTAAATTATCAGTTTTGCTAGCAAATTTCAGCGCTTGCGTCCCCAAATCGCCGCGATTAGCCGCTCTTAACTGACTCGCAGCCATGCGCTTGGCATATCCTTCTTGAGTAACTAGCAACAGATGGTCATCTTTACCGACAGTCACACAGCCAACCATTTGCTGATTTTTCAATAACCGAAACGCTTGTAAACCCATCGCTGTGCGACCCATGATCGGTAATTGTTCATCATTGGTTGCGAAGCGCAATACTCGTCCACCGGAACTAGCTAAAATCAGATGTTCCCCTGGTTTTGTGAACTGGGTAAATGACAATTCATCATCGTCTTTGAGCTTTAAAATCGTGATTCCGCGCCGCGTCAAGTTTGTGAATTCTCCCAGAGACAGACGCTTAATTCGTCCCTGTTTTGTTAAGAGAATCATCTGCTGAGTTTCGAGATTGTCCGGCAGCAAAAAGCGGCTGACTACAGCTTCTTGAGCGCCTTGAGCAGTATTACTGAGCATAGTAATCAAAGGTTTTCCCCGTGGAGAACGCCCAGTAGTTGGCGGAATTTCTCCCACATTCACAGGGTAGACTTTGCCGCCACCAGTTAGTATTAGCAAGTCTTTTTGAGTGTCAGTCAACACGGTTTGGATAATAAAGTCATTATCGTGCAAACCATTTTCAGCTTTTGACTTTCTCCCAGATGGTTGGGTGCGGCGGACATAACCCCGTTGGGTAAATTCTAAAATTGCTTCTTCTGCCGGTTCAGAAGATTTAAGTTCCTCCTCCTCTGCCCTAGACTTCTGCTCCTCGGCTCTAGACTTTTGCTCCTCTCCAATTTTTGTTCGCCGGGGATCGCTGTACTTGCGCTTGAGCGATCGCAAATCTTTTTTCAGCGCCTTGAGTAATTCACGGCGATCGTTGAGTAATTGCTCCAGCACACTAATTTGTCCGCTTATCTGCTCAAATTCCTGCTGCAAATTTTCCTGTTCTAAACTGGTGAGGCGACGCAATGGCATAGCCAAAATTGCATCTCCTTGTACCTCACTCAAATCCAGTCGGCTACAAAGGGTTATTTTTGCCGTACTCCCATCGGGAGCTTGTCGCAAAATTTGAATTACCTCATCCAAATTAGATAGCGCTTTCAGCAGACCTTCCACCAAATGCACGCGACTTTGAGCCTTACCCAACTCGTAATTGTAGCGACGGTTCAGCGTCTCTTCTCGGAAACTCAAAAATTCTTGCAACAGTTGACGCAAACTTAACTGGCGGGGTTGTCCATCCACTATTGCTAGGAGAATTGCGCCAAAGGTCATTTGCAGAGCAGTTTGGTGATACAAATGCTGGAGAACTTCTTGGGGATTAGTATCGCGTTTGAGTTCAATTACTACTCGCATCCCTTCGCGATCGCTCTCATCTCGCAGATCAGAAATTCCTTGCAAACGACCTTGATTTACTAAGTCTGCTACCTTCTCAATCCAGGCTGCCTTATTCACTTGATATGGCAATTCTGTAATGATAATTGCCGTCCGTCGCTTGCTTCCCCTACTGGCTGGAATTTCTTCTAGAGTCGCAACTCCCCGCAGCAGAATTCCACCTTTACCTGTGGTGTATGCTTCCCGAATTCCAGTCTCACCAATTATTTCTCCACCGGTGGGAAAGTCTGGCCCTGGAATTAGCTCGAATAACTTTTCATCTGGCAAATCTGGGTTGTCGATTAAGGCAATTAACCCATCCACAATTTCCCCCAAGTTGTGGGGTGGTACATTTGTAGCCATTCCCACGGCGATCCCAGAACAGCCATTGAGCAACAGAAACGGCAATTGAGCAGGTAGCACTGTTGGCTCTTGCTGGGAATTATCAAAGTTCCCGACAAATTCCACCGTCTCTTCGCCGATTTCTGTCAGCATTCCCTCATGACTGATGGGTGCGAGGCGCGTTTCTGTGTAACGCATCGCTGCTGGCGGGTCATTATCGACGCTACCAAAGTTACCGTGTCCTGCTAGCAAAGGATAGCGGCTAGAAAAATCCTGCACTAGCCTGACTAAGGCATCGTAAACTGATTGGTCGCCGTGGGGATGGTATTTACCCAACACATCACCCACTACACGCGCACATTTTCGATAGGGTCTATCTGGTACTAAACCGAGTTCGTGCATTGCATACAAAATGCGCCGATGCACTGGTTTTAAGCCATCACGCACGTCTGGTAGCGCTCGCCCGACAATCACGCTCATGGCATATTCGAGATAAGACCGTTGCATCTCGGTGTGCAGGGCTGTTGGAATTACCTGTCCCGTTGAGAGAAGGTTTAACTGTTTTGCCATGAGTTTTTTCCCTGAAATTTAACTACACAAAAGCCGGCAGAACTCAATATTGCAGCAACCACAGCATAACGGATGAAATGGGATTCCTAACAAAATATTGATAGTCATAGAAGAAAAAGCAGTAGTATCATCCTTGATGACAAGGAGGTACATACACTATTAAAAAGGAAACAGATAGCAGGTAGCTGTTTTAATCGAATAATAATCTGCTGCACATTTAATTTGTATAGGCTTTATAGCCAGGAAACCTGCCATGACTGCATTTTCTCATTTTTAATTTTGAATTGCTTAATCCCCTCACCTCTACCTCTATAACTAAAATTCTCATGAAAACTGTTTTAATTGTCGAAGACGATCTAATTAATGCTCGCGTTTTTTCCAAGATTTTGTCCAAGCGCGGCGGCTTGGGAGTGAAACATACTGAAAATGTGGAAGAAGTAATAAAAATTGCCCAATCAGGAGAAGCCGACCTGATTTTAATGGATGTTTCTTTATCCAGAAGTGTTTACCAAGGGAAATCTGTTGATGGAATCAAGATTACACAGATGTTAAAATCCGATCCAAAAACAGCGAACTTACCTGTTATTTTGGTGACGGCACATGCTATGGAAGGCGATCGCGAGAATTTTCTCAAGCAAAGCGGCGCTGATGGCTACATTTCTAAGCCAGTTGTTGACCATCAACAGTTTGTTGACCAAATTCTCGCACTTCTACCCACAGACGGCCAATCATAATTGACGACTGATTCCAGGAATATTCGCCCGCAAAGGTTTTTGGGCGACTATTTCCTGTATTTAGTTAGTATAGATGTACTACGAAAAGGTACTATTAGGCAAGTGGTAATAGGAAAGTCAATTGACAATGGGGAATTGGGAATGGGGAATTGGGCATTGAGCATTGAACATGAAGAAGAGACAAGGACTTGTTCAATAATTCCCCCTTGTCCCCTTGTCCCCTTGTCTCGCCTGCTCCTATTGAGTAGGCTGTTTTCCAGGAGCTGATGATGAGTTTTCTGGTTGCTGTAAAGCTGCTTGAATACGGGGTAATTCTAGGAATTTTTTCGTATCAGACAGTAGGCGATCGCCCCAGAGATTTTCTTTAAGAAAATTCAAATTAGCATAGCGCTGATCGATGCGGAGTGCAGCTTCTCCCATTGTTAGACCTTGTTGGCGATCGCCTTTCGTATAGAGTGCCACTGCCAAAGCCAATAAAGGTTCTGCGGCTTGCTTATCAAGGGTTACAGCAGATTGCCATCGTTTAATCGCTTCAGAGGTATTACCCTGTTCGTAGTTGATTAAGCCAATATTGTTGAGCGCTGGCCAGAATTTTTTATCTTGAGAGACTGCTTTATCGTACTGTGCGATCGCATCTGGCAATTTACCCAGTAGATAGTAAGCATTACCCAAATCAAATAACCCTTCTGGATCGTTGGGTTTTAACTTCAAGCCGTCTTGGTAATTAACAACCGCCGCTTGGTAATTTTTCTGCTGAAAATTAGCTGAACCCAAAGCAAACAAAATATCACCATTTTTGGGGTTGATAGATTGCGCTTTTTTTAAGCTAGCGATCGCCCCGTCAAACTCTTTGGTTTGGAGTTGCAATCCACCTAAAAGCAACCATACTTTATCATTCTTCGGAGCCAGTTGACTAGCCAGCCGCGCTCGTGGCAAAGCTAATTCAACCTGTTGAAACTGAGCTAGTTGAGCCGCCTCTTGTGCCAGACTCAACCCCTGCTTCTCTAACTTTGTCCCATCTAGTTGCAGTGTATGGGGTATTAATGCCTGCGCGTTAGCGGCTTTTGGCATACTCCACAAACTACAGACCATTAGCAAAGAAATCAAACGAACATGTTTAGGCACATTACCGCCTTTAAGCCACTAATCAAAGAATCTTTCAGCTAGCTTAAACGATCTCCGCTCTTGACGGCTGCAAAATATTACGTCATTAGTTATTGACATTCCCATCACAAAGGCAATATATTAATAAGTAATTACTCACTTATTTATGGCTCGTGTACCCAAAATCACCAATCAGCAGATATTAGAAGCGGCTCGTCAAGTTTTCCTGCAACAAGGATTTGGTGCTTCAACCTTAGAAATTGCTCAACAGGCAGGTATTTCTGAAGCTTCAATTTTCAAGCGATTCTCAACCAAAGAAGAATTATTTTTTGCGGCGATGGGAATTCCAGAAAAACCTGTGTGGGTGAGCGAGTTGGAATCTCTTAGTGGCAAAGGCAATCTCAAAGAAAACCTAATCAATATTTGCCTCCAGATTATGGAATTTTATCGTGAGGTGTTGCCTCAGATTGTGATGCTGCGATCGCGAGGCAATGCGTTTCCAGAACTTGGAGGTAAAGAACCAAGACCCATACAAGATTTCAAAGCACTGACCGCTTTTCTAGAGTATGAAATAAACCAAAATCGGCTTCGCCCTTGCGATCCCCAGACAGTGGCTCATATTTTACTCGGATCGTTGATGAACTATGTTTTCTTAGAGCAGATTTCGTCTCAACAAAGTATAAAAACAGACGTTTTCCCCATAAAAAGTTACTTGAACTCTGAAGATCGTGGTACAGAAGTATCAGCATTTATCCAAAATTTTGTGGACATTATCTGGCAAGGAATTTCGCCAATTCAGGATTAAATTTAAAAAAATTGGGCGTTGGATATTAATTATTTTCCCTCATCTCCCCATTGAAAACTGATGACTTTGGTCATACATAAGTCTCGAATTACTAATGACTTTCGTCATACATTGGTTTCAACTTTTTGATCGATAATTATTATGTATGAATTTATACGATGAGGAAAACATCAAACATATTGATACCCAACTAAAGGCAACTATCTAAGTATTGCTGAATCTAAACCTCAGCAGAATAGAAATTTAATACCAATAAGGAGTTAATTTCATGTTGAAGCCAAACCGTGTGTCGATAGTCCTAGCTGCTGCTGCCCTGATAATTGTTCCTACTCTTTTGACTGCGCCTGCAAGTGCCCAGACGAAAGTCTATGTTGTTGGCGATCGCGATCAAAATTGGGATCGCGACGGCAGATCCTATCCTGGAGAAGTCAGAAACCCTAGAGATCGGGATAATAATTGGAACCGCAACAACAGATCCTATCCTGTAGAAGTCAGAAACCCTAGAGATCGGGATAATAATTGGAACCGCGACAACAGATCCTATCCTGGAGAAGTCAGAAACTCTAAAGATCGGGACAATTGGAACCGCGACAACCAATCCTATAGCAGAGTAGTCAGACTTGGTAATGGTGACATCAGATATCCCAATGGGCAAATTATTCCTGCTAGATCCATAGTTAGACTGCGTAACCAAGGTTACTTCAGACTTCCCAACGGAGATATTCTTCTTCCCAGTCAGGAAATTGTTCCTGCTGGAAGATTAGTGAGAGTGCGTGATGATTATTTCAGACTTCCTAGTGGGCTGGTACTGCAAATAAACCTTTAAAACACTAAACACTCAAAATCATTGTCAGTATAGGGCTACCAGGCTATAGTTTAGCCGTGAATAACTGGCTCGGTAGCCGTTCCTTATAGACAAAATGGATATGAAAATTGATACACAAAATACCGTAGATTCATCAGTTTTAGTTCCAGAGGTAAAGAAAAAAAAGGGCAAACGAAATTGGCTCTCTTGGCTAATTGCTTTTTGCCTTTTGGGTGGAATTGGCTATGCAGTTTATTACCAAGTAGCCGTTGTTTCCCAGCAACAAGCCAGTCGTCGGGTACTGACAAGACCTGTACAAAGGCAAAGTTTAACAATCACAGTTTCAGCAAACGGAACAGTAAAACCTGAGCGGTCAATCAACCTCAGCCCGAAAAATTCCGGTATCTTGAAAACACTGCTAGCGAAAGAAGGGGATCTCGTTAAACAAGGACAGATTGTCGCTTACATGGATGATTCCAACCTGCGGGGGCAACTTACTTCTGCTCAAGGGCAATTGGCACAAGCCGAGGCGAATTTGCAAAAAGCGATCGCAGGTAATCGTCCTCAAGATATTGCTCAAGCTCAGGGAGTATTAGACGAAGCCCAGGCGAATCTGCAAAAGGTACAAGCAGGCAATCGCTCTCAAGATATTGCCCAAGCACAGGCACGCTTGCAAAGCGCTCAAGCCACACTTCGCCAAGCAGAAGATGATTTTGTTCGCAATCAACAGCTTTACAATGCAGGCGGTATATCCCTTCAGACTCTTAACCAAAACCGTGCCACTCGTGACAGCGCCCAAGCTAGTGTAAATGAAGCACAGCAAGCACTGGGATTGCAAAAAGCTGGGTCACGTCCAGAAGACATCGAGCAAGCACAAGCTGTAGTGAAGCAGAGACAGCAAGCTTTGGCACTTCTGAAAGCAGGAACGCGCCAAGAAGATATTAATGCAGCCCGCGCCCAGGTAACATCTGCTCGTGGTTCGCTGCAAAACATCCAAGCCGAAATCAATGACACAATTATTCGCGCCCCTTTTGATGGGGTGGTGACAAAGAAATTTGCCGATCCCGGCGCTTTCGTGACACCCACAACTGCCAGTAGTGAAGTAGCTTCTTCATCTTCTTCTTCGATCTTGTCTCTAGCTTCAACCAATGAAGTTGTCGCAAATTTAGCGGAAACAAATATTTCCAAAATCAGCCTTGGTCAAAAAGTCTCGATTACAGCAGATGCCTACCCAGGAAAAACCTTTGAAGGTAAAGTCAGCCAAATCGCAGCCCAAGCAATAGTAGAACAAAACGTTACCAGTTTTGAAGTGAGAATATCACTTTCAGACCCTCAAAGATTACTGCGGTCTGGGATGAATGCGGAAGTAGATTTTCAAGTCGGTCAAGTTGAAAATGTTTTAGTAGTACCAACTGCTTCAGTTGTGCGCCAACAAAATGCCACAGGTGTATATGTGGCTGGAGCAGATAACAAACCTGTTTTTACTCGCATCGAGACTGGAGTCACCGCAAATAACTTTACCGAAGTTAAGTCTGGATTGACAGGAAACGAGAGAGTATTACTCAGTTTCCCACCAGGGTCACGTCCGCAATCAACACCACGAGGAGGAGTTTTCCCTGGTCTAGGAGGAGGCGGTGGCTCCGGCGGCGGTGGCGGAAGAGGAGGCGGTGGAGCCGGCGGCGGCGGTGGTCGTTCCGGTGGTGGTTCCCCTTAAAGTGAGTTTTAACAAGAAAGAATTCAGGAGTCAGGAGTCAGAATTCAGTATGAATTCGAGCCTGACTGACGGATAAATATGTGGGTTTAATTCCCCCACTAATCGATTCTGAATTCTGGATTCTGAATTCTGCATTCTTCTTTAAATAAAACCTTATGTTTAAGATATTTAAGGGCTTTTACAAAGCTAAGAAGACCCGCACAGTACCGTTGCTGGAAATCTTGACAATGGCGGCAGAGACTCTGTGGAGTAACAAATTACGCACAGGTCTAACGATGTTGGGCGTGATTATTGGGATTTCCTCAGTCATTGCCATTACTTCTGTTGGTCAGGGAGTGCAAAAAGGCGTAGAGCAACAGATACAAGCATTGGGTACAGATGTGATCCAAATCTTAGCGGGTGCTGCAAGAAGCGGGAATGTCCGTCAAGGAGTCGGTTCTAGCAGCACCTTGACCTGGGAGGATGCAAAAGCGATCGCTACACAAGCGCCATCAGCACAGATGGTTTCTGCTTATCTCCAACGGACTGCCCAAGTTGTGTATGCAGGACAGAACACCTCAACAACCATTTATGGCACAGATTTAAATTATCCAGAAGTCAGAAATACTCACCCCCAGCAAGGGAGATATTTTACTCAAGAGGAACTAGATACTGTCGCACAGGTAGCTATTCTTGGCCCTACAGTTCAAACCACGCTCTTTGGACAGGGTGTAAATCCTATCGGCGAGAAAATTCGCATTCAGGGAGAGGCTTATCAAGTGATTGGGGTGATGGAACCTAAAGGCTCTCAGGGGCCGATGGATCGAGATGACCAGGTTTTCATTCCTCTAACTAGTATGTCGAAGAGACTAGTTGGGAACAATGCTTTGGTAGGCGTTTCTGTAAATGGAATTTTAGTCAAAGGCGCTAATCAGGAGGAGTTAGAAGCTGCTCAGTTTCAAGTTACCAATCTCTTACGTCTGCGTCACAATATTTATCCGCCACAAGCTGATGATTTTCGGCTGACTAATCAAGCTGATATTGTTAGTACTTTTACTAGTGTTGTAGGCTTATTTACAGTAATGGTAGTAGCGATCGCTGGCATTTCGTTAGTGGTTGGTGGAATTGGTATTGCCAACATTATGCTAGTTTCCGTAGTTGAGCGGACGCGAGAGATCGGGATTCGCAAAGCTGTAGGAGCCACCAATTCGGCAATCCTGAATCAATTTTTAGCTGAAGCGATCGTAATTTCCATTGTTGGCGGAGGTATTGGGATGGCCACTGGGATTTTATTAGCCTTTATAGCTTCAAGCATTTTCAAATTTCCCTTTATCATTTCTTTTTTGTCGATTATTGCTGGATTTGTACTCTCATTGAGTGTTGGCTTAGTCGCTGGGGTAATTCCAGCACGAAACGCATCTAAATTAGATCCAATTAATGCTTTAAGAAGCGACTAAATAATTCGTAATTTGTAATGACGCTCCTGCGTCGCTAACGCTGCGCTAACGTAATTCGTAATTCTTATGCCAACAATGATTTGGATGGAATCTATTACTAAAACCTATCACTTGGGAGAAGTTAGTGTTCCAATACTCAAGGGAATTCAACTCTCTATTGAGGAAGGGGAATATGTCTCGATTATGGGTGCGTCAGGTTCGGGTAAATCCACGCTGATGAATATTTTGGGATGTCTGGATCGTCCGACAACTGGAGACTATATTTTTGAAGGGAGAAACCTGACAACTTTTGATGATGATGAATTAGCGTATATTCGCAACCAAAGAATAGGTTTTGTTTTCCAACAATTTAACCTATTGGCGAGGGCAACAGCACTGGAAAACGTTATGTTACCGATGGTTTACGCTAACTTACCCAAGCCAAAACGCCGTGAAAGGGCATTAGAAGCCCTGGAAAAGGTAGGATTACATGGACGCATAGCTAACCGTCCTAGTCAACTATCTGGAGGACAACAACAACGCGTAGCGATCGCTCGTGCTTTAGTCAACCGACCTGCATTAGTTTTGGCAGATGAGCCAACAGGAGCTTTAGATACTGAAACTTCTCATGAGGTGATGAATTTGCTGACAGAACTTAATGACCAAGGAATCACAATTGTAATTGTCACTCATGAACCAGATATCGCTGCTCAAACCAAAAGGATTATTCGAGTTCAGGATGGCTTGATTGTTGGCTAATTTGTTAATATCAACTCTTAGAGGATGTTTGAAAAGTCCTCTTCTCGGTAAAAAAACGTTTAGATCCCCCTAAATCCACGCCACATGCTCCACTTGGGGAGACCCCAAGACCGCAGTGGCTCCCCTTAAAAAGGGGGACTTTGACTCCAGTTCCCCCCTTTTTAAGGGGGGTTAGGGGGGATCAATGAGTACCTAAAACCACAGCCAATTACTTTTCAAACAACCTCTTAGAGGAGGAATTTCAAATTTAAATTTCTATAGGTCAATCAGGATAAAAAATTTTGATTGTGTCCTCAAAAAACCTAATTAATGACTACATCTAGATTATGAATTTTAGCTTATTATTTGTGCATTCTACCTGGGTTTGTGTTGCGTTTGCGATTCTTTTTCCAGCTTTAGCAAGTGCAGTAACTCCCCCAAAACCGCAGAATAACTCAAGCTCTGTGCAGGTTCCTGATTACCTCAACCCTAATCCCAATCCTCTGCAATTTCCTACTAAACCCCAGGAAGTAAAGATTCAGGGAACTGTGCCAATCACTTTGGCACAAGCTTTGGAATTAGCACGACGCAACAATCGAGATTTACAGGTAGCCATATTACAGCTAGAGCGCAGTCGTTCAGCCCTACGCGAGTCTCAAGCTGCCTTATTTCCTACTTTGGGAATCAACAGTAATTTGACTAATAGTGGTAATGGTTTTACTAATAATTCATCTCAATCCAGCACCTCTTTTAATGGTTCAGCACAACTAAATTACAACCTCTATACCTCCGGTAATCGACAAGGGGCAATCCAAGCAGCTGAAGAACAACTACGTGTAGATGAATTGAATGTTGAAAGCCAGTCTTTGATAATTAGACTGAATGCCACGACTCAATACTACGATTTGCAGCAAGCAGATGAACAAGTAAGAATTAACCGAGCTGCTGTGGAGAATGCCCAAGCGAGTTTGCGGGATACTCAAGCCAGAGAACAGGCGGGAGTGGGTACGCGGTTTGATGTGCTACAGGCTCAGGTGAATTTAGCAAACGCCCAACAACAACTAACTAATGCTATCTCACAGCAGCAAATTGCCCGTCGCCAGCTTGCCACCACGTTAAGTTTGTCGCAGTCAGTTAATATCAGTACCGCAGATCCTGTACAATTAGCGGGTCTTTGGCCGCAGACCGTAGAACAAAGTATTGTCCAAGCGTTTCAAAATCGTCCAGAATTGCAACAGCAATTAGCACAACGAAATATTAGTGAGCAACAGCGACGGCAAGCACTTTCACAGTTAGGGCCGCAAATTAGTTTGGTAGGCAACTACAACCTGCTAGATCGCTATGATGATGGTGTCAGCATTACTGATGGCTATTCAGTAGGGCTTCAAGGAAATCTCACTTTGTTTGATGGAGGAGCAGCAAGAGCAAGGGCGGCTCAGTCGAGAACAAATATTGCGATCGCAGAGAGTCAATTTGCCACCCAGCGTGACCAAATTCGCTTTGATGTAGAACAATTCTATTCTCAATTGCAATCTAATTTAAATAATGTGCAGACTTCTAGTGTGGCTTTAAATCAAGCCAGAGAAGCTCTAAATTTAGCAAGGCTGAGGTTCCAAGCTGGTGTGGGCACTCAAACAGAGGTGATCTCTGCTGAAAATGACCTGACAAGAGCAGAAGGTAATCGAGTCACAGCTATTTTGGATTACAATCGCGCTCTAGCTAATTTGCAAAGATCAGTTACTTCTAGAGGATCGCGCTAAGATCAGCCCCTTTGGGGCTTCTATTTGGGGATAGGTTTATGTCATCACATGGCTATCAAGTACAACTTCATAGAGAATTGGTATTAGCCACGGACAGAATGCCGGAGTTTCCATTAAGGAAATGCATTCTACCTGTTATGCCTTCTTACCTGCTACTGGTTCAGCTATATTTTCCATATCGACCAGATTCCATTTTAAACCTTTACTCCTATATATACGTTTCTGCAAATTTGGATAGTCACCAATATCATGGTCTAGCCTTTGACCAACTACTATACATTTGAATATAGAATTGCCCGTGTTTGTCAGCTTATGCGGCTTACCACCAGCGCGATATCCAATAAAATCTCCTGCTTTAACTGGATAAATACTTTCTCCAATTGTTGCCTCAGCTTCTCCCTCAAGAACGTATACACACTCTTCTTCGTGATAGTGCATGTGAAGCTCCGTTGATTCACATCCAGGCTCTACTTCAATGATGTGGAAACCGATATTTTTTAAACCTGTCAAATCTCCTAAAGACTTATTCAGTCTGCGAGCATTGGAGTTGAGAAAATGTGTTTTTTCTAGTCCTTCATAAGACTCAATCTCTTCTTTGGTGACTAAATACTTTTCCATTTCTTGATACCAAGGTGCTAAGAAAATTTGATGGTGAACAAGCAAAGGGCCTAAACCTGGATTTCTCACTTGTGAGAAATGAGCGTGAGTGTGGGGAGTGTGGGGAGAAAGAGGAGGAATTGAATAACTGCACATCAATGAACGCTGCATTACCTCCCACACCCCCCACCTGAACCACACAATACGTGAGAAATTCGGGTAAAGATGAATTAAGACGGAAGTTAAAATAGGTTCAAGGGTTCCATCTCAGCAGAAGCGATCGCTTATATTTGTGGATGGGATTATATCATCACCTCCTTATTAAGTGCAAGTTAATAAAGAATTGGTATCAGTCGTAATCTAGCTAAAGCTGAGAACGCCTATGGCGTAGTAATTACTGCTACTGGGCAATGGGCTTTACTTAATATTGCATCCACTCTGTGACCAAAGAAAACGCGACCCGTAACCATTCGGATACTACTCCCTAAAATAATTAGGTCAACTTCTTGGGTTTGGGCAAACTTGAGGATTTCTCTTTCTGGGCTGGTTCCTTGAAGAATATATGTTTTGACATCAGCACCTAGATTGCGGCCAATTGCTGCTTGCTGTTCAAGCAGATCGTGAGCAATTTCCTTCACTGGAGTTAGCGATCGCTGTTCGTATAGAATATATTCAACTTGTGGCAAATTAATCACGTTCACGATCATAACTAATGCTCCCATTTGAGCAGCGATCGTACTTGCCATCTCTACAGCATTTTTACTATATTCTGTCCCCACAGTTGGCACCAGAATCTTTGTCAGCTTTTGTTGAGCGATTTTGCATATCTCGCCTTTAGCTTGGGGTAGGTGCGATTTGACCACCATCGTTGCACATGGCGCTTCTTGTACTACCCGATCTACAAGCAAATTAAACAATGTTTTCTGAGGACGTATCTGTTCAGAAGCTCCCAATACAATCAAGTCATAGTTTTTATTCGCTTCATTCAAAATTACCTCCGCTTTACTACGCCCAGACTCCATTTTTGTTTGCAGGGTCGTATTATCAGGTAGCTGCATTTCCTCAGCAACAGAAGCCAGAGCTTCCTCGGCGGCGGTATCTTTAACCTGGGTCGCTGCCCGGCGGCCTTTCTTTTGGGGCTGCTTGTCACTCAGGGCATATAGAGATGTCACTTCTATCGAGTTTTGGTGAGCCATGTAGCCCACTAGTTGCGCTGCGAGTTGGATGTTGGGGCCACCGCTAGTAGGTATTAAGACACGGTGGATTTGCTTGATAAAGCTGCGGCTATCCTGCTCTTCTTGTTCCAACCGTTGAGCTTCCTCTTCACTCATAACCACTTTTGATAAAGTCCAGCGCAGAAGGGGTGGAGCCATTAGGGAAGTGACGATCGCCACCATAACAATAATTGAGTACATCTGGGGATTCAGCACTCCCAAAGATAAACCAATCGTAGCAACGACAATTTCCATTGCCCCGCGAGCATTCATCCCGGAACCCATCGCCAAACCTTCCCAATGACTCAAGCCACCGACGCGAGAACCAAGGTAAGCACCTGTAAATTTGCCAACACAGGCGACAGCGAGAACAATCAAGCCAAATAGCAGCGTTTGGGGGACTAACAGAGTTAGCAAATCAACTTTCAAACCAGCCCCAGCAAAGAAAATTGGCGCTAGAAAGGCTGCTGTGAATACTTCTAGCAGATGTCCAGCTTCGTTACTAAAGCGGCGGGATTGACCCGCCAGAATCCCCAGCACGAAAGCACCTAATGCTGCTTCCAGACCTAATGCGTGGGTAAGTGCTGCTGCCGAGAGCGAAAGAATCAGCACAGCCGATATACTAGCTGAAATTCCACCAACGTAGTCATCAACCCACCGCAAAATCTGGTCTACGATGGTACGCCCAATTGTGAAAGCGATCGCTAAAAACAATATAGCTGCACTCACAGAATGAAAAATTGTCCCGAAGTCAAACTTGCCGCTACTAGCTAGACCGGAAACCACAGAAAGTAAAATCCAGCCGATGGTGTCGTCAGTCATCCCAGCCGCTAAGGTTACTTGACCAATGTCACGGCGAATCAGGTTTAAGTCCATCAGCACCTTGGCAATCACTGGTACTGCCGAAATACTCATTGCTGTGGCGATAAATAGACTGAATACTAGTCGCTTTTCTGGGTTGGCTAAAAAACTATCTGGCAATAGCCAACCTAATCCAAAGCCTGTGATAAACGGGACAATAATTCCGCCCAGTGAAATCAAAAGAGCCGTTTTACCCTTACGAAGAATCAGCTTGAGATCCGTCTCCAACCCAGTTACAATCAGCAAAAATAACACACCTAACCAAGAAATCACCGAAAGTAAATTAGACTGTTCTTGACTTTTGGGAAAGATATGCGCCTGTAAGTCTGGAAGAAGCAAACCAAAAAGAGAGGGGCCAAGCAGCACACCCGCCAATAATTCCCCAACAACAGGCGGTAGATTAATCCGGCGCATTAACTCACCTAATCCCCGCGCTACGAGCAGCAATAGTGAAATTTGTACTAGCACCAACAGCAGTTCATGATGACCGAGAGGTTTAATTACACCGTCACCTACTACTTTCTGTACGGCGAGTACAGGCACTAACATTAGGGGCAGGTTTTGCATATAAGCGTCCAAAGGTTGGATTACAAATTTTTAAACAGGCTGTTTAAGTAAATCCTGAAAATATTTACTTCCACATCGGTCTAGAAGCTTAAACTGTGATTGTCATTATTAACCGCAAGATTATCATGCGCGATCGCACTAAATTGTAAGTTCAGCAGTAAAGCTCATCAATTTATTTTTGAGCGCGAACAAACAACTTTGTAGTATCTTCCCAAATACCTTGCTCGGTTGCTAGTTTCTCAATTTCTGCTTTGTACTCAACTTGCAACTGATTTAATTGTTCTTGTGATAATTTTGACAACAGGGGATTACCTTTAAAATTTATATTAATTACTATCTCAGAGAATCTGTTATCCCTAAGAGGGCGATAACGTCCTGATGGTTCAATCTTAATTTCGATATCTCTAAAACCTGCCTGATTAAGCAAATTCCGACACTTTTCTGGAGTTCCCAGTGGTTCAAGGATATGTGGTAGCGATACGCCTAAAACTCTAGCGCAAATCCTCTGCTGAAGAGAGGCTATAAAAGCAGTTTCGGGAGAACAGGTAAATGCCACAAAGCCTCCGGGTTTCAAGAAGCGATACCACTTTTGCAAAATAGCAAGTATGTCAGGAAAAAGTACAATTGCCTCACAGCAAAAGACAACATCAAAACTACTCTCAGTAAAGTTCAAATGTTCTACATCCGCCTCAACCAACTCGATATTTTGTAATTTTGCTGCTGCAATCTTAAGTCTTGCTTGATGCAACATTTCAGGAGTCATATCAATCCCAATCACGTAGCCTTCTGAACCAACTTTTTCAGATGCGGCTATCGCAACTAAACCTGTTCCAGTCGCCACATCAAGAATTTTTTGCCCCGAATTTAGTGGAACAAATTCAAGTAGAAGCTTGGCTTCTAGAGGATGGCGAGTACCTTTCTCATGGTCATAAGTCGTTCTACTACCATAAAATTCTTTTAGTTGCTGCTTATAATTATCCAGATCAGTCATAAACAAATGTCAAAATTTCTCCACTTTATAGTATCTCTTGTTGTAATACTGAGTTACTCGCTGCTAAACCCAACCTTGACAGCACAAGCCGCCAATGGTGCGAGCGCAGTTTACGAACAACGGATAATCCACAGTCCAGATGGTATTGGCAAATATTACAGGGGGCGCGAAATCGCCAAAGTTATGGGATACACTGGCGCTGGCTGGCTAGAACGTCCCAGTCGAGAGGGAGAGGAACAGCCAACTAAAATAGTCAGCCTTCTCAACTTGAAACCTAACGATGTAGTGGCTGATATTGGCGCTGGTACAGGTTACTTGAGCTTTCGCATTGCGCCCTTATTAACAGCAGGTAAGGTGTTAGCTGTAGATGTTCAGCCAGAAATGTTAGAAATAATTGAGTTGTTCCAAAAAGAGAAAAATATCACCAATGTTGAGCCTGTTTTAGCAACCCTTGATAACCCAAACTTACCATCTGAAAGTATCGATTTGGCATTGATGGTAGATGCTTATCATGAACTTGAGTATCCTCAAGAAGTGATGCAAGGAATTGTGAAAGCACTAAAACCAGGTGGTCGGGTAGTCCTGGTTGAGTACCGGGGTGAAAATCCCTTTATTATGATTAAAGGTCTGCACAAAATGACTCAAAAGCAAGTCCGCAAAGAAATGCAAGCCGTTGGTCTGGTTTGGCGTGAAACTAAAAACTTGTTACCTCAACAGCATTTAATGGTATTTGAGAAACCCAACACTAATTCGTAATTTGTAATGACGCTCGTGGACTCGCTAACGTAATTCGTAATTAAGGTTTCAAGTGATAATAAAGTAAGACTCCTAGCCAGAGCAGAAAATCATGGTTAACTTATCACTCAAGCAACGAATTCCTCCTTTAGAAAATGGCGATCGCCTCACTCGCTACGAATTTGAACGACGCTATCAGGCAATGTCCCGTCATCAAAAGGCAGAATTAATTGAAGGAGTTGTATATTTGGCATCCCCATTACGCTTTGAAAGTCATGCTGAACCACATGGTCATCTAATCGGCTGGTTGTGGACTTACCAAATTGCCACTCCTGGGGTGAGATTGGGAATTGAGCCAACAGTCCGCTTAGATCGAGACAATGAACCCCAACCAGATGGAGTGTTATTAATCACACCAGCAGCTAAAGGACAATCTCGTTTGAGCGATGATGACTACATAGAAGGTGCGCCAGAACTCGTAATAGAGATAGCAGCTAGCAGTGTTGCTATTGACTTACATGACAAGAAAAAAGTCTATGGTCGTAATGGGGTAAAAGAATATATTGTTTGGCAAATATTTGAAAATAAATTAGATTGGTTTAGCCTGCAACAAGGAGAATATGTATCCTTAGAAGTGGACGCAGATGGAATTGTTAAAAGCCAAATATTTCCTGGTTTGTGGTTGTCAATGTCGAATTTACTTGCTGGCAATATGCAGCAAGTATTGGCTGTGTTGCAGTTGGGATTAAATTCGCCAGAACATCAGATATTTGTGCAGCAATAGTAGGGAAGGGGAATAAAATTCATGACTATAGCGCTTTTTTGGCATCAGTCTATTTTTTGAGGAATGAGACTAGCACTTTTAGTTGCGTTATCCCAAACTATCCAGCTAACAGAATTATCTAAATCATCGGGGCTGTTTGAAACTTTAAAATATAGCTTTTCTTCACGTTTTCTTTCAATGGCAAAGTCAGCATTTTGAGCATAAGCGACTATAAAACCTTTGTCTCGTAAACAATACATCGCCCAGGCTTTCAATGATTGCTTGTATGGTTCGTGTGGAATTGGCGGTTTTGTGATTGTGTCTTCAATTACTTTAAATATTTGGATGAGTTTCGCGGTCATGGTAGATACTTTTGTTTTTACCCCTAAGTTAACTAGCTTCTGGATCGCAACGAATTTCAATCATAAAGCCATCTGGATCGTAAAAATACACACCTCTACCAGTAGGACGAGTGACTGGGCCATGTGCGATCGCTATTTTATTTTCTCTGATCACTGTCACTGCGCGATCGAATAACTGTGGATCGATGTCAAAAGCCAAATGGTAGGCTCTAGTGAATGTCTTCTCTGGATTGGGATCTGGTGGTGATAATTCTGGTTCACCAAATAAATCCAGTATCGTCCCATCCGGGGTAATAAAGTTTGCTACTTTCCCTGATGCGACAAGTTCCGTCAGAGTTGCGGGTACTTCGTCGCCTGTAAGTTCGTGTAAACCCAAGATTGTGCCATAAAAATATCGGGAAGCTTGCATATCCTGGACATTGAGGGCAATGTGATGCACTTTACGCAAATTTCCTGGCGCAAGGACACTGTTCACAGATTGGGTGCTAGATAGCATAGTAGAAGAAAATCTCCTTACTAGGATAGAAGCTGAACTTTTTACTTAAAGTTTACTATTCCTAGTAAAAATCTATCATGCCATTTGATTATTCTTTAGACTTTAAAAATATCGATTTTCGCCAACATCCTGAACTATATCGCGTTGGCAAGGGTGAACAGGGCGTACTTTTAGTAGAACCATACAAATCAGAAATTCTTCCCTACTGGCGGTTCAAAACTCCTGAGATTGCTAGAGAATCAAGTGAAAAAATCTACGAAATGTTTCTTGGTTATCTAAAACAAGATGATTTTATCAGCGCGGATATGGCACGAAAGTTTATCCAAATGGGTTATACTCGCTCTCGCCGTTATGCTAATCATAAAACAGGCAGAAAATATAAACAAAATTCGGAAACTTCAGGGTCGAAAAAAGAGATTCTTCCTTACGAAGAAGACCCTGTTAAAGCCGAGTCAGCAGCAATTTTTAAAGCCAAGTGGATACAAGCAAAGACAAATGAGAAATATCAAGAGCTTTTAGCCAAGCATAAACAGATGTATGAAAGCACCTCACCTTTGTAAATCAATATACCTGGCCATTAGAAATCGCGGTTCATCTTGCATGATAAACGAAGTCCGCCTGTGTGTTATTGCTTTTCCTCTAACTTTGAGAACGCTCACAAAGCTAAAGAGGGAAGGGGAACTTGACTTGGAGAATCGAGCGTGTCTTTAGACCTGAGAGTGTCAATCTGATTACTACCTTGTTCTATGAGCAGCTATACAAACGTCAACAAAGCCTTGCCGCAGGGTAGTCTCAGGAAAAGGGAGGGTTTGCAACCCACGCAGGTGGGTAAAACCTAGTGTAGCTACGGTTTCTAACTGCCCTTTTAAATGCTAAAATACTTAATATAAGGTAATATGCTACATAAGTTTTACTAGATGTATCTACATACTGTAAGCTTGGTATTCTGGAAAAACAGTGCTTAATTCGACTGTCAACATTATTGAGCAAAAGTTGTAATAATATTTAACATGTGTCTAGGTTGTGTAATTTAGATTAACTATTGCAGAGAAATTCTCTCAGAGTTAGTAAAATGACAAATACAACGACGCAACTATTTTATGGATTAGTTACTCTAGAACTGTAGACTATGTTTTCAGTCCTGAGTTATTTCCGTATTTTGCCTCTGAGGCATACCAATCAAGACCACACCAAATCCTTCATTAAGAGCTCCCACAAATCATAATGCCTGTGATTGAGAAGAAAAGAACTCGCGATCTGCCCCAAATTAACGAACGAATTCGCTTCCCGAAAATTCGGGTCATTGATACTGACGGTGCCCAATTGGGAATTATGCCCCCACAGGAAGCACTACAACTAGCAGAAGAGAAAGAGTTAGATTTGGTGCTTATAAGTGACAAAGCTGACCCGCCAGTTTGTCGGATTATGGACTACGGGAAATATAAGTTTGAGCAGGAGAAAAAGGCGCGGGAAGCCCGGAAAAAGCAGCACACGGCTGATGTCAAAGAAGTTAAGATGCGTTACAAAATAGAAGAACACGACTACAACGTGCGTGTTAAGCAAGCAGAGCGCTTTTTGAAAGATGGCGATAAAGTCAAAGCGACTGTGATGTTCCGGGGTCGAGAAATTCAACACAGCGACCTAGCAGAAGATTTGCTCAAGCGAATGGCAACGGATTTGGAGCCTTTTGGTGAGCTTCAACAAGCGCCTAAAAAAGAAGGGCGAAACATGATGATGCTTATCTCGCCCAAAAAATAATCCTCTAACTGTTTAATAGACCAAGTTTGAAAACCCCTGCTTAGAAGTCAGGGGTTTTTTCGTTTGGATGCAAGATATGCCCAAAGCTTTGAGGTCGTTTAAATTTATCTCAAATCGATAGTCTTGAAGGCTGAGTGGGAAACATAATACTCAGTTGCTCAGGACTTTTGCTATTTCCAGAAGAATGGGGAATTGGGAATTGGGAATTGGGAATTGGGAATTGGGAATTGGGCATTGGGCATTGGGCATTGAACATGAAGAAGAGACAAGGACTTGTTCAATAATTCCCCCTTGTCCCCTTGTCCCCTTGTCCCCCTGTCTCCCCTGCCTCCCCTGCCTCCCCTGCCCCCTGCCCCCTGCCTCTATTGCGCGGTGATACTACCAGAAAATAAAACTGCATGGAACTGAAAAATCACTGGTTTGCTGTAAATAAAGTTGTTTTACCACGACTACTACAGTGGGTGAATCTCCGGCCAGAGGAGAGTGAACGAACTCAACTAATGTTTATTTTTTACACAACTGTATGTGTAGGATTGCGGTGGGCAGAAGACAGTACGGTGGCGCTGTTTTTGGATGAATATGGGACTCATCTATTGCCGTGGATGTATATTGCCAGTGCCGTTATGAGCGCAGCATTAGTTTTTTTATACTCTTGGCTGCAAAGAATTTTTCCCTTACGCCGGGTGATTGTGGCGATCGCACCTTGCATGTTGATGCCATTACTTCTATTAGTTTTATTACGTTGGGGATCTCATGTTTCTTACCTGGTAGTTATTTCGGCCTTTCTACTGCGGCTATGGGTAGATGCCCTTTATGTAGTCAACGATCTCAACACCTCCATCGTCGCTAACCAAATATTTAACATTCGAGAGATTAAGCGGACTTACCCACTGGTGAGTAGTGGACTTTTGGTAGCAGATGTGATTAGTGGCTTTAGTTTGCCTTGGCTAGTGCAATACACCTCGCTCAATAAGATCATCTTCATCGCCTGTTTTGTGATTTTATTAGGATCGGCGATTTTATTCTATTTAACTAATCACTATCGAGCGGCTTTTCCTGAAACCCCACAAAGACTAGTTCCTGAAGAACAAGCTTCACGAGAGCGCTTTATTAAAAGTCCTCTGAAGCGCTATGTTTGGCAATTGTTTGCTTTTGTTGGTCTATTGCAAGTCATTGGGTTGTTAATAGATTTTCAATATCTGCGCGAACTCCAATCCAATTTGGGCGACCGAGAACTCGCCAGTTTCTTGGGTCTTTTTGGTGGGATGTTGGGACTGTGTGAGTTGTTATTGCAGTGGTTTATTTCCAGCCGACTCATTGAACGGATGGGGGTATTTTTCACAGCGACACTTTTACCAATCACCGTAGGCTTTTCACTACCAGGAGTGCTGGTATTTTTGCATTTAATTCCAGCCATCCAATCGCAAAGCTTTTTCTGGGGTCTGATAATTGTCAAATTCTGCGATGAACTTCTGCGCTACACCTTTGTCATGAGTAGTGGCCCCATCCTGTACCAACCGATTCCAGAGGCAATTCGCAGCCGGATGCAGACTTTATCTGGCGGAACCGCCGAAGCGATCGCAACAGGTTTGACAGGAGTACTAATTTTTGCAACTCTATTGTTTTGTAACCGCTTTGTACCCGTATCGCTGCAAAAGTGGGTGTTGGTGGCAGAAACAATGCTGATAGCTAGCACCTGTGTAAAAGTAGTTTGGGAATTGCGATCGCGTTACGTTGAACTGTTAGTCTTGAGTGTGGCACGGGGTCAGTTGAGTGCAACCAATGTCGGCTTACGATTCTTCAAGCAGGGGGTAGTCAAAGCCTTGGGAGAAAAAGGCAGCGAGGCTGATAAACGCTCTTGTATTGAACTTTTAGCCCAAATTGACTCTCAAGGAGCTGCGGAAGTTTTAGCACCCCTGTTAGTTAAGTTAACCCCAGATTTGCAGCGCCAAAGTTTGGAAGTGATGCTGACAGCCGGTGCAAATCCCGCTTATCTATCCGCCATTCGTCCTTTGTTAGAACAACCCCAAGAAACTAACCCCGAAGTTTTTGCCCTAGCTCTGCGCTACGTTTGGCTAGCTGAACCAAATCCCAATTTAAGCATCCTAGAAGAATATCTCAACCCCCGCCAAAACTCACTCATCCGCGCTACCGCCGCCGCTTTAGTCTTACGTCAGGGAACGCCCATGCAAAAGGTAGCAGCTACCCAAACTATGCGCCGGATGTTGACTCATAAGAAAGAACGGGAACGGGTGAATGGAGTCAGAGCGCTTAGAGAAGCAGTTTATTTACAAGCGTTACGGATTCACATCCCGAATTTATTACAAGATGAATCGTTACGGGTGCGCTGTGCCGTATTGGAAATGATTGCAGCAACCCATTTAGAAGAATACTATTCGGCGCTGATTGCAGCACTTTATTACAAATCAACCCGTACTACAGCAATGTCATCCCTAGTGCGACTAGAAAATGAAGCGATAGAGATGCTGTTGCGGTTAGCTACCAATATTTATAAACCAGAAGTAGTGCGGATGTACGCTTGGCGTACTATTGCTCAAATTGGCACTCAGGAAGCATTAGAGACTTTATGGGAAAACTTGGAGGCATCCTGGGGTATAACTAGGGATCATATTCTTCGGAGCTTACTAAAAATACATAAACAACCAGGAATTAGAGGTTTAGTAGATCGGTTTTATGAAAGTCGGGTAGAAAATTTAATTGAGCAGGAATTAAAGTTTTTAGGCGAGATTTATGGTGCATATATAGACTTGAAAATATTAGATGAAAAAGAAAATCATCAATCAAGTGAAAGGATTGTGATTGTCTCTGAGTTACTGCAACGCGCCCTTTTAGAATTGGAATTGGATGTCAAAGAGCGGCTGCTACTGTTACTCAGACTGCTTTACTCACCAGAAAAGATGCAGGCCGCAGCGTTTAATCTGCGATCGCTCTCAGTGGTAAATTTAGCACGGGGTTTAGAAATCTTAGAGCATACCGTAACTTTGCCTTGCAAGTCTCTGTTACTGAATATTTTAGATAACCGACCGCAATCAGAAAAATTGCAATATCTTGTAGAAGCCAAGATCGTAGAATATGAGAATATGCTAGTTAGCGATCGCCTCCACAGATTGCTGATGTTAGGTAACTTCCTTTCTGATTGGTGTCTAGCTTGTTGCTTCCATTTTGCTCAAGTGACTCGCATCAGACTTACCAGTTCTGAGATTTTAGTAAGTTTGCGTCATCCAACGGGTTTTGTTAGAGAAGCTGCGATCGCATATCTAAATATGGTTTCACATCGCGTCCTCCTGCAAATCTTACCCCAGTTACAAAAAGATCCACATCCTTTGGTAGCTGCCCAAGTAAAGGAGTTGCTCGAAAAATATCAATTCAATCGCTACGAATAAACCTAACTGCTTACAAGTCCTATCACTTTGTGGCCACATTTGTTTGTAAAACTGTAGACAAATCAATCACCAATAAAAGCTTTGCAGGTTCATCAATGCTTTTGGGAGGCAAACAAAATGGCTTCTGGTCAACTTCAACACGCTATTGGTATATTTCGCGATCGCCAAATTGCACTACAGGCACTCGACGAACTGAGAAATAGTGGCTTTCCGATGAATGAGATTTCTGTAATCACTAAAACACCCAAGCTCAATGAGCAACTTGACAGTTCCGACACGAGTGAAAGTACTCTCACTCCTGCTGAAGGTGCTAGGGCGGGTGGATTAGCAGGTGCTAGGACGGGAGGTTTACTTACCTTGGTTGCGGGTTTGGGTATTTTGCTTATTCCTGGTTTTGGCCCAGCACTAGCAGCTGAGTCTGTTTTAGCCACACTTTTAGGAAGTGGAGCTAGTGCAGCAGCTGGCGGTCTTATTGGCGCACTGCGGGGTTGGTTTCTTCCTGAAGAAGCCGCCAAACTCTATAATGACCGAGTATTTCAAGGCGATTATTTAGTGACAATAGAAAGTACAGAAGACAATATCCATCAAGCCGAACCAATTCTGAAGCGTTTTGGTATTCAGGAATGGCGTATTTTTGAGATTCCCAGAAGTTGAACGTATATCTCTATACAAGCTACACTTCATTACTTTCCTAACTTGTAAAGTGGAATAGGAAGATCAAAAAAAGTAAAAAGAGCAGCTATGTACGTACTAATAGGTGGAGCCGGCTTAGTGGGCTTAAGTTTAGCCCAAAAACTCGTAGAGCTAGGACATACTGTTGCTGTAATTGACGTTGATCCTATTGCTTGTCGTTATGCCCGTGAACAAGTAGGAGCAATGGCTTTTGAAGGCAGTGCTGTGAGTACAGAAGTATTGCTAGAAGCTGGGATTCGCAAAGCAGGCTCCTTGGCAGCTGTCTTAAGAAGTGATGCTTTAAACTTGGCAATGGTAACTCTTGCTAAACACTATGGTGTCACCCATATTTTGAGTCGGATGCGCCACCCAGATTTTGCCGAACCACTGCGGATAGCTGGAGCCAACCATATCATCAGTACTGTTGAGCTATCAGTTTCAACAATGGTGAATGCCATTGAGTATCCCCAAGTGGAATCAATGATGCATTTTGAGCAAGGACAGATTGAAGTTCTGAAACTTGCCATCCCAAACAATTGCTATGTTGCCGGTCGTAGCGTTGCCGAAATCGCTCAGGATGCCCGATTTCCTAGTGGTTCGCTAATTATTGGTTATCAATCCCATCCCCACGAAGATTTGATGATTCCTAACGGCAGTACAATACTGGAACCTCATTCAACAGTCTTGATTGTGACTAAACCAGGATCTTTACATCAAGTTATTGATTTTATTGAACAAAGATGTTGAGCGTAGTCCCGACTGAAACTATTTATTAAGTGGGATTAGCTACAGATGTATAAAAAAATGGGTGTAAATAGTTTTGATGAAGCTTTATCCATATATTTTAGCGATCGCTGTTATTTTTTTGGCATCTTGTCAATCAACAAATATTTCACCCAAATCACAACCCGATGCTATTCAAGCAACCCCAGTTCAAAAAATAGTAACGCTAGATAAGAATTTTAAGATAGCAAGCGGTCAAACTGTTTATGTTCCTGTCTATTCACATATCTATCATCACAATAAGCAGGAGATTTTCGAGTTAGCGGTTACACTCAGTATTCGGAATACAGATTTGACCAATCCGATCGTTATTACTTCTGTGCGCTACTACAACTCAGAAGGGAAATTAATTAAACAGTATTTGGAGCGTCCTATTCAACTTGATGCGCTAGCTTCGACAGATTTTTTTATAAATAGAAATGATACCAGTGGAGGTTTAGGCGCAAACTTTATTGTCGAGTGGGTAGCTCAAACAGAAATATCCGAACCTATAGTGGAGGCAGTGATGATTGGTACTGACTTCCAACAAGGAATTTCTTTTATCAGTCCTGGTAGAGCGATTAAAAGTCAAAATAATAATAAGCGATCGCCTTCATAATTCGTAATTCGTAATGGGCTACGCCCCGCTACGCTAACGTAATTCGTAATTAAGTTTTTCCTCGTTTCCATGCTCTGTATGAGAATGCATTCATTGAGTCTCTAACTTAATAGACATCTGGTGAAAATGAATGTAGAGACGTAGCACTGCTACGTCTCTACAAGGATTCTGGATAGCGCATATTTAATTTCTGGAGATGTCTAATGTTTAACAGGAGGCAGCAGATTTTAATCAATCAGCAAAAGCTAAGAGGTTCACTCGTAAAGCTCAGAGGTTCACTCACAAAGCTCAAAGGTTCATTCACAAAGCTCAGAGGTTCACTCGTAAAGCTCAGAGGTTCATTCACAAAGCTCAAAGGTTCATCGACAAAGCTCAGACTATTCTCCATGCCCAATTCCCAATTCCCAATTCCCAATTCCCAACTCCCAATATTCAATCATCATCTAACTTCAGCAATTGTTCATCAAGATTTTGTATCCGTCCGCGCACAATTTCTTCTGAGAGAATTCGCTTCCGCATCGCCTCATTAAGCGCTCCTTTTTCTGCCAGTAGTAAACGGCGGCGAATGGCATCAAGTTTACCACTGCTGTTACTTTTGCCATCCACATCATCAGGACGACGATTATATAGTTCCCGCAGTGTCTTTTCTGCACCGGCAATTCGCACTTGATAAGCTGAACGCATCTCTTCATAAACAGCTTTTGGTAATACACCTGATTTCAACAAACTATCTAATTCATCTTGTGCTGCCTTACCCGTCATCAACTGCGCTTGCAATTCTTCAACCTGTTGTTGAGTTTCTGAAAATTTAGATAATTGTAAGCGTTTTACCACCCAAGGCAAACTTAAACCCTGTCCAACTAATGACACCAGCACACTACCAAAAACTAAAGCGATGAGAACATCTCGCCCTGGTAGTGTTTCTGGCAAACTCAACGCCAGAGCCATCGAGAGCGAACCTTTGATATTACCTAAAAAGAGTAAATGTTGCCAGCGCAACGGAATTGGACGGTCAATCAAACGAATCCCTGCTAGCAGAGGATAGACTGTAAGAACTCGCCCAACTTGATAAGCCAAAACTGCAAATATAATTGCAGGTAAAGTTCTCCAGAGGGTTCCCAGGTCTATTTCTACACCAATTAGCAGAAAAATAAAGGTGTTGACGGTAAAACTGGCATACTCCCAGAAACTCAACAAGGTGATGCGACTAGAAGCAGAAGTATTCTGAGAAAGCCCTAAATTCCCGAAAATTAATCCAGCGACAACTACAGCTACCGCACCCGATACACCAAGAAATTGCCCAACCTGAAAAGTTCCTAATGCAACTGCAACTGTTAGTAATAAGCTGCTAAGGGCATCATCTAAACGGGCGAATACAGGTATGCTCAAGTAGCCCAAGACTAACCCTACTAGGCAGCCTCCTAAAGAGATAAATAGCAGTTGTTGGATTCCCTCTACAAAGGTGAGTGAACCTGTGGAATATACTTGCAAAATTAGGTTGAATGAAACTAGAGCAGCTGCATCATTAAATAAAGTTTCTCCTTCAACGATGGTGGAAAGCCGCGAGGGTACTGGTATTTCCTTAAAGACGGCAATCATGGAAACTGTATCAGTATTTGCCAGAATTACTCCGACAAATAACGCAGGTATCCAACTCAGCCCCAGCCCAAATTTTAATAAGGCGGCAATAATCCCACTGGAAAGCACAGCCCCAGGGCCAGCTAGCAGGGCAATTGGTTTAAAGGTGCTGCGTAGGCGGCTGACATCTGTATTAATGCCAGCTTCAAAGATGAGAATTGGCAGAAAAAGATTCAAAACCAAGGTTGGATTTAAACCAATGGGACGAGATAATAGCTCAGTGATTGGCAAACCTGCTAATACTAAACCCGTTACATAAGGGATTCGCAACCGCCGGGATAGCAAAGCTACTCCTGTAGCAAGGAGCAAAAGAATAATTGAAACTTTAACTAATTGAGTTACATCCACTATTACATTTTGGAAAGTTAGTTTGACTTGACTGATAGATTCTCTCTTCATTCATGCCAAATTAGCAACTTCACCCGGATTTCTCACGCATAGTGTGGGGAGTGTGCGGGTTCAGATTTCTTCCCCATCCTCCCACACCCCCCACACCCTGAACCTTGATTTCTCACTTGTGAGAAATCAAGGTTCAGGGTGTGGGTTCCGAACTTCTAATTTCCTCCACTTGACCAACTTCAAAAATTAGAGTGAATGGCTGCCCCATCTCTCGCTTGATAAATTGTTCTAATAATTCTACTTGCCGAGGTGTGACAGGTTCCCTTGCCCGGACACTCAAACGGACTTCTGGGGGATTTGTTAACCAATTGGTATTACTGTTAACTAACTGCAATCGCCCAAAGGTGACAGTTCGATTCAATAATGCTTTTCGTAAGCTGGTTTCTAGTTGCGCTTGTCGTACAAGTCGGGCAAAGCTGACTCCCAAAGGAATTAGCAGGATAGTTGTCAAAGCCATAGTCCAAATTAGGGGTTGACGGGCCCGCGCCATTGAAGTGTAACCTGCTACCACAAATGTCACCATACAGGAGAGGGCAATACCTAGCAAGTTGGTGAGATAAAGTAAAGTTGCGCCGAAACTGAGTGACCAATTGCCTTGTGCCAAGCCTAAGCCAATCACACAGACGGGAGGCATGAGGGCAACAGCGATCGCAGTTCCCGCTAAACTACCAGAGATTTTTGTCTCAATTTTGGCGTAGCCACTAATACCACCAGCCACTACCGCAATTCCCAAATCTAGCAATGTTGGTCTAGATCGGGCTAGCACTTCACTACCGTAACTAGGCAACCCCACCAGCCAACCCAGAGTGGAGGCGATCGCCACCGCTAACAGCGTGCCCACTGCGACAGCAATTAGTCCCTTGCGAAACAAAGTAATATCTGCTTGCAAAGCACCAAAAGCTAACCCGCGAATCGGCAACATTAAAGGAGCAATAATCATCGCGCCGATAATCACGGCTGCACTGTTAGACAATAAACCCAAAGTTGCGATCGCACAGGAGCTAATAATCAATATTATGTAAGCTGAGTCTAGAGTTGATTCAGCCAGCAACTCTGTTTGTAGCTGTTGAAGTTGTTCCGGTTGCGAACCCCGGCGGCGGAAATTTTTAAATCGGTCTCGAATGTTATTACCCAAGACCTTCCTCCTGAATGCTCGGTTATGTCTAAGTGAACTACCCCACCGTAAGACGGACGGGGCTTCCCAATTCATCAGGAATAGCCTCCAGAACTTCGTAGTACTAGAAAGTCTTACATTCCCTCCAAGGGCAGGAGTCCTGGTTCCCAAGACCCAAATCTTTTTCTTGCAACATATACCTGTTAGCTTGGTTTTCGCTTATGGCATTGATGGTCAAGATGATAATACTTAGTTTACAAGAATTGGTGATTCGTCATACATCTGGAATTTGTTTTTACTTATTCGTCATATTGCCTTAGAACGCGTTTTGCAACACCTCCAGGCAGACAAACGCCCCGGCATCGACCCAGAGTTTCGCCGTTATCAGGAGACACTAATCAAAAGCGAACTGGCAGATTTACGGACAAAAATTGACAAATTACAGGATGAATATCCCAATCTTCAGAGTTTTACAACAGAACAATTCCGAGGAGAATTGCTGGCAATTGAGGCAGATACTTAGGGCTTGCTGAAAAAGTCATAAAAAAGCAATTCTTTTAGGTTGACTAGTTATTTAAGCAAGCTCAAAGATAAGTTTTTGTTGCCTATAGCTAGCAAAATCATAAC
>NZ_JACJSF010000020.1 GCF_014698035.1 Desmonostoc muscorum FACHB-395
AGTTAGAACACTACCAAACCTTCTGGCAACCTTCCGAAACTCTACCTAAATGGGATATCACAATTTTCCCCGTTTAATTGGTATCTTATTTTCTTGCAAATCCCTTACCATTACCCGACAAAGCGATCGCTTTAATTCCTTTCCCTTATCTAAACCTGTAAGCTTATATTGAAAAAACTCCCGTAGCAGTGGATGCAGTTGATAGATTCCCTCACTTTTGCGCTGAAGTAAATGCAGATTCAGCAAGCTATCGTCTCTAATTTCCTCTAAATCTTCGGCATCTTCATCTGGTAAACACTGTTCCACCAACTTCCAAGGTATAGGTGCGGCGGCAAATAAACTCAATAAACAACCCAATTGCTTATCGTCGTCCTCTAATTCCTGCCAACTCAACTCAAAGGCGGCTAACACACCTCGTTGTGCTGTCATGTCGGCTTCCGACTTAGATTTAGAGAGGGAACGCTCATCTAGTCGCTTGTTCTCCAACCGCCGCAACATTTCTGCTAAAGATAAATCCTGTTTCCGCGCCAGATAGCGCCCCACTAATTCCACACCCAAAGGTAAATATCCCAGCCACTCACACAACTGATTTGCTAAAGCTAATTCTTTTTCAATTCGCCCCGGTGTTTCTTTGAGTAAAGACTTTAATAACTCCAGCGCCGCCTCTGGTTGCAGCACATCTAAAGATAACTGTACGATGCGTCCCAAGTTCTGGCGCGTAGTCATCAACACTTTAAACCGAGAAGGTAGCGACTGTAAGTAAGGCTTGACTTCTTCGTAGTTGCTGACATCATCCAACACTAGCAGCACATCACCCTCACGCCAACGCCGCCAACAATATTGCACTTGGGTGAGTAAATCAAAATCTTCTGGCGGTTTTAAATCAAGCTGCGTTTTGGCAAACTGCACAACTTGAATGCCCACATCCCCAGTTTTTGCCAGCAACCAGCAAAGCCCACCATTGTATGTTTCGCGGTATTTGATGGCATATTGTAAGGCGAGTTCTGTTTTACCAACTCCACCCATGCCGGCAATAGCGGCTATAGCCACCTGTTCATTTTCCTGCAAAAGTTGGTGAAGATTTTGCAATTCCTCTTCACGCCCGACAAATTCCACTACCCCACTCAGGGGCAAATTTTGCGGTATTTCAGTAGAAACTATCGATTCCCTTTGGGGCGACTTTAGTCAGAAGTTAAAGGTGTTACCAGAAATGGTATTAGTTCCACCTTTAATATTTATCCCCTGCCAATTTTCAATAATAGTGTTCGTAAGTTGAGGTTGTGCTTCATTGGCTACAGCTTCCACAGCTTGAGCAATCTCAGGATCTTTCTTTGCCGCTTCCTCTACCTGCTGCCCAATGAGATAAGCTTGACCATAATCTAAAGATTGTGTTTTAGCCTGTTCGATAACCTTCGCCGTGCTAGGTTCCTTGCGTTTCAGCAGAACTAACAACTTTTCGCCTTCGTTCCAAGCCTTTTCACCGATGATTTCACCAGTTTTTTCAAAGGCTTTGGTGATTACCAAAGTTGCGATCGCAGCTGCTGTCAGCGATACTGGCTCCATAAGTTTGCCAAAATATACGAAATTTTACTTATGGTTCTCAGTTTAACAGTCTCTAAAGAGGTAATAAAGAGCAAATAGCAGAATAAACTATAAAACAATTTAAAGGGACGACTCCAACAAGTGAAATCGTCCCTTTAAATTTATAAATAGTGAAATATACTCTATCTGCTTACTCTGGAAGGTTCAACCCACTCATCCCAAGAGCTATCGTAGCCATCATAAGTAATTTTATAAAGATCGTTACTAACTTCTAAAACCTGCCCTGAATACCATTTCCCCTTCCACAAAATTCTCACTGCATCTCCAACTTCAAATGATGCCCGGAAGCGTTCAGCACCAACCCATTCATTCCAGGAACTATCATAACCTTCATAAGTAATATAGCAATTATCATCATTAACCTTAAGTACCGTTGCTGGATACCATGTTTCCTTCCAAAAAACCTCAGCCTTTTGTCCTACAGAACAGGGTGAAGCAGCAAAAGCACTGGGAATCAATGTGCCTACCCAAGTTGCCATGAATATGGCACCAAACAATACTTTATTTTTCATGATTCTATCCTCAAACAGTAAAACGGAATATTGATTAGGATTTATGGAAATCTAATTAAAATTTTCCACTAACTGTTACTATTGTGATGGAATTAAATTAGCGATCGCCTCAGCAAAAATTATGAATTTTCGTCGCTATTTATGAAGATATCGTATTTAAAATTAAGAACTTTTATGAATTTTACTTAGAGGATGTTTAAAAAGTCTTTTTGTCGATATCAAATAGTTTTAGATCCCCCTAAATCCCCCTTAAAAAGGGGGACTTTGATTCCGGTTCCCCCCTTTTTAAGGGCAGGGCTGTTTCATTCGATCTCTTAGAGATTTTGTCAAGAGTAGAAGTCAGAAATTTGCTTAATTTGCTAATCGAAAAGCTACCACCTCAACGAGTAAATTTCAGTGCGATCGCGATTTTATTGCCCAATTAGATTTTTTAGTCACCTGACTTTTTTGCCTGAAACGCTTGTAAATCGGAGCCTTTTAGGGAATGAAACGGCCCTGCCTTTTTAATGGGGGTTAGGGGGGATCAAAAGTGCCTAAGCTCACAGCGAAACACTTTTCAAACAACCTCTTAGTCAAAAGTCTCAGATCCCCGACTTCTTTAAGAAGTCGGGGATCTAATTATTAGTGTTAATACTGAAACTATAATTTACAACTTATTAATATTTTTTAAATTACGGGTTCTAAATCGGATTTCATAAATTCCTAGCAAAACCGATGCTACTAACAAAGGCAAGAAATAATAGACTCCCCGATAAGCTAACATTGACCCCAAAATTGCCGCCGCCGAAACTTTGGATGAGAGAATCAGCAAAATTATAGTTTCAAATACACCCAAACCACCGGGGACATTACTAACAACACCTGCAAACATCGCTAGCAAATAGATACCCAAAAAATCCAGATAAGACAAAGATATATTAGTGGGAAGCACTGCATAAAGAATTGCTGCTGCCAAAATCCAATCAAGACCAGAAATTGCTATCTGAATAAGGGATATCTTAAAATCAGGAAATCGAAATTCTTGCCCACGAATTATTAAAGGTTGTTTAATAAAAATACTTCCTAGCAAATAACTAGCAACCAATAGCAGAAAAATCACGCCGATGGGACGCACAGTAGCAAAAGGTAAATGTAATTGAGTAGGAATTTTGAGGGGATTGATGAGGAATAAGCAACCTGCAACCGCAAACATCCCCAACCAAAAAGTAAAATTGGCGAAAGCAATGACTTGAGCGATCGCAACTGCTGGCACTCCCCAAGTAGCATAAAATCGATAACGGATAGCACTGCCAGTCAGCAAAGCAAAACCTATAGTATTACTAAACGCAGAGCTAATAAAGCTGGTTAAAGCAATCTTATTCCAGTTTAGGGAACGATTAATGTAACTAAAACCCAAAATATCGTACCCAATCATCACTAGATAGCCCAAAACCGTCAGCCAAATTGCCCAGCTTAAGCGGCTTTTGGGGATAGCAGCTAGAGAGTTGAGGATGTCACGATAATTATACTCATGCAGTTCGTTAGCGATCGCCCACAGGGAAAGCACCAACAGCGACAAGCCAAACAACGCACTGAAATTAAGTTGCAGTTTTTTAAGCATCGTGAAGAAACTTATCCTAAATCTTGATTTTTAACTTACAACAAGTCGCAAAGTTTCCATCCTGTTGACACAACATTGACAACTTACTTCCGTAAACTTAATGGTTGCCAGCATAGACTGTCCAATGCCCTGCAAAGATGAACTACAAACAACCAAAAATTCTCTTGCTAGTTTCAGTATTAACCCTAGTTAGCTGTAATTTATCCCAAAATGTCATAGCAAAACCACCTCTACAGCAAGATTTAAAAACAACTCTTCTCGTTGTTTTAACCAAGTCTAATACTGGCGACTCAGCTACTCACTTAACCTACAAAATTGCAACCTACGATAGTCAATTAATGGGTGCAAATCGCACTTACGGCGTTTCTTTACCCCCTGGCTATGAACAAAACCCAAAACAAAGATATCCTGTAATCTTTCTCCTCCACGGCGGACATGGTAATCCCAGTGATTGGTTTATTCAGAATAAGGGAGAAGCTCTCAAGACCGTGGAACAACTTTATACTACAGGTAAGCTGCCACCTAGCATTATTATCACACCAGATGGTAACGACAAACGTGGCTCTAGTCCCTACCGAGATCCCGAATATATTGATGGCCCTAACGGGAAAGTCTCCACAGCCGTAGGTGATGAATTAGTAAAAGTCGTGCAAAGTCGTTATCGTACACTAACTAATCCAGATTTTTGGGCAATAGGTGGTTTATCTTCTGGTGCTTGGGGTGCAATGAATGTCGGGTTACACAATGTAAATCATTTCTCAATTTTATTTAGTCATAGTGGTTATTTTAATGATAAAAGCGGCCCAACAAATAGCCCGATAATTTATATCAAAAGCATTCCCACACCAGCTAAACAAAGATTGCGAATTTACTTAGATTCAGGCAAAGCAGATATTGAAGAAATCGATGAAGCTAAAAATTTCTCTAAAGTACTAAATAACCTAAAAATTTATAATTTGTTTCGTCAATTTCCTGGCAGCCATACTTGGCAATACTGGCGGGAACATTTAGCCGATTCTTTGACGTTTGTAGGCGAACAATTTAAATCTGCTGAAATGGCAAGTATGGCTCGTAATGTGGGTATTAATAATAAAAATCCTTAGCGATCGCCAGGATAAATAATACTATTTTGTAAATCCGTTGATATTTAAATATCACTGTGGAAAACTCTACTGCCATTCTTAAGCAGATTCACTATAGTAAGTTCTAACGGAGGTGATTTTTCTAACCCTAAAAAAATATGAAAATTTCTAAATTGTTAATTAGTTTACTAGGAGCGATCGCACTCCTAACTACTGCTGGTTATTATTATGTCTTTATCTTAGGTGCGCCGCAACTAGATCCACCCCAAAGAGTGGCAAAGACTGGGCTAAAGTTTCAATTAGCAACCTTCAACTCGCAAGCGATGGGTGCAGTCCGCAAGTATGGCGTGATTTTGCCGCCTGATTATGATAAAAATCAGCAAAAGCGCTACCCGGTGATATTTTTATTGCACGGTGGTCATGATGATGCTCGTGCTTATGCTAACAAGTATGCAGTCTTAGATGTACTTCATCAACTTTATCAAAATGGAAAATTACCGCCATCAATTGTGATTACACCTGATGGTAATGATAATCGTGGTTCCAGTCCTTTCTACGATCCTGATTACTTTGATGGGCCAAATGGCAAAATCGGGACTTTGATTGGTTCTGAATTAGTGCAAGTTATCAAGTCTCGCTACCGCACTTTAGAAAAACCCCAGTTTTGGGCGCTAGGAGGTCTGTCTTCTGGGGGATGGGGGGCATTTAATATAGGGTTACGCTATCTTAACAACTTCCACATTCTGTTTAGCCATAGCGGTTACTTTACCGATAATAGCGGTTCACAAAATAGTCCTCAACAAATTGTGCAACAGCTACCGCTTCAAGATAGGAAGCGATTGCATATTTACTTGGATGCAGGTTTGAATGATACTAATTTATTGGCTTCTACTAAAGCCTTCAACGAAACCTTAAATAAATTAGGCATTGCTCACGTATTTTATGCGTTTCCAGGAGGTCATGGTTTGTCTGGTGCTGATATAGGCTGGAACTACTTCCATAAACACCTTAAAGATTCGCTCTCGTATGTAGGAGAACAATTTAAAAATTTAGGAGTTAAGAGTTAGGAGTTAACGCGATCTGCAACTTATTCTTAAGAACCCCTCTCCAAACCTCTCCTCCACAGGGAGAGAGGCTTTAATTTTTGCTCCCCAAGCCGTGGCGAGAAGGGGGAAAATTCAAAGTCTCTCTCCTTTTAGGAGAGAGATTTAGAGAGAGGTTTTCCAGATCCCGTAAAAAGTCAGAAAACTAATAACCAATGACAAATGACAAATGACTAATAATTTAAAAACTCAGATTGGACTTTGGAGTGCAGCTTTCCTTACTGGTTTAGTGGGAGTAGTGAATTTGTTGTCAGCAGTGACACCTAACTTGTATGGGCGGAATCACTGGTTAAAGGAATTTTTGCCATTTGAAATTCGTGCCACTGGTCATATCTTTGCAGCGCTGACTGGGTTTGTTTTACTCGCACTTGCTACTAATTTATTACGCAGAAAAAGAATCGCCTGGTTACTAACCATTGCTTTATTAGTAATTTCCATCTTCAGCCATTTGCTCAAGGGATTGGACTATGAAGAAAGTCTCCTCTCTGGAGTTTTACTGGTGCAATTAATCTTAATGCGCCATTTTTTTACAGCACAATCAGATCGTCCTTCAATTGCACGGGGAGTTAGAGTGCTGATAGGTGCTTTGCTATTTACCCTGGCATACGGAACTATTGGATTTTACTTATTAGACGGCAAATTTTCAGAAAATTTTAATTGGCGTGAAGCTGTACTTCAGACTTTAGCCATGTTCTTCACTGAGGATAATTGGGGACTGCAACCAAAGAGCCGATTTGGAGAATTTTTTGCTAATTCCATCTATATTATTGCCGCAGTTACTATTACCTATGCAATAGTAATGTTATTGCAACCTGTATTTTGGCGTAATCTAGCAACGCCAAAAGAGCGCCAAAGAGCTAAAGAAATTGTCGAGCAATATGGGCGTTCTTCTTTAGCAGCGATCGCACTCTTAAATGACAAGAGTTATTATTTTAGCCCTACTGGTAATAGTGTAATAGCTTATGTTCCTAAAGGCAGGGGTGCGATCGCATTAGGAGATCCCATCGGCCCCATTGAAGACCGCCAAGAGACAATTGTTGCTTTCTGGCAGTTTTGCCAGCGCAATGACTGGTATCCAGGCTTTTACCAAACTTTGCCTGACGATGTTGAGCTTTACAAGTCATTGGGATTTAAGGTACTCAAGATTGGAGAAGAAGCGATCGTTGACCTGAAAAGTTTTACATTACAAGGTAAAGCCGGTAAAAACTTTAGACCATCAATCAATCGTTTAACTAAACTGGGATACCAAATCGAGTTTTACCAACCACCCATTGCTGATACTTTGTTGCACCTCCTCAAACCTGTGAGTGATGAATGGCTAAAGATGGTACAAGGTTCAGAAAAACAATTTTCTTTGGGCTGGTTTGACGAAGCTTATCTGCGAGAATGCGAGATTGCTGTGGTGCACACTCCCGAAGGTAACATCAGCGCCTTTGCCAACATTCTCCGGGAGTATCAACTCAACGAAGCAACTATTGACATGATGCGACATCGCTCATCTCTTGAGAATGGGACGATGGACTTTCTATTTATTTCTCTGCTTGAGCATTTTAAAGAGTGTGGTTACGACAGCTTTAATTTCGGTCTTTCTGCCCTTGCGGGAGTTGGAGACAACCCAGAATCACGCCGCTTAGAGAGAGTCTTGCACTATCTTTACGAGCATTTGAATCGCTTCTACAACTTCAAGGGGCTACACGCCTACAAAGATAAGTTCCGCCCCAGTTGGGAACCGCGTTATTTGGTTTACCCCAGTTTAGCTGCCTTACCAGATGTAGTTGTAGCATTGATTCGCGCAGATTCAGGCGATCGCCTTTTTGATTACTTCAAACCCGGAGCCTAAAGGCATCTATTCTGGCATTAACCCCATAACACCTCATTCTAGGGCGATATCTACGATCGACTCGCCTACACAAATTGACATTTTTGTGATACAATTGTACTATAAAAGCATGAATCTCTGGTGAGTATGTAACGCTAAGTCTGACAGGAAATCTCCAAAGTTTGTAATAACTGAATCCCCATAGAGTTAGTCCCGGATTTCTCACAATACTGTAGGCAGAGGAGTGTGGGGAGTGTGGGGGGTAAGACTTCTTCCCCATCCTCCCACACCTCCCACACTCCTTGATTTCTCACAAGTGAGAAATCAAGGTTAGTAGACTGAGGCCAAAATTTCCCTTACTTTGAATGAGGGGCAAAATCTTCTTGTCTTTATTTGGCATAAATTTATTGTGTGTTTGTCCTTCAAGTTTTCACGGTTGGAAGAACTTATTAGCAACCGTGGCTTTAACAGACTTATTGACCTTTAGATGTAAGGTGGAAATATGAGCAATAATCAAATTTCTCTGCCAGAACTCATCAAATTTTTTGCAGAATATCGCAACAATATCATCATTAATATCAAGCACCTGCAAGAAAATTATCAAAGAACAGGTATCAAGCGGGTTAAAGGTGTGAGAGACGAAAAAGGGGAACTCTTACAACCTTGGTTGCAAACAGAATATATAGATAATGCTGAGTATGCTGGTATGGGCGAGTTTCAATTTAACCGCAATACTGCTACTATCAATATGCTTATCAAGCGTAAAGTCAAACTTACCAAATCTGAAGATCAAACCCCCACTCTTGAGGTAGCAGGTTTGCTAGTAAATGACCTTAATAGCTTTAATAACTACACGATTGTAAGTGACGGTAAAATCAATCTAAAGTCTTTAAAAGTCAAAATTAGTAGTAAAAAAGCTTTTGATTGGCTCAAAGAAAAGGGTGTATTAGATGCAAAAGATTTTGACTTCCATGCTGAATATACCATCCAGCTAGATAACTTGCCGCTTGTCGCTTCTGATCGTTGTTACAGTAGTATTGATGGACTATTCAATCAACTCGCAGAAATTAAAGTACTTGCTAGTATTATTTCTGCTTACTTGAAAAAAGAGTCAGAGATATTTATAGCGCCACAGTTAGATGAGTTTAAAAAGCACTATCTGTCCAAGAATACTTACATCAATTTCCCTACAACTAATGAATATGTCAATATCCACGAAGCTTTAGTTAATGGTACTCTTGATTCCAGATTGAGCTATAAAATCGACATTGGCAGTCAAGATATTCTGAACTTGAGTAAGTTCCCTTCTGCTAACAAATTTCTAAATAGAATGTATCGTCTTTATGATAAAGAAACTGGAGAAATTATCATTAAGCCGAATTTTGAGATGGTATTTAATGAAAATCTCGCTGTTAGGCACAAGTTACTGTCATCACGTACCAAGATTACGAAAGTTGACGAGTTTATGAAACCAATTTTCGATGATTTTCTTGGGCTTGAGCAAAATGGCATAGTTGTAGGTATTCTGAAGAAAGTTGGTGCTGATATTTTGGCGCAGTTATTTCAAGAGAAACAAACTGGTAAGCAAATCAGCAAAGAAGAAATGGTTGCAGCTTTGAGCGCAGCGAATACCAAGCTAGAGAAATATGTAGAAAATATCTACCAAGATAAGATTTCCCCTTTGGTATTTTACATTGGTTGTACTGGAATATTGCCAGATCAAATAAAAGCAAAACCCATGACTGCTGAAGAAGCTGCTGCTAAATATCCAAATCTACAATTTTCTAAAAATGAGCAAGAAGGCACTTTTTTTGCAGTTGATAATACTATTCTCAGCATCTATGCCAAGACTGAATATTACAGCAAACTCATTTCTGTCGGTATAGACAATTAGATTGCATATACCAATAACCCGAAGATCCCCGATTTCTTAGAGAAGTCGGGGATCTTGTTTCTGAACTTTTATTTAGGATTGCTATAGCAATTATAATTATGGGTTTCCCAAAATACAGCTAGAGTTTGGACGTATTGCAGAATAAATTGGACTTGCAGACGAAGGACTCATTACAATAGTGTTGCCTAAAAACTTGCTATCTATATAGTCAATGCTGACCGGATAAATAAATCAGCAATGCTACCGATTCCTCTCCCAAAACCTGGGATTATGAATAGAAGCATCATGGCAAAGAGTCCGAATTGAGTATATTGCAGTGGCTTTAGCTGAGGAAAAATCTCACTGTAAATATGAAAGCCATCCAGTGGTGGAATTGGCAGCAGATTAAACAGAAATAATGTCAAATTGATCCGAGCCGCTAGATAAAGAAATTCGACACTCAAAAGTCCTGAAAGATGAAAAAGTTTGAGCAACACAGTAAATAGAATGCCTAATGCCAGATTCGACAATGGGCCTGCTGCGGATACCAAAATATTGCCCAGCTTACCAGAACGAAACTTAGAGGGGTTGACGGGCATTTGTCCCCAAGCTATACCCATGAGGCAAAGAAAGATGATTGATTCTTTACCCATGTGAACTACAGGATTTAGTGTCAGATGACCAGTTTGTTGGGGAGTATTATCTCCCTGACTCATCGCAGCCCACCCGTGAGCAAGTTCATGCAAAGTAATGGAGAATATGACAATTACAACGATTCTGAAAAAATGAATCGGCTCTGTGATGAGTGTTTGGATAAACATAATTTACTAAATTTTGGTGATGCTTATCTGCGTAGCAAGAGGTATTTAGTATAAATTATAGCGGTGATACTACTTAAGCTGCTACGGTAATTTTTGGTATATTCTATAAATCAAAATTTACTAATTTTATTAATCTCAGTTGATTTGATACCTTAAAGAAACATCTCATAACACTTCAAGAATTTTAAAACCTAGTAGTAACTACGTATTTATTTTAATTTTTAGTATATAAAAAACTTACATTGACTCAAGTCTAAAAGCTTAGTGTATAATAAAATACTTAAAAAGTAAAGTTACAAATTTACAGATAGATTCAGCTTTATTTGTGTCTAACTGCATCTCATCGTTTTATGTGTCTCTGGCTCAAAATATAGCCGCTATTGCCTTGTGATTTTGGTACATCATTTTGCAAAGTTAATTTTATTACCTGAAATAGCAATAGATTTACTAATAATCTTTAAGAAAATTATGCATATATCAACTTCAATGAGACAATCTGACCTAATCTTCTCAACCTAAAGGAAGACAATGGACGATCGCACAAAGGCTCTCCAGGCTCTCGCGGCTGAACGTTGGCGCGTATCCCTGATTCTCAGTGGAGCCATGATGTTTATTTACTTTGGCTTTATCTTGCTAATCGCATTCAATAAGCCCCTATTGGGGTCATTAGTAGCTCCTGGTCTAAGCCTGGGAATTTTACTAGGGGCGCTGGTAATTGTCTCAGCATGGGTATTAATTTTTATCTACGTACGCTGGGCAAATAGCAGTTACGACGATCAAATTGCCAGGCTGACACGCAAGTGAAAATTGGGAATGAGAGAGGGGGAATGGGGAATGGGGGCAGGGAGCAGGGGGCAGGGGAAGCACGGGAAGATGACCTACTGATTATTGACCAATGACCAATGCCCAATGCCCAGTAGCTATTAGTAATTTCTAGTCCAAAATCCAAAATACTAAACCAAAAAAGCATGAATAGTGTGTGGTTGGATCTGCCATTAGCGGCGGATATTACCAGTCTTGGTAAGTTTAACCCGTTGGCGATCGCTTTCTTCTTTCTGTTTGTTGTCAGTTCTCTAGGTATTACCTATTGGGCGGCAAAGCTGACCAAAAATACCGCCCACTTCTATACAGCCGGCGGCAAAATCAGTGGTTTCCAAAATGGGCTAGCCCTAGCAGGAGACTTTATGAGTGCAGCTAGCTTTTTAGGTATCACTGGACTGGTAGCACTCAACGGCTTTGACGGCTTAATTTATTCTATTGGCTTCCTAGTGGGCTGGCCAATTGTGATGTTTTTGATTGCGGAACCACTACGTAACTTAGGCAAATACACTTTTGCTGATGTAGTGGCTTATCGCTTACAACAAAAACCAGTCCGCATTGCATCTGCCATTGGAACGCTGGCAGTGATTAGCTTTTACTTAATTGCCCAGATGGTAGGGGCTGGGGAGTTAATTAAACTACTGTTTGGCTTTGATTATGAGTTAGCCGTGGTCATCGTCGGTTGTGTGATGATGGCTTATGTGATTTTTGGTGGGATGATTGCCACCACTTGGGTGCAAATTATTAAAGCAGTTCTGTTGCTCGGCGGAACCATCTTGCTAGCTATTTTGGTATTGGCACGATTTGGTTTTAACCCACTTGCTCTTTTCGCTGCGGCCGCAGATAAATATACAGGTGTATTAGCTCCAGGTAAACAGGTTTCCGATCCCTTTGATGCCATCTCCTTGGGAATGTCGTTGATGTTCGGCACTGCTGGATTACCCCACATCCTGATGCGTTTTTACACAGTACCGGATGCTAAAGCAGCACGACTCTCTGTTACTTACGCTACAGCTATTATTGGCGTTTTTTATCTCCTTACCTTCATCCTGGGCTTTGGAGCAATGGTGCTAGTAGGGCAAGATGCCATCAAGCAAGTTGGGACTGGCGGTAACATGGCTGCACCGATGTTGGCAGAATTTCTCGGTGGTGATGCTTTCTTAGGCTTTATTTCTGCTGTTTCCTTTGCAACGATTTTGGCGGTTGTAGCGGGTTTGACACTTTCAGGAGCGGCTGCACTGTCTCATGATTTGTGGGTGAACGTGGTGCGTTCTGGTCATGCTGACGAGTCAGAACAACTGAAGGTAGCTCGCGGTGCGACAATGATTTTGGGCTTAGTGGCGATATTTCTAGGTATCTTGTTTAAAGGACAAAACGTCGCTTATATGGTGGGTTTAGCATTTGCGATCGCAGCTAGTGCCAACTTTCCAGCGTTGCTACTATCAATGCTTTGGCGGCGCTTTACCACTAGCGGGGCAGTTGCGAGTATGTTAGTCGGTACTTTCTCCTCGTTACTGCTGATTTATTTATCACCTACTATTCAGGTGACAATTCTCAAGCACGCTTCTGCACCTTTTCCACTGAAAAATCCGGGATTAATTACTATTCCCCTAGCGTTTATTGTGGCGATTGTTGTTTCACTATTGACTACTGAACAGCAGGCACAAGAAAAATTTGCGGAAGTTGAGGATCGCATCCACATCGGTTCTGGCATGTGATTTTGTCGCGTTGCTGATTAGAGATATAAATCTTGGTGTAGAGACGTTGCAATGCAACGTCTCTACAAGGGTTTTGAAATCACGCAAAATCATTTTCATACCTGAATTCAGCAAAGCATATTTTGTCATTGGGTATTACTCATTACAAATATTAAGATTGCAAAGTTATTTTTTTGTAACAAAAATCAGGCATTTGGTATCCAAGATAACTTTTTACTAGTAAACTATCGCACTATCATCACACTTTAAAGTTTGAAATTGTCAGCTTTCTATTAAGTTAGTTGATTCATCAAGAGGAAAATTCATAAAGATTATGAGAAGAGAATTTAACAGACGTAAGTTTTTGATCTACGGTTCTTTAACTTTCGGAAGCAGCTTTTTTCTAAAAGCTTGTGCAAATAATCCGCCAAGCGCTACAGAGACAGTCGCATCTCCTACTGCTTCACCAGCTGCTGCTACTGCTGGTAACACCATCAAAGTAGGTATTTTGCACTCTCTGAGTGGTACGATGTCCATCAGTGAAAAAAGTGTTGTTGATGCTGAAAAATTAGCAATTAAAGAAATCAATGCTGCTGGTGGTGTCTTAGGCAAACAAATTGAAGCAATTACCGAAGATGGTGCTTCTAACTGGGATACTTTTAGAGAAAAGGCAACTAAGCTAATTGATCAAGATAAAGTTTCTGTAGTTTTTGGTTGTTGGACTTCTGCTAGTCGTAAAAATGTCAAACCAGTATTCGAGAGCAAAAATCACATGCTCTGGTATCCTGTGCAGTATGAAGGACAAGAGTGTTCTAAAAATATTTTCTATACTGGTGCAGCACCAAATCAACAAATCGAGCCATCTGTTGATTGGTTGTTAAAAAATAAGGGTAAAGAATTCTTTTTGGTTGGCTCTGACTATGTTTTTCCTCGCACTGCTAACACAATTATCAAAGCCCAATTAGAAGCTTTAGGCGGAAAAACAGTTGGTGAAGATTATTTACCTCTTGGCAATACAGAAGTTACACCTATCATTACGAAAATCAAACAAAATTTGCCCAATGGTGGCGTGATTTATAACACCCTAAATGGTGATAGTAATGTCGCTTTCTTTAAACAATTAAAAGGGGCTGGATTGACACCAGATAAATATCCCTCTATGTCTGTCAGTATTGCCGAAGAAGAAGTCAAAGCAATTGGTGTAGAGTATCTCAAAGGTCATTACGCGGCTTGGAACTATTTTCAAACAGTAGACACACCTGCTAATAAAAAGTTTGTTGCCGCTTTCAAGAAAGAGTATGGTGAAGATCGCGTGACAAATGATCCAATGGAAGCATCATATATTGCAGTTTATTTGTGGAAGCAAGCAGTAGAAAAAGCTGGGACTACTGATTTAGAGAAAGTGCGGGCTGCGGCTTATGGGCAAACTCTAGATGCGCCTGAAGGTAAAGTGACAATGGATGCCAATCATCACATTTCCAAAATTGTGCGGATTGGTCAAGTTAGACAAGATGGTTTGTTTGATATTGTCTATGCTACTCCTGCACCAGTTGAGCCAGTTCCTTGGAATCAATTTGTAAAAGAGACTAAAGGGTTTGCTTGTGATTGGACTGACCCAGCGAAGGGTGGTAAGTACAAGAAAGTTTAATTCATTAGTCATTTTTCATTTGTCATTAGTCATTTGTCATCGGTTAATAGTTACAAGCAACAAAGGATAAAGCCATAACCCACCATCGTAGCTCGACTTTATCCATTTTTGGGCAACACTCAAGCTGACGCTGAAACCTTTGTATGACAGTAGTTTTACTTTTTAAATTTCAGCTTGAATCAGTGATATGGAAAAAGTTTTTGCCAAAAAGCTAAGGCTTTTGCTCTATAAGGAGAACCAAGTTCTTAATTTTGGATAAAGTCGAGCTTAGAGGTTGTTTAAAAAGTCCTTGGCTGTGATTTTAGCACTTGTTGATCCCCCCTAACCCCCCTTTTTAAGAGGGGAGAACCGGATCAAAGTCCCCCTTCTTAAGGGGGATTTAGCAGGGTGGATTAATTGTGCGGAGAGAAAATTTGTAATCCCCGTAACCTCGTCAGCCTGCTAACAGGGGAACTGGATTTATGAACGCAAGAATGAGGGTTTTAATTTTTCTCTCTAGACAATTAATCCACCCTGCTTCTTAAGGGGGATTTAGGGGGATCTAGAATGTTTTATTACTGAGAAGAAAACTTTTCAAACATCCTCTAATAACAAGAAGTTAATATGTAGGAAAAAAAGTGTTAACAGGATTTTTAGAAGCTGTATTTAATGGCATTAGTATTGGTGCTGTATTATTAATTGCTGCATTGGGATTAGCAATTATTTTTGGATTGATGGGTGTCATCAATATGGCACATGGGGAGTTGATGATGTTTGGGGCTTATACAACATTTGTTGTGCAAAATGTTTGTAAGCAATTGGGTGGAATGTGGTTTGAAGTCTATATATTTTTGGCTTTGATTATCGCTTTTCTTTTCACGGCTGCTGTGGGATTAATTCTAGAAAAAGGCGTGATTCGTTATCTCTATGGAAGACCATTAGAAACTCTCTTGGCAACTTGGGGAGTAAGTTTGATTTTTCAACAGTTTGTTCGCAGCGTGAATTGGGTATTGATAATTGGCATAGGTTTATTTTCTCTGCTGTTTTTTGGAGGTTTATGGATTTTAAATTCTCGCACTGATTTGGGAAGAGTTCGTAACTGGATTGTGGCGGTAATATTTTTACTATCGCTGGGAGTGACAATAGCAACGGGCAATTTATTGAGTCTAACTTATAAGTTAGCAGTAACTCAACCTTGGTTTGGCGCTCAAAATGTGGATGTAACAGCACCTACTTGGTTACAAGCAGGGATATCTTTGGGTGGTGTGCAATTTCCCTTTGCTAGGTTATTTATCATTGCTTTAACAATAATCTGTGTGTCGGGAATTTATTTATTTTTACAGCGTTCTAGCTGGGGTTTAAGAATTCGGGCTGTGACGCAAAACCGGAGTATGAGTGCTTGTTTGGGTATCCCAACTCAAAAGGTTGATGCGATTACTTTTGCATTGGGTTCTGGTTTAGCTGGTGTGGCTGGATGTGCGATTAGTTTACTCGGTTCTGTAGGGCCAAATACGGGACAAAACTATATTATTGATACTTTTATGGTTGTTGTTGTTGGGGGTGTAGGCAATTTAGCCGGGACGATTGTGGCTGCTTTGGGTATTGGTACGGCTAATTTTTTAATTGGTTCTGGGACTTTGGCTTTATTGTTTACTCCTGTTAAACCTTTGGCTGATTTGTTTACTTTTTTTGCGACGACGAGTATGGCTAAGGTGATGGTGTTTGCGCTGATTATTGTGTTTTTACAGTGGAAGCCTGGGGGGATTTTTCCGCAGAAGGGACGTACTGTTGATGTTTAACGAACCGCAGAGACGCAGAGGACGCAGAGAATGAGGAAGAGGGGAGGAAGGTTATTAATTGAGGTGGGGGTGGTGGTTGCGATCGCACTCTTCCTTATAATTGTTATGCCAGTGGTGCTTTCGGAGTTTCGCCTGAATTTGTTGGGGCGATTTTTGTCGCTGGCGATTGTGGCTTTGGGTATCGATTTGATTTGGGGGTATACTGGTTTATTGAGTTTGGGACATGGTATTTTCTTTGGTTTGGGTGGATATGCGATCGCAATGTACCTAAAACTCCAAGTCCCTAGTGGAGAATTGCCTGATTTCATGGGGCTTTATGGGGTTACGGAACTTCCCGCCTTTTGGCAACCTTTTTATTCTTTTCCTTTGACAATAGCTTTGGTGGTACTAATTCCAGGGTTATTAGCGGGATTATTGGGATATTTGGTTTTCCGTAATCGCCTCAAGGGTGTTTATTTTTCCATCTTGACTCAAGCAGGAACTATTGTATTTTTCAACTTCTTTAATGGTCAGCAACAATTTTTCAACGGTACGAACGGACTGATAGATTTTACAACCTTGTTTGGGGCAACGGTCAGCGATGCCAAGACGCAGTTTGTTTTCTACACGCTGACGGTAATATTTCTCGCAATCACCTACGGTATTTGTCGCTGGTTGACAACTGGACGCTTTGGGAGGTTATTGATAGCGATTCGTGATGATGAAAGTCGGGTAAGATTTTCTGGCTATGACCCTACAGATTTTAAAGTGCTGGTGTTTGCAGTTTCAGGTGCGATCGCAGGCATAGCAGGAGCATTTTACACTATTCAAAGTGGTTCAGTCTCACCCAGAGCAATGGATATTGCCTTTTCGATTGAAATGGTGATTTGGGTAGCTGTAGGCGGACGCGCTACTTTAATTGGCGCAATTGTCGGAACTTTGTTAGTAAATTATGCCCGCACTTTTTTAAGCGAACAATTTGCCGAAATCTGGCTATTTTTCCAAGGCGCATTATTTTTGATAGTTGTCACAGTCCTTCCTGACGGTATCGTGGGATGGTTGCGTAGCCAGAATATTTCTCTTTTCAACCGCCGTCAAGAAATTTCTACATATCCCACCTTGGAAGAAGACCCCGAAGTGCAACATGAACGCGAAAATATTGGAAACTGAAAACGTAACTGTTAGTTTTGACGGTTTTAAGGCTTTAAACCAGCTTAACTTTAGTATGGATGTGGGTGAATTACGAGTAGTAATTGGCCCCAATGGTGCGGGAAAGACAACATTTCTGGATGTGATTACCGGGAAAGTTCAGCCAACCGTGGGGCGAGTTTTATTCAAAGGAAGAAATCTGCGTTCTTTACCTGAATATAAAATTGCCCGATTGGGAATTGGGCGCAAGTTTCAAACACCACGAATTTACTTAAATTTAACGCCTCGTGAAAATTTAGAAATTACCATTAACAAGAAGAAAAATGTATTTTCTACTTTGTTTGAAAGTTCTAATGCTGTTGAAAAGAATAATATTAAAGGATTATTAGAAACCATTGGCTTAACGCCGAAGGCAGATATCAAAGCAGCTTTACTTTCTCATGGAGAAAAGCAACGTTTAGAAATTGGGATGTTAGTAGCACAGTCGCCTGATTTATTACTTGTTGATGAACCTGTTGCTGGTTTGACAGATGAAGAAACATATAACATTGGTGAATTACTGTTAGCACTAGCGCAGAGTCATTCAATTTTAGTAATTGAACATGATATGGAATTTGTGCGTCAAATTGCTAAGAAAGTAACAGTGCTACATGAAGGTTCGGTGTTGTGCGAAGGGAATTTTGAGGAAGTGCAAAATGACTCTCGTGTAATTGAAGTGTATTTGGGAAAACAGGAAGAATGAACACAATTCAGGGGCAGCGATGGTAAAGTCAAATATATGTGGAGGTGGTAACTATGACTCAAACCCTACCCAAGTTAGTAACCTTTGAAGAATTTATCGAGTGGTACCCCTCAAACGGGGCGCGATATGAACTACATAAAGGAGTCATTGTAGAAATGCCACCCCCAACTGGTGAACACGAAAATGTTGTTGGATTTTTGGCGGCACAGATAACCCTTCAGTTCTTGCAAATGGGGCTTCCGTTTCGTATCCCCAAAACTGCTTTTGTCAAAATTCAGAGCAATAACTCAACCTATTCTCCTGACATTTTGCTATTAAATCATGACAATCTTGTGAATGAACCTTTGTGGAGTAAGCAAGCGACTGTTATTCAAGCTGCATCTATCCCACTAGCTGTTGAAATTGTTAGCACCAACTGGCGAGACGACTACTATGACAAGTTCAGGGATTACGAACAGATGGGGATTCCTGAGTATTGGATTGTAGACTATGCTGCAATCGGTGGCAAAAGATTTACTGGTAATCCTAAACAAAAAACTATTACAATTTGCGAATTAGTTGACGGAGATTATCAAATGACTGTGTTTAGAGGAAATAATTTTATTGCATCGCCTTTATTCCCCCAACTCAACTTAACAGCACAACAAATTTTTGATTCTGCTTTGTAAGTTTTGGTTTGAATAAAAACTGAATTTTATTATGCTAAAAATCTCTAACCTCAACGTTTACTACGGCGAAAGCCACATTCTCCGCAATGTTGATTTAAGCGTACCATCTGGGCAAATGGTTTGCCTAATTGGACGCAATGGTGTAGGAAAAACCACCCTACTCAAAACCATCATGGGTTTACTCAAACCCCGTAGTGGTACTATTAACTTAGCTGAAGAATTAATCAACTCGAAATCTCCCGACCAAAGGGCAAAGTTGGGAATTGGTTATGTTCCCCAAGGGCGAGAGATTATCCCCCGTTTGACAGTCAAAGAAAATCTGCTGTTGGGGTTGGAAGCTAGACGCAAACCAGTTAAAAAAGCAGAAATTCCAGAGGAAGTTTTTAGCTTATTTCCCGTGTTAAAAACCATGCTTTCGCGGATGGGTGGTGATTTGAGTGGGGGACAACAGCAACAATTAGCGATCGCACGTGCTTTAATGGGAGAACCTCAATTACTCGTTTTGGATGAACCCACTGAAGGCATTCAACCCTCCATCATCCTCGAAATTGAAGCCGCAGTCCGTCGCATCGTCGAAACTACAGGTATTTCGGTTTTATTGGTAGAGCAACACTTACACTTTGTCCGTCAGGCTGATTATTATTACGCCATGCAAAAAGGTGGTATTGTCGCCTCCGGTTCCACAGCCGAACTCAGCCAAGATGTGATTCAACGCTTCTTAGCTGTTTAATTTGGGAGATGTCTATATCAATTGTGTCATCAGCAATCAAGTCTGCTGCTTCTTGTAAAAGCTCATGCTGTTCCTTTTGAATTGCTTCTAAGCGACTAGAAATTTCTGCTAATCGTTGTTTTTTATTTGGTTGAAAATTTTCAGGTAACAAAGCTGGCAGATTATCAGTTGTTTTAGTAGCCGTAAATTGTTGAACAGCAAAACTGCCGACTTTAGTTAAGGATAAAAAACTAACTTTAATCAAAGCCTGAAGCAATTTTAACGGAACTTGGAGTACTGACCAACTAGCTGTTTCAATCAAGCGGACAATTGCTTTGATAATGCTCCAGACCAGAGCAAGTGCAAACAAAAAAATCACTATACTAATAATTGGGTGATTAGTTGCCCAACCTAGTATTTGAACTAACCTAAAAAATATCGGGTGTTGTGTCAGCCAATCACTTACAGAAGATGCCATTACATCTTTAACTGCGCCCGATGTTGTAGTTTTAAATTTATCAGCAGTTTGCCAAGTTTGTTCTAAGCTTGTTGTAACTGTATCAATTGCTTTATCAGTCGTTGTAGTTGCTGTTGCCTTCAAAGACTCCCCAACTTGTTGTGCTGAGTTACTTAGAGAGTTAACATTCTCTCCCACAAAATCTTTCACATTTTGTAAGCCTTGCAAAACTCCGTTAGGCAAGTTTATGTCTATTTGGGATGCCATAAAACATTTCACCGAGGTTGAAATCTAACCCGCAAACCATCTTTAGGGCGATTAGTGGGAATCGCAACTACTTCTAAACTTTGATTGGGTAATATTTCCCAATGATAACTACGTAGAAGATGAGCAGCAACAATCTTCATTTCCATTTTGGCAAAAGCTATGCCAATACAAATGCGTGGACCACCGCCAAAACCAACTAAACTAAAGGGATATTTTTTTTGTTCTTGCCGTTGAGGACTAAAACGGTCTGGGTCAAAGAGTTCTGGCTCAGAATATATTTCTTCAATTTGGTGAGTAACTCCAATTGAGTAGTATAACTGCCAACCAGTAGGTACGTGATAACCATTCAATTCAAAGTCTTTAATCACACCACGAAACCCACCGCCGACAGGTTGATGCAACCTTTCAACTTCCCACAAAACCTGCTCCAAATAGGGCATTTTCCCTAATTGTTCTAAATCTAAATCAGCTTGACTTGCAAGTTGCAATTGTTCAACTCTTGCTTTTTCGAGTACTTCTGGATGACGGGCTAACTCTGTACAGAACCAAGTCAGCATCGAAGTAGTAGTCTCATGTCCAGCGAAGAGTAACAGCACCGCTTGGGCAATGATTTCTTTTTCACTTAGGCTGTTACCGTCTTCATCCTTAGCTTTGATTAACAGGCTGATGGTATCTTGAGTTGGGTTTTGCTGACGTTCTCTGACAACTTGAGTGAGATGCTCTAAAATCTGATTACGAGCGGCTATAGCTTTACCAAATGTAGTAAATGGTAGAGGCAACGGATTAATAGCAAACAGCCCATTCGTCAAAGTTGTAAATAACTGACTAAGGCGTACACATTCCGGCCCAGCACGCGTACCTAACAATAATTGACTCGCAATATCAAATGTCAGCTGTTTAAACTCTTGGAACCAAGTAAACTCCTGTTTTTTCTCCCACTTTTGGAGATAACTACGTGTAATATCTTCCATTGTGGAGAAATAATTCGCCAATGCTGGTCCGTGCAACGCCGGCATCATCAAGCGGCGGTTTCTGCGGTGTTCCTCTCCATCTTGGAGAAAAAGCGATTCACCCAGTAATGTCTTGAAATTATCAGGCCATCCCTCACACCAAGAAAAATTCTCGATATGGCTTGACAAAACGAACTCTAATGCCTCCGGCCCTGCCATTACTACAGTAGGTCTGCCAAGAAGATGGGTTTTGAAGATGGGCCCATACTGGCGATAGCGCTTTTTGGCAAAATCGCGGTCGAAAACAAAGGAGAGTGTTTCACCTAATACAGGCAAACCAAAGCTTCCAGGAGGAATTTGATTAGTTTTCATATCTCTAGCTCGAAGCACTAGTATAAAACCGCAACGCAAACCGCCAAAACCAAGTAGAAGCGAAAAACAAGGCTACTGCTAAGATTGCTGCACCTATCAACCAGCTAATTTCACTCCGACCCAACAGCGCTTGGGCTGGTACAGTGGTTAAAAAAGCTACTGGCATCACAAAAGTGAAGAAAAAACGGTAAGCAGTAGGATATGCTGCAATGGGATATCGTCCAGCTTCCAATAAACCACGCAACACTTCAGTAACGTTGTATATTTTGACAAACCAAATACTCATTGAACCCAGCATAAACCACAGGCTGTATAAAATTACAAAGCTGAACAATAACGGCAGCACACCAAGTAGATAGCCGTTTATCCCTACACCAAGGCGTTTACCTGCATAGCCAATGATAATACTACCAAAAATTAGATCCGGCAGTCCCCAAGGGGAGAGGGTATGAGTCGAAAGCCAAAACTGGCTGCGAATAGGTTTTAATAATATAAAGTCCAAAGTGCCTTCTTGAACATGACGGACAATGCGGTTCAAGTTAGACACTAGAAAAGTCGCAGAAAATCCTTGTAGTAAAGTAAAAATTCCTAAAACTACTAAAGCTGCTTCCCATGACCAGCCACTAAAAGTATAACCAGTGCGGTAAAACAAGAATAATCCAAAGAGGCTACCCGCAAGATTTCCCAAGCTGGTAAGGGTAGCGACGAAAAAATTAACGCGATACTCTAACTCAGATGCGATCGCAGCACCCCAAAATAGTCTTAGTACTTTCAAATATCTTTGCATCTTGCACCTCTAACCCAAAATGTGCCATCTGTCACTAAAATTTCTAAGATTACACAAGAACTTTACGTAAATTTAATATTACTTTTTATTCAGCAAAATTGCTAAACGTTAAGATGTTGTGGATATATTGTTGAAAACTAAAAAATTCTAATGCATTTAAATTTACCAGACCTAATTACAAAAATTGGCTACTTTGGAGTATGGGCAATTATCTTTGCTGAATCTGGCTTGCTAATTGGTTTTTTTCTGCCAGGAGATAGTTTGCTATTTACTGCTGGATTTCTCGCATCTCTTCCAAAATCAGGGTTTAACATTTGGGTTCTGATTTTTGGTGCTTTTGTTTGTGCAGTCCTTGGTGATAATATTGGCTACGCTACAGGACATAAATTTGGCAGAAAATTATTTCAGAAAGAAGATTCATGGTTGTTTCATAAAAAACACTTGGTAAAAACCCAGGATTTTTATCATAAACATGGCAAAAAAACACTAGTTTTGGCCAGGTTTACACCAATAATTCGCACTTTTGCGCCGATTGTGGCTGGACTTGGTGCGATGCATTACCGAACATTTATGTCTTACAACTTAATTGGTGGCTTTCTTTGGACATTTGGCATTACCCTATTAGGATTTTTCTTAGGAAAATCTCTGCCACCTGAACAGGTAGATAAGTATTTGTTACCAATTATTGGAGCAATTATAGTTATTTCTTTAATGCCATCAATGATTCATGTAATACAAGAAAATCGAGCAAATAAAAGTTAAAATATTTTTCGTAATTTATGGAGATTGGAATGAGTTAATTTTGAATTTGGAAGCAAGCGACATGACTTACTTAAATATTAACCTCTATCTATTAATAGAAAATCTCCTCTTTTTTGTAATTGCCACACTTTTTATTGTGGTTGTAAACTGGGGGTGGAAACACACAAAGCCTTATACGCTACCTTTACCATTTCCCGGTTGGTATAAAATCTGGTTTGGCTCAGTGCAACTCCTAGGAGGATTGCTGCCCTTAGTAGTCATGCTATTGTGGGGTGTATGGTGGGGCGATCGCAGTGTGTTGACTGTGCTTGGTTGGTATTTTATTATATTAGGGTTGCAAATTATCTCTGAGATAGTAACACTCAGGCAGTTGCAAAATGTAGTGTGGGTAATGGTTCCTTATATATACTTGCCTTATCGCTTCTGGCAGCTATATGAAGGTTTAACACTTTTGGATTCTAAAAGTGAGTTGGTATGGGTACGATATTTATTGATTTTTGAATTGGTGTTGTGGATTGTTAACTACGTTATAGATGTGTCTCAATTGCCACGGCTGTTTCGATGGGAAGTAGAATCAAACTCTGAATCTTAGTTAGGGATTAATCGCAGAATTAGCCATTTTTATCAAAGAAGTGCGATCGCCAGCTTTCAACCCAACAACATATTGCACACCCTGTTGTCTCCAAGTCAAGGTAGCATCTGAGCAATTAGCACCACAAGTAAAATCCACAAAATAGCCAGTAATACCCTTAGCTAAAGATACAGCTTTACCATTCAGGCGGGGGGTTTTGCGGGTTACTGCTTCAGCAGAAATCACACCCAGACGACAAGCAGTTCCACCACTACAATCAGGACTGAAACCGAGCAAAATCTCGTAGTTTTTTTGTGTAGCAGCTTCTATAATTGCGTAAATTCGATTTTCCCCATCTGATTCAGGAATAAACTTCGGTAACAGAACCCGAATCTGAGTCTTTTGCTTTAATTTAGGCAAAATAGGTTTAAAAACTGGGTGTACCTGGGTTTTACCCTGGCTTTGTGCTATTAGCTGGGACTGGTTATTTATAGTAGCGATCGCTGATTTGTGAAAGCTGCTAACGCTAACTAATACAAATACGCCACATACAACACTGATATTTCTGAAGCTTGAAATCATCATTGAAAACCTATTTTGTCTAAAAAAGGAGTTAGGAATAATTGAAGAAGAATTCAGAATTCAGAATGGGCTAAACGCCCCGCTACCGCTAACAGGAATCAGAATCAAGACACTCTCTATGAGACGCTGCGCGAACGATGACGCGCTTGCGTTACGTAGTGAAGACCATCAAATTTTCAATTTAGTGGGGGTGCAAAAACGCTGATTATTCATCGCGCCAGTCATACAGAATTCATGCTGAACGCGAAGAGCGTGCCGGAGATATTATTCTGAATTCTGACTCCTGAATTCTGTTCGATAATTCCTAACTCCTCAGTTATAACTCTTAACTCCTAAGCCGTAACTTTTTACACCGCACAACTCAACTCGCCGGCTTTTTGACTAAAGCGGTGATTCTCCCGATAATCTACGGGACAATCTATCACGGCGGGTACATCTTGAGCGAGGGCTTCTTTCAAAGTGGGAATCAAATCTAAAGCCGATTCAACTCGGTAGCCTTTTAAACCCATACTTTCAGCGTATTTAACAAAATCAGGATTACTAAAATGTACAAAAGATGAGTTTCCTTTGCCAAATTGATTTTCTTGTTTCCACTCAATTAACCCATAGCCGCCATCATTGAAAATTATGGTGACAAAAGGCGTTCCGACACGCAAGGCTGTTTCTAATTCCTGAGAATTCATCATAAAGCCGCCATCGCCTGTTACAGCAACAACTTTGCGTTTAGGATGAACGAGTTTTGCTGCTAAAGCGCCAGGAATGGCAATACCCATAGCCGCGAAACCGTTGGAAATAATACAAGTATTGGGACTATGGCAATGATAATGACGGGCCATCCACATCTTATGTGCGCCAACATCAGAGATAACGATATCATCTGGGCCCATCACTTGCCGTAAGTCATAAATTAACTTTTGTGGCTTAATCGGAAATCCGTCATCATGGGCATACTGTTCATAATCAGCCCGAATATCTGACCTTAAGCTGATAGCAAAAGGATCGGGTTTACCTTGTCTATCTGCTAATTTTAAAATTTCATAGAGGGAATCTGAAATATCTCCCACGACTTCGGCGTTAGGAATATAACTACTATCAATTTCCGCCGGACTTACCCCAATATGCACAATCGGAATTTCACCATTCCGATTCCATTTTTTGGGGGAAAACTCAATCAAATCATAGCCGATCGCAATTACTAAATCTGTGTTATCAAAACCGCAGGTAATGAAGTCTCTTTGCTGTAATCCCACTGACCACAAAGCCAATTGATGTGTGTAGGGAATCACACCTTTACCCATAAAAGTATTGGCAACAGGTATATTCAACAAAGTTGCAAATTGGGTTACGGCATCGCTTGCTTGAGCGCGAATTGCTCCATTTCCGACTAAGATTAATGGGTTAACTGCTTGGCAAATTGCGGCGGCTGCTGCCCGAATGCTAGCAAAAGATGCATAAGTTTTTTCGCTATTATCCTTACGCAAAGGTTTGCCTTCGACAGGCATAGCAGCAATATTTTCTGGTAAATCGATGTGAACTGCACCGGGTTTTTCGGATTGCGATCGCTTAAATGCTTTCCGTACTACTTCTGGTGTAATACTCGGTCGCACAATCTGCTTATTCCACTTGGTAACAGGTGCAAACATTGCCACCAAATCTAAATATTGATGGGATTCGATGTGCATTCTATCTGTTCCCACTTGACCAGTAATTGCCACTAAAGGCGCACCATCGAGGTTAGCATCTGCTACCCCAGTCATCAAGTTGGTTGCCCCAGGGCCAAGAGTAGAAAGACACACCCCTGCTTTTCCTGTTAAACGTCCGTAGACATCGGCCATGAATGCTGCACCCTGTTCATGACGAGTTGTAATAAATTTAATCGAAGAATGTTTTAGCGCTTCCAAAACATGCAGGTTTTCTTCGCCAGGGAGTCCAAAAATATATTGCACTCCTTCATTTTCTAGGCACTGCACCAATAATTCTGCTGTATTCATTTTATTTCCCGACAACTCTATTAACGAATAAGACTTTTGTTTTTTGTCATTAGTCATTTGTCCTTTGTCCTTTGACCGATGACCAATGACCAATGACCAATGACCAATCATTTAACCCACACGGTTTTCACATTGACAAACTCATGTATACCTTGGATGCTCAATTCTCTGCCATATCCAGAACGCTTAGTACCACCAAAGGGCAACCGAGGATCGGATTTGACCATACTGTTGATAAATACTGCACCTGCTTCGATTTCCTCAACCAAGCGATCACATTCTTGGTCATTCGTTGTCCAAGCGCTTGCACCTAATCCAAAGGGACTGTCATTAGCGAGTTTAATGGCAGCATCGATATCAGGAACCCGGAATAACAAGGCTACTGGGCCAAAGAATTCTTCTTTTGCAATTGGTGTGTCAGGCGGGATATCTATGATAATCGTTGGCGGATAAAAGTTCCCTGGACGATCTGATAAAGGATGTCCGCCGGTGAGGACTTTACCACCACTTTTGGTAGCAGCTTGCACTTGTTGATCTAAATCCTGGAGAATACCAGGTGTTGCCAGTGGGCCTAAATCGGTATCCGGTTGCATAGGATCGCCTACTTTTAGCGCCTCGAATTTTTCTAAAAGCAATTTTTCAAATTGATCTGCGATCGCTTCTGCGACAATAAAACGTTTCGCTGCAATACATGATTGCCCGTTATTCAACATCCGTGCTGTAGTAGCTGTGACAACTGCTGTCTCTAAGTCAGCACTTTCTAACACAATAAATGGATCGCTTCCTCCCAATTCCAAAACGGTTTTTTTAATTTGTTTGCCGGCGGCGACAGCGAGGGATATGCCTGCTGGTTCGCTTCCGGTTAAGGTGGCAGCTTTTACGCGGTCATCAGCCATTAAATCGGCAACTTTGGCAGCGCCTATTAATAGAGTTTGAAACGCACCTTCAGGAAAACCTGCGCGTCGGATAATATCTTCAATTGCCAAGGCGCACTGCGGCACGTTGGAAGCGTGTTTGAGTAAACCGACATTTCCCGCCATTAATGCTGGTGCAGCAAAGCGGAACACTTGCCAAAAGGGGAAATTCCACGGCATCACCGCGAGAACTGCACCCATTGGTTGATAACGTACAAAACTCTGGCTGGCATCAGTTTTTACACTGACATCAGCCAAAAAACTAGGGCCATGTTCGGCATAGTAGCGACAGACGGCGGCGCATTTTTCGACTTCTGCGATCGCAGCTTTAAATGGCTTACCCATTTCTAGAGTCATTAACTTAGCAAATTCTGCTTTGTCTTGCTCTAAAATATCAGCAGCCTTTTGTAGCCATTGCGATCGTTCAGAAAAATCAGTCTGACGATACTTTTCAAAAGTCTGATTTGCCAAATCGAGTTTAGCAACAATTTCTGTATCATTGAGCGCCTCAAAAGTTTTGAGCGTCTCCCCAGTGGCGGGATTGATGGTAGCGATCGCCATTACCTGACCTCCCGTTAAAAAATAGCTTCAGGTAGGCTTCCTAGTGTTACACAGATCAATTCTGGAAGCTACACCCAAATTTTAGTCTTTTAACCAAGAATTAGTCGCTTAATATTACAATTTTGCAATTACTTTTGGAATAAAAGATACAACTTAACTACGTATTTATCTTGGTAAATTAGTCATTAGTAATTTGTTAATTCGTTTTCCAATACCCATACCCAATACTTCTCTACGAGAGGCTGCGCCATCGACAATGACCAATGACCAATGACAAATGACAAATGACTAATAGCCAATAATTGTTGGCACTTGCTGCAAATTTGTCTGATAAACCTTAACTAATCGATCAATACCTTTGAAACGATAGTCTCCCATTTCTTGGAAGTCTTCAGGTAGTGAAAGCATTTTATGAGTGGCTTGACTAATCACACATTCACTAGGGGGACAAACTGCTTCCATCCGAGCAGCAAGATTAATCGTCGCGCCTAATGCCGTATAATCTACCCTTTGGGAACTACCGACATCTCCCACAACAGCCTTACCGCTATTGATAGCAATCCGTAATTGCAGGGGTTCGTGCCAAAAACCATTGGCATTTAAATGTTCGAGACGAGTGAGCATTCCTTTGGCAGCAGTAACAGCGCGATCGGCGTGATCCGCTTGCGGTTCTGGAGCGCCAAAAAATGCCATAATACAATCGCCAATATATTTATCTAAAGTGCCGCCGCAAGTAAACACTTCTTTTAGCATTTCTTCAAATAAATTATTTAATAGTTGAGCGATCGCAGTTGGTGTTAACCGTTCAGAAATTGCTGTAAAACCGACTAAATCTGCAAATAAGATACTGATTTCGCTCTCGGCTGGTGCTAAACGACCACCCGGTAATCCGCCTACAGATATCAACTGCTGCACAACTGCTGGAGAATGATAGCGTTCTAATCGGTGACGAATCATCTCTTCAGTTTTGAGTTTCTCTACCAATAGCCAACGCTGCACACTTGAAGCTACAAGGTTTGCTAAAGCCGAAAAAAAGCTGAGTTCTTCTTCGCCTTCATTTGCCCAATGGTAAGAAGAAAGATTGGCATCGGCATAGAGTACACCTACAACTTTATTTTCATCCCATAAAGGCACTGCCATCGCGCTACGAATGCCTTTGACTAAAATACTCTGTTCACTAGCAAACCGTTCATCCTGATGGGTATCGGCGGTTTGAATCACAACTTTTTCGTCAAATACCTTTTGACAGATACTCCGACTGATCCAACTTCCATCTGAGGGTAGATGTTTTTGTTGGGAAATATTTCTCGTAGCAGCGTTCACTAACTCTAATTGACCGCAACCATTAACATCAATTAATAGTGCCAAGCGATCAATACTATCAAGGTAACGAAAAACTACTTGCTGCACTTGAGAAAAAATTTCTTCTATAGATGCCGCTGCACAGAGATTTTTCGCTATGTCCACTAAGTCTTTGAGACGGGCAATGGTTTTGTCCTTATTGCTAATATTCCCATCCTTGCTATCAGCTGCAATCCATTGCTGTTGTAATTGTTCGACATTGTGCAGAATTGTTCTCTGCTCATTATTTTCCGAACTTGCGTGATACTCAGATATCGATTGAGCAACAGCGCTTGTGAGCATTACTACCAGGCTAACATTGCCCAACCAAACGATATCACCATGATGCAACTCTTGGGGACAGTTAATCAGATATTTATTGACTTGCGTCCCGTTTTTGCTGCCCAGATCCTCAATAGTCCACACACCGTCGGCTGTTTTCATCAGGCGAGCATGGTTGCGGGAGACTCCAGCAAAAGGTAAGTACAAGTTACATTCCGGCAAACGACCAATTGTGAATATACCTTGATCGACTGCGATCGTTGTCTCCGTATCTCCCTCTTTTAGGCGTAGCGTGAGTTCAGTCATGAATGTGATCCATCAAAGCTAGAGGTGCAAGCAACTCTCAGGTAAGTTCTACCCTATAGGTTAACCTCGCCTTTTCTTTATGACACTGTTAACTGCATTCCGACAACTGTATGTGACAGATATTACATTGAATCAGGCTATTTTGCTGGAGGTTTGTAGGATTTCCGCAAAATATCTGTCAAACTCTCGTTTCTCCGTGTCGTGCTAGTCGCTACAACGCAGAGGCTAGCGTCAAAAGGATTTCCCCCATGAGCGACTGATTTAATTGGGCGGTAATTCTAAACTAATGTGCTTCTCCCCTGGCTGGACAGTACTTTCAGGCTTGGGTTTCAATCATACTACTCAATCGCTACTCAAAAGCACCATCTTTAACCACATTTTTCGCGATCGCAAGCAACCATCGCCCTAATCAAATGCTACTCATTCATTAGTGCCCATGTGGACTAAATATAATGTGACGAAAAGGAAATTTTGACTTATGGTGCGAAACACATATCTGCAATTGTACTTATCTCAATTTTAAGTTTGGGGTTTGTATGGTTCTTGGCAACTTTTGGTGATGATGAAAGGTTACGCGCTTTAAGGCAGAAGGGTTTTAAAGATTTTGTCTGTCGTCGTGGAACTGGTGACAAATGTCAATACTTATAACCGAGGAGTGACACTTTCCTAGAAGGTTGATTCAGTATTAGGGCTTACACCAAATTACACGCTGTAAGGACAATTTATGAATTGCCCGTACCTGAAAATCAGAGTTTTGGCTATTGTTTGTGTAAGCCCTAATCAAGTAGTCGATGAAATTTTATAAAGTATTGATCCAATGAATTCACCTTCCGCGCATCCGCTAATTGATGAGGTGACATTAACGACCGTTGTCCGTCGTATACTCGACAGTAAAACTGCCACTTTGGGCGAATGGCACTCCGAAGCGATCGCTCACCATATTGTTAATAACGTTACAGCCGGTTTGCAGCGCATTACTGGTATTGCTAACAATGGCAGCGAACAATTATCTTGGTCGGTAATTCTGAAGATTTTGCACCTACAACCAGAAAATGCTGGCTCTATTTTCAATTCCTCTCAAGACCCCACACACTGGAATTACTGGCAGCGTGAGGCGTTGATATATACGTCAGGAATCCTCAATAATTTGACTGACGACTTAGTAGCCCCCCGTTGTTTCGCGGTTACAGAACCGTCTCCTAATGTCGTCTGGCTGTGGCTGGAGGATATTCAGGGCAGTCCCGGCACTATTTGGCCCCTAGAGCGCTTTGGTGTGGCAGCCCGTCACCTTGGCTATTTACAAGGCAGCTATGTAATGGCACAATTATTGCCTTCTGAGCCTTGGCTGAGTCGTGACTGGCATCGAGCATGGGTATCCAATATCGATAGTACTGCTTTAGAAGCGTTGCAAGAACCTGCTGTATGGCAGCACCCGCTACTAAAACAGATATTTTCCCCAGATATCGGCGATCGCGTCATGGGCTTGTGGAGCGATCGCCATATCCTTCTCGATGCTGTGGACAAAGCACCCCATACACTCTGCCACTTTGATATTACGCCCAACAACTTGTTTTCTCGACGTAACGCAGATGGCAATGACCAGACTGTTCTCATCGATTGGTCTTTTGTTGGCTATGGTGTCTTGGGAGAAGACATCATAAATTTGGTGCTGGACAGCGTTTTCTTGTTGTTCGTCGATGGTTCATCACTGATACTCTTGGAAAAACTTGTGCTTGAGGGTTACTTAACGGGGTTGCGTTCTGCTGGGTGGAATGGGGATGAACGTGTTGTGCGCTTTACTTATGCTGCTTTAGCGGCACTTCATTTTGGTCTAATCGCAGGGAGGCTGTTAAAGCTAGTGCAAAACGAATCTCGTCATAGCTGGCTAGAGCAACGCTTTGGGCGAACTTTTGACGAGATTATCACATCAAGAGCGATCGCTATTACTCATGGATTAAAACTGGCAGACGAAGCCAGATTATTGCTTCCTTCGCTTTTTGTAATTAAGTAAGTTGGCGTTAAAAAAACTAATTATGTTACGAAACGTAAATATGCTTAAAACCCTTACCAATGACAAAGGACAAATGACAGCCTTAGCCAGTTAGCTTTAATTTCGCCGACCTAACTTAATTAATTTCCTTTCTCAATAATTCTGGAATCTGAGAAGGGCGTTCAGCTACTGGAACTTCTGCTTCTTTTAAAGCGGCTAATTTACTTTGGGCTGTGCCAAAGTTAGGATCGCGTCCGATAACCGTTGCTAAAGTCCCAGTTTGCCGCCAACTTTTTCCTGGTGGCGCTTGTCTACCTGCAATGTAGGCAATTACTGGTTTATCAATTGCTTCAGCAATATACCGGGCTGCTGCTTCTTCACTACCACCACCTGGTTGACCGACTAAAACGATCGCCTCTGTAGTTTCATCCTCATCCAGAATTTGCAACCATTGGAGAAAGGAGGAACCAACGATCGCATCACTACCAATACTGACACTAATCGACTGCCCCAAACCTGCTTTTGTTAATTCGTAAGCAACTTCGTAGGTGAGAGTGCTACTACGACTAACGATTCCCACTGCCCCAGGAGTATAAAACTCACTAGGTTGAGTGCCTAAAAGAATTTTTCCCGGCACAATGATCCCCGGACTGTTAGGCCCAATTACCAAAGTCTCACAGGCTTCGGCTTTGCGGAGTAATTGCACCATATCCAAAGGTGGCACGCCAGCAGTGATAATAATGATCTGGCTAATATGAGATGCGATCGCTTCTAATGCAGCATCTAAAACGTCGTAAGGATCTACACAGATAATTGTTGTGTCAATTACCCCAAATTGTTTTATTACCTCCTCTACTAAGTCAAATACTGGCAGTCCATGCAGTTCCTGTCCGCCACATCCCGGATTGACACCTGCTACCAAATTCGTACCATAAGCTTGCATTTGAGCAACATGAGTGCCTGATATAAATTCACAAAAGCCTTGAATTATTACTTTACTTTCTGGCGTTAGGTTCATAAAAAATTACCGTAAGTTTGACAACCCAGTGAGTTAAGCCACAGGAGGCAGGGGGAGGGGGCAGGGGGAGGGGGCAGGGGAGTGTGGGGAGTGTGGGGAGTGTGGGGGGTAAGACTTCTTCCCCATCCTCCCACACCTCCCACACCTCCCACACCTCCCATACCCCTTGGATTTCTCACAAGTGAGAAATCCAGGCTAATGCCCAATTCCCAACAATATATTTACGTGGTAAAAATTAATAATTTTTGATTTGGAACAAAATCACAGTCACTACTTTTTATTAGCAGTTGGTTTAGCAAGACGAACTGCTGCCGCTACTGCCTCATCTAAATTTTCTACCACGAGTAGCGCATTGCTGTGGGTTTTTAGTGTTGCTAAATATTTTCTAGCAGCATCAAATTCAGAACCAGCAAGACGGATAACTAAGGGTGTAAAATGCTGTACTTGACGACTTTTACTACCATTAGAACGTACAACTTGTGATTCAAGTTCGCTGTTGTCTTGCTCTACAACTCTGGCTATAACTTCAACCACTTCCTCTGTTTGAGGAATGCTACCCAGAAAGTTTATTAGTATTACTTGAATGCTTTTGTCAGCTTCCAGGATTTTCAGACCTGTCTCTAGGCGATCGCGGAAGGTAGTTGGAGTCGTATCTGTGAGGAAAGCATGACGTAGATTTAAACAAACACCTGGATTGCCACCAGCATTGGCGACTAAATCCAAAGTTGCCATCACTGAACCAGTACCATTACCTAAAATACCGATTTTTCCGTGCATTTTTACGCCATCCCAGTCACCTAAAATACCATTAATTTCAGTACTGGTATGACGGCTGATAATTTTTGCGGCCATCTCAGCCAGGTCTGGATGACGCTTAATTGCCCGTTCGTTAATCCTGACTTTACCATTAAGAGCCATAACTTGACCATTAGCACTGACTGCCAAGGGATTTATTTCGACTAAATCCAGGTCTTTTTGCACAAATAAGTGGTACATCTTCTCCAAAACGCTGCTTACCGACTGCATCAGCGTCCCTTGTAAACCCATTTTCAAAGCCAGTCTTCGGGCATAAAATGGCGAAAATTCCTGTTCCACGACAACATGGTGCATTTTTTCCCCAGCAGATTCCCAATCGATGTCTGCTTCTTTACAACCTAAAAGTACTGGTCGGCAGACAGCAGTATCTAAAACTACCGCTAGATAAAATTCCTGGTTCGCGTCGTATTGGGATTCTGCCAGAACCACTTCTGGCAATTCGCCCCATATTGGTAGACTAAAGATATTTTGAGCAGCTGCGATCGCATCAATTGTCGTTTCGGCAAACCTGACTCCACCCGCTTTTGCCCGCTCTGCTCCATGTACTTGAGATTTCAGTACAATCGGAAAGCGAATTTTTAAACGTTTCAAATCTGTAGGATGGTCAATCCGTTGGGAGGGCAAGACCGGAATGCCTATCTTCCCAAACCATTCTTTAACTTGATACTCTAATAAATCCATTGATACACCTTGTATTGACACTTTCCAAGCTTTTAGTGAATGCTGTTTTAATATTTTGCAGCACTTTTATTTAAAAATTAAGCTTTTGGCAGCTATAAAAATTTCTTTTTCTACGTATCAATTTTATCGAACCCAGCAAATGAGGCATATTAATTTTGATAGCTAACCTGTTTGTGCCAGAGCCACAACAGGTAATTAATCTCCTCAGTAAGTTTCCCAGCATAGAAGATAACTACCATTTCTGTCAAAACCCTCTGACCTAGCACTGTTTCCTTAACTTTTGGATAAAATTTTCACAACTGCTCTGCAACCAAAATTTTACAGAATAGTAGCTACTCTAAATTTAACTGTCGCAAAATAATGCAGTGAAAATACTCAAAATTCCTATTATTCCCATTTTTTATTTGTAATTTATATCTGAAGACAGATTATTTAATCTTGCATCTAGTAGCGTGAAAATGTAGCGCCGCGAACAATAATTGCTTTTTTAATTTTTGGTTAAAAGTCAGAATTTGTGTTAGAAAGTTGGTCGTTCAGATTTTCAGGCTGTGGTTGGTTAAACTGTGCATTTGCATTCAACAAAACTAAAAAGTTCATTTCATCCTCTTAAAAATAATCAAAACAATATAGAAGTTAAGCGGGAAAGCTCTATGAAAGTAGCAGTCCAGCACGAAGATTTACAGCTTTTAGCCAAGACTTTGCAGGAACAATTGCTTGTAGAAGTCTCATCGGCTGAAGTCTTCGAGGTTAAGTGTGCCGTCAATAAAGACGGGTTAATGATTTTAACGCAACATGAATCAGATGTAATAGCTGACGCTCAGACAATCTTTGCAGTCATTGAGGAAGTACTTCAGTCTCTAGCACCCCACAGAGAACAGCGAGTACAATGTTTCCTCAGAGTTTCTGGTGAACAACTCCCTTATGCCAAATGTTTTCTACCCCTGAAGCAGACGAGAGGATGGGGAGATGAGGAAGTAGTGGGAGCAGGGGAGGCAGGGGGAGCAGAGGGGCAATACTTTTATCCGATTTCTTCATCTGCTTTGACTTATTCTCCATCACTTGATGAGACAGAGGAAGAGGAACTGTTTGACCCGTTTGCAGATGCGCCAAATTTACCGACTTCAAAAGCATTCGTAATCAAACCCATGCTGCTAGGTGTAGCCTTAGCGGGAATTGTCGTCTTAGGCAGTGGTGCTTACTTCTTGACTCGCCCTTGTGTAATGTCGGAGTGTAAAGAAATACAAAATGCCGAGCGATTAAAAACAAAATCTCCACAATTGATCCGCCGTGCTAAGTCTGAACAAGAATTAGTAGCCGTACAACAGCAACTTGCGGCAGCTAGTACAGCCTTGAATGTAATTCCTCGTTGGTCGCTTCGTTCCCAGGTATCAGAAGAACTAAAAGCAAGTTTGTCTGGACGGTCAGAAAAAATCAACCAGGTAGTCAAGGCTTTGCAGACAGGATCTTTGGCGACACAAAAAGTTCAAACTCCTGCATCTAGCCTAGAGGAATTACAAGCTAGACAACATTTATGGCGACAGGCTATAGCACCACTAGAAACTATAAGTCCCGACAGTGAACTCTATGGGCTAGTGCAAGGGAAATTGATTAATTATCGAGTTCGTTTGCACGCTGTAAATCAGCAGATATTTACTGAGGAAAAATGGCTAAAAAAATTAACAGCAGCAAAAGCTGTAGCTAGTGCTGCCGAAAAGCAAGAAAGTACTGCTAAATCTTTGAATGATTGGCAAAAGGTGCGGTCTACTTGGCTGGTGGCGATTAATGCTTTGAATAGTATTCCCTTAACTAGCCCTAGATACCAAGAAGCTGAAAAGCTGTTGGTAGATTATAAACCTAAACTGATGGCGGCACGCGATCGCGCGACTAAGGAACAATTAGCTGTTAAAACCTACCAACAAGTTCTTAGCACCGCCAAGCAAGCAAAGCTTTATGAGCAACAAAACCAATGGCAAGCAGCCGCGACATACTGGGAGCAGGCTTTACAAACTGTTAAAAAAATTTCCCAAGATAGCTTGTACTACACTCAAGCTCAGTCCCTCATCGAACCCTATTCAACAGCCCTTAAACAAGCACAAGAAAAAATACAAGTTGTTAGTAGTTTGCAACAAACCCGCACTGATTTGGATAAAACCTGTATTAATGAAATTCAGATTTGTACCTTTACCATAGACAATGCAGGAATCATTGTCCGTTTAACTTCTGAGTATGACCAAGTAAGACAAAATAACTTGGCTAATCCTTATTCTGAGAATTCTAGTACTGCTGTTGATATTACCAATCACTTGCAAATCTTACGAGAAGCTCTAGCTGTAATTAGTGACAATGCCAACCTGTCCCTTATCCTTTATGATTCTCAAGGCCAGGTAATTTATACTCGGACTTTGGGTGGGTAAAATCTGCCAATTATCAGAAAAATGGGTTTAAAACCTCGTGCTTCCAGCACGGATTTAAATTAATGAGTAAGGAGTAATGAGTAATGAGTGGATGAAAACATGGGTATTTACTCATTACTTATTACTTATTACTCATTACTTGTTACTCATTACTCATTACTCCTTCTTAAGAGTGCGTTCACGGCGGTGAGGATGTCAACAGGTGAAAATCTATTGTCAAAATTAAGCTTTGCCGCTACCTAATAAATATAGTAGCGCCATGCGAACGGCGATACCGCTAGTAACTTGCGATTGAATAAGACTAAATTCTGGATCATCCATCAATTCAGAACTAATTTCAACACCACGGTTAACGGGGCCTGGATGCAAAACTTTAACATTAGGTTTACAAAGTTGCAATTTTGTACGTGTAATGCCAAATAGCTGATGATATTCTCGCAAACTTGGCAATAAATGAGCCGTCATACGCTCCTTTTGTAGGCGCAGAGTCATCACAAAGTCGGCATCTTGTAAAGCTGGTTCTAGCTGCCAATGTAGAAAAAGTGGCGGAGTGGAGAAGTGGGGGGATAACTCCTGATTTCTGACTCCTAATTCTTCAGAAATGTACTCGGCAAATAATTTGGGTAAGAGGGTTGGTGGTGCTGCCAGATGGACTTCGGCCCCACTGGCAATTAAACTCCAAATATTCGATCGCGCCACACGAGAATGAAGAATATCTCCAACAATGGCAATCTTTTTCCCCTTTAAAAGTTCCAGTCGGGGGCTAGCTGGGTCAATTAGAGTAGTTATGGTAAATAAATCTAGCAGTGCTTGGGAAGGATGCTCATGTTGACCATCACCAGCATTAAGGACACTAACTCGTACACCTAAACGATCCATTTCAGCTGCGATCGCATTTGGTACTCCAGCCTCTCGATGGCGGACTACCATAATATCAGTTCCCATAGCCAAATAAGTCTTCGCCGTGTCGAGAATAGTTTCTCCCTTAGTCATCGAAGATGTAGCGGCGGCAAAGTTGAGCGTATCTGCACTTAAGCGTTTCGCCGCGAGTTCAAAACTGCTGCGAGTCCGGGTAGAAGATTCAAAAAATAAATTTGCTACCACCTGTCCCTGCAAAGTTGGCACTTTTTTCGTCCGCCGCGATAGCACCTCTTGAAAAGAAGCCGCAGTTTGCAAAACTGTATCGTATTCAGTGGTGGTGAAGTCGGCTAGGGAAAGAATGTGATGACGATTCCAGGTGGTAGTAGGCATATTTGGGGACTGGGGACTGGGGACTGGGGATTGGGAATTGGGGACTGGGGAAGATAAGGGAGAAGTAATCAATGCCCAATGCCCAATGCCCCATTCCCAATCCTTTCAAGTTGGTAAATGGAAAACGTTTAAAGCTAGAGAAATTAAGCTGAGGAACGTTAAAAATCCAATTGTATCTAGCATTGTAGTCACTAACGGGCCACTAACCAAAGCAGGGTCAAGTTTTAAGCGTTTCAAACCCATTGGCAGTAAAGTACCGAGTGTAACAGCCACAATTGTATTAGTTGCCATTACCATGCCAGCAATTAAAGCCACCCATCGCTCTTGGGGCCGCGCCCAAATTAAGGAAAGCAGGATCATCGTTGTGGCTAAAGCGAGAGCTGTACCTAAACCAGCTAGAAGTTCCTTGCGGAGAATTTTCAAGGTATCTTTGGGTGTTACCTCACCCACCCCTAAGCCGCGAATTGTCACCGTTAATGATTGAATACCAACAGTGCCACCAGTGTTAGAAAAAATCGGCATGATGACTGCTAAAACTGGCACTGCGGCAATTACAGATTGAAAAGGCGCGATCGCACTGGCTGCACCAATATACATGGCCATGATGCCCAATAGCCAAGGCAAGCGGTTGCGGATGGTGAGTAAGGGAGAGGATAAAGCCGCTTCATCACCACTCACACCCGCCAGTTTTTGAATATCTTCTGTGGCTTCTTCTTCTAAAATATCCATGACATCATCAATGGTGACGATGCCAACCAATCGGTCTTCCCGATCGACAACAGGGATAGCGATTAAGTCGTAGCGCTGCATGATTCGCGCCACTTCTTCTTGAGGAGTTTCAGTTCTAACTTTGATGACGCGATCGCTAGAAATATCTTTGATGAAAACATCGGGAAAGGTAAATAGCAACTGGCGCAGTGAAACTACTCTCACTAGTGTCCGGTTGTCATCAGTAACGTAGGCGTAGTAAATCGACTCTTTGTCTTCATCCTGACGGCGGATTTTACTTAGAGCTTCACCTACAGTTAATCCTTGCCGCAACCGAACATATTCGGTTGTCATCACCCGTCCAGCAGTGCCTTCTGGATAACCGAGAATCGTTGCTGTTGCTTGCCTTTGTTCTGGACTCAGTTCTTGCAATAGCCGTTTGATTACCCCAGCAGGTAATTCATCAAACAATTCTGCCCGTTCGTCGGGACTCATTGCTTCTACAAGTTGCACTACTTGGACATCATGGAGAGAATTAATTAGTTCTTCCTGCACCTCTGTAGGCAGATATTCAAATACATCGATTGCCTGACCTTTGTTGAGTAAACGGAATGCGATCGCGCGTTGTTTTTCAGGCAATTGTGTAATGTAATCTCCCACATCCACAGGTTGCAAGCGATTTAAATCCCACTTCAACTGGTTTAAATCGGTAGTATCAGTAAGCAAATCACGAATATCTTGTGTGAGCATGAGATATATCTCCTAAGTCTCCCCCGCGCTGGGAGACTTCCTCGCCAGCTCAGAGGAGGTTGATACTGCCATCTGGTGGACTATTGCCCATAAAATTTCAACAATTCAATATCGATATCTAAATTAAGGCATTGCTAGTCATCATCCTAACCCGGAATCGCACTCTCAGGTAGACACTGAATATTAGCATTCAGCATCTATAATATTTCTGACTAATTTAATTGCCCTAAATTTTAGGTAATTTCTGTGTACTTAAAGTAGATTTTACTACTGCTAGAAGCTATGTCAAGCCAATAAAGGAATTTACTCGCAAAATTCACAGAGTCAAAATATTTACAAACTTAATAAGTAGTCTTTTATATCAAGCAACTTCATGCATAGTTACCTGGACAAAATTGAAGAATTCTGTTTGGATAAAGGCTGATATACAAGTAATATAATCCACGGCAATCAAAAAAAAGATTCTATCGAACAGAATTCAGGAGTCAGGAGTCAGGAGTCAGAATTCAGAATGAATTCTGTGCGAGTGGCGGATAGCGCAGCGTAAAGCCTTCTCTACGAGAGGCTGCGCCAACGGCATGGCTTCGCTTAAAGCGAGTCCACGTTCGCGCAGCGTCTCGTAGAGAGCGTCTGAATAGCCGGGTTTAAGACCCCCACTAAATCTACGATTTGGTGGTCTTTAATCAGTCGCGGGTCTGAATCCCCGACTGATTTATTCTGACTCCTGTTAGCGGTAGCGGGGCGTTTAGCCCATTCTGACTTCTGAATTCTTCTTCAATATTCTATTAAATGCTGGTGGATATACAAAAAAATCTATTTAGGAACTTCAATAATGGGCTGCGTCAGGCAGATGCACGCAGCCCGGTTTAGCATTTTGTAGTTTACGAAAGTACTGGTTGTGCTTCCAGATTTTGGGCTTTTTGCTTGAAGACGGTTGGTACTTCTGCGCTGAACGCTTCACCTTGAACCACTTCTGAGCGGAAACCATCAACCCCAACTGGAACATCGCCAGTAATGGTGGTGCGATAGAGGAGACGCTCGACATCCAAATGATCTAAATCTTGAGGAGCCAAATGCACTGTAGCGCGGTTGTCCCAGAAGGCGATATCACCATTGTTCCAACGGAAACGGGTGGTGTAAGCAGGCTTGGTGATTTGGTTGAAGAACAATTCCAGCAGCAAATTGCTCTCTTGTGGTGACACGTCAACAATGTGCGAGGTAAAGCCAGGGTTAACGAACAACGCACGCTCACCAGTCTCAGGATGAACCCTAACAACTGGGTGGATTGAGACTAGTGGATTGACAGCAATACGCTCGGTGAACTTGCTGTTGCGAGGCTGATGCTTACCTCCATTGAAGCGATGTTCAGCTTTCAATGTGTCTGCTAGCGCCCGTAAAGGTGCTGACAAACCCTCATAAGCTGCAACTAGATTACTCCACTGGGTGTCACCACCGAAGCTAGGAACATTAACTGCACGCAAAATTGACGCTGCTGGTGGGTTAATTGCCGCAGTCACGTCTGTGTGCCAGGGGCCTCCACTGCGGAAACCATATTGCTTTTCATAGAGCCTACGGTCTACGGGTTTGATCTGCGGAAATCCCGCAACTGGTTCAGGTTCTCCAAGTGGATGCGCGAAAGTCACTTCGCCAAAACGAGATGTGAACTCAACCTGGGCAGCATGATCGATGTTCTGACCACGAAAGAACACAACTTTCCACTTCAATAGTGCTTTGCGAATTTCTTTGACTTCATCATCATTCAGAGGACGCGAAAGATTCACGCCGCTGATTTCAGCACCAATAAAACCAGCTACTTGTTTGACTTCAATATGCTTGTAGCCCATGTAGACTCTCCAAAGTTTGATTTATAAGGTGGTGTCCGCACTCGTCCTTTTCTTTTGGAATATTGCTATCCACTACAAGCAATATTCCAAAGGAAGCGGTCGTAGTTTTTAGAATCATACAGTAAATCGATCGAATTACCGTAGTATAATGCGAATATATTTTTAGACTGCTGAAATAACAGGAAGTTCATAGCGTCTCATTTGTTAAAGATGCGTGCGTGCCGCCAGCTTATCTAGATAGCACTCTACCAAGTCTGGTCATGGTGATATTGGTGTGAGCCGATATGTCATTACCCCTCACAAGAATGGAAACTTTTACCACAGTTCCAACCGAATCAGATATTAATTCGTAACACTTAATGTTTGTAAAACTAATAATTAGTGTATCAAGTGAACTGTAATTTGCCTTACACATTCTTTGTATAGATTATGCAAACTCTATCTACTGCATAAGTATTTATCATGAACTGCGTACACCAGGACGGATGAAAAAGGGACTGGTACAGCAAAGCGAAATTCAAAATCAAAGAACTCTTAAGGACTGAGCAAGAAAATCAGCACGCTGCTCAAAGTCCCTCTAACAGAACTTTTCTAAGTCAAAGTATGAAGTTGACTGCCAAAAAGGAGGACAAGGAATTGCTAACAGCCTATAGCGAAAATGAACTGCAATTAACTGCCGACGTGCTGGTAATTGGTGGCGGCCCTGCCGCAGCATGGGCAGCATGGGCAGCCGCATCAGAAGGTGTCAAAGTAATCATTGTTGATAAAGGTTTTCTAGGTACGAGCGGTGCAGCTGCTGCCAGTGGTAATGGCATCATGGCTCCTTCTCCAGAAAATTGGGACAAAGTTTTATGGGAGCGTTATCGCGTAGGAAAAAACCTAGCTAACTTACGTTGGATCGAGCGTGTAATCGAAAAAACTTGGCTCAGTTTGCCTCTAGTTGAAAAGTGGGGCTATCGTTTTCCCAAAGAAAATGGGGAATCCGTGCGCCAGAGTTATTATGGCCCCGAATATATGCGGGTACTTCGCAAAAACCTATTGCGTGTTGGGGTGCAGATTCTTGACCAAAGTCCTGCTCTAGAGCTTTTATTGGCTGATGACGGCTCAGTGGCTGGAGCAAGAGGTGTGCAGAGACAAAACCATCGTACCTATACTGTTCGCGCTGGTGCAGTAGTCCTGGCCAATGGTGGTTGTGCATTCTTGAGTAAAGCATTAGGGTGCAATACCAATACAGGTGATGGAATGCTGATGGCAGTAGAAGGTGGCGGTGAACTCTCCAGTATGGAAGCTTCTAATCACTATGCCATTTCGACTGCTTTTAATGCCACGGTGACAAGGGGTGTTCCCTTTGGCTGGGCTAGTTACAGCGATGAAGCAGGCAACGATCTTGGTGGCTATGTCAATGGTCGTCGCGATCCATCATTTCTTCCCAATGCCCTCCTGAAAGGCTCTGTTTATGCTCGTTTGGATCGAGCTACACCTGAAGTCAAGGCGGTGATTGAAAAGTCTCATTTCATATCTTTTTTACCCTATAAAAAAGCTGGCATTGATCCCTATACAGAACGAGTGCCTGTAACACTGATTTTAGAAGGTACAGTCCGTGGTACGGGTGGAATTCGGATTGTGAATGATAGTTGCGGTACAAAGGTTCCTGGCCTCTACGCCGCCGGTGATGCTGCATCGCGGGAGTTTTTAGCAGGTTTAGCTTCTGGGGGTGGTGGTCCCAATGCGGCCTGGGCAATCTCCACAGGACAATGGGCTGGAGTTGGCGCGGCTGAATTTGCGAAGAGTCTTGGCGCTTATGCTCATGAACGGGTGGTGCATCCTGCTGGCCAAGCCGGATTGCGTAGTCCATCGCAGTCTCCCACTTCGGAAACATTCGATAGCGAGGCGATCGTGCGCGGTGTACAAGCGCAGATGTTCCCCTTAGAGAAGAATTACTTGCGCTGTGAGCAGGGTCTTTTGGATTCCCTGGCCAAATTAGAAACGTTGTGGCAGCAGGTAAAGACGAACCCGAAACAAGATACAGTGCGCGATGTGGAATTTTCTCGGCGAGCGGCTGCTCTCACAGCTGTAGCACGATGGGCATATTTTAGTGCTTTACATCGCACGGAAACCCGCAGCGAACATATTCGTATGGACTATCCCGAAACCGATCCAAATCAGCGTTATTATCAGGCAACCGGCGGCTTAGATCGTCTATGGGTGAGGCGTGATTGGCTAACGGATGCGATCGCCTACGACGAGCAGAACGCGATCGCTACACCACCAGTACCAACCACTCAAATCACACCCTCTGTATCAAAGTTGTAGCAGGAGCAGTATCATGATCGAGCTTGTCAGCCATAAACTCTGTATCAATTGCAATCTGTGCGTCCAAGTATGTCCTACCAATGTCTTTGAGTCCGTACCTAACCAACCACCCGCGATCGCTCGGCAAGAAGACTGTCAAACTTGTTTTATGTGTGAGGCTTATTGTCCTGCGGATGCACTCTATGTTGCGCCCCAATCTCATACCAATGTTGCAGTCAATGAGGATGATTTAATTGAAAGTGGCATCATGGGTGAATATCGTCGCATCTTGGGTTGGGGGTATGGCAGAAAAAACAATAGTGAATTGGATACTGCTCATCAACTGCGCCAATTGCCGCGCCCCTATCAAAGTTAATTTGAGTGTTTAATTGAGTGTGGTAGCGACCTCAATTAATTGAAAACCTGCAAGTCACACCAATAACTGCTTCTTTTAGATGCTCTATATTACTAGCACCAACAACGGTAATTGGTGCTAGTAATATAGGGCAATTTGTCTTGGTTTAAGACCGCGTTTTTGAGCTAATTTTACGACGCGATCAACGATCGCACTGCCCCAAAAAGGACTCCCAATAATAATTTTCGCTATCCTAAGTATAAAACAACCTAAGTAAATCGTGTTTTAGTTTGCGATCGCTAAAATTAAGTACCCAGAGGCGTATTAACAAGAGATAATAATAAACTCACACCACCCTTAGCTGTTGTCCCATCAACCATTACAGAAATTATTCTGGCTTGGTTTAGGTAATTCACTTGACAGTCACAGGGTCGAATTTTGCAAGTTGTTCTGAACCAAACCATGAAAACATCTACCAAATTGCTAACTCGCCTGGACTATTACTACCAGCAAATCAAAACGATTATCCTGACTCGGCAGAATCCGATTACTGGTTTACTACCTGCAAGTACAGCGATTACAGCCCACGGGGATTATACAGATGCCTGGGTGCGAGACAACGTTTACAGCATTTTGGCAGTTTGGGGTTTAGGGCTTGCATACCGCAAGATTGACGACGATAAGGGACGCACCTATGAACTAGAACACAGTGTCATCAAACTGATGCGCGGGTTGCTATTTGCAATGATGCGACAGGCTCATAAAGTAGAGACATTTAAACATACTCAGTCGCTACTAGATGGATTGCACGCCAAATATAATACCGCGACTGGTGACATTGTTGTTGGTGATGACGAATGGGGACATTTGCAACTTGATGCCACGTCTATATTTTTGCTGATATTGGCGCAAATGACCGCAGCAGGATTGCAAATAATTTATACGATTGATGAAGTCAATTTCGTCCAAAATTTGGTTTACTACATTGGACGAGCCTACCGCACACCGGATTACGGCATTTGGGAACGCGGTAATAAAATTAATCGTGGTAATGCTGAGTTAAATGCCAGTTCCGTAGGTATGGCAAAAGCTGCTTTAGAAGCTATCAACGGACTGGATTTGTTTGGTGTGCGTGGTAGTCAAGCATCAGTAATTCATGTGCTACCAGATGAAATCGCCCGCGCCCGGATTACTTTAGAATCGCTATTACCGAGGGAATCTGGTTCCAAAGAAATTGATGCGGCGCTGTTGAGTATTATTAGTTATCCTGCCTTTGCAGTGGAAGACTCAGAGTTACGCGATCGCACTTTAAACGATATTATCAATAAACTTGCAGGTAAATATGGCTGCAAACGCTTTTTGCGGGATGGGCACCAGACGGTTTTAGAAGATAATCAGCGCTTGCACTACGAACCGTGGGAACTCAAGCAATTTGAGCATATTGAATGCGAATGGCCGTTATTTTTCACTTATTTAGTTTTAGATGGATTATTTTGCGGTGAGCAAGAAAAAGTAAAAAAATACCAAGAACTTTTAGAATCATTACTTATAGAACAAGATGGTTTGCGTTTACTGCCAGAACTATATTATGTCCCAGCCGAAAACATAGAAGCAGAAAAATTAGCACCCCAAACGCAACCACGTTTACCCAATGAAAATATTCCTTTGGTGTGGGCGCAGAGTTTATATTTTCTGAGTCAAATGTTGAGTGAAGGGTTACTAGCAGTTGGTGATATCGACCCTTTGGGAAGACATTTGTGTGTGGGAAAACAGCGCGAATCTTTGGTACAAATTGCCTTGCTAGCAGAAGATGAAGATTTACAGAAAAAACTAGAAGTTCATGGGATTGAAACACAAACGCCTACCCAAGTTGAACCGATTCAAGTGAGAAAAGCTGGAGAATTTTCAGCTATTTATACCCAAATTGGCCGTAACGATAAACTTGGTTTAACTGGGCGACCAGTTCGACGGCTGCGGAGTTTGACAACATCTAGAATCTTTCGGATTCGTGGTGAAACAATTGTATTTTTGCCTTCATTCTCAGACTCTCAACAATTTTACTTAACCCTTGATTACCATTTTCTGTTAGATCAAATTAGAAGCGAACTAGCTTATATTCAAAAATACTGGAGCGATTTAGGTCGTCCTACTCTGACTTTAATGTTGACGCACACCATGCTAGAAATCGGTTCTGAAGCATTACTAGAACTGATGCAAGAACTAAAAGATGGTGTTTGTAACGGTGTGCAAGTGAAATTAGGGCGGCTAAATCAGCTAATGTTAACAGCCGGAATCCAAAGAATTGATTTTCTTCCCAATGCAGAATTCTCGCGATCGCCAGTGAGAAATGCTGGCCCACGTTGCTATTATTTGGCTTATCATCCTGAGAAAAACTGGCGCTTAGGGCATACTCAAGAATTTCAGATGGAGTATGAAACTAACTTTGCATTATTACTTTCTTGTTTACGCTCATCAGAGAATATTTACGAGCAAATTGAGTTATTGCAAACCTTAACTCGCTTGCAAGGCATGAACTTTGATACGGGGTATGGCGGCCCAGGATATCCTGTCACCGTAGCCGATTTACTCGATGAAGTGTATACCAAAGCTGGAGATTTAGGCATTTGGGCAGTGGTACGTCGGGCTGCGGGGTTAAGGCAAATGGTTGATATCAGCCTCTCAGATGCAGTGACAAGTATTTTGGTGCGAGGTAAGCAAATTGCTGTGGGTAAAGCTTACAGCGAAGCGTCCTTGATTAGCGTACCCATGTCCCACGATGAAATTGCCGATAAAATTAATCATTTTTGTCGTGAAGATATCCGCGATCGCGTCCTCACTCAAGAGATTTTAATCTATCTTGGCATCTTAATTCGCTCAGAATCCGAACTATTCCAGGGACTACTCACGCTGAGAGTTGGTTATCTCATCTTATTGATAACCAGCGAACTAGCGCGGGAATTACACGTTACTCAAGATGAAGCTTACGATCGCTTAATGCAACTTTCACCCTTTGAAGTGAAAATGCGCTTGCGTCAGGTATTAACTGGATATACTGGCATGAGTAACCTGTTGCGTCAGCAAGAATCACTGCATGTCAAGCAAAAAGAAAGTGATATTGCTTGGGTGGTGTTACCAGGAATCGCTGAAGAAATAGAAGTTCCACCAGGTGGTTGGCGGCGGTTTCGTCAAGCCGAAGGTGCGACGGGACGCGTACCAAAAGACTTTTTCAAGCAGGTTTGGCTATTAATGCAACATTGCAAAGGTCTAGTAATTGGGGATAAGCTAGAGCGCCGCAATCGTTTAGATAGTGAGATAATGTTGTCCGAGATGACAGCAGGGGAAAGAAATTTTGCTCTATTAGTTGAGCATTTGCTGAATAAAATCGAAGCTCCAGAATATCGCCAAGTTAATATTGAAGCATTAATCGAATTAGGAGCGATCGCAGCTAATAATCCCAAGCTGCAAATCGAAGAATATATTGTGTTAGATGTGTTAATTGGACACGCAGTGCGATTGGCGTGGCTAGAAAATCATAGTCAACGCAGCGATCGCTATGATGAGGATAAGGCGAGTGCGTGGCGATCGTTTTACAATACTTCTCCTAGAGATTGCGCTAGTTATATCTTGAAGGCGTTTAGGTTCTTGACGGAATTTGTGAAGGATTTTTAAACGCAAAGGGTCGCGAAGGGAAACGCAGAGGATGAGAGAGAATGATTTGAGTGGGGTGATTATTGGGTGTGCGATGAGGGTGCATACTGCTTTGGGGCCTGGTTTGTTAGAGTCGGCTTATGAGGAATGCTTGGATTATGAGTTGAATAAGTCCGGGTTGAGTGTTGGTAAACAAATTCCATTGCCCTTAGTTTACCAAGATGTGCAATTGGAATGCGTTTATCGATTAGATTTGATGGTCGAAAACAAAGTCATTGTAGAGATTAAATCTGTAGAATCTTTCCACCCGATTCACTCAGTTCAACTTCTAACCTATCTCAAGCTAGCAAACTGCAAACTAGGTCTTCTCCTCAACTTTAACGTCCTCCACCTCAAAGAAGGCATCAAACGCGTAGCCAACAACCTCTAACTCCCTTTCACTACCTCTTATCCTCCGCGAACCTCCGCGCTTCCCTCCGCGCCCCTCTGCGTTAAAAAAAATATCCCCCACCTCAAATTCCAAAAGCAGGGGTTTTATTAAAACTACTTAACAGAAACAGCATCAACATCAATAGTGCTTGCACTTGAGGTAGAACCCTCAGTAGTATTAGGCACTTCATTATCCACATCACCCTTACGAGCCTTCCAGCCCTCAATTACTAGCCCAGACACCTCAGAAACTAGCAGAGTCAAAAGGAAAACATCATCAATCTGTCCCACAACGGGTATAAAATCTGGGAGAACATCAAATGGGCTGACCAAATAGACCAACGTTCCTAAAATAACCCACCAACGGTACTTGGGGTTACGGAGTACATCGCGATACCAGGTGTAAAGTGATTGGATTGAAAATTTCATATTTTGAACCTCCAGTTATCTTTAATTTTGACAAATAATCCTAAAAATTCCCGGTGGGAATAACCGTCCTAGTTAGTCGAGAAGACGCTACTCCTAATCTGCCATCAAAAACCTATTTTGTAATTATCCATAAGAGTTTAATACCGCAAGGGTTTGACAAATTAGACAGTGATTGTATTAATTCGGGATTATGCAACCCAGCAGCAAGTTTGTCCACCAGTCGAAGTCCAATACCCCATGCTTACACTATCTTTTTAGCTTTTCGAGAAATTTATATTTTGGAAGTCCCTCATTTTGCATTAATCTCTAGAATTAAAATGCCTTAGCACATTTGCTCTAGTCATGGAGGGAGGAAACTTAAACAGTGGATATTTTAGATTTATTTTATAAGGGCGGGCCAGCGATGTGGCCTTTACTTGTCCTGTCGATTCTATCTTTGAGTGTGATTTTTGAGCGTCTGTGGTTCTGGTTGCGAATTTTGACTCAGGAAAAGCAAATAGTTGATCGCATTCTGGATGCAGCCCAGGATAATTGGCAAGAAGCTGCTGACATTGCCAAACAAGCAAGCCATCAACCTGTCGGGCGTTTTCTCTATGCCCCCTTACGTTTTCCAAAAACTGATGTGGAAACCTTTCGACTAGCACTTGAGGCTACAGCAGAAGATGAATTGGCTGGAATGCGGCGGGGCGAAAAGCTTTTAGAAGCTGTGATTGCCCTCGCGCCCCTGCTGGGATTATTGGGTACTGTTTTAGGTTTAATTCATTCTCTGCGCTCAATTCGGATTGGCGATTTGGGAACTGAATCTACCGCCGGGGTGACTACTGGTATTGGTGAATCCTTAATTAGTACGGCAACTGGGTTAATAGTTGCCATTATTAGCTTGGTATTTTATCGCCTATTTCAAAGTTTTGTAGTCAACCAAGTCAAAGTTTTTCGGAAAGCAGGGAATGAGATGGAATTACTCTACCGCCAGTCTCCCCCTGATTTTAGTAATATTACATCACCAATTGTCCGGGAAAATTTCACTCCACCCCGCAAGCCAGGAAAGACTAGATTGCCTGAACCTCCTGAACCCCCGAATTTACCTAATTAGTCAAGAATTAAACCCCAAGCAGGCGATTAAATTGAGAAAATGAAAGTTAATCTACATACCCCAATTGAAGAAGTCCAAATTCAAATCATCCCTTTAATCGATGTCGTTTTTTGTATCCTGACGTTTTTTTTGTTAGCGGCTTTACAATTTACACGGCAACAGGCAATAAATGTTGATTTGCCCAAAGCCAGCCCTAGTACAGTATCTGCAATAACATCACAGAACGGAAGTCTGATTGTAACTATCGATGCCGTTGGCAATACTTACATAGAAAAACAGCCTGTAAAACGCGACGATTTGGGAGCGAGACTAAAACAGTATCTCCAAGCAAACCCCAGTGCTATTGTGGTGCTAAATGCTTCGCGGACAGCCACTTACAATGATGTGATTGAGACATTAGATTTGCTACGGCAAGTAGGAGGCGATCGCGTTTCTTTAGGAATTATTCCTGGCCCATCTCAACCACCCACAAACTCACTCAATCAGCCGAATATCCCCTCTTTCCCAGTCAATCCTGGTATAGCGCCAGTTCCAGGCATCAATCCCGAAGGGAATATTACCCCTAAATTTCCCTTAGCACCTAATTCCGTACCCTTACCTGGTGTAAGTCAACCTCCAACCGAGCAAGGCATCAGTCCTATCAATCCTGGTATTTCCAACCCACCAGCATCCCAAGCCCCTGTAGCACCCAAACAAACGCAACCACCTCTTAAAAGGTGAAATAGGGAGCAGAGGGGCAGAGAGGCAGAGGGGCAGAGGGACAGGGGGACAAGGGGACAAGGGGACAAGGAGACAAGGGGGAATTATTGAATAAGTCTCTCTCCTGCTCCCCCTCTTCCTTGTCTCTTCTTTATACCCCTGCCCCCTGCTCCCCTGCTCCCCTGCCCCTCTGCCCCTGGAGCTTTTTCTCAATCCTAAAGATATCTAAAACAAAATTCGGTTAGCAATGAAATTTCTGCTAACTTACAAATAATTGGTTGAGCTTTAAAGATTTTTCCACCGATAAACTGAAGGAATTTATCACCAATTGCCATTCACGTTTCAGGGGTTGTGGCATGAATATCGTTACGCTTTTAATTGTTTGGGTAGTAACAGCTATCAGCCTGTTGATAATTAGTAAATTACCTTTAGGAGTTGAAATTGATACTCCTGGTAAAGCCTTTCTTTCTGCCGCAGTGCTTGGTATCGTGACGGCAATAGTCAGACCGATTTTAAGCCTCGTTTTTGCAGTTCCCAATTTACTTACATTGGATTTACTATCCGGCATTTTTACATTTATGATTGCCGTAGTTTGCTTTAGTATTGCTGCTTGGTTAGTAGAGGGCTTCCGCTTACGTTACGGTATTTGGAGTGCTGTTATTGGAGCATTTACGCTTACTATAATTAACAGCTTAATCTACAAATTATTGGGTGTTTAAAATCAATAGTGATGAGTTAGAAGTTAGGAGTTAATTGTTAATAACTCGTAACTCCTAACTCCTAACTATTCGTTGGAACTTGGGGGAGCAACGGGAGTCGTTGATTGTTGTTTACGTTGTTCGCGTTTTTTGCGATCGGCTGAGAGCATATCTGCCATTACTACCAGCGCTTGCGCCATCTTATCTAGGTTAGAACGGTATAATTCCAAATCCTTGTTGAGTTTGTCATCAGATACGTGCAAGCCAGCTGCGATCGCTTTTAGCGCCTCAGTTAGTTGCTTTTCATCTTTGACTAATTCAGGATCTGACTGTTCTAATAACGAAAATAAACCAATTGCGAACAAACGGTTGTATTTAAAGTTAGGATTGTTGGCGATCGCTTGCAGTTGTGTTTGCAAGTCAGCATCTCTATCTAAGTAAGTAGTTTGGGCTAGCCACCCAATTAAATCTTTAACAGGCAAACCTTTAGCTACAGCTTGCAATCTTTGGGCATCGTGTCGATAGTGTTGTGGATCTGTTTCTATAGCCTGACATAAGGCGTTAAAAATTGATTCTTGATCCCGTTCTGGTTGATAGCCTTCCATGAAGCGGTCAAAAGTTGTGACGACACCCAAGGCATAAATTGGATTGTAGCTAAAATCGATATTTACTGACAGCAGATGCATTTCTACCATCAATTCTTCTACTACCCGACGATAAATAGTGTTAATCGGACGGGTGTGAAGATTGTAAAAAGTTCGTTTTGTATCAGAGACAGTACGGACGTTATTCACAAAGAAAATGTTAAGGGCGACGTATCTTTATTTTCTCGCTTAAAGGCGACTTTGCCAAGTTGAGCTTTTGACTTGTGACGATTTCATCTACAATATAAACAAATCAAAAGTATTTTATAAGCTAGTAGCCACAGGGGATTAAGACCTTTTCCTCTAAAAAACTAGCCAGAAATATTTCTCCTTAATGATTTGTTTATTGAATTTATGAACTTCTCGCCACAGTTAATTGCTTTAGGTGAGTACCTAGCTGGTGAATTTGATAATCGAGAACAAGCTATAGAAGAACCAGTTTGGTATGTCCATCTCCGAATGTGGCAAAGACCAGTGAATTTGTTCACAGAAGATAGCATCACCTTGTTTGCCGAACAAGCTAGCGTGATTAACCTAGATAAACCTTACCGTCAGCGAATTATGCGGTTGCGTCATGGTAGCAACTCTGACACATCTCTGGAAGTACAATATTATATACCTCAAAATCCAGATGCATTAAGAGGCGCAGGCAATAACCCTGCTCTACTGAACACACTGACACCCGAACAATTAGATTTACTACCAGGTTGTATACTGACAGTAACTCACGAAGCATTAGCTGGCGATCGCTATAAGTTTACCGCCACACCACAACCAGAGACTTGTTGCAGCTTTACTTATCTTGGTAATAGCATCTATGTTTCCTTGGGATTTGAAACCACTGCGGCAGAATTTCACAGCTACGACAAAGGAATTGATCCAGAAACTGGAAAAGCAACTTGGGGAGCGATTATGGGCCCTTATCGCTACACCAAGCGGAATCAGTATTCAATAAGATAAACCTATCATTCATGAGTTACGAGTTATGAAGTTTCTGTTAACTCCTAACTCTTTTTTAGCTAGCCATACTACGAGGTACACCTTCTAAAGCTTCATCTTCTGTTTCAAAGATTTCAAAGACAGTATCCATCATCGTCACTTCAAACACGAGTTTGGCTTCTGGATGTACATTGCAGATGCGGAAACTGCCCTTGACTTTATCAGCATCACGCATTCCAGCTACCAAAGACGTGAGGCCAGAACTATCAATAAAATTCACCTGAGCCAGATTTACAACTACATGGCGGCTGAGTTTGGAAATACACTCTTGTAACTTCAGGCGAAATTGCCAAGCAGTGGTAATGTCTAGCCTACCTGCTGGTGTTAGGACAATAACGGTGTTTCCGTCTTGGGTTGTATAAGTTTTTTGGTCTATATGAATCACTAAAGCCCTCCCCGTGGCATTCCTCTTAAGATTAGTTAGTTACAGAATTGTCTAACGCTGTCACTTGAGATTAACAAGCTATAGCTAAAATTGTCACCTTTTTCTGCTAAGTGCTTAACTTTAGTAGTTTAACTCACTAAATCAGTACTGAGTAGCAATTTTAAACGAGGGAGTGGCAGAGACTAGGAAAATGAGGGAGATAGGGAAGAACTCCTAACTCCTAACTCAGCACAGGCTCAAGGCTCCGCTACCGCTAACAAGCATTATTGAGGTGGTGTCCAGTTGATCCAATCTTGAGGCTTAAGGAAGGTTTCATACAACTCGGCTTCGGGTGTATTTGGTTCCGGTTGATAGCCGTATTCCCAGCGCACTAAAGGTGGTAAGGACATGAGAATTGATTCGGTGCGTCCGTTGGTTTGCAGACCAAAAATAGTACCTCGGTCATAAACCAAGTTAAATTCTACATACCGTCCCCGGCGATAGAGTTGAAAATTCCGTTGGCGATCGCCATATTCCATCCCATGTCGCCGTTCTACAATTGGTACGTAGGCTGGTAAAAATGCTCTGCCACAGTCTTGCACAAAAGCAAACAAATCTTCCCAATTGCGGGTTGCTGGTGTTCCCACCTGGTTGCTATGAATAGCTGCTTTCCCATCGGGGTTTGGCCCGCGATATAAAGCACCTTGACCATCTTGGTAATCAAAAAACAAACCGCCTACGCCTCGTGTCTCATCACGATGCTTGAGGTAAAAATATTCATCACACCACTTCTTAAATACTGGGTAATAATCTGGGTGGTGTTTGTCACAAGCTTGTTTTAATGTTTTGTGTAAATGTGCCGCATCTTCGGCAAACGGGTAATAAGGTGTCAAGTCAAGACCACCACCAAACCACCACACTGGCCCCGCTTCAAAGTAGCGATAATTTAGATGAACTGTGGGCACGTAAGGATTGTGAGGATGTAATACCATTGAAGTACCCGTGGCATAAAAGCCATGTCCTGCGGCTTCAGGGCGTTGGGTTAAAATTGAGGCTGGCAAATGGGAACCCCAAACTTCAGAAAAGTTTACACCTGCTTGTTCAAATATTGCACCTTCTCGCAGTACGCGCGATCGCCCTCCACCCCCTTCAGGGCGTTCCCAACTATCTTCATTAAACTTAGCCCCACCATCTAGTTTTGCCAATGATTCAGTAATTTCGTCTTGCAGTTGTTTCATAAACTGACTGACTCTAGTCTGAGCGTCAGGTGCTGGCAAAGACTTGGATGATTCTGCTGCTACAGTTGGTGTTTGCGAGTTGGTCAACATAGATTCCCGAACCTAAATTACAATTTCCAGAAAGCCACAAATTTCTTAATTTTAAAAATTTGGGGGAAACACGCGCCAACAATCAAGCTCTATTTGCCCAACCCGCTTTTTTCTTACTGGTTAAGCATTTATACGATTGATGGCCATCACTAGAGTTATTTTCCCTCAAATGCGTATAGGCTTGTATATTGACTGAGTTTTATTTTGTTAATTTTAACTATTTCGCTCATTTGGTATTTCAGGAACTGAGCGTAGTTGCACACAATACCAGAGTTACCAGAAAGTGTCTAGGGAGGAGGATTAGGAAAATGCAAGATTGGTTATCCAAATTCATCCACCGCAAACGTCGTCGGTTTTGCGCTTCTCTGGTGCGGACATATCGAGAGATTAGTTCTGCTTCTGTAGATGAACTGTGGCAAAAAGTTGCTGACTTAACAGATGTTTCCTGGCATCCACTACTTAAGAGTACTAATGTACCCTACGGATTAGTACCCAAACCAGGATTGATTTTTCATGCTGTAACACGCTTTTCGCCAATTCCCATCCGTATTTTTGTGGAGCGTGTCAATCACAAGGAAATGCTGAGTATCCGAGTGCTGGCAATTCCAGGGATAGAGGAACGGGTGACTTATCAAGTAGAGTCAACGGTTTGTGGCACTTGTTTATCTTATTCTGTAACGCTACGGGGGTGGTTATCGCCCCTGATTTGGTCTTTATCCCGTCCTTATGTAGACCGCGTGGCACGGTCTTTAGTAGAAGCAGCAGAAAAGACGGCATTGCCAACGGTATCTGGGAAGAAGAAATCTCTTGATGACAGTTGTTTTGATTTTTAGATAAAGGGGTGTAGGCAGAGGGAGAAGAGGAGTGTGGGGAGTGTGGGGAGTGTGGGGGGTAAGACTTCTTCCCCATCCTCCCACACCTCCCACACTTCCCACACCCCTTGGATTTCTCACAAGTGAGAAATCCAGGCTAATGCCCAATGCCCAAAGAAAGTTAAGATTCTATTAGGTAATAATGCTATTTGCTAAGTTTTATTACGGCATTGACAGTGAAAACACTAAGCTGACCTTACTTCAGAAAACATCGAGTTAATAGCTAAGATGTTCGCCACAAGTGTATTTATTCATTTTGAATTTTGAATTTTTATGTACGATGTCCTCGATTCTCGCTCTGTCCTAGAAATTTTGCGTCCAGTGGAAGACCCAGAACTCCGCAAAAGTCTGGTGGAACTGAATATGATTCGCAACGTCAAAATTGACGGTGGCAAGGTTAGCTTCACTTTAGTGTTAACCACTCCTGCCTGTCCTTTACGTGAATTTATCGTCGAAGATTGTCAGAAAGCTGTTAAAAAACTCCCAGGCGTTACAGATGTCAGCATAGAAGTAACCGCAGAAACACCGCAACAAAAAAGTTTACCCGATCGCACTGGTATTTCTGGCGTAAAAAATATTATTGCTGTTTCCAGTGGCAAAGGTGGTGTTGGTAAAAGTACGGTGGCGGTGAATGTAGCAGTGGCTCTAGCTCAAACTGGGGCGAAAGTTGGCTTGTTAGACGCTGATATTTACGGCCCCAACGATCCCACTATGCTAGGTCTAGCTGATGCCCAAATTGTGGTACGTTCCACAGAAACAGGTGACATTCTGGAACCTGCTTTTAATCACGGTGTCAAATTAGTTTCAATGGGCTTTTTGATTGACCGAGATCAACCAGTCATTTGGCGGGGGCCTATGCTCAATGGCGTAATTCGCCAGTTTCTCTATCAAGTGCAATGGGGAGAACTGGATTATTTGATTGTAGATATGCCACCGGGAACCGGAGATGCTCAGTTAACTTTAACTCAAGCAGTGCCAATGGCCGGGGCGGTAATTGTCACCACGCCGCAAACTGTAGCCCTGTTAGATTCTCGCAAGGGATTGCGGATGTTCCAGCAGATGAATGTCCCGGTATTGGGGATCGTGGAAAATATGAGCTATTTTATCCCCCCCGATCAACCAGATAAGCACTATGACATCTTTGGTTCCGGTGGAGGCTCCAAAACCGCCGCCGAATTGGGAGTGCCACTGCTGGGGTGCGTACCACTAGAGATTTCCACACGAGTTGGTGGTGACAGTGGTGTGCCTATAGTTGTTGGCGATCCAGATTCCGCTTCGGCAAAAGCATTAACTGCGATCGCTCTTACCATTGCTGGTAAAGTATCAGTTGCTGCGTTGACATAATTAATTTTTAATTTCTATCTGCTTCCTGGGCTATGTCCTGGGAATACTAAAAATGGGAAATGGGGAATGGGGAATGGGGAATGGAGAAAAGGAAAACAAAAGACAAGTCAACAGATCACAACTTTAGAGAGACAACGAAAATAACCAATTCCCAATTCCCAATTCCCAACACTTCAAAAAGTCTAAATTGGCACAATGTTATTAAAACGATCGCTCCCCAAAATTCGCTGGAAGTCTTGGGTTAAGCCCTGGCAAAATGTAGATTGGCTACTATTTTGTTTGCCAGTTGCTGTCAGTATCTTTGGTGGCATCATGATCCTCAGTACGGAACTGAAGCAGCCAGTAACTGACTGGTGGTGGCACTGGATGGTAGCGGGTATCGGTGTGCTTATAGCCCTATTTTTATCTCGCATCCGCTACGAACTCTTAATGCAGTGGCACTGGGTAACATACTCACTAACGAATTTCAGCTTAATCGCGGTGATGATTGCTGGTACTAGCGCTAAAGGGGCACAGAGGTGGATTAGTATCGCCGGCTTTAACGTGCAACCCTCAGAATTTGCCAAAGTCGGCATGATCGTTACCTTAGCAGCTTTGCTACACAGGCGTACTGCTTCTAGCCTTGAAGGTGTTTTCCGGGTTCTGGCAATTACCGCCATACCTTGGGGATTAGTATTTTTGCAGCCAGATTTAGCAACATCATTGGTATTTGGTGCGATCGTCTTAGGGATGCTTTATTGGGCAAATGCTAACCCAGGCTGGTTAATTCTGCTGATTTCTCCTGTGGTTGCAGCCATTTTGTTTAGTATATCTTGGCCTTTATCAGAGCCAATAATTTTATTCAAAGAACTATCTTTTGGCCCATTGGGAATAGTTTGGTCATTTGCGATGGCTATTTTGGGCTGGCAAACTCTCCCTTGGCGTAGATTTGGTTGCAGTGCGATCGGTGCGTGGACTCTCAATATACTGGGTGGCGAATTAGGAGTCTTCGCTTGGAACCATATTCTAAAACCATATCAAAAAGCTCGGCTAACTGTATTCATGGATCCCGACCACGATCCACTTGGTGCTGGGTATCACTTAATCCAATCTCGTATTGCCATTGGTGCTGGTGAAATTTGGGGATGGGGTCTGTTCAAGGGGCCAATGACGCAACTGAATTTTGTACCTGAACAGCATACAGACTTTATTTTCTCCGCAGTCGGAGAAGAATTCGGTTTTGTTGGTTGTTTGTTAGTGCTGTTTGTCTTCTGCTTAATTTGCCTCCGTCTGCTGCATGTTGCCCAAACCGCCAAAGATAACTTTGGTTCCTTGTTGGCTATTGGCGTTTTATCTATGATCGTGTTTCAGGTGATTGTGAACGTTGGCATGACTGTAGGTTTAGCACCTGTGGCAGGAATACCTTTACCTTGGATGAGTTATGGGCGTTCTGCTATGCTGACCAACTTCATTTCCTTGGGAATAGTAGAATCGGTAGCAAATTTTCGCCAAAGGCAGAAGTATTATTGATTCGTCATTGGTCATTAGTCATTGGTCATTAGTCATTTGTAAGAACTAACGACAAATGACTAATGAGAAGTATTAAGCTATATAACAGGAAACAAGCGAGGCTAAAAACATGATTCTGCCTGGAGCAACTGTTCGCGTCAAGAATCCCGCAGATACCTATTATCGCTACGAAGGACTCGTGCAACGACTGACCGATGGTAAAGTAGCCGTATTATTTGAAGGTGGTAACTGGGATAAATTAGTTACCTTTCGCCTAAGCGAATTGGAACTCGTAGAAACCATAGCCGGACGGAAAAAAGCCAAATAAGATTAGTCATTAGTCATTTGTCCTTTGTCCTTTGGCAAAAACTAATGACTAATGACCAATGACTAATGACTAAATTACTATGCGCCTCCCACTACCACAGTTTGCTACTGGCGATCGCCATCCCAACCACATTGCGGAGGTGATTGAAACTACTAGTACTGAATTTCTAGCTCAGTGTTTGGAACCAGAAGATTTGAGCTTTCCCTCCATGCCACCCTTTGGTAGTTGGGTTTGCTCTGTGGATGAAGAATCTGGGAATCAAGTTTATGGCGTGGTATATTATGCTACAACTATGCCTATAGATTCAGTACACCGGGCTAGGGCTTTGGGGTTGTCACTGCAAGACTTACGCGAGGAACAACCCCAGATATTTGCCATGTTGAGAACAGAATTTAGGGCTGCGATCGTGGGGTTTGAACAATCTTCCCAGAATCGAGGTTATAACCAAAGAATATATCAGTATCTACCACCCCGTCCCCCGCAAATTCATCAAGCTGTTTATCGGTGTGAACCAGAAGCGATCGTTAAATTTACTGAAGAACTAGATTTTTTGCGGACATTACTTTGTATTAACGGTGCGCCAGTCGAGTCCTTGACCGCAGCTGCCATTCGAGATGTATACCAATTACGCAAAGCTGACCGAGAATGGTTAATTAAAGCTGGACGTAATCTAAGCGTGCTACTTAAAGACGACTACGATCGCTTGCGGTTTATTTTAAGTCAAATCCATCCGTAGGTAGTTAGTTCTTAGACCATTGCCTAGTTAGTGTAAGTTAATATTTTTAATTTTTCGTCAGGTGGCTTACCCATTTTATATCCATCAGGCGATCGCCCCAAGGTAATCGCAGTTTTACCATAGCCCCTTCAATTCCTACATGATGGAACTCATATCACAAGTTCTTGTTCTGGAACCAACTTCCCAAGTTCTTGGCAAGGAACCAATTGTTCCCTTTGCTATTTTGCTGGTGGTTATCTTAGTTATCCCCATCATGTTTGAGCGGCTAAGATTACCAGGATTAGTGGGTTTGGTTTTTTCCGGGCTAGTACTTGGGCCTTCAGGCTGGAATTTATTTCAGTCTGACTCACCGATGATTAACCTACTATCAGAGATTGGGTTAATTTATTTACTGTTTGTCGCTGGGCTAGAAGTTGATCTCGAAAAGTTCCGTCGGCAAAAAAGTCGTGCCTTTGGCTTTGCTAGCTTGACTTTCATTGTTCCCCTAATAATGGGAACCTTAGTAGGGCTGATTTTAGGCTATGGCTGGAATACTTCAATTTTAATTGGCTCTTTATTCACTTCCTATACTCTTTTGGCATATCCCATAATCAGCCGTTTGGGAGTAGTAAACAATAAAGCTGTTACTGTCACCATTGGAGCTAAGATTTTTACAGATATTGGGGCAGTGCTGATCTTAGGTGTTTGTGTAGGCATCACTCATGCTGGAGCATTCAGCTTTGCTAAACTACTCACCTTGTCGGGTTGGTTAATTATTTACTCTGTTGCCGTTGTTACAGGCTTTGATTGGGCAGGTAAGGAATTTTTCAAGCGGTCTGGAGATGATGAAGGAAACAAGTTTTTGTTTGTATTACTTTCCGTATTTCTGGCGGCTGTAGGCGCTCAATTGATTGGAGTAGAAAAAATAGTTGGTGCTTTTTTAGCGGGTTTGGCGGTGAATGAAGCTGTGGGTGAAGGCCCTGTCAAAGAAAAGGTGGTATTTATTGGCAGTGTGTTGTTTATTCCCATTTTCTTTGTTGACCTTGGCTTACTGATCAATCTATCCACCTTTGTGAACAACCTGGATACGCTCAAGTTAACGCTGTTGATCATAGTCGGTTTGATTGCCAGTAAATTGATTGCAGCTTTGTTGACAAAACTGCTTTACCGCTACAAGTGGCAAGAAACGTTAACCATCTGGTCGCTATCACTTCCCCAGGTTGGTACAACCTTAGCAGCTACGTTAGTGGGATATCGGGCTGGGTTGCTGCCACTAGAAGTATTACACAGTGTCATTGTCTTAATGGTTGTCACATCAACTTTGGGGCCGTTGATAACCAGTCGAATAGCTGTTGGTTTGAATTCCTTAGCAGAGGAAGATCCGGCACTACCTCTACCTGACCAGAATGCACCAGAGACAGACAGCGCTTTTACGATAGTTGTACCTGTCTATAATCCTCATACCGAACAGCATTTAATTGAAATGGCAGCGTTATTAGCGCGTCAGTCTCAGGGAAAAATTATACCACTGGCGATCGCAACTGCTGCGGCTCAGATGGATGCACCACAGTTAGAAGCTTCTCTACAACGCAGTGAGCAGTTATTGACCAAAGCCACGGCACACAGTCGATTATTAGGTGTTACTGCAGAACCAATGCTGCGAATTGATGATGCCTTTGCTCAAGGAATTAGCCGAGCCGCCCGTGAACAAAAGGCTAATTTAATTGTGATGGGTTGGGGTAAACGGACTGGGTTACGAGCGCGTTTATTTGGGAATGTGATTGATGGTGTGCTTTGGGCATCCCATTGTCCAGTAGCAGTAACACGTCTAGTAGAATCACCGAAAAAAATTCAGCGCATCTTAGTACCAGTAGAAAACTTAACAGCACCCATATTACAGCCTGTACAATTTGCCCAGATGCTGGCAGAGGCAAATCAGAGCCACATTACTGTGCTAAATGTGTGCGATCGCCGCACGAGTTCCAGTAAAATTGCTTGGAGGCGATCGCATCTCTCCCTAATGGTATCTAATTTAGCTTTGGCTAATGCTCCAGAAATTCAAATTATCGCTCATGAAAATGTTGCCCAAGCAATTTTGCAGGCAGCACGATTATATGATTTAGTAGTTTTACCTTTTATACGCAATCGTACCAGTCCTGGAGGGTTAGCCATTAGCGATGTTACAACCCAGTTAGCCAGACAACTAACCTGCTCCATTGTCATGCTTGGAGAACCGCAGCGCACCCAAACCACAAATGTAGTTATATCTAACACGGTTACTAGTATTACATCTGCTGTATAATATCAAGCAGATTTTAGTCTATCTGAGTGAACTAGGGCTGCGATATGTATTGAAAAAAAGCTTTGCAACAAAAGAATTTACTGTAAGAATATATAGATATTCCTACGGACAATTCTTCACTGCTTTGCATCCAACTGAGAACAGCAATAACCGTAAAAACAATTTATATTATTGAAGATTTGATGAACTTTAAGTAGAAGACTAACAATATTGAGACTAAGTTTGTTATTTTTCTAGTTAAATTGTTAAAAAAGCGGGTAAAAACATCACAAGACTATAACCATAGCAAAATAAGTAAGTTCAATAACACTTTTTGATTAAGCCTTGTTCTTTTTTGAGTTCTGTATTTTTGTCCCCAAGCTGGGTAATCTAAAAGTAAGTGCAATAGGTACTGAAAATATTTGTAAGTAACTGGGAAACTATGAGAATTTTGGTGACGGGCGGTGCTGGGTTCATTGGTTCCCATCTCATCGACCGATTAATGACCGATGGGCATGAATTAATATGCTTGGATAACTTTTACACTGGCCATAAACGTAACATTCTTAAATGGTTAGGTCATCCGTATTTTGAAATGATCCGCCACGATATTACCGAACCAATTCGGTTAGAAGTGGATCAAATTTACCATTTAGCTTGCCCTGCTTCACCAGTACATTACCAGTACAACCCAGTTAAAACCGTTAAGACTAACGTCATGGGAACCCTGAATATGTTGGGGCTGGCTAAACGTGTGAAAGCTAGATTTTTCTTGGCTTCAACTAGTGAAGTATACGGTGATCCAGAAGTTCATCCCCAAACTGAAGAGTATAGGGGTAGCGTCAATCCCATTGGGATACGTTCATGCTACGACGAAGGTAAAAGAATTGCTGAAACTTTAGCATTTGATTACTACAGGCAAAATAAAGTTGATATTCGAGTTGTGCGAATATTTAACACCTACGGCCCGAGAATGTTAGAAAACGATGGTCGGGTAGTAAGCAATTTTATAGTTCAAGCCTTGCGAGGTAATCCTTTAACCGTGTATGGCGATGGTTCGCAAACTCGGAGTTTTTGCTACGTTTCTGATTTGGTAGAAGGATTCATCCGTCTGATGAATAGCGACTATGTTGGCCCAGTAAATTTGGGTAATCCTGGTGAATACACAATTTTACAATTGGCACAAGCTGTGCAGAACATGATCAATCCAGACGCACAGATTAAATTTGAGCCACTCCCTTCGGACGATCCCCGTCGTCGCCAGCCTGATATTACTAAGGCAAAGACTTTGTTAAATTGGGAACCTACCATTCCTCTGCAAGAGGGGTTAAAACTGACAATAGAAGATTTCCGTAATCGCATTCAAGGCGATGTCAATAATTCAACCAACTAAGTAGCGTAGCGCCTAGCGTTGCTCTGAATTTTCATGCAGGCTTACCCAAAGGGTAGCTGGTATGCTTAGTTACTGAGTTTTCTAACTGTGTGTTAAGTGTCATATTGATAACTTCTTTTTGAAGACTACACCAAAAAAAATTAGGGAGTTAAAGAATGCGTGTTTGCGTGATTGGTACTGGCTACGTTGGTTTAGTTACAGGTGCTTGCTTGGCTCATATTGGGCATGATGTAATTTGCGTAGACAACAACGAAGAAAAAGTTAAGTTAATGAAGTCTGGACAGTCCCCAATTTTTGAGCCGGGACTCTCAGAAATTATGCAGTCTGCCATTCAAACACAGAAGATTCATTTTACAAGCGATCTTGCTGCTGGAGTTTCCCACGGTGAAATTCTGTTTATTGCTGTGGGAACACCACCTTTGCCAACTGGTGAAAGTGATACTCGTTACGTTGAAGCTGTAGCCCGTGGGATTGGCGAAAATCTCAACGGTGGTTATAAGGTGATAGTGAATAAGTCTACAGTCCCCATTGGCTCAGGTGATTGGGTGCGGATGCTTGTTCTAGATGGTGTTGCAGAGCGGCAAAAAACATTGATACCCGCAGGTGGAGTGCCGAGTGATCAGAAATTACCTGAATTTGTAGCCGAGTTTGATGTAGTAAGCAATCCAGAGTTTTTGCGCGAAGGTTCGGCTGTTCACGACACTTTCAACCCCGATCGCATTGTACTAGGAGGCAATAGTCAAAGAGCAGTAGCATTAATGCAACAACTGTATGCCCCGATTGTGGAACGCAAGTACGCTGAGGATCAATCTTTACCCCCAGTGCCAATTCTGGCAACAGACCTGAGTTCGGCGGAGATGATTAAATACGCCGCTAATGCCTTTTTAGCCACTAAGATTAGTTTTATTAACGAAGTTGCTAATATTTGCGATCGCGTCGGTGCTGATGTCACCCAGGTAGCCAAAGGTATTGGTTTAGACTCCCGCATTGGTAACAAGTTTTTACAAGCTGGTATCGGTTGGGGTGGTTCCTGCTTTCCCAAAGATGTCTCGGCTCTGATTCATACTGCTGATGACTATGGTTATGAAGCCCAGTTACTAAAATCTGCCGTTAGTGTTAACGAACGCCAACGCTTGATTGCTCTGGAAAAACTCCAACAAGTTCTGAAAATTCTCAAAGGCAAAACAGTCGGACTACTCGGACTGACCTTCAAGCCAGATACCGATGACTTACGTGATGCTCCAGCCCTCATTTTAATTGAGCAGCTAAACAGACTAGGAGCCAAAGTTAAAGCCTACGATCCTATTATTTCCCAAACAGGTATGCGTCATGGTCTTTCTGGCGTGTTAGTAGAAACCGATGCCGAAAGGTTAGCTGACGGCTGCGATGCCTTAGTACTCGTCACCGAATGGCAGCAGTTCAGCACTCTCGACTATGTGAAGATGGCAAAATTGATGGCCCACCCCGTTATTATCGATGGTCGTAACTTCCTTGACCCTGAAACACTGATCCGCGCTGGATTCCAATATGTAGGCGTGGGAAGGTAGAGAGTTAGGAAGTTATGGCAATACGGTTCGGTTAAAGTTTTAATCTTTTGAAGATCCCCCCAAGCACCCTTTTTAAGGCAGGGCCGTTTCATTCCCTAAAAGGCTCTGATTTACAAGCGTTTCAGGCAAAAAAGTCATGTGACTAAAAAATCTGATTGGGCAAGAAAATCGCGATCGCACTGAAATTTACTCGTTGAGGTGGTAGCTTTTCGATTAGCAAATTAAGCAAATTTCTGACTCCTACTCTTGACAAAATCTCTAAGAGATCGAATGAAACAGCCCTGCCTTTTTAAGGGGAGCTTTTAACCCTCTTTATACCCCCTTAAAAAGGGGGTCGCCGCAGGCGGGGGGATCTTAACCAAACCGTATTGGGAATTAGGGGTGATAAGTAAAAATGAATTACAACCTGTAATCAATTACTCCGAAATCCCTTAAAAACCTAAAGATTTAAATTACCGCCTAGAATAATCTAGGCGGTATTTAATTTGTTTAAAGTTTTACACAAAGCTGCTCAGAAAGACTTTACTTTGATATTTTACGTGTTCATTTCATATTAGCTGCTACTTGGAATACGTTCAATTTCAGCATATCCACTGAAAATAAGTTTTTGACCTTCAGTTTCTAATCGGTTGAGCCGCATTTTCACTCCATCGAGGTCAAAACGATCCAAATCAACCATATTATCTAAAATTTCTACCAGCGCTACGCTCAAGGTTTGCGAAATTTCTCGTTGTGCTTCTGGCACTTGATCAAGTTGAATTTTTGGATCTTTGAAAGAAACTCGCCGCCGCCTTTCAATACCTACAGTTAAAATCATGCTCAGGGGCACAAGTTCGCCATTGTTTAAATCTGCTTTTGCTACAACCTGCAACCGATTTTCTGGCAATAGCTGTACCTGAACATCTGTAAAGGAGACTGGTTCTCCGCCAGATAATTCTGTCAGTGATGGCACGGTGAGGTTAAGCAAGCGCTTTTTCACCAGTTCCGCATTAAAGGCTTGGTTAATGCCTGCTTCTGATAAAATTACTTGAGCGATCGCTTGAGTGGGTTGCTTAAGACTAAGTTTGCCCTTTAAAACCGAGCCGAAGTCAATAGCCACCGCATCAGTTTCAAAAGACATCTCTTCTACTGCGAAATCTCTCCGAATCACCAAGCCACGACCGCTCATTTTGAAGCTATCAATGCTGCCTTGCAAGAGCTTGCTGGAGGGGTAGCAGCGCACAAAGACTTCTACTGACTCGCTTTGGGTAAACAGGTGGCGAATCGTTTGGCTGGCGACCGTGTTGAGCATCCGCTCACCCCAATCAGTGCCTTTAGGATCTTGTAAACCAGTAAGTCCGCCGAACATGTGGTTCTTAGTCTCTAGAAGTTCTTTGTACTTTTGTAACAAATCGTGAAGAATACAGCAAGCGATCCCGTGATTAATTGTGCTGATGGGTAGGAGTTGGATAACTGATGATTATAATTTAAACGTATCAAATGTTACTTTGCATCTAATGAGTGGGAATAATCAAACTAAGTTATTGCTAAGATTCTCACCAGTACTATATATGATACACAACTAGAGAGTGAACAATATCTTGAAGCTGCTATCTCCCAAGAAAAGATTATGGATCAAATTTTGGTTCATATTGTCTTAGCGGGAAATCCAGATAAATCTTGGAAAGATATTTTGCTAGAATTACAAGCTGCGAATCTTAGTCCTGCCTCAATCGATGCGATTACAGGTAATATAAAATCGCTACCATCTTTAGAAACTTTACTTGAGCAACTTAATAGTGACTTTGCCGTACCTCTACTGGCGCAATGTCAAAAAATTGCTCATCTAGACGGGGTAATTACACCAGCAGAAGCTAAGGCTATAGATTCTATTAACAAAAAGTTTAACTATGATTTAGCTGCAATTAAATAACCTGAATACTGGTATTAAGATTTTTTAGCAAAGGCGATCGCAATCTCTACATAAAAGTGCGTAGACGCGGAACGGCTTGTCATCAGACATCGCATCTCTACTAATCATGAGGCTATCTGGTAAATTGCAGGACGATATCTCGGTTCAGGAATTAGTTTTCCCTCCTTTTTCGCAGCATCTAACCATGCTTCTTTTGCTTTCAAAACTTCATGAAGTGCTTCTTCTTCAGTTGAACCAAATGCTGAACAGTATTTCAAATCAGGAATATCAGCAATATAGCCCTCATCTTCTTGACTGTAGAAGATATTAATATGATAGTTTTTCATTCTTCATCCTCCAAAGTAAGTGTATATTTTTCAATCAAAATCAAAAATTGACGGACTTGATATGGAACAGCTTCGCCCTTTCAATTTTGCAGGTTAACAAGCTCAGGAATATCTGGATTAGTAAATATGTGGTGGCTGCCATTAACCCGTGATAGAGAAAATCCAAACGCCTCAACCAAAGTCACCAGTTCATTAAATTGGATATTCTTAGAACCAGAAAGAACTTTCTCTAGCAATTTACGCTTTTTCGACATTTCTACACTTTGGACTTTTGTAGATTCAGAGAGGAACGTTTTAAAGAATAGCCAAATTCGGACAGTGTATCTTCTGGATCGAATAACATCTCAAAATAGTTTCTGGAAGTGTATGAGTGATTTGGTTTAAGAATAGAAATTTTGCTCATAGCTGCGTAAGTCATAATTTAGTTTTTTAACATACCATCAGATTTTCAAACGGATACTGATTTTTCCAACGGTAAGCATTAAAATCTCTAAAATCTATAGACAAAATCCTTCCACGCCCCAGATGTTCTGCTAAAACTACTAACGAAGCATCGGCCAGATCCATTGGTAAGTTCGCATATTTTTCCATCAGTTCACAAATGCGTTTACCATGATGGGGTTGCAAATCAAAAACCGTAAAGGCCCCTAAAAATAAGTTATTAATGAAACTTACTTGCGCGTGGTTCGCCATCTTTGTTAGCAGTAGATAGCAAGTCTCTGTAACGACAGCCCCAGTCGTAATCAGAGGTTCGTTGACATTGGCAAGTACTGTTATTGCTTGAGTGTGGTACAAGTCATTGCGATTTGCCAATGCTAACCAAAAGCCAGTATCAACGATAATCATACTTAGCTTTTAAAGCATCTCTTAAAATTGATTTGTAATTTACAGATAGATCCGGATGTGACTCACCGCAACCAATAAAGCCTGTTTGGGTGAGCATTGAGAAAGGATTCTTTTGCTCCTGCTGAAGCTGCTGGTAATACAATTCAATAGCAGACTTAATCACATCTGTTACTGCCTGATTAGTCTGCTGTTGAATAAAGGCTAGTTTGTCAGCATACTCATCATCTAATCGCGCATTAATTCGCATGGTTAGGTAAGCTTGTCATACATTTGTATGACAAAAATAACATACCTTTTACCTCGTCAACAACTTCCGCCGCAGATTATCTAACGCTGCATTCGCGCTGACATGACGAATTAGAGCGCGGCCTCGCACTGTACCAAACTGATACTCAAAACTTGTCACTTCATCCTTTGGGCCAGCTAAACCAACGTAAACTAAACCCACTGGCTTGGTATCTGTCCCTCCAGTTGGGCCAGCAATACCAGTAATACTCAATCCCCAAGTTGTTGCAAGGCGGGTTTTTACCCCAACAGCCATTTGCTCTGCAACAGTTGCACTTACTGCCCCAAATTTATCTAAATCTTCCTGGTTAACCCCCAGCAGCCCAACCTTCACCGAATTGTCATAAGAAATTACTCCACCCCAAAAGTAATCAGAACTTCCAGAAATTTCGGTCAACATTTGCCCTAAACCGCCACCAGTGCAAGATTCTGCCACTGAAAGCGTTTCTTTTGATGCCCGCAATAACTCACCGACAACGGAAGCAAGAGTATCATTATTAACGCCGTAAAAATCTAGTCCGGCAATTTCTTTAAGTTGTTTCTCAATGGGCACAATTAAGGCTTCTGCGGCTGCTTCGGAAGTGGCTTTAGCAGAAACTCGCAATCTTACTTCCCCCTTACCTGCATAAGGGGCTACTGTGGGATTTGGCAACTTCAAATAAGAAGCAACTTTTTCCGCCAAAGCAGATTCACCAATACCCCAAAATTTTAAACTCCGGCTGTAAATAATTTCTTTACCCCAACCTTGACTTTTGAGAAATGGGACAGCTGTTTCTTCCCACATTGGGTACATTTCACTGGGAACACCGGGAAAGGTAAAAATTGTGATTTCAGGACGAGGTTGCCAAATGATACCGGGTGCTGTTCCTGTGGGGTTGGGGAGAATTTCTGCACCTTGGGGAATCAAAGCCTGTTTGCGGTTACTTGGTGACATAACCCGACCACGTTGGGCGAATTTCTGGGTTATATCTTCGATGATTTCTGGGTTTTCTACCAAAGGGGTTTTAAAAAAATCGGCGATGGTTTCGCAGGTGAGATCATCTGGTGTGGGGCCGAGTCCACCAGTGAAAATGAGAATTTGCGCTCTGGAAATAGCAATTTCTATAACTTGCTTCAACCGTTCTGGATTATCCCCAACTACTGTTTGATAGTAGTGGGGAATTCCTAGCTGCGCTAATTGTTGCGCCAAATATTGAGCATTGCCGTTGAGGATATCTCCTAACAGCAATTCAGTACCAACACAAATAATTTCTGCACTCATTGGAATTGGGAATTGGGAATTGGGAATTGGGAATTGGGAATGGGAATGGGAATGGGGAATGGGGAATTGGGGAAGAAGAATTATTTACCAATGTTCTATGCCCAATGCCCCATGCCCAATTATGCTAGTGCTGGTACAGGAATTTCCAGGTGAGGATATAAGGGGAAGCGATCGCACAATGCTGCTACCCGTTGCCGACAATCTTGGGTTACTACGTCGGAATCTGGAGAAAGCAGGCGATCGCTAATAATATTTGCAATCTCGGTAAATTCTGCTACTCCTAAGCCCCGCGTGGTCATTGCTGGCGAACCTAATCTTAGACCACTGGTAACAAATGGCGATTGTGGATCAAAGGGAATAGTATTCTTGTTAGCTGTAATATTTACAGTACTGACTAGCTTATCGGCTTGCTTACCAGTTAGATTTACAGAGCGTAAATCCACGAGAAGTAAATGGTTATCAGTGCCATCTGACACTAATTTTAAACCCCGATTTTGTAGTTGTTCTGCTAAAGCACGAGCATTTTCAATTACTTGAGCAGAATAAGTTTTAAACTCAGGCTTTAGGGCTTCTCCAAAAGCCACTGCCTTACCAGCAATGACGTGTTCCAATGGCCCGCCCTGAGTACCAGGAAAAACAGATTTATCTAGTTTTTTACCTAGTTCTGCGTCGCTGGTCAAGATTAAACCACCTCTGGGGCCGCGGAGAGTCTTATGCGTAGTTGTTGTTACTACATGACAATGAGGAATGGGATCGGGGTGAAGACCGCTAGCAACTAAACCAGCGATATGAGCGATATCGGCAAGTAAGTAAGCACCGACTTCATCAGCAATACTACGGAATTTTTCAAAATCAATTATCCGGGGATAAGCCGAATAACCACAAATCAAGAGCTTAGGACGCTCCCTCAGCGCCAGCTCCCGAATTTGATCGTAGTCAAGTTGTTCTGTTTGTTGACTGACACCGTAGTGGCTAACTTGGAACCACTTACCTGAAACGTTCACAGGTGAACCGTGGGTGAGATGTCCCCCATGAGACAAATCCATCCCCATAATTTTGTCCCCTGGTTCCAGAAGCGACAAGAATACTGCAAAATTGGCTTGTGCGCCAGAATGGGGTTGCACATTTGCATGAGCAGCGCCAAATATCTGTTTAGCACGATTGATAGCTAGTTGCTCGATTTTGTCAACATACTCACAACCGCCATAGTAGCGTTTACCAGGCAATCCCTCGGCATATTTATTTGTCAGTACCGAACCTTGAGCCGCCAGTACCGCAGCAGAGGTAAAGTTTTCGCTAGCAATCAACTCCAAGTGATCTCGCTGGCGTTGTAGTTCGTCGTTGATTAACTCCGCGATCGCTGGATCGGTGGAGGAAAGAAAGTCTGAATTAGTCCTAGTCACTTCAATTATCCTTATGGAAATTTGTACAACGGCTGATTTTGGTTTGGCACAGTACCTAACAGCTTTATAGAGGCGATTAATCGTCTCCGTATTCTAGAGGTTTGTTTGTGCCAACTTATTTATTATTAGGCGTAAGCTTGATTAATGCATTAATTATCATAACGTTGCTTTTTGAAGCTGCACCAAATAATACTTCTGACATAGGCGTAGCCCTTCTTCTGTCGGAGACGCTTCGCGTAGCTTGCTTCCACGAAACGGCTGCGCTCAGGAACCACCCGTCGGAGACATCGCTCCTCGGTAGAACAAAAATCTGAACGCTTCGACAATTAACTGTCAGTAATACAACCCTTGCGAAACATGGCTAGGAACCTCTACCCTGGGAAACTTAATCAGTCAGAATTGTGGACAAATGAAAAATCCTTTGAAACTTACCTTTGACAGAGGACAAACAGCATTAGCTATTCGAGTCGATCGACAAGCCGAATTACCAGATGCTCTTGAGCAAATAGGGCTTGGCGGTTCGCGCTCTATTTTAGTAGTGGTAGGGGGTGCAAGTAAAATCAGTGAAGCTGATTTTCTTCGGATTAAACGGTTGTTTACGGAAGTTTTAGCCCCAATAGCCGAAAGTTTGGGTGCTTATGTTGTCGATGGAGGTACGGATGCGGGAGTTATGCAATTGATGGGTGAGGCTCGTAGCCAGATAGGTGCTAAGTTTGCTTTGATTGGTGTAACACCCGAAAACAAAGTGGCTTTACCTGATCAACAAGAACCCGGTTCTGATTTGACACCGTTAGAGCCAAACCATACTCATTTTGTACTGGTTCCTGGTGATAATTGGGGCGACGAATCACCTTGGATATCTGACGTTGCAACTATGCTGGCCAATAATGCACCTTCAGTAACTGTACTTTTAAACGGTGGTGAGATCACCTTTGATGATGCGTTTTATAGCGTTAATACTGGAAGGTTAGTTGTTGTGATTGCTGGTAGTGGTAGAACCGCAGATATCCTTGCCGATGCCTTGCGTGGAGAGGGTACTGATGAGCGAGCTAAAAAGTTAGCAAAATCTGGTATATTACAATACGTCAACTTGATTGACATCGAGAATGGGGTTAAAAATTTAGGCCAAATAATTAAAGATTTGCTTTCTAATTAGGAGTGAATAATGGCAAAAAAAGATAGTTATCAGGAATTTTTAAAGGAAGATTTTAACAAGTTATTTGAAGGTATGAATTTAGGCGATGGGCAAAGGCATTTTTTGCGATCGCGCTGGTTAGACCAAGTACTCTGGATGGAAGGTAAGGCTAATTTATCACGCGATCGCCATTATTTGTTGCGGATAACAACTATTATTGGCGGTGTAATTCTCCCAGCGCTGGTAAGTTTAAACATTAACATTACTTCTCCCTTACAAGTTAATGAAAGATCCAGAAATATCATTATCTGGTCAACTTTTGGTTTAAGTCAAATTGTTGCTATTAGTGCTGCCATTGAAGAGTTTTTTCATTACGGTGAACGTTGGCGACACTATCGTCGTACAGTTGAATCTTTGAAAACCCAAGGGTGGCAATTCTCCCAGTTGACAGGCCCTTATCGTGATTATACAAGCCACCAACAGGCGTTTAATCTTTTTGCGGGTAATGTAGAAGATGTTATTCAACGAGATGTTGAAATATATTCCACTCAAGTTATACAAGAAAAGAAAGAAGAAAAACAGAGCCAGGAAAACTATATCCTGATGCCAAATGCGAAGATAACCAATTTGGAAGAAAAGAAAGAAGAAAAATAAAATCGGAAAAACAAGATAAGTAGGTAGACATAATTAAATATAAAATAAACTCTTAGTTTGTAGTGAGCGATTTATCGCTCAGAGCAAGGAATATCAGGACTAAAGTCCTTACTACAAACTTTAAATTTATTTATGCCTAGATAGTTATTGCGATAGTTATAAGGTAAGATTTCTCTAGTTACATACTTTTTTATGAATTGCATTAGCAATATGAAAGCGCCATTAAAAATTATTTTCCCGATGATTAGGGATAATCAAGGATTAAACTAAGCTGATTGATTTGCAAGAACTCTCATCTGTCTTGGTGCAGCCATCGATTGTTTAAATAAACTCTCCCCCGTTAGGTAAAAACATGGGGAGAGCTAGAACAAAGTTCGGTAGGGTAATCGGGCTACTTAAGTTTTTATTATTTTTAGACTTGATCTTATTCCTCCTAAAGACAGATAAATATTTCATTGGAATTCCACGTTGGTAGCTTTTGAAAAAAAATTCCCCATTTCTATCTAGAAATGGGGAAATAGGAGTTAAAGTTCGTCAGGTGATCGGAATATCTGTTTATTTTGTCCTGATACTATCTTTCTCAATTCCTCCGTTAGATAGAGAAATACTCTCTCAAAATGTTTAGCTATGTGTCTCTTAGCACTGTCAGGTTAAATTTTGAATTTTGAATCTTTCAATTCCATTATCCAAAATTCAAAATTCAGTGAGTTAATTAACCGCCTTTAGGTACAATCTCTCCAGGCCCGGCGGTGACAATTACCAGATTTTCTGGCTTAATTAAATCCTCAATTGCCTGTTGCATTTGAGCCATAGTGACTGCTTGAATCCGTTGAGGAAAGTCTCGGATTTCTGATCGTGAAAGTCCCAAGACAGCATTATCCAAAATGATACTTGATACATTACTGGGATTAGCTAAATCCACGGGGTAGCTATTAGTAAGTGAGCGTTTTGCCGTGTTGAATTCAGCCTCAGTTACTCCTTGTTCGCGCAACTGTTTAAGTAAAGCGAGAGTACTGGCAATCGCTTTTTGGGTATCTCCAGGAGCAGTCTGCATCTGAATCAAGAATGGGCCGGGATTGATGCCGGCGGCAAAACCACTATAGATACCGTAGGTTAGACCGAGGCGATCGCGCACTTCCGTACCCAAGCGGCTCGATAAGGTATCACCACCCAAAATTTGATTCAGTATCAGTGCCGCATAATAACGCGGGTCTTTGCGAGAGATGCCGTTGTAGCCGATGTAGGTAACAGCCTCAGCTTTACCAGGAATTATTTTGTTTAAACGTGTCGAAGTTTGCGGTAATGGCACGGATGATATTTTCAGCACAGGTGGCTTACCTGTGGCTTGCCATTTGCCAAACGCCTGATTCAGCAAAGTTTTTACCTTAACTGGATCGAAGTCTCCAACTATTGCGATCGTTGTGCTATCTGGTCGGTAGTATTTCTGATAGAAGCCAAGCAAATCATCACGACTAATGCTTTTTAAGCTCTCGAATGTAGGAAAGCTATGGAATGGATGATTTTCAGGATAAATTGCCTGCTGGAATACTTGTCGTCCTAGTCCTCTAGGATCATCTAGCTGGACTTTAAGACTTGTCAATGCTCGTTGACGGCTCAATTCTAGCTGGTCGGCAGGGAAAGTGGCGTTTTCTAACACATCTGCCAGAGTTTGAATCAATATCGGCAGGTTCTTTGAAAGTCCTTCACCGCTAACGTTCACTCCCTCACGGCTAGCACTGAAGCTCAAATCGGCTCCCAGGTCTTCTAAGGTTTTTGCTAGGGTAAGAGCATTTTTAGTCTGCGTCCCATTCATTAAGTTGGCCGCAGTCAAATTCGCTAATCCAGCTTTTTGATTACCGTCAAATTCAGTACCAGCGTCAATTTGTCCACTTAGGTTAATGGTGGGGAGGCTGCGATCGCGTAACAACAAAACTCGCAAACCATTATTTAAAGTAAATTCTTCTGGTAGCGATTGTTTGGCCGAATCTGTTGCTGATGTGGCGGGTGGGAGATATTTAGCTAGTTGTGCCGGATCTACAGGTTTACCGGGGCTGAAATTTTCGACTGTGCGCCCAGAACCAGCGCTAGAAGTCCCTGGTTTACCATCTGGTTGAGTCGGCTCAAAGAAGCCGATGGTTTGTTTAGCCGGATTTAGGTAAGTTTTCGCTACTTTTTGTACTTGGGCTGGGGTGACTTTAGCGATCGCAGCGAGATACTGTTCAATAAAATGATAATCGCCCGCGATCGTTTGGTTATATCCCAATTGGGTAGCCTGGCTAGTAATATCTTGATTACCCAAGATATACGAAGCTTGCAGTTGCGTCTTCGCTCGATTCAATTCTTCTGTGGTGACAGGCTGCTGTTGCAACTTTCCTAAAGATTCCTGAAGCACCTGGGCAATTTTACTTAACTCTTGACCTGGAGCTGCCGTAGCATTAATTTCATACCAACCTGGTTCAATGAGTTCGGCAGCACCGCCACTTACTGAACTAGCGAGTCCAGATTCTACCAAAGCCTGGTAAAGTCTAGAGCTACGTCCACCTGTGAGAATGGCATCCATCACATCAATTGCCGGGACATCAGGATGCTTGATATCTGGTAAAGGATACACTGCTTGTAGTAGTGCCGTGCTTCCAGGTTGCTTCAAAACAATCGGTGCTTTTTTAGTAGTAGGGGCAAGTGGAGAAAATGGAGCGACATTTTCCCGTGTTCTCTTTTCCTCGTTTCCTCGTTTTGTCAACTTCCCATAAGTTTCTTTAACAACTTTGAGTACAGGTTCTGTGGCAAAATCTCCCGTAATTACCAACGTAGCATTATCTGGGCTGTAATAGGTTTGGTAATAATTCCGCACCTGTTCCACCGTGAATTTTTCTACATCAGCTTTTGTGCCTCCCACAGATAAGCCATAAGCTCTGTTAGGGAAAGCATCTCGCATCACTGCCCGACTCAGACGATAGCCTGGTGAATTTTCGTACCCCTGTAACTCGGAGATCACCACTCGCTTTTCACTTGTGAGTTGTTCAGGCCCAACTAAGGAATTTTCCATGCGATCGGCTTCCAGTGTCAACAATGCTTCGAGTCTGTCTCGTTGCACTGTGCCAAAATAAGCTGTTTCGTCATAACTAGTAAAGGCATTGAACTGGCTACCCAAGGCACTAAACAATCTTCCAAACTGCACTGGGCGGGCAGTTGTACCCTTGAACATCAAATGTTCTAGTTGGTGAGAAATGCCATTTTCTCCCTTAACTTCGTTACGGGAACCAACTTTATACCAAACTTGTACACTCACCACTGGAGCAGTATGAACTTCCTTGGTTAGCACTGTTAAGCCATTGTCCAACACCGTTTTTTTAACCCCTTGGGTGAATGAGGCCGCAGATACAGGTGCGACTACTGTCGGTGTTGCAGCATTTATGAAATTGCTCGAAAAAGGCAAAAGACTTAAGAGCAGACTGAGAAAAAAACCTAAAAACATATATGAACGTAACTTCATAAGCAATGCCCAATGCAAAATTTCTAATTTTGAAGAAGAATTCAGAAGCAAAGCCGGGGACTCCGCAACTCCGGTCATAATCAATTAGTAAGGGACTCGCTACCTCTGTGCTATCCACCAGTTGTACAGCATTCATTCTGTAGCTTGCTTCACTGAAAGGGTATTCTGACTCCTGAATTCTGTTTTGATAAAACAAAACCTTAGTATCATTTTGTGGAAGTGAGAAGACTTAACATTCTCAGCTTTTTTAACATTTTTAATGGTAGCTTTATTTTTCTTATGCCGTAATAGTCGGTTTTCACGTTGACTTATTTGCAATACACTTACAAGCAATAGTCCAGAATAATGCAATACGGTTCAGTTAGCGACAAAAACCTTGAAATGTGTAGTAGCGCGGCAAGCTTAATTTGTTGGGTTGAGTCATCAGAGAATATTTTTTTTGTTGTTGGATTTTCTAAATTGTTTGAACCCAACATTTTCGTGGCTTTGTTGGGTTGCGCTTTGCTTAGAGGGTGTTTGAAAAGTTACGAAAGGTAAGATTTTATACTAAATGTTGTACCATAATACGAATCATGGCAAGATAGATCAACGTTTCTGAGGTTTGAGGTAATAGTTCGTAGTCTTTGTTCAAACGCTGGCAGCCAGTCAAGCAGCAATCATGTTCTTTCTACTACCCAACGTTTAGGCAACAAGACAAAGCCCTTGTATTGATAGGGTCGCAGCATGACTTGTACAATCCATCGGCAAAAATCCATGACCCACTGCATAAAAGGATTACCATCGTAACCATCATCAACCCAGATAGTAGTCAGACGTGGCATTTTGTTCCCCATTTGTTTGACTTTGTGCAGTACTTTTTTACCGCCGGAGCCTTCATCGACACTGGCGGCACTCACCAAAACTCGCAGTACCAGACCCAAAGTATCTACGGTCAAAAATCGCTTGCGCCCTTTGACCTTTTTGCCAGCATCGTAACCCAAATCTCGGTTAACCATCGCCGCCGTTTTCACACTTTGACTATCGATTATCGCTTCTGATGAGCTAACCGCCCGTTCGTTGTCCACTCTCACCCAGTCTCGCTGTTGATCATGAATGCTCACCCACGTCCCATCTTGCCGCCAAGTCCGAAAGTAGGTATATACCGTTTGCCAATTCGGGAAGTCTCCTGGTAGGTTTCGCCAACTGCAACCTTGTATCAACACATAAAAAATCGCGTTGATTACTTGCCACATATCTACCATTCTAGGATGACCACCTTTTTTGCCTGCTGGAATTAACGGTTCTAATAATTCCCACTGGTCTGGAGTCAAGTTACTAGAGTATGCTTTACTCATCGCTCTCAATGGTGCTGTATGTAAGTATTTACAGCTTAGCCCTGAGAGCTTTTTTTACTCAACTACCGACTTTTCAAACCTCCTCTAATAGGGATTTTATTTGATTGCAATTCAAGGCTAAATGTTTGCTCACTGCTTTAAACAGTTTCAATCCCTAATAGGGATTTTATTTGATTGCAATTTTGATTGCAATTTTGTTGAATAAGAAGGAAAGATTACGTCTTATTCAATAGGGATTTTATTTGATTGCAATTTTGATTGCAATAATCCCTCTATTTCTTCATAGGAAGATACCCTAAGTTAACGACCCATGAGCTTACTACAGACTTTCTTTGATTTCTAGCAAAAACAATTGCCACCTCTCAAACCTCTGCATTTTACTTTTAACGCTCAATTTCGTTATAAAACTTAAAATTTTTCCTTAGCAGCTAACATCTGTAAAATCTTTTCTACATGATCCAACTCTCCAACGATTCGCCGAATTGGGTGCGGCCAAACTTTGACAAGGGTAGGAGTTGCAGAAACTTGATTGAGTTCTGCTTGTTCTGGATGACTTAAAACATCAATTACTTTCAGAGTATAAGGATGTCCGAGTGATCGCTCCAACAATTCGTGTAAATTTTGCAGAATGCGTTCGGTTGTACTGCTATGTCCTGCAACAAACAAGCGGAGAACATAGCCTTGTGTGATAACTTCCTTTTTTTGTACTATTACTGGTTGGTGGTATTTTGGCACAGGTTCAGAAAGGTCTAGACGAACAATTAAATCGTGATCTTCCCAAAGCTGCCCAAATGAGGAACGATAAGATGTTAACACCATGCGATCGCACAACCCTTCTTGCCAAGGAGCAGCTTGCCATACTAACTCCCCTGTACCAAAAATGGCATTAAGCAAAGCTTGATGTCTAATTACAGCCGGATAAGCTTCAGCAAAAGTTCGCACTTGTTGAGTGCGCGGATCTAACCAGTGGTCAATAGTTGCAGTATAACAAGGCACTAAAAAGTGCGGTGGCTCTGGCAAATCTAGAATTTCTTGCAAAGCCGAACACAAATGCAAATGCCATCGACCTTGTTTGCTAGGGTCGATGCAGTAAATTAAATCTCCTCCAGGTGTAAATAGGGCAATGCCTTTAAACAACTGGGGTGTAGATAGTTTGTTTGTTGTCAAGTTATTCACAAAGGCTAGGAAGCTAAAAGTAAAAAATTCTCTCTTTACCTTTTACCTTAGCTATAACCGCAACCAGGATCAGAAAAATATTTGGGATTGGGGGATGAGGGAGCAGGGGGGCAGGGGAAGCAGGGGGACAAGGGGAGGAGGGGACAAGGGGACAAGAGGTGAGAACTTGAAACAAGTCTTTCCCCTTGTCCCCAATTCTCCTTGTTCCCAATGCCCAATTCCCAATTCCCAATTCGCAAATCTTAAACTCTACCTCGGAGAAACTGTGCCATTTCATTAGGAGTTGGCGACATTTCCAAAGCAGTTTCTTCAGTGATGCGACCATCTTGATAGAGATTGAGTAACGACTGATTCATCGTAATCATGCCGTCAAAGCTAGCTTGTTTCATCAACTCGCCAATTTCATCATACTTACCGTCTTTGATCCATTCTTTAATAGCCTCAGTATTGATCAGCACATCGTGGAAAGCAGCTCGCTTCCCGTCAGTTGTGCGGCACAAACCTTGAGCAATTACCGCTACTAAAGACTCAGAAATTGCTACTCGCATTGCATCCTGTTCGTCACCAGAGTAGAGGTTGAGAATCCGTTCAATGGTTTTAACTGCGCTATTGGTGTGTAGGGTTCCCATGACCAAGTGACCAGTCTGAGCAGCTTTTAGGGCAGTGTTAACTGTTTCCTTATCTCGCATTTCCCCCACCAGAATCAAATCTGGATCTTCCCGCAAAGCTGCTTTCAAAGCGTTGTCAAATTTCCGGGTGTGCATTCCCACTTCCCGTTGTTTGACTAAAGATTTGCGGCTTTGATGGATAAATTCGATTGGGTCTTCAATGGTAATGATATGCTTGGCCATCTCCTTATTGATGTAGTCAACCATCGCTGCCATTGTGGTGGACTTACCAGAACCAGTGGGCCCAGTTACCAAAATTAAACCTTTGTGGTGATGACAAATATCCCGAAAAACTGGGGGTAATCTCAACTGTTCCATAGTTAAGATTTTCAGAGGAATCAACCGCAACACCATCGCAGGCCCTCTAAGAGTGCCAAAAACATTAATCCGCACGCGAGCAAAGTCATATTGAGTTGCTCCGTCAAATTCTAAGTGTTCTTCAAAGCGCTGAATTTCCGCCTCACTCATTACCTCCCGCAACCAATTCATAAAAGCTTCTTTATCTACTTCTGGATAATCCCATGATTGAATTTCTCCTCGGGTGCGGAAACGCGGTACTTCACCGACACCTAGGTGCAAGTCAGAATATCCCTGATCGTAAGCTTCCCTAATTAACTTCTCTAAAGTGGGCCCCGCACTGCTGGTTTTAGGGAGAACTGAAGTAGGTATTGGCGGTGGACTAACCGGACGATGACCTGCAACAGGTGTGTTGGAACCCCTATCCATTGACATATCCAATGTCTGTGTCATCTGCCTCTGCGTACTAAAGGTTGGCGGAGGTGGTGGCATTGGGGGCATTGGGGGCAAGTTACGTTCGGTAACAGGGCTAGAATTTGATGGAGACTGTGATTCTGTCATATATCTTCACATTTGGCAGGTAAAAATTTGAATGAGTGAGAAGTCAAGCACTTACTTCGATGACTTTTGGAAAATGCTTGCGTGCAAGCCCTAGTCGTGATGGGAGGCGATTGAAAATCTAGAACCACGGTCAATCCATTTCATCCACCTAAACTGGTATCTTTTTTTCTAAGATTCTGCTACTCAGAAAATTTAGAAAAATTATTTAACCTATATATCATGGTTAACACACCTAATAGCTTAGAGCGCCTCAGCAAAAATCCATAGATTTTATTGTACTTTATAATACCTCTGGCAAAATATGAATATTCTCAGCCATTAGATGAGAAATTTATCTTGGGCATGAATACAAATTGCCAGCAATTAACAGCATAAATACTAACTATTCATTTATTCAGCCCATCTATCAATTATGAGAAGCGCTATCAATTTTTATAAGAAATGTTAAGCTTGGTAGGAGCAATATCTGGGGATCAACGTTAAAAGCCCATACCTTTTAGGTTATATACCTGAAGACAGATGCAGAAAGCAAGTTATTCTAATAGATATAAACTTGGTTTTATATCCACAATTACAAAAAACTAACTGTAAACTTTAGTAAACAAATGCTCATTTTCCTGATTAGTTTTTATATACTGAATTTCACTGAGAAACAAATCAGTTAACTCGCCAAAAGCGAGATATGACTGAAATTAAAATTTGCTGTGTATTTTTGGGAGGAAAAGTCATGGTTTCTGCTGAAAGCTCTAATCTAGGAAAGACCTACTCCTTGTTGATGATTAAAAGCTTTTTAATATGGACTTTTACATTAGCAGTATGCTTGTTGGTTGTCGGTTTTCCATTAGTGGTCTTGATGGCTACGGTTGGATGTCTGTTATCGATCATCTTGCAATCTGTGATGCCTGTTAGTGCTGTTTTGCTTGTAGCAGGTGCTTTAATCATGTTTAATGTCATGGCAGTTGTATTTGCTGCGGGTGTGCTAACTATTAAAGGAGTTCATCCAAGTGAAGTTAAATGGTTAAGCTGGTTGCATGGAGAGGCAGACCCAATGCAGACTACTGTTTATGCTGCTTGCCCTTTAACTTGTGAGATTAAAATGTAGTCATCACAGGTGAATACGACAAACAGTGCGTCTGCCCGGTTAAGCCGGGTTTTTTCATGCTCTCTAATGATGTGATTACAATTGAATTCGATATACAGTTCATCTACCCGATTAAGCCGGGTTTTTTCATGCTTTTTATATAATTTTTCCTTTTATATTTATGATTTGTGTAATGATTGACCGTCAACTATTGACTATTGGTCATAGACCATTGACTATAACCATTGGCAAATGACAGATGACTAATGACTAATGACTAATCAAAAACGGGTTTGCATTATCTTGGGTACTCGTCCCGAAGCGATTAAACTTGCTCCAGTTATTCAGGTTTTCCAGAAGTCTTTAGCTTTTGAGTCGCAAGTAATTCTAACTGGACAACATCGGGAGATGGTTGAGCAAGTTATGCAGCTGTTCAACATCAAGGCAGATTATGATTTGGAAATTATGCAGGTTCAGCAATCTTTAAATGATATTACCTGCCGCAGTTTACAAGGGTTAGAAGCGTTATTTAAAGAGAAAAAGCCAGATTTAGTGGTGGTGCAGGGAGATACGACAACGGCTTTTGCCGCAGCTTTGGCAGCTTTTTATCAAAAAATCCCTATTGGTCATGTAGAAGCAGGTTTAAGAACTGATGATATCTTCAATCCTTACCCAGAAGAAGCCAATCGGCGGTTGATTTCTCAAATTACTCAGTTGCACTTTGCGCCGACTCCTTGGGCTGTGGAAAATTTGCACCGTTCTGGTGTTTTGGGTGAAATTCACATGACGGGTAATACGGTAATTGATGCGCTGTTGAATGTAGCTGCAAGCCAAGCTGTTTGCAATGTACCAGGCTTAGACTGGGATTCATACCGCGTTCTGTTAGCAACAGTTCATCGGCGGGAGAATTGGGGAGAACCCCTGCAAGCGATCGCAGAGGGGTTTTTACAAATCTTAGACAAGTTCCCTGATACAGCTTTGTTACTACCATTACACCGCAATCCCACAGTGCGAGTCCCATTGCAAGAGCTTTTAGGGAATCATCCCCGAATTTTCTTGACAGATCCTCTAGATTATGGCGAACTGGTGGGAGCAATTGGGCGATCGCATCTTTTGCTCACTGACTCTGGTGGTTTGCAAGAAGAAGCCCCCAGTTTGGGAAAACCAGTACTGGTTTTGAGAGATACCACCGAAAGACCAGAGGCTGTTGTAGCCGGTACAGCCAAACTTGTAGGCACTACGAGTGAGAATATTTTTGCATCTGCTACTGAGTTACTGAGCGATCCAGATGCCTATGCAGCAATGGCAAATGCAATTAATCCCTTTGGGGATGGTCATGCAGCAGAGCGCATTTTGCAGATTGTGCAAAATTACTTGGGTGTTTCATCCGAAATATCAACTTAGATTAAACAAAATACAAAATTTCTGTTTTTCAGGGTGTATAAAATCGACTTTTCTTATTTCAATTCAACACAGTTTCAATGTTGTGAAGTGAGCATCTTGCCCGCTTTAAGACGGGCGAGATGTTCCGTTCGCGCAGCGTCTCCGATAGGAGAAGTTTTAATCTAGGACTGCCTCAATTTATATTTCTAAAAAAATAGATATAACCTAGAAATGAGATTTTTCAAAAGTGGCTGTTTGATGAAATTGTCTCTAAGAGGATGTTTGAAAAGTCCTCTTCTCGGTAACAAAACGTTTAGATCCCCCTAAATCCCCCTTAAAAAGGGGGACTTTGACTCCGGTTCCACCCTTTTTAAGGGGAGCCAGCGCGGTCTTCTCCCAAGGGGAGACGCTAAAAGCGATGGGGTCTCCCCAAGTGGAGCGACTGGCGTGGGTTAGGAGGGATCAATGAGTGCCTAAAATCACAGCCAACTACTTTTCAAACAACCTCTAACTTTTAAATACCCAGAGCTGCTCTAGTTTCGGGCCCCACCGTACCATCTACAAGTAGACCTTTACTTGCCTGAAAGCTTCGGACTTGGTTAACAGTTTCTTGACCGTAAATTCCATCAACTCTGAGATTACCTAAAGCTGTCTGAACGTCTTTTACAAGCTGACCTTTAGAACCACGGGAAAGAATGACTGAACCACCAACGCCACCAGGTCTACTAGTCACAGGAGGGTTGTTAGGTCTATCAGCAACCCATCGAGCATAAACATATCTACCCGTAGAAAGCCGAGCAAAACCGTTTTCATACCTCTCAATCGCTGGAAGTGTTGCACCATTTGATACACAATCAACATAAGAGTAGTTTGTGCTTGGGCCTGTACGGATACGCAAACAACCGCCGTTAGTCTTTACATAAGCAGCCGAACTCATTTGAATTTGGGTAGCAGCAATAAGCAATACACCAACACCAGCTAAAGCTAACCAAGCTGAAGATTTAAGTAGTTTTTTCCAATTAAACTTAGATTTGCTGTTTGCAGATACCTGTTTTTCAGCAATAACTATGTTGGAAGATTTAAGAGGTTCTTTCCCATTTAATTGAGATTTAGGGAGATTATATTTGGTGTTTTCAGATGCCTCTTCTTGAGCAATAAACATGTGAGAATAAGCAAGATATTCCATAATGCAGCCCTTTATATGAAAAAATGAGTACTCACAGAGAATTACCTTAGTCTTCTCTGTATTTATTCTTAGTATATTTTATATCTCTGCTCTTTCAAAGGTTTTTGCTGGTAGCGGAATTAAAAAAGAATAAAATTAGTCAAAAAATTCCTAAAAAAATGCGATGTCTACGAAGGGCTACGCCAACACGCTGATTTAGTATAAAAATCATCAGGCGTTGGTATAATCCTCGGTAGACATCGCATTTTCAAAATAAATTTAATTTATTTAAAGCTTTATTGCTTAATGCCTCATCCCTAAAACATCCAAATGTGTCAAGCGTATTCTTCGAGCGTAACTAGACTAGCAACTGTAGAAGATAAATCATCTAAGTCTATCGGTTTGCATCGGTATATATCATAACCTGCTAATAATGCCCGATTCTGGTCTTCGTCGAAAGCAGATGCTGTCAGAGCAATAGCTGGAATCTTTCTCCCTCGATTTGCTTCCAGATTTCTGACTTTCATGAGCAGTGAGCAGCCGTTTTCATCTGGTAAGTAAATATCACTAATAAAGATGTCTGGTTTAAAAAATGACATTATTTCTATAGCAGCACCTGCCGAAGCAGCTGTGATAATTTCTGCTCCCTCTAATTCAAACAAGAAGGTAAGTAAAGTTCTCGTATCAGGGTCATCATCTACGACGAGCAATCGTAGACCTTTAAAAGACATTGATTGATTAGACATTATTCTCACCGCCGTCTAGCTCAAACATTTAGAGTAGCAATTGCATCAAATGGCACGCGTTTGTAAATACCATTTGATGCATTCTTTACTAAATCTTAATGGAACTAATTGCTAAGTGTCTGTCCGGTTTCGGACATAATAACTTAGAAAATTGATTCATCGGCGATGTCTACGACGGGCTACGCCTACGCGCCTTGGCTGATTCCCCAGTAACCGAGTAAATTCGTTTTGTATGACGTGATAACACTCGCAGGAAGTTGCTTCCAAATCCTCTCGGTTGAGAATACTAATTTGACCACGCTGATAGCGAATCATTCCGGCTCGGCTCAGGGTGCTAGCCGCTACTGTCACACCAGAACGACGTACACCTAGCATCTGGGCGATAAATTCTTGCGTGAGTGGAAAATCATCTGATTCCAAACGGTCAGAAACTGTGAGAAGCCAACGAGCTAGCCGTTCTTCTAGTGTATGAAGACGGTTGCAAGCACATCCTTGCGTAAGTTCTGTATATATAGCTCGTACATAGCGCAGCAGCAGCTTTTGAATAGCTCCGCCCCGATTGAACTCGGTTCTGAGAACATCCGCATCCATCTGCATTCCAGCGCCCGCAACTTGGACAAACGCTTTTGTGGTTGTTGTATTACCTCCTAAAATCACTGGGATACCCACCATACCTTCATTACTCACTATCCCAACTTCTACCGTCGAACCATCTTCCATAATAGTGACAATAGAAACCACTGCGTTTTGGGGAAAATAGACCTCTGTGATGGGTTCTCCAGGTTCGTAAATGACTTGGCGAGTGGGAAGCGAAACTAACTTCAGGTGCGGAACAAGACGCTCATAATCACTAGTTGGCAAAGCCGCTAGTAGTCTATTTACTTGCGGCTTAAGAGTATTTTCACTCACTGAACATTAAAAGAGAAATTTCCTCAAAATACTTTAAATCAAGTTACTTTTGCCAGTCTGTTCGGTTTCGTACACATAACTCAAAAAAATTTTCTGGCTCGGTTACTGGGCAAAAAGCCCAGTAACCGAGCAAATTCCTTTTGTATGACTTGATAACACTCACAGGAAGTTGCTTCCAAATCCTCTCGGTTCAGAATGCTAATATGACCACGTTGGTAGCTGATCATTCCGGCTCGGCTGAGGGTGCTAGCCGCTACTGTCACGCCAGAACGACGTACACCTAGCATCTGGGAGATAAATTCTTGCGTGAGTGGAAATTCTTCTGATTCCAAACGGTCAGAGACTGTCAGTAGCCATCGAGCTAGCCGTTCTTCTAATGTATGAAGACGGTTGCAAGCCGCTCCTTGCGCTAGTTCAGAGTATACAGCTTGTACATAGCATAGCAGCAGGGTTTGAATAGCTCCGCCTCGATTGAACTCCTTTCTGAGTACATCTGCATTGATTTGCATTCCAGCGCCCGAAATCTGCACAAACGCTGTTGTGGTTGTGGTGTTGTCTCCTAAAATTACTGGGATACCCACCATGCCTTCATTGCTTACTATCCCAACTTCTGCCGTTGAGCCATCTTCCATAGTGGCGACTATAGAAACCACTGACTTATCAGGAAAATAGACCTGTGTAATCGGTTCGGCTCCTTGGTAAAGAATTTGCCCAACTGGAAGCTTAACTAGCTTTAGATGGGGAACAAGACGCTCATAATCACTAGCTGGTAAGGCTGCAAGCAGCTTATTTGGTGGTTGCTGAAAAAGGTTTTTGTCTAATGACATTAGAAGTCACTCTCCTTAAGGTAGGTGACTTTAGAAAAGTCAACTCAGGGCACAAGGAAAGAATTTAAGGATCTGATCCTAATGTCAAAAGGTGTATTCTCTAAAGGAACATGGGCACAATCTAAAAAATCTTAAATGAACACACTTGTGTGAGTCTGTGCGTTTTCGTACATAGCAGGTTTAAAAAATTATTTTGCCGTTTATTTAAGCTTATTGCCCAATAAACGGATATATTCATCTTCTATAATCTGATAACATTCGCAGGAAGTTTTTTCTAAAGCTTCTCGATTCAGGATGTTAATCTGACCACGGTGATAGGTGATGATTCCGGCTTGGCTCAAGATGTTTGCTGCTTCGGTTACACCAGCACGACGTACACCCAGCATCTGCGAGATAAATTCTTGTGTGAGTGGAAATTCTTCTGATTGCAGACGGTCAGAAACCGTTAGCAACCACCGAGCCAGCCGCGCCTCTAGCTTATGAAGACGGTTACACGCAGATCCTTGTGCAATTTGAGTGTACATACTTTGCACGTAGCGCAGCAGCAAGCTTTGAAGGGCTGTACCTCGATTGAACTCGCTTTTGAGTATATCGGCATCCATCTGCATAGCACTGTCTGGAATCTGCACAGATGCTGTTGTAGTTGTGGTGTTGTCTCCTAAAATTACTGGGATACCCACCATGCCTTCATTGCTCACTAAACCAGCTTCTACAGTCGAGCCATCTTCCATAGTGGTGATTATAGAAACCACTGCCTTATTGGGAAAATAGACCTCTGTAATGGGTTCTCCAGGTTCGTAAAGTACTTGCCGATTTGAGAGCTTAACCAACTTCAGATGCGGAACAAGACGCTCATAATCAGCAGGCGGTAGAACTGCCAGCAGATTATTTGCTGGTTGCTCAAGGGTATTTTTATCTAATGACATTGGGATTCTCCTGAATCTAGCATTCTCTAGAAAAGGCAACTTGCGGCATAAGGAGAAAATCAAGAGTCTAACCCTAATGTCAAAAGATGTATTTTTCTGAAAAACTTATAATAGAAAATTGAGATTTTTATACTTATATCTATAATATAACATAACTAAATTAGTTATTCATAGTAAGAAAAAATCTAGATTATAAATCAAAAAACTTGGAATAGATGTATGAGGCATCTATCTAAAGACTGAATAAATAATACAAATTAATAGCAAATGATTAGCTACATACTACTGCAACAAACTATATTTCTCTTGCTATATACTGGCTTTAGCGAAGTTAATAGGAAGTATAAAAAAATCAGTAGGCCGGTTTAAAGCTAAGGAACCCCAACAATTGGAATTGCGAAATTTCACAGGAATTGCACTTGCGATCGCAGAATTAAGTCAAATTACGTTCACTAATCAATATACACGAGCATCTTTGCCAGCGATCGCAGCAAAAAATCCTTGGTTGCACAAGTCCTTGCAACCCTAAGTCTTTGTCGTTGTGATCGGATATTGTGACCTTTCCCGATAAACTCGGTATATTTTGATTGTTCATATTAATATACTTTTTCAGAAGCATATTAATATGAACATTTATTAAGACTTAATTCCAGAATAATCTTAAGATTTTTGGTATACTACGGTAAATTAACTGACTTAGCGTAGTATATGCTTAGGCTAAAACAGTCTATTCCACAAAAACCCAATAAAAGCAAGTACTTTGTACTACAATTTTAGATTTTTATGACTCCACAAACTAGCTTACTTATTGGATTGCTTTATGCAATAATAAGCAACTGCATCCATTAACTACAGTTTGCCTATCGATTTTTAGTAATATCAGCAAAATATTATTTTTCTGGAAAATTTATATTGGATTGGTGCCAAACTAAGTGTTGTTTGAAGCTAAGTTAATTAAAAATAATAACTTACTTGACAAAATGTAAAATCTCCAACAAAAATATCACTGTTAAATCAAACGGAATAACAACACGAAAACATGAAGTATAACCAACTTGGCAAGAGTGACTTAAAAGTTTCTGAGATTTGTTTGGGCACTATGACTTATGGACAGCAAAATACTATTGAAGAAGCCCATGCTCAGTTAGACTATTCTATTGCCCAAGGAGTCAACTTTATTGATGCGGCGGAGATGTACCCAGTTCCAACAAGTGCTGAAACTTATGGATTAACTGAAACGTACATTGGAGAATGGTTAAAGCGCCAACAAAGAGAACAACTGATTATAGCGACTAAAATTGCTGGACCTGGACGTGGATTTAAATGGTTACGTGATGGAGCCAAAGCAATCGACCGTGATAATATCAAACAAGCTGTAGATGATAGTTTAAAAAGATTACAAACCGATTATATTGATCTCTACCAAATCCACTGGCCCGATCGCTATGTACCAAGGTTTGGGCAAACGGTATTCGATCCGACTCAGGTGGGAGACACAGTTCCTATCGCTGAACAGCTAGCAGTTTTTGCCGATGTAATTAAGGCAGGAAAAATTCGCTATATTGGTTTAAGTAACGAAACTCCTTGGGGAGTAGCACAGTTTAGTAACGCTGCTAAACAATTAGGTTTACCCAAAGTTGTTTCAATTCAAAATGCCTATAACTTGCTGAATCGAGTATTTGATGGAGCTTTAGCAGAAGCAGTTTATCACGAAGAAATTGGGTTACTGGCTTATAGTCCTTTAGCATTTGGCTTCTTGACCGGCAAATACCTAAATGGCAAACCAGAGAAAGCAAGAGTCAGTTTGTTTGAAAATTTTGGTCAGCGCTACTTAAAACCAAAAGTCACCGAAGCAGTAGCAGCTTATGTGGAAATTGCCAAGCGCTATCAACTAAGTCCAGCGCATTTGGCTTTGGCATTCGTGCGGAGTCGTTGGTTTGTCCCTAGCACAATTATTGGTGCTACGACACTAGAACAACTCAAAGAGAACTTGGAAAGTGTGGATGTAGTTCTCAGTAAAGACATTTTGGAAGAGTTGGATATAGTTCATGCTCAGTCGCCAAACCCAGCACCATGAACAATTAAAAATTAAAAATTAGAAATTCAAACATTTTAGACAGTTCACCTCGTTACCAGGCTCCAGCCTGGTAATGCCTCCCTAGAGGCTCTGGCTCTCTTATTAGATTCAAAACTAGATATTTAGTAGGTAGAATATGACTTTTACAGCAACATTAATTGACCAAAATACTATTCGTCGTCGGGGTACTGGTTTAAGAGCTTACAATCCCGAAAAAGTATTTAAAGGATACACACTTTTCACGCCTCTGACAGGTCAAGGTGAAGTCTATCTTTTGAACTTAGAAGGAGAAGTAGTACACCAGTGGAATCTGCCATATCCACCAGGGTTATATGGTTATCTCTTACCTAATGGCAACCTTTTTTATAACGGTAAGACTCCACCAGAAGAACCACTGCGTTTTGCTTTGTGGGCTGCGTTTAAAAGTGGTGTTGTTTTAGAGGCAGATCCCAAAGGAAATATTATTTGGGAATATAAGCATCCAGATCATCATCACGATGGACGCAGACTAGCCAATGGCAACACAATTTTACTCGCCATTGAAAAAATACCTCAGTCGTTGGTACCTCGTATCAAAGGCGGCGTAACAGGTACAGAGCCAGATGGGAATATATATGCGGATGTGCTTTATGAAGTGACTCCAGGAGGGGAAATTGTTTGGACTTGGCACGCCCACGAACACCTCGATCCAGATATATTTACCATTACGCCCCAGGATCATCGACATGAATGGACTCATGGAAATACTGTGGGAGAACTCGCTGATGGCAACATTATAGTCAGCTTTCGTAATATATCCACAGTTGTCATTATCGATCGCAAAACTGGAGAAATTATTTGGACGTTGGGCGATGATGTGCTAGCACAGCAGCACTTCCCGAACGAGCTAGCTAACGGTAATATCCTGATTTTCGACAATGGCGCACATCGTCGTAACGTCGCTCTCAATTTCTCCCGTGTGATTGAGGTAAACCGTCAAACGAAAGAGATAGTTTGGGAATACACTGACAACCCGCCCCAAAATTTCTTTAGTGCATACATATCAGGAGCGCAACGTTTAGCCAATGGCAATACCTTGATTACAGAAGGTGCTTACGGCCGGATATTCGAGGTGACAGTTGCAGGAGAGATTGTTTGGGAATACATTAACCCCTATTTTGCAACTCGGAATATTCCAGGTGAGAAGTCGCCCGTAACTCGTGGAGAGCAAAATACAGTCTTCCGCGCCTTCCGTTATGCACCTGAAGAAGTGCCTTGGCTTTAGTAGTTTGTCAAGCTAATAAAAGCCTGGTACGTAGTAAACACTTCAGTGCTTAGAAAATTAAGGACTAAAGTCCTTACTACGAACTTCTCATATTAAAAGTTTGGTTAGTGTCGAGAATTATTTACGCTTCACGCGCTTCAAAGGGGCTTCAGGACACTAACAATTGAAGATTTGGGATTTTGATGAAAATTCAATTCCCAATGCCGATTAACAAGTCCTATTTACCAAGGTACTTAAACATGGTCCAAATCAAAGTATACAGTGCAGTTGTTTGTCCTTATGCTCACCGTACCCGCTTGGTACTCCAAGAGAAGGGCATCGACTTCGATTTGATTGAGATTGATTTGCAGAATAAGCCTGAAGGGTTTACCAAAGTTTCCCCCTATGGGAAAGTGCCTGCACTAACTCATGGCGATAACCGAGTTTGGGAATCAGCAGTAATTAACGAGTATCTCGATGAGGTATTTCCCAATCCACCACTGTTACCCAGCAATCCTGCTGCTAGGGCGCAGGCTCGTATCTGGATCGATTTTGCTAACACCAGATTTGTCCCTGCTTTTTCTACCCTTCTGCGGAGTTCAGATCCCCAAAAACAAGAAGAAGCTAAACAAGAACTATCCAAACACCTGGAATTTATTGAAAACGAAGGTTTGGCAAAGCTTTCTGGGGAAGGCCCTTACTGGTTTGGTGAATCTATCAGTTTGGTCGATTTCACCTATTTCCCCTGGTTTGAGCGCTGGGCTGCACTAAAGCAGTATCGTGGTTTTGGGATACCAGAAGAGTTTACCCGTGTACGCCAGTGGAAACATGCTTTGAAAGAGCGTGAATCTGTGAAAGCGATCGCTAACTCTAAGGAATTCTACATAGAGCGATATGCTAAATTCGCTGCGCCTACTCTCGCTGCTGTTTAAACGTAATTAATAATTATGTTTCAAGTGGGGTTTAAATTCCCACTTGAAACATAAAATTAAAGTCTCAAATACGGTTCGGTTAATGTTTTTTGATGGAAATTCTAGCTCGTAAAGATTAGATAAATCATCACAAAGACGCGATAAATCGCCGTCTCTTGCCTTAACCGAACAGTATTAATTAAACTATTTAAAATTATGAATTACCAATTACGATTTTCCCAAAGTGAGCCGCACTTTTGAGATAACTGTAAGCTTCTCTTGCCTCAGTGAATGGAAAAACTCGATCAATAATTGGTTTGATTTGATGCTGTTGCATCGCCTGATTCATCGCCTCAAACATTTCCCGACTGCCGACATAAATGCCCTGAACTGTTAAACTCTTAAAAAGTATTGGCATGGGGTCAATTTCACTTCCTCTTCCTGACAATACGCCAATCAAACTAATCCGTCCCCCAATACGGACTGCTTGTAATGATTTTGGCAGAGTCCCTGCACCACCTACTTCTATTACATGATCTACACCTGTGCGATTAGTTAATTGATAAACTTGCTTTTCCCAATCTGGTGTTGTTTTGTAGTTGATTGTCTCGTCAGCACCAAGCTGTTTAGCTCGTGCTAATTTATCATCACTGCTGGAAGTAATAATTACTCTAGCACCATGTATCTTGGCAAACTGGAGAGCAAAAATCGAAACTCCCCCAGTACCGAGTAATAAAACACTATCACCTGCGCCAATATTGCCTTTTGTCAGCAGTCCATGCCAAGCTGTGACTGCTGCACAGGGTAAAGTTGCCCCTTCAATGTAGGATAGATAGTCTGGTAATATCACTAACCCATCTTGGTGTAATACGACATATTCAGCTAGCATTCCATCGATGCCGCCTCCGAGATCGGATTTCATTTTCTCTTTGGTTAAAGAGCCATAAATCCAGTCTTGGAAGAAAATACCAGCGACGCGATCGCCGATTTTTACCCGTGTCACACCTTCACCTACGGCCACAACTTCTCCTGCACCGTCAGATAGGGGAATTAACGGATACTTCTGTCCAGCACCGTAAGCACCCTCAGCGACGAGCAAATCGCGGTAATTTAGGGATGTTGCTTTGACTTGGATGAGAACTTGTCCCGCAGTTGGTTTTGGTTCAGGGCGATCGACTAATGCGATCGCATCAATCCCGCCGTTGCTTTGAATTTCGTAAGCTTTCATACAAAAAGCAGTGGTTTAATGTCATATTAAACCACTGCTGTTTATTGTAATAAATTAGGACTTACGCACAATATTTCTCAAACTCTCATTTCTCTGTGTCCTCTGCGTCTCTGTGGTTCGTTATTCCGTAACTCGTGCTTAAGTCCTATAAATAAATAGTGCCTACCCTAAGTTAGTGTTATTTCGCCTTATGAGCTTGGTTGCTGATCGGGAAACATACACTTATCAGAATCACAACCACTAGGGCCAGCCTCTGACATTTCACCTAAATCGTAGCGGCTTAAGACTGCACAGAAATCATCTGTTTTGCGCCGTGCTTTCACCTCTTGATTCAAGCGCTCGTAGGTTGGTTTATCTATTGGTTCAAATGGCAAACGGGGGAATGATTGCAAGTCATCAAAACGAGCTAAAAGAGCTGCTGAAATATATCCCTGATCGCTTTGAATAGTTTCATAGATTTTCTGTCCCAAAGGTTCGATTTCATCAGAACGCAGTTCCAAAGTAGCTGATGTATTGTGAGTCACATACCAGCGTTGAACCTGGAGGACGAAATCAAATTGAGCTAAGACTGAAAACTTAGAAACATCAATTTCATCAGCCCCTGGTAAATCTGCCCAAGATACAGAAACCGGAATTTCTACTAACCATTCACTCACCCGTGGATCAAAAGGATCGTTGAGCAAATTGCCCTGTTCATCTTTATCTGATTGAGAGGGAATGACATTGTAACCGTAGTCAATACAGGCTAAAGCTACTGGATCATTTTTGCCGAAGGTGATGCGGCGAATAAATCTTTGGGCTTTAGGGGGATGCCATCCTGAACTAGCATTAGTTAACAAAGCCTTAGTACCACTGGGTTGAACTGTGGTACAGCGATTTGGACGTTTGAGATTGTGGCGATCGCAATAATCCCAAACTACCCGATGTACAATATCTCTCCAAGAACTTAGATATTTTTCTTCCTCACGCTTGAAAGCTAATCCTTGTGGAGTTGCAGGTCTTCCGGCTTCCCACCAGCGCAGCCAATCAACACCAAAAGCATGGACAAAGAAATCAAATAAGCCTGTAAAAGAAACTCCCACAATCGGGTCTAATTCACGGCTGTATTGATAGCGTGGTTCTAAGAACTTGTGATTTAAAAGTGCCGCAACAGATAACGCCCCAGCAGTGAAAGCTTCTTCTTGTTCTTTGTAGTTACGTGGGTCGATTTGATTAAGGTGAACCTCTGACAAATTGCAGTGGAAGTTACTACCGATGATTTCCTTTCTTTGTTATCCTAGAGGCTTTTTATCCCCTAGTTCTACTGCTTGATTATTTGCAGTAGCTCCGCGTACCTTTTGCAGATGTGACTTCAGATAATAAAAGTGTTTTTCACATCCACCCCCGCACTCTTGGAAAGATTATATTCTAGACACAAATTTCTGATGTTATCTAGTTTCACTCTCTACGCTGTACGGTGTCAAAGACTTTTTAATTCCTTTGATTACCACGGGATTAGCATCTCAGCTTTCCCCGTTTTTGCGAGGTTTTTAACGTGAGGCAAAATCACTTACCACACGGATTTAGCCCATAGCGAGCTAAACGATGTTCTAACTCATTAGCATCAAGATTTGAATAACGTTCTTCTAACCACTGTTTTGCTGTTCCTTGTTCATAAGCTTGTAAAAACTCAACTTTTAGAGCTTGTGTTGGCAGCAAATCAATATTCGATCGCGCTACAGCTTCACCAGCCCATTGAATCGCTCCCTCGCCGCTATAATACTGTTTGCGGACAGCATTCAGACATTCTTCTAAGGTTGGCTTCCGGTGAAAAACTCTGGTGTGGTTTGCCATCCTGAGTGCATCGCGCTCTGGATCGATTCGCCAATTGCCATTTTCATCTTGCTGCCATAAGTTATCTTTGGCATCGGCAAACAAACTATCTTCGCTAGAACCTTGCCTCATGCCAGCTGATCTTCTAATATTACCGGCAACAATTGTTACAGCAGCTTGATCGATCAATAGACAACATTCAACTGAATTTAATTGTCGTCCTAAAGCTTTATTCAGAATAGATGCACAACGCTGATAAAGTCCGGGCAATTTCACCGGATTTGCAACTCCTCCAAAGCCGTTGAGAGTTTCTCCCGCTTTTCGGACATCGCTGATATCAACTAATACTTCAACTGCTGCTGAAAACTGTTCATTAGTGGAAAGTTCTAATAGGGCTTGATATGATTCAACCCAACCTTCACGGCTATCTCCAACGTGAATAGTGACGTTATTGCCTTCTATATGAGTTTGAGTATATTCACGTCGCTGTTGCACAGGAGTGCTGCCAATTTCACCTTTTACAGTGACATTCAGTTGATTACGGATAGGAGGTAACTGGTTAATAAATTGTGGTTCTAGGACGGCTCCGGTACCACAGCCCATCATTGCCAGATCCATCATTAATCCGAAGGCACTCCAGTCTTCGAGATTGGTAGAGGTGCAATTATAAGCGCCGGAAAAATTCTTTGGTTTGGTTATCCAGTCTGTGCCACCAACCCATAGCCAGCGTCCACTGGGCATAGCTTTCAAGTTGCGCTGCATCTTATCCAGTATGGCAGCTTCTTCTTGAGTGAGCTTTCCCAACTCGACTAAGCCGAGGAGAGTGCGATCGCATACCTCATCCCATGTTTCCCTTAGTCCTGCCTTTGTACGGCGGCTATAGGTTCTAAAAAATACGGGATTTGCAGCCGGTGCTGTTTCGGGAAACTTTGCACTCTGGCGTTTTCTTTCTAGCTCTCGAACCATATATTAAGTGTCTTGCGTTCTTGTTGCGTGCGGACAGATTATGACTATACGCCAAGTAGTTTGAGTATTAAAGATTGTCAAATTGTCCACTTTACGCTAGCTCTACTAGACACTAATTACAACAGAAATTTATGATGTATAATGTCCCTCACCCTTGGGTAGGATCTCGATATTGAGTTTTAATTGGCACAGATTAACTTATAAGTAAATTCTCTTTATACCGATTTTTGTGCAATTACTTAGCGGAGGTATAAACTTTGCTTAAAATTATACAAGTAGAGACTGACGAACATAAATCTCATACACAGAAACTGTTTTGGGAATATTTTAATGAGACTAAGTTAATATTCAGCCATCAGTTCGGCATCAATTTAGATGCTAATACATTCTTTGAGCAATATATGACTCAACTTCATGAATTTATACCCCCTTCAGGACGCTTACTTTTGGCACAATACGAGATACAAATAGTCGGCTGCGCTTGCTTGCGAAAGATTGGTGAAAATATTGGTGAAATTAAAAGAATGTATGTTCGACCAGAATTTCGCAGAAAAGGAATAGGTAGAACATTATTAGAAACTATCATCAATGAAGCTTCTAGGATTGGTTACTCACAGATTCGTTTAGACAGCGCTCCTTTTGCAAAGGAAGCACATACACTTTATCGTGTATATGGCTTTCAGGATATCGAGCCGTATTTAGAAAAAACAGAGATTCCTTTAGAATATCGAGCAAACTGGGTTTTTATGGAATTAGTTTTAAAATGATCAATATCCGTTGTGAAACTCTGGCAGATTATACAGTAATAGCTGAAGTGAATACATTAGCTTTTGGGCAGAAAAATGAGGCTAAACTTGTAGAGAAAATTCGCCGTTCTGACCGCTACATTCCAGAACTTACTCTGGTTGCAGAAGTTGAAAATGTTGTAGTCGGTTATATTTTATTCAGCTATATTAACCTGGTGAGTGAAGAAACACTACAGGTAATCGGTCTAGCACCTTTAGCGGTTCATCCACAGTTTCAACAACAAGGTATTGGTAGCGCACTGGTACAAGCAGGATTAGAAAAAGCAGATGCAAAGAAAGAAGCCGTAGTTATTGTACTTGGTCATCCTCATTTCTATAATCGTTTTGGCTTTCAGCCTTCTGTTATTTATGAAGTCGAGTCTCCTTTTCTAGTACCAGAGGATGTCTTCATGGTTAAAACACTGCAAAGCTATGAAAAAAAGTATAAAGGTAAGGTTGTTTATCCGGCTGCTTTTGAGGAAGTGTAGTATTATTTATGCCTAACAAGGAGGTGATTTTAGAATGGGAAAGATACAACAATATCGCATATATATCCAACATTTATTATCTGCTCTGACTACACTATAACTGCCGCAACTACGCTCTTTGTTTGTAACGCAGCCGCAACCCGTAAAATTAAAGCTTCATTATATGGTGCTGCGATCAATTGCACACCCAAAGGTAAGGCATTTGGACGCTGAATTGGTACTGATAAAACGGGTAAGCCAATAAAAGATAATGGCTGAGTAAATAGTCCTAAATGAGGACGGACAAGAATTTCCTCCCCATCCAAAATCATACTTTCTTGACCGATTAGCGGTGCAGAAATTGGTGTAGTTGGGGCGAGAATCACATCCACATTTTGAAACACTTCTCGAACGCGATCGCGATACCAGCTTCTAAACCGTTGTGCTTGCAGATACCAGCTACTGGGAATTAACGCCCCAGCCAAAAAGCGATCGCGTGTCGCTGGATCAAAATCTTGAGGACGACATCGCAAATTATCTAAATGCAGATTTGCACCCTCGCTAGCTGTAATCACGAAAGCTGCTGCACGGGCGCGGTGTGCTTCTGGTATGGTTATGTATTCAGTGACATTCAAAGCATCAGCTACCTTTTTCACTGCTGCTAAAGCTTCCGGTTCCGCGCCTTTGGTAAAATAATCAGCTGCAATGGCAATTCGGATATTAGAAATATCTTGTTTAAGTTGTGGTAAAACCAATTCAGGCGGACGCTTTGTGCAAATTGGATCGCGATCATCTTCTCCTTGAAGCACATCAAACACCGTAGCAATATCTTGCACCGAACGCGCAAAAGAGCCAATGTGGTCAAAACTGCTAGAAAATAAAGCTACCCCAGCACGAGATAACCTTCCATAGGTTGGCTTCAAACCAAAAACGCCACATAACGCCGCCGGAACGCGAATTGAACCATTAGTATCAGAACCCAGCGTCAAAGGTACTAACCCAGCAGCAACAGCCGCCGCCGAACCACCCGATGAACCACCAGCAACTCGCTGTAAATCATGGGGGTTGTGAGTAGCACCATAATGGGAGTTTTCCGTAACAAACCCGTATGCGTACTCATCCATATTCAAAGCACCAACCAGCACAGCACCTGCTTGTTTCAGCTTCGCTACTGCTGTTGCATCTTGGGTAGCGGCTGGGTTATCTACATTGATTTTTGACCCCGCCAGAGTCCTTAAACCAGCAATATCGAAAAGATTTTTCACTGCAAAAGGCACACCAGCAAGCAAACCAAGATTATTACCTTGGGCAATTTCTTCGTCAATGCGAACTGCATCTGTTAAAGCTGTTTCAGCAGTCACAGCCGTAAAACAGTTGAGTTGATTATCCCGCGCTGCAATTCGTGCGATCGCAGCTTTGGTAACTTCCACCGCGCTGACTTTGGCTGCACGCACCGCATCTGATATTGTTATGGCATCGGCAGAATCAAAATTCATGCTGGAATATTAGGAGATAGCACTTTTAGCTTTTTGAGTAATAGCAGTCTGCATAGTTTTTGCTAGTTGTAGCAAAATAGCCGTAAGACCTAAATCTAAAATACAAGAGAATAAAAACCAAAAGGGCAGAAATTTATCTTCGGGATTTTTAACAGCTTCTGTAAAAGCGAGCCGATTCAAAAGATTTGACCCAATCATAAAACCATATAGCGGCCCGATTAACGATCGCACTTGTTCACTCAAACGTGTTAAATCCTCACCTCACCTTTAAATCGATCAGCAAAAGTAGATAACGTGTTGGCTATTCCCCAAAGGCTATATATAGGAATTAGAAATCGGGCGATCGCACCTCCTGGCGTAATCGGATATTCCTTGAAAATATCCCTTAAATCAGCATGGAGACGATATAGCCAAATCATAAAAACAATGATTGAAGTTAAACTGAAAAGTAATGTAACTATTGATATCAGTGCATCTAGAGAAGCAAGTAGCTGATAAAGTGGCTTTGCTATTAATTGCAACAAAGATAATAGCGTAGAAGCAACACCAAATCCTAGCAGCACCCAAAGTAACCGCACCAACAATCTACCGATACTCGCAGACTTCAATGAAATAACAGCATTGAAATTATTCATCTGATTTTTCCAAGGTATAGTCGGCTATATCTTAGTATTGTTGGTTATACTGAAAACTCAGTAAAATTGCTTAAACATTAAAATAGCTCTTATGGTTCAAAAACTGGTGCAACTTCAATTTCTTCTGGTAAAGGGAAAGAATTTACAATATTTGCGATCGCACTAATTCTCTCAAAATTTGCCACCACCCCATCCCGATACTCATCTCTTAACTGCAAATCCAACAACAACGCCATAACATCAACATACTCACCCACATCAAACCCTTCTCTTCTCATCTCTCCTCCTCTGCGTCCTCTGCGCCTCTGCGGTTCGTTATCTTAAACTTATAACTTCTTATCACAACTGAAATGCGATTAATTTTATACAGTAAACCCGGCTGTCATTTATGTGAAGGCTTGCAAGAAAAGCTAGAAAAAATCCAAAATCTCAGTTTCGAATTGGAAATTAGGGATATTACGACTCGTGACGATTGGTTTGCTGCGTATGAGTATGAAGTGCCAGTACTTTATTTATCGAACCACAGAGGCGCAGAGGACGCAGAGGGGAGTGAGAAATTATTGCCGCGTCCTTCTCCTCGTGGTAGTGTGCAACAGTTGGAGCAAATGTTGCGTAAGTATTTAGCCAATTAGAAAAAAATAATGCAGAATAAGCGCAAGATTAAGAATGTGACGAGGTTCACAACATGAAATTGCGGGAATTACTAACGGCGGTAGACAGTGTTGAACAATTGCCTAGCCATCCGACTTTGGAGGATGTAGAAGTTAGGGGGTTGAAGACCAATTCCCATGCTTGTGGTGTGGGAGATTTGTTTATTGGGATGCCAGGAACGCGGGTTGATGGTGGGGAATTTTGGCAAAGTGCGATCGCATCGGGGGCTGTGGCTGCGATCGTTTCTCCCGAAGCTGCACAAAAAAATCCTCCTACAAATGAGGCTGTGGTCATCAGTGCAAGTAACATAACTCAAGCTTGTGCCCAGATAGCTAGTGCTTTTTATGGTTATCCAGGGCAAAAACTTAAGCTGGTAGGCGTAACTGGTACCAATGGCAAAACTACAACCACCCATATTATTGAATTTCTCCTACTCAAAGCTAATCTCGCCACAGCTTTGATGGGAACTCTCTACACTCGTTGGGCAGGTTTTGAGCAAACTGCTGCCCACACTACGCCCTTTGCAGTGGAACTGCAACAGCAGCTAGCAGAGGCTGTAAATGCTGGTAGTGAGTTCGGGGTGATGGAAGTAAGTTCTCACGCTTTGGCTCAAGGTAGAGTGTTGGGTTGTCAATTTGAGGTAGCGGTATTTAGTAATCTGACTCAAGACCATCTCGACTATCACCGCGATATGGAAGATTACTTTGCCGCTAAAGCGTTGTTGTTTAGCCCTGATTATCTCAAGGGACGGGCAATAATTAATGCTGATGACTCCTACGGAAAGCGGTTAATTGCCTCGTTAGATTCCGAACGGGTTTGGAGTTATAGCGTTAATGACAACAGCGCTGATTTATGGATGAGTGATTTAAGTTACGAGCCGAATGGTGTCAGTGGGACATTACATACACCAAAAGGTGACGTAGCTTTTCGATCGCCACTAGTCGGACAATATAATTTAGAAAATCTTCTCGCAGCCGTAGGAGCAGCTTTACACTTAGGGCTAGATTTGCAGTTAGTGGCATCTGTAATACCTGAGTTTCCCGGAGTTCCTGGACGAATGGAACGGGTACAGATTAATTCTGACCAAGATATTAGCGTGATTGTGGATTATGCCCACACACCCGATAGCTTGGAAAACTTGTTGAAAGCTGCACGTCCATTTATACCTGGGAAGGTAATTTGCGTGTTTGGTTGTGGCGGCGATCGCGATCGCACCAAGCGCCCAATTATGGGTAGAATTGCTGCTGAATTAGCTGATGTGGCAGTAGTGACATCAGATAATCCCCGCACAGAAAACCCAGAACGGATTTTAGAAGACGTTTTGGCGGGAATTGCCCAAACAGTAAAACCAATGGTAATTTGCGATCGCGCTACTGCAATTCGTACCGCTATTTTACAAGCACAACCAGGTGATGGAGTGCTGCTTGCTGGTAAAGGTCACGAAGACTACCAAATTCTCGGCACCGAAAAAATCCATTTTGACGACCGAGAACACGCACGCGACGCTTTACAGCAAAGACTTAATAGTCAAGCTTAATTTATTTGGGAATTGGGCATGGGCAAGAGGACAAGGGGACAAGGAGAATTGGGGACAAGGGGAAAGACTTGTTTCAATTTCTCACCCCTTGTCCCGAATGGCACGCTTGTTAATCGCAAAGCCCTGATATAACAAGATTTTGAGTGTGGGGAGTGTGGGGAGTGGGGGAAGTGTGGGGAGAAAGAGGAGAAATTGAATAACTGCATATCAACAAATGCTGTATTGCCTCCCCATCCTCCCACACCTCCCACACCTCCCACACCTCCCACACCCTCCCAGCAAGGAGGTTTCAGCTTTTCAAGCGTGCTATTCCCCCTTGTCCCCCCTGCCTCTTCCCCGCCCCTGATGGGTGTAGTTTTTGATATTTAATGTTTCTTTCCGTGGGGTTTTTGTAAAAGATGGACATATAAAGGTGAAAATCGAGACAGAATTATTTCTTGCTTCATCCTTTTTGTGCTTGACTCATGAATGTTTCTCTGACTAAGGATCTGTCTGTTTATCAACTGGTTATGGGAGTGCAAGTGCCTCCAAAACCATTGTCTCTCAGTCCTGCGACTCTGCTATCACTGGTGAGAGCGCAAATTGACTTACTAATTGAGCAGCAAATTGCAGCCACTTTATGGGTGAAGCTACCACCAGAAAAAATTTGGCAATCAGAATTAGCGCGTTACCAATCCTCAGTGGGTGCGTCTAGTATTATCTATACTTGCCAGATTGACGAGAATGAAAAAGGGGGAGCGGGGGAAGATTATGAAGCAAGGGAAGAAAATACTTCCTCATCTACTCATCATGTCACCGTCCACCTGACACCAGATAGCCAACTGCGACGGGAAAACTTTTTGATGGTGTTATCGCCCCAGTTTTGTAGTTTAATTTTGGCTCATCGTCCACTTAAAAAACGCAAGAGTCAGACATCGGGGAAGGTAAATACTAATAAAAATCAGCCATTGCTGATTATCACTACTGTTGAGGGGAGAGTAATTCAGCAAGTATTAAATGGTATCCAAAAAGCGATATCTAACGACAAACCGCCAGGTGTCTACGCGCCAGAATCATCGCCAATTGTACCTGCTGATTTTATTTGTCCAACGATGCCGGAAGCGGCAACGATGAGTCAACTGTTTACAAAACAACTCCTGCGACAGGATGAAGTTAATCGTCAAATCATCGCAGCCCGCACTACCAAGTTGCAGCAGATAAATCAAGAACTGCACAACAAAGAACAATTTCAAGATGAATATCTAAAAAATCTCTGTCAGGAATTGCGTATACCCTTGACGCATATCAAAACAGCACTTTCGTTATTAAATTCTCCTAATCTCAAACCTACGCAGCGACAACGTTATTTACAGATGTTAAATACCCAGTGCGACCAACAAAATTCTCTAATTACAGGTTTGTTGGAACTGGTGCAACTAGAACGTAATTTGGAGGGGATGGTTTTGGAGTCGGTGCGGCTCTCAGAGATTGTACCTGGAGTAGTGAGTACGTACCAACCTTTAGCCCAAGAAAAAGGGATTATGCTAGCCTATACCGTACCCACTGAACTCCCATCTATTTGGTGTGTGAGTGGTGGGCTGAGGCAGATTGTAATTAATCTGCTGCACAACAGCATTAAATTTACTCCTAATGGGGGTGAAGTATGGGTGCGTGCCCGTCTTCAAGGCGATTATGTCCAATTAGAATTCCGCGATACAGGTATTGGTATTGCCGAAAACGAGATTGCTAAAATCTTTGAACGATTTTATCGTGTGCGTACAGGATCTACAGAAGATTATGCTGGTGCTGGCTTGGGGTTAACAATAGTACAACAATTGCTGCTGCGCTGTGGGGGATCTATTTCTGTAAAAAGTAAATTATATGAAGGTTCCACATTTACAGTGCAACTGGCAATTGTCGGCGATACCCCAAGAGCGATCGCAATAGAACATGAGTGATCGGTTATGATTATCCCCTAAGTTAACTTTGTGGTGCTATGCAACTTTGCTTAAGAGGTTGTTTAAAAAGTATTTGGCTGTGATTTTAGACACTTATTAATCCCTCCTAACCCCCCTTAAAAAGCTACGGTGTACACACAAGTCTTTGAGAGTTGCCCCATAAGCTTTAGATCCCCCCAACTCCCCTTAAAAAAGCAGGGTGGATTAATTGTCTAGAGAGAAAAATTAAAACCCTCATTCTTGCGTTCATAAATCCAGTTCCCCTGTTAGCAGGCTGACGAGGTTACGGGGATTACAAATTTTCTCTCCGCACAATTAATCCACCCTGCCAACTCCCCTTAAAAAAGGGGGCAAAAAGCTCTCAAAGTCCCCCTTTTTAAGGGAGATTTAGGGGGATCTTAAAGGATTTGATACATCACTAATCACTTTTCAAACATCCTCTAAAACACAAGGAAAATAACCATGCCCAATGCCCACTTATCTAGTCCGTAACAACTGCACAAAGGTATTACTCACCGTATTGTCTTTAGTATCCGCCGCGTATTGAATCAATTTTTCTCGTAGTTCTTTGGCTGCATCTAAAGGGAGTAAGGTTGCTAGCAAGAAATAAACACCACGAAAACGCGGATCACCCATTCTATCAACTAATAGTCCTTCGGCGGTATCAGTTTCGCCGAGGAAGTTTTGCACCAAAAAGAAATCCATGATTTTATCGTGGCGGAAGTACCATTCTTTCTTGGCTTCGCCTTTTTCATCTTGCCACTGACGGCTGACTACCATTTTGTATTTATCGTCTTCTAAAGACATGGCAACTTGGTGAAATTCATCGGCGGGTAAGGCTTGTTTGTCTTCGAGTCGCATTCGGTAGACGGCGGCTGAGAATCTTTTGAGCGGAAATTCTTGTTTCCATTCTTGTAGATATTCTGCTGCCATCAGGTTGTATTGCTGTTCTTGCAGGCGAAACAAGTTTGGCTGTTTACCTTGTGATAACATCAGCGCTACCACGGTTAGATCCATTGGATTGGAAAGAATTCGGCGGACAGCATCTAACTCTTCTTGGGCTTGCTGATCTTTGAGGACTTCTGCTAAATAATTGGTGCAAGCTTGGGCATAATCAGCACCTTGAATTTTGGCATCTTTGGGGAGTCGCGGCTGACGGGAGATCAAAAACTCTTGAATTTGTTGTTGTTCGAGGGGCTGCAAGTAGTAGGTTTTGGCTGTTGAGGGGGGTGTCCACTCTAGGGGCTGGGTTGTCATGATAATGTTGCCCCGGAAATAGCTTTCGACAAACTGGCAGATTTTGGCGCGGGTTTCGGCGGTGACTTCGTTGAGTCCGTCGATGCAGATATCTATCGCGCCACTGTAAATTAGGTTTTTTAGGAAGCCGGCATCTTGGGCTTGGCCGTGTAGCTTGTCTTGGATGGCTTCTATTACGCCTTTATGACATTTTTGGGCGGGGAGATAAACGACGATGCGCTGGGAGTTTTGCAACAGATGACGGAGAAACATCGATTTGCCTAAGCCGGAATCTCCTTCTAAGATAATTTGTCCTTGAATACTGGGTAAGGCTGCGGTAATTGGCTGGATGTCTCCTGAAGTGGGAATTTTGACTTTTGATTCTGGGAAGTATGATTGGTCATAAAAATTATCTAAGCCGGCATCGGCTAATAGGGAAGGTTTGAAGGGTTCAAATAATTTGCGGCGGAAGGGGGGAAACCAGGTGAGGAGAAAGCCGACGTAGCCCACGCCGAGAATACGGCGTACCCAAGGGTTCCAGAAGAAGATGGCTTGGATTTGGGGGAATTTGGGATAGGCAAAGATGAGGGCTAGCCAAAAGGCAATGTGAGCGATGATGGTGTTTTTGGCTTTGAAAAACCACTGCCAATATTCCAGATTATTAATTACTGACTGTAGTGTATCAGCTTGGGTGGAATTGATCTTTTTGAGGTTGCTATAGTGAGTTTGCAGTAAGTTAATATCTTGTGCTTTCCAACGAATTTGTTTGTTTGCAGCAACTTCAGAAATTTGCTGTGCTAAATCTTTTCTTAATAGCTCTAGTTCTTGACTGGGTTCCCAGGTTTGGCGAAAGACTTCTAGTGTTTTTACACCTTCAGTGTGTGTCAACTTATCAGGAATTGCTTTCGGTCTGCCTAGCCATTTGAGCAAGGTTTCCACATCATCAGTGCCGCCACTTAGGAAATATGTTAAAAATCGCCACTGTTTAAGTTCCTGATAATCTGCATAATAGATGCTATCCAGAATTACAACAATATTATTCAGGTTGAGTTGTTCTATCTTACCCAATGCCTGTGCTGCACCGTAACGAATACGTTTCTGAACGGTTTTATCCTTAAGGATGTCGATAATGTCTTTGACATAGGGTTTGCCTGCCTCCCTCAGATTTTCCAATGCATCTGCTGCATCATAACGAAAATAGAACTCAACAGTTTGATCCTTGATGAAGTTGAGGATATCTCTGACGTAGGGTTTGGCTGCTTCTCCTAAATTTCCCAATGCCTCTGCCGCACCGGAATGAACATTTGAGTCAACGGATTTATCCTTGAGGATGTCAGCGATGTCTTTGACGTAGGGTTTGGCTGCCTCCCCTAGATTTCCCAATGCCGATGCTGCACCTTTACGAACAATTGAGTCAACGGTTTTATCTTTGAGAATGTCAGCGATGTCTTTGACGTAGGGTTTAGCTGTCTCTCCCAGATTTCCCAATGCTGATGCTGCGCTGGAACGAACAATTGAGTCAACGGTTTTATCCTTGAGAAAGTCGAAGATGTCTTTGACGTAGGGTTTAGCTGCCTCTCCCAGATTTCCCAATGCCGATGCTGCACCGTAACGAACAGAGGAGTCAACAGTTTTATCCTTGAGGAAGTCGAGGATGTCTTGGACGTAGGGTTTGGCTGCCTCCCCCAGATTTCCTAATGCCGATGCTGCACTGGAACGTACATTTGAGTCACCGAGTTTATCCTTAAGTATGTCAGCGATGTCTTGGATGTAGGGTTTGGCTGCCTCTCCCAGATTTTCCAATGCAGATGCTGCACTGGAATGAACGTTTGAATCACCGAGTTTATCCTTGAGGATGTCGAGGATATCTTTGACGTAGGGTTTGGCGGCCTCTCCTAAATTTTTCAATGCTGACGCTGCGCTTGAACGTACATTTAAGTCAACGGATTTATCCTTGAGAAAGTTGAGGATGTCTTGGACGTAGGGTTTGGCTGCCTCCCCCAGATTTCCCAATGCCGATGCTGCACTGGCACGAACATCTTTATCGATGGTTTTATCCTTGAGGATGTCACCGATGTCTTTGATGTAAGGTTTGGCTGCCTCCCCCAGATTTCCCAATGCCGATGCTGCACTGGCACGAACATCTTTATCAACGGTTTTGTCCTTGAGGATTTTGGCAGCTTTCTGAGCAAAATCCTCCGGTTTCTTGCCCACGGATTTCAAATCTTTCAGATCATATTTAACTAATTTGTCTAGAGCATATTCCTTAACTTTGTCGTCTCCATCACCAAGGGCTGCTAATATACCGTTAATCTGCCAATCTTGGGGTTTGGGTTTGGGGGTTTCTTTGGCGTTTACCCAAGGTAAAGAGAGGAGGAGAATCAGGAGTAGGGTGAAACAGAAAAGGAAAAACAGTGAAAGCTTGCTGGTGTAGCGGGGTGTGGTGAGCATAATTCGGGGCAAGACGGCAGATTACACGCGGTTATGGGTATAATAACAACCTTACAATTCCTAATTCCTGATTGAGAGTCTTTAATGCTCGTGGGCAAGTATTAAAGACTCATTAACGAAGCTCTGAGGTTCATCGCCAAAGCTCTGAGGTTCATCGCCAAAGCTCTGAGGTTCATCGGCGAAGCTTTGAGGTTCATCGGCGAAGCTTTGAGGCTCATCGGCGAAGCTTTGAGGTTCATTGGCGAAGCTTTGAGGTTCATTGGCGAAGCTTTGAGGTTCATTGGCGAAGCTTTGAGGTTCATTGGCGAAGCTTTGAGGTTCATCGCCGAAGCTTTGAGGTTCATTGACCAAAAGATACATCTCGTTTTTCAAATCAGGAGACTCTCAATATGATTCGGTTAAAGTGCATATTCATTGGAGATCCCCCTAAATCCTCCTTTTTAAGGGGGATTTAGGGGGATCTCTAAAGTATTGACTACATCACTAAAGGCTTTTTAAAAGGCTTTAAGAATCGACAGCAGCTTTGGCAGGTTTACTTTTTATAGCTTTAAACCGTTCACCCAACTGTTGAGCAATAGTTTTTAAACCTGGAGTTTTCTTAGCAGCAGTCTTGACGTAATCATAAACTGTCAAACTGCTACCCATTGCTTCGCTACCGACTGCCATTAGGGTATCATCTACCTGTTCTGTGAGTTGTCGCAGTCCAATCAAAACTTCGGTGAGGTTAGCAGCTAGTTGATAATCCCGCACAAATTCATCTAAATCAAAGCTGGCTGGTAAAATATCTCGGTTAGATTGGGCAGCAATCAGGCTATTGTTGACAAAAGCTAGTCTTTTATCGCCCATCTTAAATAAGTTACGTCGTTCTTCTGCATTCAGGGTAACGAGAAAAGGCATCTTTGCTTCGATAGTCGCAAAGGCTGCTTTAATTTCTTGGATATCTGCTGGGGAAAGGGAAGCGGTAATGTTTTGGTAAGGCATTGGTTATTTATTGTGGTGAATCTGTTTGTTATGATTCCCATTGGTAAATGCGATCGCACAATGGTTAAGAAGAAGACGCGATTTATCGCGTCTTTATTATTGGGGATTTATCGCGTCTTCATTATTTTGATTATTAACGCGATGGTTTCTTACCAAAGCCATAGCGCAATCTATCCATAATCCAAGTTTGGAAGTTGTCTATGTAGCTAAATATCACTGGCACTACTACCAGTGTCAGCAGAGTAGAAGTTGTGAAACCGCCCATAATGGCAATTCCCATTGGTTGCCGAACTTCAGAACCTGCGCCAATTCCTAACGCTAGGGGCAGAATACCGGCGATCGTTGCCAGAGAAGTCATTAAAATCGGACGCAGACGTGACACGCCAGCCTCTACAAGTGCCTGACGCTGAGTTTTGCCTTCTTGCATGTTGATGATTGTATAATCCACCAACAGAATCGAGTTTTTGGTGACAATCCCCAACAACAACACGATACCAATTAAGGCATATATCCCTAATGGTTTTTGAGCAACCATCAAAGCTACTAGTGCGCCGCCTAAACAAAAGGGCAAGGCCGCCATAATCGATAATGGATGCAGAAAGTTGTTATACAGCAACACCAGAATCGCATAGATACACATTAATGCCAGCCCCAATGCGCCACCAAAGCGCCCAAAAATTTCTTGCATAATTTTGGCGCTACCGGAGGGTTGCTGTACTACCCCTGGCGGTAAGTTTTGCATTATAGGTAGTTTGTTGATTGTTTCTACAGCCTCTCCCAAAGAAATCCCTTGTAAATTGGCTTCTACGGCAACTTGACGGGCGCGATCGTAACGGTTGACGGTTGCAGGGCCACTACCAAAACGGATATCTGCAACAGCTACGAGGGGAATCAATTTGCCATTTTGACTGAGGACTTGGAGATTGGTGATTGTGTTAATGTCAGCCCGGACTTTCGGATCGATTTGCACGCGAATGGGAATTTGACGATCGCTTAAATTAAATTTTGCCAAGTTCGCCTCATTATCGCCGATGGTGGCCAGAGAAGCTGTCCGAGCGATCGCTTGTACTGTTACTCCCAAATCTGCTGCCCGTTGTGGGTTCGGAATTACCAAAATCTCTGGTTTAACCAAACTCGCAGTCGAAGACACTTCTACCAATCCTGCTAGCGATCGCATCTGCTTTTCTAAGGCATTAGCCGCTTGATTCAATGCTTCGGGATTTTCACTTCTGAGAACAATTGATAAACCTTTTCGACTGTCGCCTGGTGACTGACTTTGAAAACTAATTCTAGCTCCTGGTATTTGCTCAAAGGAAGGGCGTACTTGTTCCTCAAACTGTTTTTGAGAAATATTTCGTTCTTCTCTAGGTTTGAGATTAATTGCTAGGTTTGCAGAATTGATCTCTTCGGTTGCTAGTACACGTTCAACTACTGGGTTTTGCCGGATGAGGTTAGTCGCTTGTGTAACTACCTTGTTAACATCTTCTAATGTCGAACCTGGAGGTAGTTCTATAGCTACGTTAGAAATCCCAAAGTCGCCATCATCAACGAAACCCTTGGGAATCAACGGAACCAGCATCACACTGGCAATAAAGAAAGCTAAAGCGATCGCCATTGTTGTCAATCTATGGCGTAACGCCCATTGTAATAACGATCTATAAGGTTGAAACCCCCGACGATTTTCAGTTCTGAGTATTCTATTTCCCTGCTTTCTACTTGGGAGTGCAAACTTGAAATTAAACAATCTTATTACTCCCCCCGCTCCCCTGCCCCCCTGCTCCCTCTGCTCCCCCTGCTCCCCTGCTCCCCTGCTCCCCTGCTCCCCTGCCTCTTTTAAAAGATACGCCCCCATCATCGGCGTAACCATCCGCGCGACAAGAGTTGAGAAGATTGTGGAAACGGCAACGGTAACACCAAATGGTTGGAAAAATTGCCCCGGAATCCCACCCATAAAAGCAACGGGCATAAACACGGCAATAATGGTTGCTGAACTTGCGATTACCGCTAATCCTACTTCGTCGGCAGATTCAAAAGCAGCATCCCAAGCTGATTTGCCCATAGCAATATGCCGTTCCATGTTTTCAATTTCCACCACGGCATCATCTACCAAGTTGCCCACCGCCAGCGCTAATGCCAACAAAGTCATGTTGTTGAGGGTGTAACCAAGGGCTTGCTGCACTGCGAAGGTGGGAATTATTGACAAGGGTAAGGCAACAGCCGTAATTAATGTTGCTCGCCAGTCCCGCAAAAATACTAAAATGACGATGACAGCCAGCACCGAAGCTTGAATTAATTCATCAATAGTGCTTTGGTAAGATTGGCGAACAACATCGGCTCTAGTAAAAATCAAATCTAGCTTGACATCTGCGGGAAGTGTTTTTTCCAGTTCTTTGACTGCTGCTTTAATTCCTTGTTCTACTGTCACCAGAACGCTGCCAGTACTACGCAATACTTGGAAAGCTACCACAGGTTGATTATTTAAAGTAGCGACTTGGCGCACATCACCAAATTTATCTTCTATAGTTCCCAAACTAGATAAGGGTACGGAACCGCCTTGTGGTAAGAGGATTTCGTAGGTTTTCAAAATATCCACACTCGCGGCACTTCCTAGTGTGCGGATACTTTGTTCGCTACCGCCGACTTCGGCCCGTCCGCCAGGTAAGTTAATGTTTAAATCGCGGATTTGGTCGTTTACCTGAGTGGCGGTGATACCCAGAGATTGTAAGCGGCTTGGACTCAGGTTAATGCGAATTTCTCGGTCAACTCCACCCACGCGTTGAATTTGGGCGACACCACGAACTCCCAATAAGGCGCGGCTAATGGTTTGATCGACAATATTGCTTAATTCTTCTACAGAACGCTTATCTGATTTAACCGCGTAAGTAATCACCGGGCCGCCGGCAAAGTCCAGACGTTCCACAATGGGATCGTTGATCTCTTGGGGTAAATCTTGGCGAATTTGAGCGATCGCATTGCGGACATCATTGGTGGCGCGATCGCTATCTGTACCCAAAACAAAATTGATTGTCGTATTAGAATTTCCATCGCTGACGGTGGAAATCATAAAATCGATATTGCCCAACCCCGCGACGGCATCTTCAATTTTTTTCGTCACTTGGGATTCTAGTTCGGCTGGGCCTGCACCTGGTTGGGTGACTTTGATCGAAACTGTTGGGACATCAATATTAGGGTTAGTATCAATCCCCAAGGATAAAAAGGAAAACCAACCCACAACCGTCAAAATTAAAAATAAAACTATCGTAGGAACAGGTTTTTTAATCGACCAAGCTGAGATATTAAAAGACATGAGAAAATTTTAGATTTTGGATTTGTCTGTCATTGGTCATTAGTCATTTGTCATTGGTCATTAGTCATTTGTCATTTCCCATTCCCCATTCCCCATTCCCAATTTCCAATTCCCCTCAATTTGCAACTCGAACCTTATCACCATCTTTGAGATATCCTGCACCATCAACTACGATGCGATCGCCTAACTGCAACCCACTTTTGATTTCTACTTTGTCGCCGTTTGTAGGATTTTCTAAGTCCACTTTCTGGCTGCGAACTATATCTCCACTTAATAAGGTGAATACAATTACACTTCCATCTGCTTGAGATTGGACTGCTTTTTGCGGCACTACCATCGTCATCCCTGAGTTAGTAGTAATTGCAGCATTGGCAAACATCCCTGGTTTAAGTAAAGTGGTTGGCGGTAAGTCAATTTTGACCGTAGCCTCTCGCCTTTGATCGTTCACCTGTGGTTGGATCTCTCTGACTCGTCCTTGCGATCGCACGCGCTGATCTACATCTGAAGTAATTTGCACAGATGCGCCAATTTTCACTTGATTTAATTGAATTTCAGGAACCTTCGCCTGAAGTTCTAACTTTTCATCTCGGATAATCGAAAATAGCTTTTGTGTGCCACCAATCACGGTTCCCACCTGCGTTTGCGGCGGCACACCAGTTACATCACCGACTCTGGCCAATTTCTCCGCGATGACTCCAGAAACCGGCGCACGCACCACAGTTTGTTCCAACTGAGTTTGTAGTTGTTGCACCTTAGCAGCACTGCTGCGGACATCAGCTTTGGCTTTGTTGATAATAGCTTGAGCGTTACTAATATTAGCCTGGGCGCTGCCGATATTGGCCTGGGCACTACGCAGATTTTCTTGGGATAGATTCACAACTTGTATGGCAGTTTTTACAGCGTAGGAACGAGTATCAAGTTCTTGCCTACTAATGGTTCCAGAATCAGCCAGTTGTTGATAGCGCTGATAATTTTTGGCGGCTTCTTCTAGCTTTGCCTTCGCTTGAGCTAAATCTGCTTGTTTTTGCTGGACTATGGCTTTATTTGATGCCAAATCTGCCTGCTTGGATGCTAAATCTGCTTGTTTCGATTCCACATCGGCTTGTTTTGATTCGACATCTGCCTTTGCTTGGCTAATTTGGCTTTGCAATATGGAATCATCCAACACCGCCAAAACTTGACCTTTTTTGACAAAAACCCCTTCTTTCACATCTTCAGGGATACTTTTGATTTGTAAACCGTTTGTCTGTGGTAAAACCGGAATTAAATCACGTGCTGCAACAGTTCCAGTAGTTTTAAGAGTACGCACAACACGGGCGGCTTCTACTGTGGCGATGGTAACTGTCATTGATGGGTTAATTTTTTTATCTGCTACCGCGCTTTGTTGACGGGATGGAAGATGACTTAATACACTCATTCCACCAAAGGCGATCGCAATTCCTAAACCAGCACCCAAAAATAATGGCTTCAACCATGCCCTAGTTGGTTTTTGCTCTGATTTGCTCAAAAAGCTAGCATCCTCAGAGGTTATAGGTTCTTCCACCTCGATTTCTGAAACACTTTCATCGCTCACAGTCCGACCTCCACTTTCTGTCTACGCATACCAATATTGGTATTTTCTTAAGAAAACTTGAAATTTATTTACTTCCCATCAACTATGACGCATTTCATAGTAAATGTCTTTTATTCTTAACCGTATATAATAGAACTTGCTTACTAAGAAAAATTACTGTTATTAAATACTTGAAGCCTTTCTGTAGATTATGATACAAGAAATTATTTCATCTCATCTAGCTACTCTAAATCACACAATATACCCATTTAGATCACCGTCAACCAATGCTTATATATGAAAAACTGATAAAGCTAATCTAGAATTATTTAATTAAAAATTTGAACTATCAATGTATGTTATTAAACCAGTAAAAGCTTTTATCTACGCAAATCCTAATTCCTCTAAAGCCTTTGTCTTGTCAAAAAGTCGTACATCCAGGGATAGTTCAAGCTAGCGTCTACAGCTACACGTGAGTTACAAATGAGTAAACTCCATTACCCTAACCCGAATTTCTCACGTATTGTGTGGTTCGGGTGGGGAGTGTGGGAGGTGTGGGAGGTGTGGGAGGTGTGGGAGGTGTGGGAGGCAATGCAGCGTTCATTGATGTGCAGTTATTCAATTCCTCCTTTTTCTCCCCACACTCCCCACACTCCCCACACTCCCTACACTCCCCATACTCCCCACACCCCCCACACTCACGCTCATTTCTCACTTGTGAGAAATCCAGGTAAATTCCAGCCAGGGCGATCCTGATAGTGGAATTGTGAAATCAATCAAATCAATAAATAATTGATATTTACCAGAGTCACCAGATATGTTCAATGCCACTGAAATTTTAATTGATGCCTTTGTAAATGAAATTCGAGAAGGCTACCGTCGCACTTATGGCTGCTTTAAAAATGATTATCAGGACATTATCGCCTGGGCTGGTAACATGGCTTTGGAAAACATTGCCAATAGCGATGCCCTTTATCACAATGTTGAACACACAGTTCTTGTCACCCTTGTGGGGCAAGAAATCTTACGTGGCAAACACATCAGAGAAGGTGGTGTTTCCAGTGAAGACTGGTTGCATTGTATTATTTCCTTAGTGAGCCATGATATTGGCTACGTTAAGGGGGTTTGCCGACTAGACCAAGAAGCAGTAGGCTTATATTCCACAGGTAAAAATGGCAAAATGGTTTCTGTCGCTCCTGGCGCTTCTGATGCCAGTCTCACGCCGTATCATGTTGATAGAGCCAAGCTTTTTATTGATGAGCGTTTTGGAGGTCACAAGTTAATAGATGCTGAGGCAATTAAAAGCAATATTGAACTGACACGATTTCCCGTGCCTGCGGCAGAAGATCATCAAGATACAAAATGCTTTGCCGGGTTAGTCCGGGCTGCTGATTTGATTGGTCAACTAAGCGACCCACGTTACCTGAAGAAAATTACTTCTTTATTTTACGAGTTTGAAGAAACTGGTGTAAATAAAGTTTTAGGCTATAAAACCCCTGCCGATTTACGGAATAACTACGCTAAGTTTTACTGGAATGGTGTCTATCCCTATATCCAAGAAGGGCTGCATTACCTATCATTGACACAACAGGGCAAACAAATTCTCGCTAATCTCTACTCAAACGTGTTTGTTGTAGAACACGAAAAACAACAGCAAGAACAGCAGAAGTATTTAGAGAAGTTAGGAGTAGGGAGTTGAGAGTTAGGAGAGACGCGATTAATCGCGTCTGTACAGGAATTAGGAGTGGGGAGTAAGAAGTTGAGAATGATGAGTTATGAATTAAGATAAAGCTTTAATAACTCATAAACTCATAACTTATAACTCCTAACTACTATGGATTGGTGGCGACGACTAAAGAAAAATCCTTTGGCACAATTTGGGGCAATTTTGCTGTTAATTTTCTACATAGCAGTAATTGCAGCAGATTTCGTGGCTCCTTATGACCCTTATGCCTCACAGCCTAATGGTTCACTGCTGCCACCAACTCAGATACACTGGGTTTCTCAATCAGGGCAGTTTATTGGGCCCCATGTTTATCCCACAACTCAGGGAGACACGAATTTAGAAACAGGCGATCGCCAACTCATTGTAGACTTCAAAAAGCCATCACCTGTGCGTCTATTTGTTTCCGGGCCAGAATACCGATTGTTGCAGATGAGTTTGCCACTACCACCCAAGTGGGATGAAGTCACAATCTTTCCTGGTATTCCCTTAAATTGGCATTTATTTGGCACAACAACTGACGCAAAAGTCAATATCTTGGGTACTGATGACCAAAGCCGCGACCAATTTAGTCGCCTCTTACATGGCGGTCGCATCAGTCTGTTTATCGGGATTTTTGGCATTATCATTACCTATCCCCTCGGTTTGCTCATCGGTGGAATTTCGGGCTATTTCGGCGGTGTGACTGATAGCGTCATTATGCGCTTGGCAGAAGTGCTAATGACTTTCCCTAGTATTTATCTTTTGGTGACTTTGGGAGCAGTCTTACCACCAGGTTTAAGTAGTACCCAGCGCTTTTTGCTGATTGTGGTGATTACTTCGGTCATTAGCTGGGCTGGTTTAGCACGGGTCATTCGAGGACAAGTATTATCAATTAAAGAGCGAGAATTTGTCCAAGCATCACGCGCGATGGGCGCAAACCCACTTTATATAATCCTCCGCCACGTCTTGCCGCAAACGGCTAGTTATGTAGTTATCTCTGCTACTCTTGCAATTCCCAGCTTTATTGGTGCAGAGGCAATACTAAGTCTCATCGGCTTGGGCATTCAACAACCAGACCCCTCTTGGGGCAATATGCTTTCTCTGGCTAGCAATGCTTCAATTTTGGTACTGCAACCTTGGTTAATTTGGCCGCCGGCTGTGTTGATTATTCTCACAGTGCTAGCATTCAACCTACTCGGTGATGGGTTGAGAGATGCACTCGACCCTCGGAGTTTGAGAAGATAAGCCCTCAATAATAGTAAATGCTGTCGCTGAAATAGCAAATGCGAATCCCGAAATAACAAATGCGATCGCCGAAGTAACAAATGCGAATCCCGAAATAATAAATGCGAATGCTGAAGTAACAAATGCTGTCGCCGAAATAGCAAATGCGACCGCCGAAATAGCAAATGCGATCGCTGAAATAGCAAATGCGATCGCCGAAATAGCAAATGGGTTCGCAGAAGTAACAAATAGGTTCGCAGAAGTAACAAATGCGATCGCTGAAATTAGTCCGCGAAGGCGGACTTTGCCTGTGTAGCCGCGAATTCTATTCGCCCAATACTGCTGCAAAAATCTATTGCTGCAAAACCCAACGGCGAAACAGTTCTACGATAATCCGCCAGCTTCCCTGAGTTTCTTCAACAACATCATGACGTTTCAGAGTATTCAGCGCTTCCTGTAAATCGGCGTTGTTCATATTTGTAGATTGAGCTAAGGCATCCAAACTTAACCCCTCTGTGTGAGGTGCAAGTACCTGTAAAATTGCTTGTTGACCTTCAACACTCCGTGCTGCCTGACCCCAAACCCCAGTAAAATAGTAGCGTCCCTGCTTGAAAAACCCAGGTTCATTGATAACTACTTCCACATCTTCTACCGTGAAAACTGAGTCACGGGGTCTTCCTTGCTCAAAAACAAAGTTATTGTAGCGGCGCACTAGCTGAAAACCCAGCAGTTGTACTAAATATGGTTGACCGTGTGTTAGGGCGTAGATTTCATCTAAGGCTTCCAAAGTGTAGTCGAGGGGGAAATCATCACCTGGGTTAGCTAAAATTTGGCGAGTAGCTGCGCGTTCTTGAAAGCCAACATGGATGGGGATGACACTGGCAAAGAATGGTTGGAAGTAATCTGTTGTCATCTCTTCTAAGGTGTGCAAACCAGCAAAAGCAAAAGCGATTTTAGAACTCATTTGCACTAACCCTCGCAGAAAACCCATAAAGTCCACAGGGATTTTTTTCGCTTCAATCAAATCTTCAATTTTCTCGAACTCGTCTAGGGCGATGATTAACCCACCCTCTAGTTTTGCTTCAACCTGTTTTAAATAACGCTCAAAAGTCCGGTAGGGGAGATTTAGTAAATCAGCGTCAGCTGGTGGTGGAAGCTTGACAGCTTGAGAAATTTCATCACTAATTGCCATTAGCACCTCACCTACACCTTGAGGGCTATCTCCCAAACGTAGTAGGTTAACATAACCCTCTTTTGTCACTCTAGGCAGAGGAAAAATAGAAATAAGGGATATTGAAGTTTTGAAAAATTGAGCAAGTCAGATTATTAACAATCATTTGAAGTTGAAAAAATC
>NZ_JACJSF010000200.1 GCF_014698035.1 Desmonostoc muscorum FACHB-395
ACTAAAGCCCTAATGAATAATGAGTTAATTAAACAAATATTTGGATTAATTAAGCTTAACAATAAGCTGATTGCTGTCGAGTCTCCATTGCAAGAGAGGGTCAGGCTGCTCATCAATCTAGCCAGTGAATGCGAACAATACAATATTAACTGTTACCTGTGGACGCTGGAGGATGATGCGCTACAGCAGTTATCTACTAATGAGGAGGGATTAAGTTTACAAAGAGTTGACCAGTATCAGGCGATCGCCAAGAATCGACGTGAACATTACTTTGAAATTCTGCGATTCTGGAAAACTACCCATTTACAAGGGATTCTCATACTAGAGGGCATATTCCCTTGGCTGGGAGAGTCTACCACTGACCCCGATTTCTTTCTGACTTCCGAGTGGATTAAGTCAGCCCTGATTAACCTGAAGCTGTACAATTGCCATGCTAACAAAGCAGCGATTCTCTTAGGGTCAAACGCCACCGTGTCATCTGACATTGCCCCCGAAGTTCCAACAGTCATTCAACAACTGCCAGCTATAGAGGAAATAAGCAGTTACTTAGCTCAAGTATTACCTGATTACAGCCGCAGCGATATTCATGCGACGGCGAACGCCGGCTTAGGCATGTACTTGGCAGACATTGGCTATGGAATTAGACAGGCGATTGCAAATCATGAAATTACACCGGATGAGTTAGTAGAAAAACTGTCCGCTTACAAAATCGAACTGTTTAAGCGAATTTATAATATTCAGTTCCTTCAACCTCCAAGCACACCCATTGGTGGTTTAGAACTGATCCAGCAAGCGTTTAAAACTTATAAGCGCCTTCTATCCTCATTGGCTAAAGCTTACAATCTTCGTTTACCCAAGGGGATTTTATTAATCGGCCCACCGGGAACAGGAAAATCTTACTCCGCTAAAGCAAGTTCTGCACAATTGGGGCTACCTCTGATTATCTTAGAGTGGGGTAGTTTCCGCAGTTACGGTAATTTGGCTGAATATAAACTCAAGAGTTTACTCGCACTGGTAGACCGAATCAATCGTGTAATTTTATACCTTGATGACTTTGATAAGGGATTCGCCGGGGATGATGATTTATCTAAACGCCTCGCTGGTATGCTTTTGACCTGGATGCAAGAACGTACTAGTGAGGTTTTAATTATCGCTTCGGCTAACAATATTCAATGGCTACCACCAGAGCTAACCAGAAGTGGACGCTTTGACGAGATTTTTAAGGTGGATTTACCCAATTATGGAGAACGGCACGAAATATTCAAGATTCACTTAGCCCGTTTCGATCCTCGTTTCCGTGATCGGGGCGATGGCTACAGTGAACAAGAATGGAAAAGGTTACTCAAAGCCACGCAGCGATGTGTCGGTGCGGAGATTCAAGCCATTGTTGAACGTGCCGCCGTCTCTAGTTTCTGTCAAATGTTTGGCGACGATGTTTCTCCCCTTCAAGAACTACCACCACTAGGAATTACATTGTCGGCATTGCTGGCAGCAAGGCAGAGTATGAATCCTCTGGCAATCCGCGAAGCTGACCGAGTTGAAAGTATGCGTAACATTGCGGCTTTGCATGGCCTTCCATCTAGTCCAATTGATTCATCTATATATAGTCTCGGCAATGTTGATATTTTTGGTGAAACATGAAAACTTTAAAAATTAATTCTGAAAAGGATTTATACGTTGCTGCTTTCAAGTTACTGAACATACTAGGCCCTGTCGCTGGAGTATCAATTATCATCGGCACTGTGGCGCTCGGTTACGTCCAAACTCGTCCCCAGGATTTACCAGTTACGCACATTCTCACCAAAGGCGGTCGCACATTTAACTTGGAAGCCGCTTCTACACCAGAGCAATTAGAGAAAGGGCTGAAATTTCGAGCATCCTTAAACGGCGATGGCGGAATGTTATTCAATTTGGGAGGAGAAATTTATAATGTGCCTTTCTGGATGTACAAGGTAAATTTTCCATTAGACATCTTTTATCTTAAGGACAATGTGGTGACAACTGCGGTTTACAATGCCCAACCGTGTTACAAAACCCCTTGCCCTATCTACAAAGGGAAAGTTGCCAATCAAGTGCTAGAGCTAGCAACAGGCGCTGCCAATATCAAGGTTGACGATAGGCTTAACATCCAACCGTTATCAGTTTTGCCTAAGAATAATATCAGTGTTGACAGAGGCAGTTCTTTGAGAACCAAAAATAATCGCTAGTAATTGTATAACGTATTTTTTAAAAATCAAGAAACCATAGTACTGAAAAAAACAGTACCTAAATAGCTTCGTGTGTTGAATCAAATATGGCAATCTATTTATGGGAAGAGTATGGACATATTGGGAATTTGATCACCCTTTGGGTAGCACGGTTCGAGTAATATCAACCCCATTAGGGCTAGAGATATTTGCTGAAGATGTATTTCAGATTATTGCACCAGAATTAAATAATGAAAAAATAGTGCCTCTGCATATCCAAAGTCGAGAACGTCACGTGATTATTGGTGAGCAAATAACAATAGTAAAAACTTTAAATTCGGGAGCTATTTATAATTTAAAAGGCATAGTTAAAAAACAAATGATTAATAATTTTACGCAATGGATAAGGAGTAATGTCTTACCGATATTTCAAAAAGATGTTTTTTAGAAAATTGAGAACAAATCTGAATTATGAGGAAAAGAAAAATGACACAAACTATCAATAACAATCAAAATGGAAATATTAATAGCAAAGCTGATATCTCGGCAATTGAAGCAGCAGAAGAAATAAAGCTAAATGATTTAGCACCAGAGCAGCAGTTAGAGTTAGAGAAACTAAAGTTAGACCTGGATATGGCCTCAGATGCAGATAAAGAGGCAGAAGAAGTAACTAAAACTCCCCCAAGAAGATTAGTAATAGTAGACGGGGGGAAAGGTGGAGTTGGTAAATCGATGTGGACGAGAGGGTTTTTACAAACTTGTATAGATGAGAAAAGGAGAATTGTGGCAGTAGATGCAGATAATTCTAATCCAGATTTGTTGAGATATTATGGTGAGAATGGTGAGCATTGTCAAATACAGCAGTTAAATATTTTTAAAGATGGAAGTATAGATAGATTTTTTGATCACGTAAAGAGAATGATGGAGCCAGAGCCAGATACATATAATCAACTGCCACCACCAGAATCGCTGTTTTTATTAGAATTGCCACCGCAATCAAGACAAATATTTAAAAGATTTATAGAACAAGAGTTCTTGGAAACAGCCGCCAATGATTATGACATTAGAGTAACAATGGTCGTGGTAATTAGTCGAGTATCAGATTCGGTAAAGCAATTAATAGATTTATACAGCTTTTGCGGAAATAAAGTAGATTACATAGTCGTTAGAAATTTATTTTATGGTGAGGAGTCAGAATTTTCTAGATATAGCAACTCATCAATAGTTCAAGAGATAAAGCAAGAGCTATTAAAAGCAGAAATCCCTTTATTTGATATTACAATGCCGAATTTGCTTGAATATGCCTATGATTATTTAGATGAAAAGTCACTAAGTTTTTCTGAAGGAATAAAGCAAAAAGAACTACCAGGAGTGAAAATGCGGGTGAAGAGTTGGCTAAAAACTTTTAAACAGCAAATTTGTCCAGTTAAGCATCTCTTAGGGCTGGAGAGTATAAATGTTGAAATCTTCTAAAAGAATGGTAATGACTGTAGGTGACTCTCGTGTAGGCAAGTCTACAGTTATGAAACTGTTGCTGGAAATTTATCAACTTCAAGGTAAAAGATTGAAAGTTTATGATCATGATAATCGGGACAGATTTTTGGCTTACAAAGATTTAGTGTGTATTGAAAAGATAGATTTTTTCAATAAACAAACGGACAGGATGTTTATTGATCTGGTAGCTGATGATATAGATATCATTTTAGTGGATATGCCGGGGCAGCACATAGACAAAATTTGCCAGTATATTGTTGAGTCTGAACTATTAGAAGCTTTAGCTGAATATGGATGGAAGCTAACGTTTCTGCAACCGATATCACATAGAACGGACTGCATAGACTACTTAACTCAAATCATCCAAACTGCTACTAACAATGCCAACTATGTAATAGTGAAGAATTATCATTTTGCGCCAGAGTTTAGGGAATATGACGAAAAAATGCAGAAAACTCTGTTAACAATAGGAGGAACAGAAATAAATTTGATGGCTTTACATCGAAATCACTATCAAGCGATGGAGAAAGCTGTCAAGCCATATTCACAAGTTTGCCAGGATCTATCGATAATTTTATTTTGGAGAAGCTTCATTTTCCAGTGGATTAAAAAGTTTCGTCATTCAGTGATGAATAACAATTTGGCTATTAAATATCTAGGGCTTGATTGATGACACTACAAGACACATTACAAGGCTACTCCCCATCAGAACAAAAACGCATAGTTGAAGGGGCGTACCAATTAGGAATCACATCAGATGACCCAACATTTAGGATGATGGCAACGCTGGGTCGATATGAAGAAACGATCATAGACCTCCAGGCAAGAATGGAGGCAATGATAGAAGCATGGGCAGCATTAATAGACCAAAAACTGGAGAAGACAAGTAAATCCGCCGAGTCAATGCACTATACAGTTGTCTCTAGTGCCGTGCGTGATGAGATAAAAAAAAGCAAGCCCACCGGCACAGGCATGAAAGTGCAGGCAGGCTGGGGATTGGGGACAGTATCTCTTGTGTGTGGATTAGTCGCGGCTGGCAGTACCTTGCTGGGTTCGCTGACCACATGGAATCTGGTGCAAAATATAGGAACGAATCAGTCAGTAGTAGTCTCACGTAACGAGATAAAGATTCTCCAGTGGGCAAAATCCCAAGAGGGTAAACAGATGTATCAGATAATCTTGAAGAATCAAGCAGCAATTGAAGCCTGTCAAACACAGCAGAGTAAAACCCAGGGCTATTGTTTAATTCAAGTAGGTAAGTAAGTAGCTAACCTACTTTTAGGTAATCTTGTTCAATGTACCCAAGTTTACTAGCTTCAATCAGAGCATTGACCCTATCCTTGACATCTAACTTCGCAAAAATCTTGTTAATATGGCCTTTAACGGTACTTTCAGTAATAAATAACCGCTCGGCAATTAGCTTATTAGAAGAACCATCTGCCATCAAAGAGATAATTTGCATTTCAGTGGCACTAAGATGATCTTGATAACTCTTCCCCTTAATTTTCTGCTGGAAGAAAAAATT
>NZ_JACJSF010000201.1 GCF_014698035.1 Desmonostoc muscorum FACHB-395
ATTTAAACGATGATCAGTCACACCAATCTACTCAATCTACGCCCAACGCACCAGATCGCAAGACACAATCAAACCCACAAGGAGTAAGCTCTAATTCTCCAAAACAACAGAACGCTGTATCACACTCAACTACATCAACACCTAACGGCACAACACCATCACAACCAACAAAACGACCCAATTTTTCTTCTAACTTAGATAACGCTGTGCTACCACTACATCCAGTTTTAAAACAATATTGGGAGCAGTTAGAAAAAGATGGTTCAAGTCATGAGACTGTAGCGCAAGGACATTTAGAATTTCAATCTAAAATTCAGGAAACTGGAAAATTAACTGTTGGTGAACAGCGTGAACTTTACCAGCAGATTCAAAATCTTGCCTGGAGTGAAATTAATCACAATGGGCGTACTGATATTGTGCTTCCACCATTAGCCCACATTGTTAATGATTTGCGATCGCAGGTTCAAAAAGAAGCACAGCCACAGTTTTCTTCTGACCCAAAGCGTGATACACCCGTGTCTCTCCATCCTGACATCGCCTCTCATTGGCACGATTTAGAAACGAATAAAACTTGGTCTAGTGTTGCCAATCAGTACAACAACCCTTTACGGGAAAAACTTGTCACTACTGGCAAGCTGACTATTGGAGAGCAACGTGAACTTTACCAAAAAATTCTACTTCAAAGTCAATTCGAGCAGCAGAACATTGGGCAAACTGATATTTCTCTTCCTCCTTTGAGTGATGTGATTCAGGATTTGCTCAATTCTCGTAGCCAGGTTATTAACAATACCTATACGCCCAAGGTTGAAGTACATTCCCAAAAATCTCACACTCAACAACGTACTACTAATTCACAGGAATTAGAATTATGAAAAGGAGTCAGAATTCAGGAGTCAGGAGTCAGAATACTCCATGTCTGTTCGCGCAGAGTCTCCAGGAGTTTGTCGGGGGCTTTAGACCATGATTCAGACGCTATCTAAGAGACGCTAAAAGCGTAGCAAGATCCCCGTAGGGGTACACGCACTCGCTTGCCGCCGGCACTATCTACTAAATCGATTCAGAATTCAATTCTGTTAGCGGAAGCGGGGCGTTTAGCCCATTCTGGCTCCTGACTCCTGAATTCTTCTTTGGTAATACCTATGCAATCTAGCTCAGTTGCCCAAACCATCACTACCATCAACCGCAACAGTGGCTTTTCTGACAACCAAATGGCCTACAGACTGGCGCTGATGATGGAGAAACACCCACCTTCACCGTCAATAACCCCCGCACTAGACCCCACACAGCGCGAAAATATTATTGGTGAGGTGAGAAATACTTTAGACCTGTCCCAAAATGCTCAAAGTACTGAAGATTACAGGCAATCCCTTAAGGAAAAATACTACCAAGAGTACACTCAAAAATTTGGTTTAAATAAATCCGAGGAAACACCTGATATAGAAGATAACTCAACAAGAGTTGAAGATTTGATCAATGAAAAGAAAAAGACATTCTTACAGCAGATATTAGAAACTAAAGGGCGCAAACTGCCTTTTGTTGACAGCCAACAGTCAAAATCGGTTGAGAGTGAAAATAATCAGGTTGCTAAAAAGTCTCTGATTCCTGCACTAATGAATATTATCGTTACAAAGGGACAAGATACTATTGGCGGCCGAGTCTATGAAGGCATGGCTTATCAATTAAATTTGTTGATGAGAGAAGGTATGCAGCGTCTGACTGTTTGGCGCAAAAGTGATAATCAAAGTGCTTTTAGCGCTTATAAAGTAGATGCGAAGGAAGAATACAAAGTAATACACAATCACCTTTCACCACAAGAAATACAAAAGCTGATCAACTTTGATATAAGAGTGCAACAGCAACAGCCACCGCAAAAGGAGCAATCTCCCGACGGGCCAGAGTTAGACTAACTAAAATACCCGACAAACAACCCAAGAATGTACGCACTAACTAAAATATATCGCTTAGTCACCCGCTCGAATTGTGACCAGGGTGAGATGATGACAGCTAATACTATGTAAAACAATGCTTGTAAAAAATCGTTGTGCCCCAGTTTGATAATTGCCGCTATCATCAAAGCTACAAAAATTAGAAATTCCACTCCTGTTTCAATCCTGTCCCAAAGTTTCACATCATATAGGTAACGCATCTTGTAACCTTTGTGATTTGGGCAACATCCTACCATCAACCCCATAAACCCCGTTATCTTTGTAAGGAAATATTATGGTGAATTTGGTTCCTTGTCTAACTACCGAGTTTACGCTTATCCTCAAACCATGAGTATGAGCCACACATAAGGCGATGTACAGTCCTAGTCCCATGCCTGATTGATGTAATAAATTGCTATTTGGCGCTCGCCATAATGGGATAAATATATTGGAAATTTGTTCTGCGGCAATCCCACAGCCGGTATCTTCAATCTCAATAATTAAATCATCTTCTTGATTGAGCAGCCTTAAAAAGATATCTCCGGTAAGAGTGTACTTAATAGCATTTGTCACAAGATTACACAGCATTCGGTCAATACTTATGCTATCACCCCGTACTTGCGTTCCATGCTTGTATGTTAGTTGTGTTTCATAGTGGAGATTCAAGGAATGATACTGCGCTATTGGTTTGAATCGAGAATAAGTTGTTTGTAAAAAACATAACATATCAAACTGCTCCATTGTCGCTGGATTTAGTTCAAAAAAAGCAGTTCTTTCAGATTGAATCAAACTCACCCCTCGCTCATTCGTTTGTTGTAAAGCTATCAGCAACGGTTTGATCTCTTCTAAAGACTGTCCATAAGCACCATCAATTATTTGATTCAAAACTAACGATGCTCCTTGATAGTTGTTTGAAACATCGTGTAACAAACCTAATATGCTTAAAACTTCCTGTTGCATAACTATGTTTCCAACGACAGATGGTATTTTGGCTACTTTTATGAATAAATCCTAATTATGTCTATAAAGTTTGAGAATGCTTTTATTTTAGTTATAAAAAAAATATCCAATCCAACTTTAGTACTAAAGTTTATTTCATTTATCTGGAAAGATTTTTGATTACTTATATTTTATATGACAGACACAAAAAGTAAAAGACTTAACACCAATAACTATGTTATAAATATTGAGTCATCTTATAATCGAAGTGATCTATGATTCGATTAGCGCTCATTGAGGATGAAGAACTTATTAGGTTGGGGATCACTACTGCTATCAATCAACAACCAGATATGGAAATGGTCGGTGTTGCTCGTACTGGTATTGAAGGGATTAATTTAGTTAAGGAATTAAATCCCGATGTGATTTTGGTGGATATTGGTTTACCGGACATATCTGGGCTAGAAGTGATTAAAGAGGTCAAACTCAATAGCAACACTAAAGTTGTTGTTCTTTCTTCCCATTCTTCTCAAAGCACTGTTCAATCAGCTTTAAATGCCGGCGCTGATTCTTACCTTCTCAAAAAGAACAATGTTCCTCTTTTGTTAGAAGCCATAAAAACAACTTTTTATGACCATCAGTGTTTTTTTGACCCTTATATCAGCCGACGGAATTTTTGTCAGCAACAGAAAATCAAAGGTAAGACTTATCAAGATAATCTCACTAATACTGAAATCCAAATTGTTTCTTTGATGGCAGTCGGTTTTTCTAATAAGCTGATTGCCGAGCAGTTATTTATTACTGAAAGTACTGTCAAAGGGCATGTTAACAAGATTTTTGCGAAGTTGGATGTCAGCGATCGCGTCAATGCTTTGATTGAAGCTAGTAAACTTGGCTACATCGAACAAGATTACCTTCAGGTAGGTTAGCTACTTACCTACTTGAATTAAACAATAGCCTTGGGTTTTACTCTGCTGTGTTTGACAAGCTTCAATTGCTGCTTGATTCTTCAAGATTATTTGATACATTTGCTTACCCTCTTGGGATTTTGCCCATTGGAGAATCTTAAGATCGTTACGTGAGACTACTACTGACTGATTCGTTCCTATATTTTGCACCAGATTCCATGTGGTCAGCGAACCCAGCAAGGTACTGCCAGCGGCGACTAATCCACACACAAGAGATACTGTCCCCAATCCCCAGCCTGCCTGCACTTTCATGCCTGTGCCGGTGGGCTTGATTTTTTTGATCTCATCACGTACAGCATTTGACACAACTGTATAATGCATTGACTCGGCTTGTTTGCTTGTCTTATCCAGTTTTTGGTCTATCAGTGCTGCCCACGCTTCTATCATTGCCTCCATTCTTGCCTGGAGGTCTATGATCGTTTCTTCATATCTGCCCAGTGTCGCCATCATCCTAAAAACTGGATCGTCTGGTGTAATTCCTAGTTGATATGCCCCTTCAACTATGCGTTTTTGTTCTGATGGGGAATAACCTTGTAGTGTGTCTTGTAGTGTCATCAATCAAGTCCTAGATATTTAATAGCCAAATTGTTATTCATCACTGAATGACGAAACTTTTTAATCCACTGAAAAATGAAACTTCTCCAAAATAAAATTATTGAGAGATCCTGGCAGACTTGTGAATATGGTTTATCAGCCTTTTCCATAGCTTGATAATGATTTCGATGTAGAGCCATTAATTCTACTTCTGTCCCTCCTATGATTAACAGCTTTTTCCGTATCTTCTCCTCATATTCTCTAAACTCTGGTGCAAAATGGTAATTTTTCACTACCACGTAGTTAGCGTTATTAGTCGCGTTCTGGATGATTGCATTTAAGTAATATATACAGTCTTGCCTGTGAGAAATAGGTTGAAGAAATGTTAAATTCCAACCAAATTTTACTACAACCTCAAATAAGCTAGCACTCTCGATATATTGAATTACTTTTTCAATATCTTGTCCGGGCATATCAACAATCATCACATCTAGCTCAGGATGATTTAAGTCATCTGTTATTGCATCAGCATCGTCATTTGATAAATCAAACTTTTTGATGGTTGCTAATTGCTCATAAGCTTTAAATACAGGGAATGATTCTTGGTTATAAACCTTTATCCGTTTTCCTTGTTGGGCGAACATTTCTAGCAATAGCTTGATAACTGTAGACTTACCCACCCGCGCATCTCCTACAGTTATAATCATTCTCTTTGACATCTTTATTCCTATTCAGATAAAATCTTC
>NZ_JACJSF010000202.1 GCF_014698035.1 Desmonostoc muscorum FACHB-395
TAATGTCCAATGAAGAGAATTTTCTATTCCCCAATGCTGTCGAATGGCGCTACCAATTTTATTAGCATCACTGGCAAGACTAGTGATGTAAAATTGCACCTCCTGAGCATTCGTGAGAGGTTAGAATAAAGTGCCTTTTGTCAATCAGCTAAAATACTCAAAATAGTTTTAATAAGGTAAGAAGAAGTATTGTAACGACAAAAAACTAAAGCAAGAAGCCGGCAACATTGTTAGGTAAATTCAATTATTAAACGAGGTAATGAAAAGTTTGGTTTACCACCATGCCCAAGCGACCAAAACAAAACTCTGACCACGCACAACGATATCATACTCCGACTATAGATAATGAAGTCATCGCCAAACACTTAGAGGCTTTATTAACTCCAGCAGTTTATGCTCAACAAAAATATTATAAGCAGTTAGGATTACGAGATAGAATTCTGAATTTATCATTTATGGTAGCAGCAGTATTAACACTGTTGTGGCGACAAGTTCCTGGCGTTCAAGAGCTAAATCGTCTATTAGCACGAGAAGGTTTGTTATGGTGTGGAGTTACTAAAGTTGCTCAACAATCGCTATCAGAAAGATTTTTAGTATTTCCTGCTGAATTATTTGAGCGCGTTTTTAAAGATTTACTACCTCAGTTACAACTGAATTGGCAACAACGACTCAGACGACCATTACCAAACAGTGTTAAATTCGCACTACTTAATTTTGAACGAGTTTGGATAGCTGATGGATCTACATTAGAAGCCTTATTCCGCAAGCTAAAAAGCCTATAACACCTGAAAACAGGGCAATTAGCGGGTAAGATTTGTACAGTTATTGATTTGGTTAATCGTTTACCTATCGAGGTTTGGTTTCACACAAACCCCGCCGCATCAGAGACGAATTTTGAAGCTCAATTACTGAATTTGCTACCTGCCAAAACTCTGATTTTACTTGACAGAGGTTTTTACCATTTCCAATTTTTGCAACAACTTATTAGCCAAGAAGTTAATTTTATTACTCGCTTCAAAGCCAAAGCATCTATTAAATACTTAAAGATTTTTAGCTATGACCATTCGCTTAAAGACCGATTGATTGAACTTGGAACTGTTCGTCGTAGCGCACCAGTTTTAACTTTACGCCTAATTGAAATAAAGGTTGGTAGAACTAGTTATTCTTACATTACTTCTGTTCTCGACCCTGCAATATTATCTCCCTATGTCGTGGCAGATTTATATCGAAGAAGATGGAGAATTGAAGAAGCTTTTTACTCGGTTAAACGTTTATTAGGGCTGTCTTATTTATGGACTGGCTCTATTAATGGTGTCAAGCTACAAGTCTGGGCAACTTGGTTATTTTATGCTGTTTTAGTTGATTTGGGGGACGCGGTTGCAGACGAATTATCTCTACCATTTGACCGCATTTCTCTTGAGATGATTTATCGAGGACTTTATCATTTTAGTGTTGCCTATGATAAAGGTAAAGCTGATGATCCGATTAAATACTTTGCAGCCCCAGAGAATCAAGATTTAGGTGTGGTTAAATATCTCCGAAAGCCACTCTCCAATCTGGATTTATCTCCTTTTCCCGCACCCTCTTGACAAAAGTGCAATCATTCTAACCTCTCACGAATGATCTCCAGTACATCTTCCTCTCGGAAGTACAATCCGCAGTGAGTACACTTCCCTTTCTGCTCCTTCAAAAGTGTTGCCACTCTTTTAGTCGCTTCCGGGTGTTTACCCATTCTTGAACTCCAGTAAATTAGGTTGCCATCATAAGGACTAACCTCGCCTTTGACTTTCACATGACGGACTATTGGAGTTTCCGCATGTGTCCGTAACCGCATTGGGTTTTTCCCTTCTTGCTTGGTTGCGAATGCCCAATTATCACCACCTATGGTTTGCCAATATTTATTTGACACCCATTCCCAAGTTTTCTTGGGATGGCGGCGTTTTGCCCAAGCTTTAAGCTTTGGATACATGAGGTTATCTAAGTAGGAGTAAGCAACCTTACTTACCACTGTTGAGTAGTAGTTTGACCATCCAGTAATTACCGGATTTAGGTTATTAATTAACGCCGCTTGTGGCGCTGACTTGTGGTTGTCGATGATACTTGCTACTCGGTCGTAATGTATCTTTTGCTTATATGAGCTTGGGGTGATGATTGTTTTGAAGCCTTGTTTTGAGTGGTATTTCCCCACTTTCCACTGCCGTATATTGAAACCGAGAAAGTTAAACCCCGGTTCTTCTTCTCCATACTTATTTAAGGTATGTGTTAGGCGTGTCTTAGATGGCTTCAATTCTAAGCCCATGTCATGTAACCATTCAGAAATAATTTGCTGGCATCTTTGGACAACGGTTAAGTCTTCGTGGAGAATCACAAAGTCATCAGCGTAACGGATTAGATATGGGGAATTAAAATTGCTCCCCTTTTTGTGAAACCATGTTTCCCTATCTCTTACCTTGAGTTTTGGGAATTCTGATTTAATCCGTTTTTCCATACCGTGGAGGGCTAAGTTAGCCAATAATGGCGATATCACGCCACCCTGTGGCGTACCCTCAGATGTCGCAAACAACTGCCAATTATCCATCACCCCCGCTTTTAACCAAGCTCGAACTTGTCGGCGTATGGTGGGGGACGTATTTAATTTTCTTAGCAGTGCTTCATGGTCGATGCGGTCAAACGAAACCATTACTTAATACCCATCTCAATAACCCATCAGCAGACTTAACTGAGATCGAAGTAACTGATGTGATGCACCTACTATTTGGGCGAAGGTTTGCAGTGATATCTATATCAACCCCGCCAAGTGGTGAAGGTCATGTGGTAGTAGCCTATCAAGGTCATATGCACTTACGCATTCCAATATCTGCAACCCAATTAGCTCTCCCAAAACAGTATTTATGTACTAAGCTCACATTAGAGAGTGTGACCGAGTTGGTCACGTTAGTTAAACAATGTGAGGTTTTATGTCAATCCCACCCCGTGAAATCTGGGAACGCCTCACCCCTTCCCTCCAAGAAGTAATCACAGGCGAACTGCAAACGGTATTCCAGGAGGTAATTTATGAGTACCTCAGAACTAGTAACACTCCAACACCTGAACCGCAAAGCGATAATCTACATTCGTCAGTCTACCCCGCATCAATTAATCAGCAACCAGGAGAGCCTGCGTCTGCAATACGCTCTGCGCCAACGAGCTATAGAACTGGGCTGGTCGGATAATAACATTGAAGTAATTGACAGTGATTTAGGAATTACCGCCGCAAGTGCAGAGCAACGACCAGGCTTTAAAGAATTGTTAGCCCAAGTAACCCTGGGATTAGTTGGAATTATCCTCTCTTATGATGTTACTCGCCTGTCACGTAATTGCTCAGACTGGTATCCCCTACTGGACTTGTGCGGTTACAGAAGTTGTTTGATTGCTGACAGAGATGGGGTTTATGATCCAAGTAGTGCTAATGGTCGATTATTGCTGGGACTCAAAGGACAAATCTCAGAAGTAGAGTTGCATACGATTCGTTCCCGTTTAAATGCCGGGATTCTGAGCAAAGCCCAGCGTGGTGAACTGGCACTGACCTTACCCGTGGGTTTAGTTCGGAATGAACTGGGAGTGGTAAACAAGCACCCAAATCGTGAAGTGATTGACCGAATTAACTTAGTGTTTGAGATTTTTGGACAACGCAAGTCAGCGTCCAAAGTCTTGGAGACGTTCAACGGTGAAGGGTTGCTGCTGCCGCGAAGGAACCGATTCGGCGATATTGTCTGGCGTAAGCCGAGCAAAACATTTTGATATATCAGCATCTAGCACAAATTTTGGCTTGCGTCTAATACTGAGGAATATTGCTTCAATTGCATCATGACATGAGCGCCCTGGTCGGAACCCGTATGAGTTAGGTTCAAATCGAGCTTCCCATTCTGGCTCTAATGCCATTTTGAAAAGCGCTTGCAAGGCTCGGTCGCCCATTACGGGAATGCCCAAAGGTCGTTTTTCCTCCGTTCCTGGTTTAGGAATCCAAACCCGTCGTGTCGGTTTCACCTTTGAGTTAGGTTTTAATTTTGCAACCAATATAAGACGTGCTTCTGGGGATAATGATTTGATTCCATCCACTCCTGCCGTCTTTTTACCTTGGTTGTCTTGTGTTACCCGACGTACCGATAAACACTTTGCTGCCCAGGACTTCATCAGCGTCTTCTGGAGTCTACGAAATGCTTTGACATCACCACGAAGAGATGCTTTGTAAATTCGTTTTTGCAACTTAAAAACACGTCGTTCGAGCTTACGCCAGTTGATATGTTTCCATTCCCCCATCGATTCATTACTCTTTGCTTTCCTGTTTGGGTTAGTCTTCAGGGGAAGGAAACCGTTATTGGTTAGTTTGGGAGTAATTTGTCGTGTATTAGACTTTTGCATTGCTACTCATAACTTTACATTCCAAATCACCGTGAGTCCGTCAGCATATCCTTACCATTACAGCAAGGCATTCGCTTCTGACTCAATCTTTCCTGTTCGTTGCATACAGTTAGCACCTACTTGATATCGACCGATCAAGGGCAACGATAGGTTACTTCGTTCCGAACAACCATTGTTAGAACCTTTAGAGATGATGCTATCCACCGGGTTTCTTTTGGGAGTGCTTGCTAGTCAATGGAGAATTGCCAGCCCCTTATCCTTTGCCTTTTGGCTCCAGCGCAAAAAGCCTTATTTCGCTGGTTCAGAGTTACGATGGTTCAGACGCATCTTTGCTTACGCTACTCATGGGTTCATGCTCGAAGGGAACCAGCTTAGGCTGCCAGTTTTTACCTCCTTTTCATCTCGCTTTACGGATTGATGGCTAGTCGCTACCGTAGGGATGATGCTGTTACCGTTGCACCTACGGAGAGGGACTTCTCTTTTTTTACTTGGAGTCACCCTCATGGTTATTCAGTTATCATCTGAGAGAGATTAAAGTGCGAACTCAACCCATTGGGGTTAAGCTGTTACGCAGCTAAATTTAATAAATAGCATTACCTTTATTTTTAATTTTGCGTTCCCATTTAATAATAAGACCTCCTTCATTTAACAATTTATTTAACAACT
>NZ_JACJSF010000203.1 GCF_014698035.1 Desmonostoc muscorum FACHB-395
AAAACGTGTAATAGCTTGGGGGGAGCGCTCCTCACTGCCTATAGGAAGAACTCTAATAGATTCGCCATCATGTAGCTCCACAAGGGTGGAAGCTTTAGTTTTAGAAAACGTTGCTATCCGAGCAAAATTAACGACTTCTATTAATAATAAAAGCATTAATAAAACCGCATTGACTATTAAGAAAATTGGGGTGAAATTTAGCTCTTTTCTCTCTAATAATTTCATCTCCTTAACCCCACCGAGAATTTAACCCCACTAGTGAAAGCTGAAAATACAGCCATTCCGCCACCAGTGCCTATAGCTACTGCAAGTAATGGCGAGAAAATCGCTTGCAAAAGTTGCAATAATAAAGGATTGCTAGAAGGTTTGGAGACTATTGCGCTGGCAATAATGCCTACTGTTATCGAGTACGAAATGAGAACCAATGTCAGTCCTAACCAGCCAGACAGCCAAGCGTAAATAGGCTTGCTTTGGAAGGGCAGCAAAGATAGAACTAGGAAGATTGGGGCGGCGAATGCAATCATTAAAAATGACAGTTGGACGATGTATTGAAAAGCTGCTGATAGTCCACTGAGGATTACGTAAACAAAGCCTTGAACTGCGCTATTAATTAGTTCGCCAGTAAGGTCTAAGGGGTTCCAACTTCCGACTCCAGAACCCGCGCCAGTCTTTTCTCTAGCTTGCTGTGCAGATTTTCTGGTATCCTCTACAGCCTTATTGATGCAAAGTTGTTTTTCGCTAAACTCTTGACCCTCTTTCTTCTCCTGACTAAGTTTTTCACAATTAGCTAAAGCTATCTGTGCGGCTAAAATAAAGCTTTGGTCAGCGTTGACATTTCGGATAGCATCTCTCAAATTCACGCCATTTCTAGTAATATTTAGAATGTTTCTATTTAGTCCAGTGGATACATTTTTCAGCGCGATTGTCGTATTGGCGAGAAGGAACCCGTTGTTACTTAGCATGACAATTACTAGCAAAGGTAAAACCATCTCAGAGACAAAATCAAACCCAAAACCTTCTTCTGCATATTTCCGATACCACCCAAAGGAAGCAAAACCAATCATAACCACAGCAGCAAGAGTAGAAACAGCAACAACAGCCGTATAAATTGGGTTTGTTCCTGATGCCAGTTCAGCCCAATCATTCTCAAAGGATTTATAGATTAGGTCTGCACCATTAACCGCCCCTTCAACTATCTCCCCGGCGTTTGTAGTCCCTGTATTTTCCCCCGCTTGCTGTCCCGTAGTTTGAGCAAATAGGATAGTTAATAATGCCAGCATTATTGATTTTTCCAGAATGAATCGTTAGCGGCGGCAGATTGGATGATTTGACGGGTAGCAGCGTTAGATTCCTGATCCTTCGCCGCCGCTTGCTCATCCATGCGACTAGAAATGTCAGCAAGATTAATATTGGTAACTGCCAAAGAACGGGATTGTTTTTGAGCTTCTGAGTGAAGGGATTTTGCAATCACAGCGCTTTGTAAGTTTTGAGTCGCCATCTTTTTGAGAATGTCTTGGGTGATGACATCATCTTGAGCGGCATTAGCATTTTCGCTTGATTGGGAGGTAGCATCATTAGTGGTTTCTGCCTCCTGTGATTGGACTTTTTGTCCTTCAGCACCAAGAACTGATTGAGACTGTCCGCGTGTATATTGTTGGTTCCAATCCTTGATGGCATTATCAGCTTGAATGCGTGGATCTAGTATTAGTAAATCCCCTTCTTGTTTTTCTATGACTTTCTCAATGTTCTTACCAGCTTTTAGAGGATCGGGAATACCTAAATCTCCAACACTAGACTCAATCGCCTGATTTAATTCTGCTGACAACTTGCCCAAACTTTTAGAAAACTCTTTCTGGTAATTACTAATGTAAGCCTGTAAACTACTGTAAATTTGTTGAAATTGAGTCAGAAAAGATTGGTTTTGATTTGTTTGGGCGTTAGCTGGGAGACTAGAAAAGGATATCAAAACCACTGTGCTTGAGATTACGATCAATCGTTTGGGATCTTTCATACAAATTATCCATGTCTACTACAAAAGGTTTTTTGGTACAGTAGGATTCGACAGTCGCTTGTTTTTTTGATTTATCGAAGGACACTACTGAAACCATTAATGTTTTTGGCAATGTTTCCTTATTTAACAAGCTCGTAAAAAAGGGGTCGTCAAAGGGCTTTGCATTAGGCGGAAGGGTGGAAGACTGCGATCTCAAAATCATCACGTAATCTCCAGGATCAGCCGATTCCGAATTAATCCCAGGTTGTTCTAACCCCGGAAGGATCTTATTTTGATACTTCACTGCTTTTAAACTAGGACTGAATCTAACGGCATCTTCACCCAATTCTATGTACACCCCGCAGTCATTCTTTGCGTTTCTCATACGTTTTTCATATTGAGCTTGATTGTATTGCCAAACCTGAAAGCTTCCTATTGACGCAACACCCGTGAGGATTGCCAGCAATAACTTATTTTGAATGGCTAATGATAGTACCTTCATAACGGTTTTCCCTGTTTGATGCAGTCAACATAATACTTAGAAAATTCTGCCACCCAGGTGAACTTGTTGCTGTGAATTTTCTTGAATTTATCTCGCGTGGCTTGTTCTTCTCTGCTATTGGCAACCAATGCCAACAGTGGATACGAGGGATAATAGCGGCAGCACACATACTTGTTGTTATAGTCGAGCAACCACAACGTATATAGCTGCTGAATATTGGGGACAAAGCTTTCGTTTTTATCGATAATTTCTCTAGGGATGCCCAGTAACTCAGAGAAACTATTAGCCGCACCTGGGACAATGCGCCCAATCAATCGCAATGGCATATTTTGTAATATTTGTTCTCCCGCCTCCGATTTGGCGATAGAAATCACATCCTGCGCCGCCAGAAACACCCGACAGCCTTGTTTACGAGCCGTGGCGCATTTGCGACCCGCAAGCCGCGATAATGCAGAAAATCCCAGCAATACGCTAGCCTCATCCATAAAAAACACGCTGTTGGGCGAGGAGAGGGATTGACGGGACGCGGCGATATATGCACTCATCCCGAACACTTCTGCATCCTTTCCTGATTGCAGATTAGTCAGGGCGAAGGTAATTAGCTGGCTATCAGCCTGGAAGGTTGAAGGCTTGCAGATAGCGCTACCAATGCTACTAGCTTGCCAGTACTGAAGCCGCAAGCGGATGTAATTTAACGCTTTTTCTACATTGTCGTCCTGATAGCCTAAATAAATGTACGCAAGCGAGAAGAATTTCTCCATATCTGCCAATGTCGGGGTATCCGCCCACTCTGGGGTGTTTATCCCTGCTTTTCGCGCTAATTCAAATCGCTCCTTGATGTCGGCATTTTCGTAAAAGGCTTTTGTACCTAAAGGGATTACAGATTCTATAGTTTGTGATAACAACCCATTAAACTTTTGCGTTCCTAAAACTAATTGAAGTACGATTAAATTAATATCATTTCGATGGGCTTTTGTCCTTTCCTCCCACTGCGACTCAGGAATCTTTGATAGGTCTAGCGGTTGTACAAGATTGTTTGATTCCTTTGATATATCAAAGTAAAATCCATTAAAGTAGGGCGTGAAGTCTCCAAAGGTTCCTGAACCATCATCATTTGGCAAGTCAATCATTAATACTGACATTCCCAACGCCAAGCATTGATAAATAATAGAGGCAATTATTACCGATTTCCCACTCCCGGTAGTGCCGATTACCATCATGTTTTTCGGCTTTGATAGGTCAATGTGAACCGACGATTGACCCTCATCAGCTACTAATTCAAAGCCTTGTTTATCACCGTGCGCTGTTTGAACGACTGGCGTTAAACCAATTACTTCACTGGCAAAGAAAGTGGCGCGTCTGTTGAAAGGAAAAGTCAGTTGTGGTCGCTGTCTCAACAGCAAAGTGTCAAGCCAGATTGACCATGTATATTGCATTTCTCTAATCAACTCGGCAGGCTGATTGATATACCCTGAAATCAGCCTGCAAGCGTCGTCGATTTCTCCTGGAGAATTGCGATAAACAAGGATTATGACAGCTACATTTTCCGGCACATCGCCTGTATAAAGTTGTTTTTGAGCATCAATAGAACGCTCTGTGTTAATCTGCGCTCCTACATCAATGGTCTTTTTACTGGCACTAACCTCGGCATTTCTTGAACGTCTCGTAATCAATTGTTGGGTAAGCCTAACCATTTTCTGATCGGCTGGGCTAATCTCTGTAATTATTTCGACATCATAAATAACCTCGCGTGAGAATACGTCCCATAAAAAGCGTACTTGCTGATAGGTTGAAGCAAATACCTCTGGTTTTTGAGCAAGCGTCATTACGCCGATATACTTCTTTTTGTCAGTACTTTGATGGGGCAAACATACCCAGCGCCTGTCCGCGTAGGGTATACCGTTATTTAAAAGTACTGAGGTTGCGTGTAGCTGGTCGTTGTATCTCTCTGGTTTAGGCGCGGCTTCGTTAAATTCCTCTTTTAATTCGCCAGTGTCATAAACTAAGGCATGAGGCACTTTTGTCGGCTTTGCACCCATTCTAGAAACTAAATCACTCCACAATTGCTTGTCTGATTTTGGCGAGGGGAACAAGCCCATCTCAGATAGTATTTGTTGATGACGCAAAGAGACAATTATCGCTTTTTCAAGAACTTGAATTAAGTTTTGAAGAGTGAGTTCGGTCGCTCCTGTTGGGGTGAATTTGCGTTGTAGGAAGTTAGCTAGCTTAACTATCGCTCTATCTACCGCGTCACCACCTTCGGTTCCTCCTGGGCGGACAGTGAAAGTCGTGTAAATACCGAGCTTGATATCCTTACGCTGATGGTTACGTGTGAGTTCTTGCATTCGGGCAACCTGCCCCCAATCAAGAAACTCACTCTCAGGAGATACGGGGTTTCGCAGCCTTTGGCGATAGCTTTCAATCACTTTGTCTTCATCACAAAACGAAGACCAACGAAAGGTGAATTTCTCACCCTCGGAGAACTCTTTACAGCCGTTCTCAAAAGCCTTGAC
>NZ_JACJSF010000204.1 GCF_014698035.1 Desmonostoc muscorum FACHB-395
TACTGGAGAATTCTGAAGTTTTCTACCCATTAAAAATCACTTTGGCTTCCTATCTACGCTAACTTTTGTAACTTAATCAAGTTTTGCTTGAGTTAAGCAAGTTTTGCATGATAGCATTGAGCTAGTTTTAAATACTTCAAATACAAGAAAGATGGCTGGCTAAGTATGAGTCGTCCACACCTTGCTATTGTCCATAGCTTTCCGGTAGCTATTCGTCCGATTCCGTTTTCGGAACAGCTAGAAGATCATCAAGCTATTCTTTACGGATATTTAGATACGCATCTAACTCGCAATCATAGCCCAGCTACTCTAGAGAGCGACCGTCAATTTTTAGAAGGCTGGTTTGAGAATTATCCAGTTCCAGATAATAACCACCCAGAGGGTTACCGACCTCTGATGGTTTGGGAGGCTATGGAAGCCGTGAGAGGCAGAGAACGAATAATAGCCTTTAGTAAGGGCTTGGTTGCTATGCAACTTAAATCCCAAACGATTCGTACTTATTTAGGACAATTACGCAGATTTTTTGGATACGTTCTAGAATTTCCTTATATTCCAGGGACAGCTGGACAATCTATTATTGCGAAGTATGGACGACTTGAGCAGCCTGTCTCAGAATATGACTATCCACATCATGTTATTGATCATGAGAACGAAGGCTTTGTCCTAACAGGTCAACAACTCATAAATTTTTACGATTTCATTCGCACAGAATATCTCAGCAGTAATCAAAAAAAGATAACTGCTTCTAGAGATTACACGATGGTTGTGATAGCAGGGGAAAGCGGATTACGTGCTGATGAAATTAGACATTTAGATATTCATAGAGATTTGTTTTATGAAAAAAATCGGATTCAAACCAGACATGGAAAAGGGTTTAAAGGTTCTGGTAAACGAATTAGAAAGACTATTATGACACCGTTAGCTAAGGATACTCTAGCTATTTATGAACGACAAATAAGACCTTATTTACCCAATTCAGAAATAAATACCACACTTTTTTTAACGGAGAGAGGAGAAATAATTTCTTATCAGCAAATGTGGTCTGCTCTCAATAAAATAGTTGAACAAGCTAGAAAAGCAGGTTTAGATTTACCTCCAAAATTCGCTTGGCACAGTTTGAGAAAATCCTTTGCTACTAACTACATGGAAAAACGACCAGGTGATATTTGGGTATTGATGGATTTAATGGGACATATTAATCCCAGTACCTTGCAGCGTTATGTTAAACCAAGCAAACAAAGATACGAAGAAGCGATTGATAATATGATAAATGAGCTAACGCTTCATTCTATCTAAGGAAGCCTTATATGCCAGTGATTTGGAATCTTAAAAAATGGTTAGCTGTTAACCATGACATTTATCGTCCAATAGACTTACAAAAGTTAATCGAAGAGAAGGCAGGAGTAAAATTATCTTTACAAGCAATTTCTACTCTTATTAATAACGAACCAAGTAGTATTAGATGTAAAACAATTCAAGCGTTGTGTAATGCCTTAAACTGCAAAATTAGCGATTTTTTTGATATTATTCCAGATTCTCCACAAGAGCAGCAAAAATGGCTTAAAGAAGTTGGAAGTGAACCAGTACAGCTTTATGGAGGAAAACAAAATTCTCAATCCAAAGAAAATAGTATTTTTCCTAATCCCCATAAATATATTAATGACTCTGATGAAAAAAAATCAATTAGCTAAATTCTATGTTTATCTTGCCTGTTGTGCAAATGGAACACTTTACGTTGGTTACAGCCAAAATGTAGAGAAGCGAATTGCTGCTCATAATGCAGGCCGAGGAAGACGCTATACACGTATTAACAGACCTTTAACTTTAGTAGCTACTTGGTCTTTCACCAGTAGAGCAGAAGCAATAAGAATGGAACGTTCTCTCAAGCACTTATCTCCAGAACAAAAACTGGTGCTGGCATCAAAGCAAACAGCTGTGTCTTTATCAAATGTTTTATGAAACAACACAAGCTATATCAGGAAGTTACTTGCGAAGTTTGCGGTCGTCAAGCTAAATCATTTTTAAAAAGCCGTAATATTTGCAGTAGGTGTCATCGCAAGGAACATAGTCTACCTTGCCAAAATTGTGGTTACATGACACATAACATTACTTCAGAAACTATTCTATGTCTACGTTGCACTAAAACGCTAAGTAAACCTTTAGCAATATGCAGCCGATGCAATAAAACTAAAATCATACATGATACTCATCGTTGGCTCTGTGAACCTTGCTGCAAAGCTGTAGATCGACGTGACCACGAAAAACTAAAACAGATTCAAGTTATATGTTCTGTATGCAGTAAAACAGTCCACTCTGTTTTAACTAGCCGTCCTATTTGCCACTCATGTTTTATTAAAGAGCGGAATGGATACGATTTTTGTAGTAAGTGTAGTCAGTATAAAGTTATTTACAAAATAGACAAACACAAAGCAGAATACCTCTGTAAAAGATGTGATGCTGAAATAGCTGCTTCTAGATTGTTAGAAGATTACGTAAAACATTTTCAAACCCCTTATCTATATAATAAGAGGCTATTTGACCTTCTTGTTAAAACTATAGACTGGGACAAAGTTACTGAGCGTTATAAGCAAAGTATTAGACTGTTGGGGAAGCTTTTACAAACCCATCCACTTCCTGAACCTCTAACTTGGGAAGCTATTGAAGAATTTATGCCAGATTTAAATTCTACTCAAAGCCGTGATCGTTCTAAATTACTTAGATCACGCTTACTTGACCTTGGCCATATATTAGTTGCCAAGGGTCAATTAGAAGACTTTGAAAGCTATTGTAAAAATAAAAGTATATTAAGAAGCCTTGAAAATATACCTCAAGAAATACAATCACTTTTACGTTCGTTTATTGTTTGGCTTCAAAAACGAAAAAACCGCCCTTCAAGTATTCATCATTATGTAAGAAATTTAGGGGATTTCTGGACTTGGTGCTTTCAACATCAGTTAACATCTCTAAGTTTAATTCAACCTTGTCATATTAAAGAATATTTGAAATCCCTCTACTGGCAGTGGCAATGTAGCCAATGTCAAACATCATTCAGCTCCAATATTTACGAAAAATTAGCTGATAAAAAGTGTAATTACTGTGGAATACATGGAAATTTATTTCAAGTCCCCCGGTTTGATAACGATGCATTACGCCATATTAAAGGTCAATTAAGAATCTTTTTTGATTGGGCCAAAATTCATAAATTAGTTATTAGTAACCCTGTTCAAGGTACAATCAAAGCTCCTGCCCCGAAAATTAGTCATTACCCTTTTGAAGTAATTCAGAAACTAAGCAATTTTATTATTAATCCTCAGTCTGACCCTACTGAAGCTTTAATTTTATATTTAATAATATTCCATGCTCTTACTAATTGGGAATTACGTCATGCTAAAATCACAGATTTAATTTATTTAAATAAAGATATTTATCGTTTGTCACTTGCTGAAACCTATTATATCGTAGTTCCAAAACCTCCTGTATCTAAAGGTAAAGTTTCGTCAGGTAGGGTAAGTGAACAATTGAAGTTTTCTTCAGCTGCAAGTCAATGGCTAAAACCTCTGTTAGAACGTTTCGAGGCTCAACGTTTACAACAGCTTAAAAATCTTAATAATCAATTTCTTATAATTGCACCTAACCATAAGTCTCGTCATTTGAAACCTGTTAGTACTCGCTTTATTTATAATGTTGTTAAAAAAGTATGTCTGCGTACTATTAATGCTCAATGTAATATTAAGACTTTACGGATTACAGCAGCTGTTATGTTTGCTGACCGTGCTGGAGGAGGAATTTTAGAATGGATGGGATGGGGAGAACAACAGGCATTCTTCTACAGTTGGGGAGATAGAGAAGTAATAAACCCTATGCAATCGTATTCATGAGTATTATTTTCTGAAGTTTACGCATTTAACACAAGTTCTTGTCTTTTATCCTATAAGTTTTGCTTAATTTAGATAAGTCTTACTTCTTTATAAATGCAAATAATATACAATTGACAGCAAATGAAAAAGCCACTAAACAAGATTTTTGAAAGTTTTTTTCTCCTATCTAATGACTTAGGGTTAGAACCAGAGTTAATAACTTGGTACGCAAGCAAGTCTGAAATAGCTACTATGATCAATGAAGCTTTACATGAGTACCGAAGCAATCATTCTTTACTATATAAATGTGGGTGGACATATCAAACTAAAATACAATATCAACTTTATGTAATAGATAAGTTTGGAATAAAATACACCTGTGATGTTAACTTTGACAAGCTTACTACTTTAGAGCAATTTATTAAAACTTTTCTTATTCATGAAAGTGGGGGTGAATGGATAACAAGAAATCGTTTGTTATTTAGCAAAGTTTCAGGTGAATATTGCCCATAGATAGTTTTATAAAATAAAGCTATGCTATTAGGCTTGAGCTTGCTAATTTCTCATCCAATATTATGTTGAATGTTCAATATCTTCGATAATTCACAAAAATATAGTGTTAGTATAAGCTGCATAAATATAGGCTCGAATCTAGCCTTGCTTTTGTTATATTTGTGCTGGTTACGCTAAAGTCTATAGCTGAATGGCACTAAGATAAGCGCAAACCCTTGATTTCACTGGCTTTTGAGTGTGGGGAGTGTGGGGAGAGGGGGGAGTGTGGGGGGTAAGACTTCTTCCTCATCCTCCCACACCTCCCACACCTCCCACACCTCCCCATCCTCCCACACCTCCCTCAGACAAAGGTTTCAGGTTTTCTTAGTGCCATTCGTCTATAGCTAAAAACGGGTACTTTTACTTCATTAGCTCAAAAAAAACTTAAAACATCAGAGAATATCTTAGGCGATGGGACAGGCGCGGGGAAAGGAAGACAATGTGCAGGAATCATCCTCGACAACTGGTGTCAGGAACGAAGAAAAGCCATTTGGGTATCAAAGAGTTCTGCTCTTATTGAGGA
>NZ_JACJSF010000205.1 GCF_014698035.1 Desmonostoc muscorum FACHB-395
TATCTTCTCAAACTTTACTAGCAACCTGAGCTTTGATTTTTTCAGTACTCAAGTTGCTAGTTCTTTTTTGAAAGCATATTTAAACTTCTTAAGTTAGATACGAGTTCTATTTTTCAAAAAGCACACTAGGGTGTAATTGACTTATCAATTACACCTGTTCCCTCAACTAACTCAACAAATAAAGAAGGCTATAGTATGACTATATTAGGTATTAATAGACCTTTAGATACAACCCAGGCAAAACTGTGGGATGAGCGCGATTTGTCTACAAGCGATCGCCGCCGAGAGCATCTAGAAATTCTCCTGTGCCAGAAAGTACAAATAGGTGAAGACCCCGCCTTATGTAAACAAGTGTTGAATTATTTGTATTTCTCGGCATTTCAACAGAATCTGAATCGCATTACTGTCCAAAAGGAGAAAGAAAAGTCGGTCTTTGCATCCGTACAGCAAGTGATTATTACGTCCTTTGCTATTTTAGGGATGTTTGCGTTCCTTGCCGCCGCTTCTAACAAGTCAGTTGTGCGATCGCCTGGGGTAATCCCTCCAGCTATAGAACGGCAAGCCAATTAACCAAACAATCCGCTTTTTCGCCCAGTCGCAATACAACTCTTGGAGAGGCTATGCTCAGTGCAAGGGGAGCAATTGCAGATATAAAAGGATGCCATTAAAAAGCTGAGAGCTTTGTTTGATAATGCTTTCAGCTTATATTATCACTCACTTGGCATCGCTCCCGCCTAATATGCTGTGTCCTTGTCGAAAGGCAAACTGTCTTCCGGCTCAAAGTTACGCAGGTCTTGCTTCATCTGCTGACGACGTTGGACGTATGTTCTGCTGTTTCCAATCCTCCCTTCCATCAACCATTCACCAAAGTTGATGCCTTGTTCTACGTGTGAGGCGGACATTTTATTATAATGATCAACCTCCATTTTCTTACGCCACTCAAGTTGTTCGAGGGCACTTTCACTGATACCAATTTTCTGAGCATATTCTACATATTCAGGTCTGAGAGAACCATCTGGGTTAAATTCCTTTTTTTCTTGTTCAGTAAAGAAATCGTAGGCTGTGTAGATTGGCCACGGTTCTGGATCAATCTCATCCAGGTGCTTCCACTCGTCATACTCTTCTTTTACTCTACGAGCATAACTATCAATTGCTCCTGGATGTGCGCCATTAGATAACTTTTGTTGTCTTACTTCATCTTTTAAAGTTCCATCTGCATTGAATTCTTCCTTATGCATATTTATCCAACGCTTAATTCTCGACATACAAACCTCTCAAGATATTAACCAAGTTTCATTAGCTTCTCAAAACCATGACTCTGGAAATTAAACATTTTGATCCCAGGCTCAATCAATGGATTTATACAGATGATCGTAAAAATATTTTAACTGAAAATCTCAGTAATACTTTACTGGAATTTTACTTTCCTGATAAAAAATTCTCATTTGGGCATTCAGATGAGTACAGTACAGACGAAGAATTAAAAAATCATCCAGATGGACATATCCTACTATTATCTTCAAAAACTCGTTTACTTTATGGAGAAAAGGAATGTTTAGAAACGATTCAAAAAATTTGTCCAGATAGTAAAGACCGTGGGGCTTATGGTTCCATCTTCCTTGGGGCTTGTAAAAATGCGATTCACGAAAAATTAAGCATTCTGGTAGTAGATGATTCTACTGAAAAGGCTGGTGAAAATGGAGGGATATTATCGAATGATTTAGCATATAAATTAGTTGGTGACTGTTATGGGCAGATTTCAACACAACTTTATGACAAAGTAACCTTAAGAGAATCCCAAGCAGATAAAAGCTATCGTGTAATTCAGCATCGATTTGGTTGGGTAGATGGAGTTGGAGAAGATACTACTAAATACCGTTTTGGCAAAGGAACGCTCCGACCATACAGACTAGATAGAATAGAATATGCAGATCCTAAAAATGAACCAAAAATCGATATAATTCTTCCCATAAGCAGTTTTAAGGGAACAGACAAGGATAGACCCAAAGGGACTACTAAACCGCAGATTAAGCCAGGATTATATCAGCAAAATATTTGGTTAGCTGAAAAATGGCAATCTCAACAAGGTCGGATGTCTATCTCCCAACTGCTGGCATCTTTCCCCCAAGGAATTAAAGATTTTGCTGAGGAACTAGAGGTACAAACTCAAAGATTAGCCTCTATTCAAGATGACCCAAGACTTGTTGCTACTTACTATTGTGAAAGATACGAAAAACGTAAAGAATCATTGAGCCAAAATAAACTAAAAATAGGAGAAGTCACAAACCTTGAAACAGATATTAAAAATTTAGAGACAAATGATGACTTAGATGCAGATCAGGAGTTAGATGATGACCCCGCCAAAGATGACTTATTTATGTACAAAGTCATTAAAGCCGATTTACTAGGGCATCAGCAGTTATTAGAAACTGAGAAGGTAAAGCAGGAGCTAAGTCGTTTTGTACAAAGTGAGTGGCGAGATATTGCTATTGGGAAAACGCTCACTTTTGACCGAGCAATGATTATTCCTTCCAAAGAACTCAAAAATGGTGAAATTTGTGTCCCTTGGCTTGATGAGCAAGAAAAAATTCTTAACTTCCGTTCTCCTTTCCTCAACTCTAATGGTTTGTGTGTTTCTAATAATAAACACGTTGAAGACCGTGTTGCTCCAGATGGTAAATCTTTGCAAGGCGTAATTGTAGTCAATGACGAAGACCACAAGCGTATACAAGCCAGAATTACAGAGTTAGAAATACGAGGGATTAGTGTTGATTTTATCGACCCAGCAGAAACCGAATCAGAACGCCAAGCACGAGACTACGATGGTGACTGCATTGGTGTGGCAAGAGCTAGCTTATATCCTAATTTAACAGCAGAGGCAGAGCGAAGAAATCTTCCCCAAAACGCCTATTCGCCCACGGTTAAGCTCAAAAAACAGTCATTTTATGATCCCACAGATGGAACCCAGCCCCCATTTGAAAAAATCGCTATCCACATGAGCGATAGCATCAGCGTGGGCATAATCAACAATCAAGTGACAGCACTAGAGGCATTAGAATCGGAAATTGAGGTACTTAAAACTTACGGAACTATCGAACAACAATCAACTTATTTAGACCAAGTTTCTAGCCATTATCAAAGTTTATTTGAACAGGAATATGGCGAGAAGCCCAAAGCAATTAGAGCAGAGTACAAACCTTTCATGCAATCTGTTGTAGCTCTAGCAGAGAATCCTAACAGAACGCCAGAAATTATTCAGCAGGCGATGGATGTTAACCGCCTGATGTACCGGGAAATGATTGGTGAGGGATGTTATCAAAACCAAATAGCGGTTGATTTATTCAAAAGTGCTAAAAAACCGGAGATGGATAAAATCCGGGAAAACAGCCGCTACTTGTATCGTGATGTTAATTATATTAAAGATAAAAAGTCGCCTTCAGTTTATTTAAACACGGGGATAACACCAAAGGGCTACTCACCAGTAGAATTATTGATTAGCCAAACTAATAAATATTTCCAAGAATCACAGTTAGAATCGCGTCCCATAGTCCAGTTTAAAGACTTATTCAAAGGAGTAGAATTTACACCACAGCAGAAATTTGCAGCGATCGCCGCCAAGTACGAGTTTGATCTGAAATTCAACGCTGCGGTTCGTGCCTCAAGGCGGCGAGAAACAGAGTCTGGCCCTAGCGCAATTATTCAAACGGATTCAGGGACGCAACTCGAAATTACCAATCTCACCCGCTACGGGCATCCCTTAATCTGGAAAGCCCAGACACTTAATATTCGCCTAGATGAAATTAAATTCACAAACAGTGAACGCCCCCATAAATTATTAGCAGTTGCACAGATAGATGGTGAGATTGGGTCAGATGGAAAACCCGCCTACCGCAACCTGGGGACAGTTAGCCAACAATCTGTGACTGACCACAACCTCAAGGTGGGGATGGCCATGCAGGGAGCTAAACTCCTAGAACTAAAACCAGAACTTACTAGAAGCCAAACTAAATTACTTTTCGACAAGGCACAAGAGGCGGCTCTCGCATTTTATGCTTCTATCCCAGAGTCAGAAAAACTTGCTCTATCCGCCGCCGCTTGGAACATCTGTGCATCTCGCCAGGATGAACTTGAAGTTGCAAGAAAAGAAAACGCAAACCCCCAAGCGATCGCTAAAAAAGTTTCTAATTTCGCCTTCGCTGCTTTCCCCAATGAGATTATCTCTCGCTTAGATAAATTGCAATTTACTGAGCCGAAGTTAGTCACACTGAATAATGAAGCGAATCAATTTTTGGGTCGAGACTGGAATCCCACCGAAAAACACCCGATAGAAATTAGAGCTAGTCACCACCCAGTCGGACATGAGCGCCATGTTTCCAGGCTAATGTTTGTCCAGGATAGTGACGGCGAATATAAGGAATTCGCCATGCTCGAAACCAGAACCGCACAGCTTCCCATTGGAACGAAAGCGCTCTCTTGTATGGTTGGGGTAGAACCTGCCACAGCATCAGCAACTATTGGACTACCAGGAAACGAGCCGGTTGAAATTACTATCCGTGAACTCAAGAACTTCTCTTATGCAGGACTTGTTTTCAACGCCGAATCGGTCAACTTAGAATTTGGCGCTGTGTCGGTGACTGACAAAACAGTGAAAATCAAACTTGATGGCAAAACTCTAGGTGAGTTAGACAGTGATTCTGCCCAACAGTTAAAAGAAATTAATTATCTCAAAAATGGTAATCCTCTAAAGTTAAAGCTCACGTCTATCTCTGAAACTGGAGATCAGGCGTTTGTCCTGGGTGAATCTCCCAATGGCAATTTACTTAAAATTAATAAAATTAACTTTTATGATTTTTCTGGTCAGACATTCAATGATCAAGATTACCGAAAACTGACTATCGAAACCTCAGCTTCTAAAACTAGAGATGCTGT
>NZ_JACJSF010000206.1 GCF_014698035.1 Desmonostoc muscorum FACHB-395
GCTGAACTTGCAGCTCAACAACGCATGGTGTGCCTACGTCAAATCGGGCAACAACTCCAAAAAACCCGTCAATCCAAAGGGCTTTCTTTGGATCACATCCAGCTTTCCACTCATATCCGAACGGAGCTGATAGAGGCATTAGAAAACGGCAACTGGAAAGAATTATCAGATGACATTTTTGTACGTGGATTTATACGACGTTATGGAGATGCTTTAGGACTTAATGGTGTTGCTTTAGCTGCCTCTTTGCCATTCCTAGCAGCTATACCAGTAACTCAGCCCTTTTCGGATCAATCTAAAAAAGGAGGGGGATTGGAAATTCGCCCGACGCATTTATATATAGGTTATACAGCTCTTCTTGCTGGTGCAATGGGAGGATTAACTTTGATGTCCCAGCAACAAGCAAATACCAATATATCAATTGAGCAAGATAACTCTTCTTCTGCTTTTCAATCGTTAAAACAACAATCCCCTACTGTTAAACCAGGGATTAAATATACTAACACTGGTGTGGCTGTTGGATCTGATATTTCCCCACCAGAAGGGTTATATTAACGAACTGCACGTGCCTGATAACGCAGTTGTGAATCTGGCTTCTACCGTGCAATATAAAACTGCCCTAGACGAAAGCTAGAGCAGTTTTTGATAGAAGTAAATTATATAGGAGACTTTTAGTGTTGTCCCCGGTTTATCCATAGTAAGTACCGTTATATAATACTATTCACCTCATATTTCGTACTTTACGCAAAAAACGAATAATCTTGAAGTTGGCATTACAAAGGTTAGAAGTCAGCACAAGCCAGCGTATTGCAGATGGCATCCGCTTCTCTACTGTCTACCTCTGATTTTCCTCGATTGGGCTAGGACTTACAGATAGGGAGCGATCGCACTAAGATGGCTCACGACCTCAAAAACGCTGTAAAAATGTCTCTATAATTGGAGCGATTGCTCTCAAAGGCGTGATTAGTCAATATAGTATTTTAGAGCTATGCGGTGTCGCATTTTCACCTCCGCCAACAAATAATAACAACCAAAACCTGTATATGTACTAAGATGCTCTTGGGAGCTATTTCTCCTTCTCTTTTGCAGAATTATTGCCAAATTTCACCATGATGAATAACTGGTTTGACACAGCTCGATTGGGGATGTTTATTCATTGGGGACATAGTTCTCAAATTGGATGTGAGTTATCTTGGCCGTTAGTTGGGGGTGTATTCAGCCTACCTTTTTGCAAAGATATTCCAGTTGATAAATATCACTACACAGCTAATACTTTCAATCCACAGCAGTACAATCCTCAAGAATGGGCAGATTTAGCAAAAAGTCTAGGAATGAAATATGCCATATTAACAGCCAAGCATCATAATGGTTTTGCCCTATTCCATACCAAAGAATCAGACTTTTCAATTGCATCTGCACCTTACAAAAAAGATATTGTACGTGAATATGTCGAAGCGATGCGCTCTGTAGGATTGCGTATTGGTCTTTATTTTTCGCTTAGTGACTGGCATCATCCTGACTATCCGGCTTGGAGAGAGGCAGATAAACCTTATCGCTTTGACCAACTCCCTCAACCGACAGCGCAACAGTGGGAGCGATATATCCAATTTATGTTCAATCAGATACGAGAATTATTGACCAACTATGGTCAAATTGACATCATTTGGTTTGATGGAAGTTGGGAACGCACTCCAGAGCAATGGCAGGCTCAAAAATTAGCAAAAATGATTCGTGATTTACAACCTAATATTCTCATTAACGATCGCCTACCCAATTGTGGAGACTTTGAAACTCCTGAGCAGTTTATTCCTCCTCATCCACCTGCTCATCCTTGGGAAACCTGTCTGACTATTAACGAGAGTTGGGGATACAATTCAGATGATTGCAACTTCAAATCGTCTCGTCAATTGATTCATACAATGTGCGAAATAGCAGGCAAAGGCGGCAACCTCTTGCTTAATGTTAGTCCAATGGGTAATGGACAAATCCCTCCTGAGCAGTTAGAGCGTCTCAAAGATATAGCAGATTGGATGGAGAGTCACTGTGAAAGTATACTGGATACAACCCCAGGATTAGAACCCTGGCAATTTTATGGCCCCTCAACTCGTAAGGAAAATCGCATTTATCTACACCTATTAATGAAACCTTACGAGACAATATCAGTTAGGGGTATACCAATAAAACGAGTAAAATCAGTGTTTGTTCTTGCTGACGGTACAGCACTAACTTACACAAGTCGCTGTGCAATTATGGATTCTATCCTCAATTCTAATCCGTTAGGAGAATTAACAATTGATGTGCCAGAATCAGTAATTAATCCATACGTTACAGTGATTTGTATTGATATTGATTCTTGAGTAATTAATGTAAATTCATTTCTTTTCACCCTTTACCAATCAGAGATGGTAATGCTAGATTTCGATTACTTGCAATACTTCAGGGTTATTTATGAACAAAGGTGAACTAGTGGATGCTGTAGCAGCCAAAGCCAACGTCACAAAAAAGCAAGCTGATGAAATCATCAGTGCTTTTTTGTCAGTCGTTACTGAGGCTGTAGCTAATGGGGATAAGGTAACGCTCATTGGGTTTGGGTCATTCGAGCGACGCGATCGCTCCGAACGTGAAGGGCGTAATCCCAAAACCAATGAGCCAATGACAATTCCGGCGACCAAAGTGCCTGCATTCTCTGCTGGGAAACAGTTTAAAGAAAAAGTAGCGCCATAGATGAATTGCTTTAGCACTGGCAATCCAATCACTGTAAAGCTGTAATCGATTAATTTAAGTATCGAATCGACTGTGAAACTTTGACTGCTTCTTGGGGAGTAACGTTACTGCAATTAGACAATTCTGGCATTACTCCCGTACCAACAAATCTGTAAAAGGGGCCATTTTGCTCTCCCCACCACTGCGATAGCAATGTTGGTTGTTTGGCATTACCGTATAATCCTTGCTCCAAAGTGCTTTTTCCAAATATCGGAGAATTTATCGGGTAACTGCGCGACCCAGCAGGTAAGTCTCCAATACCCCCAGATACTGACTCAATCGCAAAGCATTTATCTGCACTTAAATTTTGGTAAATAATTAAGTAACGCAAACTGTCAACATTTTCGCGTCCAGCCGAGACTATTACCTTGTCAGCATGAAAATTTGTAGGTACGTAACTTGGTAATGCTATTTTTAAGCCTAGTGAACGTAAAACTTTTAGTTGAGTCGGTGTTAATTTTATTACTGAATTGGTTTGTGGAGATTTGGGTTGAGCAATTACCGCAGCCGTAGAAGCGATAACACAGATGGCAAAGCAAGAAGAAGCAAGCTTAATTGGGTATTTGAATAATTTCATGGTTCATAGCTATATATGACTTGGGTTCAAAAAGAAGTTGCAAATTGCTTGATCTCTAAATAACAGCAACAGAAGTCGAGCATTAATTACTATTTGCTTAGAGAATTATGTCTTCTATATTCAATCCGAACTTGTTTAACGTCAATTTGCCCAGGCTCTAAAAATACAAGTTGCTCTACTTGGTATAACCCTAAATCTTTAAACTGTGCTAATTCTGAGTTAGATAAGGGCCAAGGTGGGCCCGATGGTTCAGCTTCTGTGTCTCGAACATGAGTAATCATCAACAGCGTTCCACCAGGAGCAAGTACAGAGGTAACTGAAGAAATAACCCAAGAACGCACATTCAACGGCAAAGCTTGAATATTGCGACATTCAAAAACAAAGTTAAAAGCTTGATGCCATTGTGAGGGAATTGCTAATAAATCTGCAACTATATAGTTGACAGTTGAATTAGGAAATCGCTGTTGACACCAAGCGATCGCTGTCGGTGAAATATCAAAGGCAGTTACTTCAAACCCTTGATGAGCTAGAGCTTCGGCATCATCTCCCAAACCACAACCAATGACTAGCGCCTTTTGCCCAGAAGCGAACGGTTCATGATTCGTCAACCAATCTTGTAGATAAGGATGAGGAGCTAACTTAGCCCAAGGAATTTGTGCTGTGTCCCCTTTGGCTTTGGCATATAAAACTTCAAACCATGCCGAGGGATCTGATTTTTGTAATGCTTCGGTGACTAACTCTTTAATAGAAAACTGTAAATTTTCCGGTTGTTGCTCCAACATAAAAATCGATACCACTTCATTGTCAATTATGGCAGTCTATACCAGTTGAACTGAAAATCATAATTGCAGGCTAACTTACGTGAACTAAAAGTTGCGAATGATCTTTTTGATTGTGGCTCCTCAAAGCAAGCATCGGTTCTAAAGGAGTAATTGGAGTCATGCTTGGCGGTATTTCATTCACTCTCAACCGTTTTATTGGTCCTGATCGTTTGGGGTTACAGTCTATGACTTACCACCCACCAGCACCAGAGGGCGCTACTCAAATCGGTGGCAGCAGTAATTTAAGTCAAAGTAGCAGCAATTAGACCAAAAACTATTAACTAATCTGATTCAATTTCAGCAATTAAATTCTGAAGGTATTCACGCGCTTCTAAGAAAGTTAAATACAAAAAATTACCGTTTTTATCAAGTATTTCATATTCATTGAGAACAACATGATTGGCATCTTCCCCCCACCCAAAACCGAAAATTAGCCCATTAGCACAAGCCTTGCTGCCAAGCTCACTGATTTCTAAAAGTATGTCTTTATATTCTGCTTTTAGCTTTCCTATCCTAATCATTTCATCAAGTATGTCTTGATATTCAGCATTAGTTTCACTCATAACCAGAGGGTCATAGCCGAATGGCACTAAGAAAAGCTGAAACTTCGTCAGGGCAGGGTGTGGGAGGTGTGGGAGGTGTGGGAGGTGTGGGAGGTGTGGGAGG